>DAIOVL010000001.1:0-115057 GCA_036759025.1 Bacteroidales bacterium
AACAATTGATTTTCAAGCGTCTTTGGATACATTATTAATCATTCCTGATAGTCATTTTTTTTATACCCGATAAGGTATAAATCGAATATGAAAGAAGGATAGACAACTCTTCTACCAACTCAAAATCAATAATTCATTTTGCCTCATTGCCGATAGTCATACTAAATATTTTGAGAATAATCCCATTAAATAATTTTATCTGGAATTAATTTAAATAAAAAGAAGAATTGTTAGTTTTTATTAGATTCGAACAAAATAAAATCCGTATTTTTAATTGTCGGAACAGCTCATAAAGGACTTTCTATAGTACGACAACTTTATAACAGTGTGAAAAGCAGTTATAAGAAAATTAACTATTAATCAGAAGCAGAAATGTATCAGAAAAAAAGCGAAATTATCGGGAGAATTCAATCTTATCACAAGCAGGTCAGGGAATTGTATATCCAGATTAAGACAAAGATCGATAATTCAGACAGTAAAAAGCTTATTGACAGACTATGTGAGATCGAAACAGATCGTATTGATTATCTTGAAAAAAGAAGAAAAGTTGCAGAGGCGATGAATTGCTGGCTAGATTTTCCTGATGAAAAACTGAGCACCCAGATCACAGAGTGCTTCAAAAAAATCAATCTTGAATCTGATATCACCGTAGAAAAACTTATAGACATAGAACTGCATTTCAGTGATTGCCTTATCAAGCTGTACGGAATATTGTCGTCACAAAACGAACTGAATGTCCCTAAAGGTTGTGAGACAGTTTCAAATATTTTTCACTATATGCAGAAAGACGCAAAAAAGAAGAGATGTCTCTTCTGCGATATGCTGAAACATGATTAACTTCCCGGGTAAAAAGTAAAAACTGCCATGACCGGTTATAAGCATTCGATTTAAACCGGTTCAGTCGCGTACACATCTGACAGAAAACCCGTCTCTTTTATAATAGTAATCAGCCCTGATCACCTCGGCTGAGATGTATGAAAGTACAAAACCCCAGGCATAAAGGGGATCAACAGAATGTCCGTCTGCAGTCCACCAGTAACCATACCTTCCCATGTTGTCAAAAATGGATGTTGCACCCCTGGCACCACCCGGGAGTCCTGTAAATTTCACCTCATCTGTTGCATCTGTGTTCGGAGAAGTCCAGTGTACAGTTCCTGTTTCCTTCAGTTTGCCTCCGGCAACACTTTCGCCACCAAGATAATCGGTCAGAACCGACCAGTCACTGTTTGAGGGTATGTGCCATCCGGAAGGGCATAATTTCCCGGTATTTACAGCATACCAGTTGTACAGCGCCCCGTAATTTTGTTCAGTATTCTCTGCATTGTTATTGTAGTAACAGAACGCTGGTGTGACTATTGTTCTCCATGTCACAGAATCAGCAACAAGAGGAATCACCGTGCCATCATTATACCTGGTGGTCTTCAGGTTTTCACCCATCCATTCCTGTGTTCCGATAAGCACAGTCCTGTATACATTGCCATCGGTATCTGTCACCTTGAAGGTGTCAACATTTATCGTCCCTGAAACCGCTATATCTCCTCTGACCAGCAGATCATTAAATATGTCAAGCACTCCAGAAATGCCGATTGTATCTGTTGCAGCCCTCATAAGTGAGCGACGTGTAAGGTTCTGTTCAATACCTATTATGTTAAAAGTAGAAGAGACTTCAGGTGTCAATTTGCGTACATAGAAATTTGAACTGTCCGGTTTGATCTCCATATAATTCAATCCTGCTGTCTTGGTGGCATCAAAACCACCCACGGCAAATCCTCCTTTAAGTTTTTTTGCTTCCGGATCAGAATCTATATATATCCTTACACTGTCGGCACTTACATTAAAATAATCCTGTGCCGTTCCTTTAGTCAGATCATATCCTCCAACGGCGAAGCCTCCTTTTTGTTTCTTGGTAAGCGGATTTGTGTCAAGAAATATTCTGACACTGTCCCTGCCTATAAATAGATATCTTGTCGATTCTGCTTTGTCGGTGCCAAAGCCGCCTACGGCAAATCCCCCCTTTAACCCTTTTTCATCACCATCACTGACATATATCCTGACGCCTTCGTTATATACTGCAAAGACTGTCTGCCCGTTTTTGTTTTTAACCTCAAAAAGAGCCTCCTCCGGTACAGGTGTCTCTCCTTCAATCGTCAGTTTTTTTATTGACCCGGAAAGATCATCAGCCATCAGGGCATAAGGAACCGACCACAGTCTTGAGACTCCCATTGTTTTCCATCCCAGGTAATCAATCTCAGTTTTAATGAATACCGGAGATGAATCCCAGTCTATGTCACTGAAATTTTCAACAGTGCTTGCGGCCTGTCTTGCCCCCCTGCCTATTACCAGTGGTATAAGTCCGAAATTATTGGTTGTAACCGTAGAATGGAGTTCCTGCCATATCACAATGGTTCCCAGGGAATCGGCTTGTATGGTTATTCTTACCGGCATCGGAGTGTTTATGATAGGTTCTCCTGAGGCATCCCGGGCAATAGCCTGGTAATTAAATCCCTGAGGAGTCTGGCTCAGAGCCATGGGCACAGGGCTCAGGGCAAGGATCAAGGTAAAAAAAGCGAGTTTTGTTTTCATGATATAAGCTGTTACGACGTTATGGCGTATAGAAATTATATGCCCTGAAGCCTTAATGCCTTTACGCCCTTACACCATTCTTGTACCAGCAAGTTACGAGAAAAAGCAGGGGAAGTCAAGTGCCAGGATAAATACTTATGGCCTGTATCTGAAAATAACACCTTCCTGATCCTCTTTTGATTAATATCATGCAGAATCATTACCAGACTATTTGCTGAATCAGAATTTTTTGAAGCTAATTATTATATTTGTGTGTCAGGCCATAAAAAATTATATGAGTGTCAGGAATCGTACATAAAACTCCATTGATTTTGACTTCGTCGAGCTCCGCTTCGCTCCGGTTCTTCGTTTACCCCGGCCCCAAGGGGAGCGAAGAAAATCAATTGACTCCCCCTGGGGATGGGGTAAAACAATTGATTTTCAAGCGTCTTTGGATACATTATTAATCATTCCTGATAGTCATAAAAAATTATATTCAGAATATGAACCACTTAGTATCTGACAATAAAGTATTGTTCTTTCACATGAAAAATCTGATCGGTCCTTTTATCCTGGTATTGTGCTTCAGTATGCCGGGAAAGATAAATTCTCAACAGTTTGTTGCAAACTACGACGAGTCAAAATTGCCGGAATACACTCTCCCTGATCCTCTCGTCTATGATAACGGCCGGAATGTGAAAAACATCAGAGCCTGGGAAAAGAGGCGAGATGAGATATATAAAAAGTTTGAAACCGAAGTATACGGTGCCAGCCCCGACTGGAATGGACAGATAATCTTATCTGAATTATCATCAACCACAGATGCCCTGGGAGGTAAAGCAATCCGCAGGGAGATGAAACTGACTCTCAGAAATGGAGACAGATCACTCGATATGATAATGCTTCTGTACCTGCCAAAATCTGAAAATCCGGTTCCGCTTTTTCTGGGATATAACTTCGGTGGAAACCATTCGGTGACCCCTGAGCCCGGTATTATGGTCACCACCAGCTGGATTCGCAACAATGCATCAACAGGTATTACTGAAAACAAGGCTACAGAAGAAGGAAGGGGCAAGGGTGCATCCTCATGGCAGGCAGAGGAGCTCATAAAAAGAGGATACGGTCTTGCTACTATCTATTACGGTGACGTTGATCCCGACTATGACGATGGCTTTAAAAACGGCGTCCATGGTCTTTATGACCAGCTGCCTGACAGCAGCTCATGGGGCAGTATCGCCGGATGGGCCTGGGGACTATCAAGGGCAATGGATTATCTCCAAACACTCGAATCTGTTGATCCTGCAAAAGTAATTGTCATAGGTCATTCCCGGCTTGGAAAAACAGCGCTGTGGGCAGGAGCTTCGGATAAGCGCTTTGCAATGGTAATATCAAATAACTCGGGATGCGGCGGCGCAGCCCTCTCACGAAGAGCTTACGGCGAGACAGTCGGAAGAATAAACACTTCCTTCCCGCACTGGTTCTGCGAAAATTTCAATAAATACAACGAAAATGAAAAAATGCTGCCGGTCGATCAGCACCAGTTACTTGCACTGATAGCACCCAGACCGGTATATGTTGCAAGTGCTGCTGACGACCAGTGGGCAGACCCCAGAGGAGAATTCCTGTCATGTTTGCACGCTTCACCGGTATATAAACTCTTCAGAAAAAAAGGGATTCCTGTCAACGCAATGCCACCTGTCAATAAACCCGTTTCCGGAACAATAGGATATCATATCAGAAGCGGAGGCCATGCCGTTACCCTGTACGACTGGCAGCAATACCTCGACTTCGCCGATAAACATATAATGCACAACCCATCCCTTAACCCTTAAACCTATAATATGAGACTTATTATTACCAAAGACCAAACCCTGGCAGGAGAATGGACAGCCAGCTACATTATCGAAAAGATAAGAAAAACAAATTCCGAACGGGAAAGGCCATTTGTCCTGGGATTACCCACCGGATCATCACCCATACCTGTTTACCGTGAACTGGTAAAACGGCATAAAGCCGGAGAGATTTCATTTAAAAACGTCATCACCTTCAACATGGATGAATATGTAGGGCTGCCGGAAGATCATACCGAAAGTTACCACTACTTCATGTTCGACAACCTGTTCAACCATATAGACATTCCACGCGGGAACATAAACATCCTGAACGGAAATGCAGGTGACCTTCAACAGGAGTGTGAAGATTATGAAAAGAAGATTGCCGGCGCCGGTGGCATCGATCTTTTCTTAGGAGGTATAGGACCCGACGGCCACATAGCATTTAACGAGCCCGGATCATCGCTGGCGTCACGTACAAGAGTCAAAACCCTTACATACGACACAGTTGTGGCAAACTCCAGGTTCTTTGGCGGCGATCTGGCCAAAGTTCCCAGGATGGCACTGACGGTTGGTGTTGGTACAGTTATGGATGCAGGGGAGGTAGTGCTGATAGTAACAGGCTTCAGTAAGGCAAGGGCTCTCAGAGAGGTTGTTGAAGGCGGAATAAGCCATATGTGGACAGCTTCAATACTACAGATGCACCCCAAAGGCATTATCGTATGCGACGAGCCAGCTACTATGGAAATGCAGATGGAAACAGTGAAATATTTCACCAACCTCGAAAACAAGCAATTCTGATATAAATACATTAACACTAAAATATTTAAAGAATTGAAGATCAAGATGTTATTGATAGCTGTGCTGTCGTTGACATTCTGCTGTCAGCTGACAGCTCAGCCATTAATTAAGAAGCTCCGTTCACCGGTAATCTTCAGAGGCGATAGTATCACTGCCTATCGCGATCCTGCAATACTCTTCCACAAGGGAATATACCACCTCTTCTTTACCCTCGTTGAGACTGAAGCCGACGGCCTTGTCTTTTCCTATACTGCGAAATCCGTATCACGTAATCTCCGTAAATGGAGCAGCCCCGTTAAGCTTACCCCACGTGACCAGAACCTTAACTTTTGCAGTCCGGGAAATGTTATTCGTTTCGGTGATGAATGGATTCTTTGTCTGCAGACATATCCGAGGCCGGGACTGAGAAATACCGACCCGGTGAGATATGGAGATCAGTCGGCCAGAGTATTCATTATGCGAAGCAATGATCTTGAAACATGGAGCCAGCCGGAAATACTCATGGTTAAAGGTTCCGGAGTTTCTGTCTCCGACATGGGAAGGATGATAGATCCCTACCTGCTGGAAGACAAAACCGAAAAGGGGAAATACTGGTGTTTTTATAAACAGAGAGGCGTGAGCATGTCATTTTCCTATGATCTCATGAACTGGACTTTTAACGGCTTTACTGATGCCGGAGAGAATGTAACTGTGCTTATCGAAAACAACGAATACCTGATGTTCCATTCCCCATCAAATGGTATCGGAATGAAAAGATCGCCCGATCTTAAAAACTGGACCGATACAGGTATACTAATAACACTGGGACAGGACCAATGGGAGTGGGCCAGGGGCAGGATCACAGCCGGTACGGTGGTAAACCTCAAGGATGAAAAACGCATAGCCGGATATCTGATGTTCTTCCACGGATCCGGTCCCCTGAAAGAAAATCAGGGCGATTTTGACAGAAATGCCTCCATTGGAATAGCCTGGAGCAGAGATCTTTCTGAATGGGAGTGGCCCGGTAAAAAATAAACTTAACAGCTATCCGATATGAAATTAAAATTGAAAACCCTTATTACCATTTTTATTTTAACAGCAGTATTATTTCAGGCCTGCGACAGGGGTGAAAATACTGTTATTACAATCAAAGGCGATAAATGGCATATAAACGGTAAAATCACCAATCCCGGCTCCCAGGCTGAAGGTCTGCTTATGAACGCCAGGATGGTGAATTCTTCATTTGAGGACAGAGGCGATAAAATTCCTGATGAATTCGCCGGTTTCGATTCCGATGCCAACACTAAGGAGTTCATTTCAAAGATACCTGATTACACCGGTGCAGGAGTCAATGCTTTCACCATTTCCCTGCAGGGAGGGTCTCCGGGATACGAAGGGGCCGTGAACTCAGCCTTCAATGCTGACGGTAGTCTCCGTCCGGATTATATGACGAGAATATCAGATATCATTGAGGCGGTAGATGCCAGCGACGCAGCGGTGATATTGACATGCTTTTACCAGCGTCAGCATTCAAACACGTCATCACTCGAAAACCGTGAGGCGATGCTCAATGCCGTCAGAAACACTGCATTATGGATAAAAGAGAAGGGATACCGGAATGTTCTTCTTGAGATATCAAATGAATACCTTCATAACGGCTTCCTGAAATGGAATGACGGCACCTGGCTCGTAAGCACAAAAGGCCAGCTTGAGCTGATTGCTGAAGCTCGCAAAACTAATCGCCGCCTGCTGGTCAGTACAAGCGGTATGGGAGATGGCCGGCAGGAAGATTCTCTTGCCAGGGGTGTCGATTATATAACTGTTCATTTCAATACCACACCTTTGGGTAAATATGCTGAGAGGATAACCGCTCTCAAAGGATATGCTAAACCCATCATTTGTAATGAAGATGACAAACTTGGTAAGGTGGGTGCCGCAGCCCTGTTTGAATCAGTTCTGTCAGGGTGCGGATGGGGTTATATGAACAACCCGGTGAATCAGACCATCCCTTTTATTTTTGAAGGAACACAGGATGATATTCCGGTATATGCGATGATGAAAAAGGTTACATCTCCGTATCAGGCTGAGAGTGAATCAGGGTCTTCCGGTAAGATATATTATCCGCCTTCCGATGAAGCAGGTGGCTGGAGAACCCTGACGGATACGCGTAAAATATTAAAAACCACCGGGATAGATAAACAGGTGCTCGACAGCGCATTCGAATTTGTCCGTACTACAACCAGAAATGGTGGTTTACTCGTACTTCGCCACGGATGGCTCGTATACGAGAATTATTTCGGAAAGGGTCAGCGTGAAGCTGCCCCCAATCTGGCATCATGCGGAAAATCGTTTACAAGCGTTGCTGCAGGCATTGCAATGAGCGAGCATCCTGAATTGTTTCCTGACGGACTCGACCAGAAGGTATTTACTTCAGAATATTTTCCCGGTTTTGTCTTCCCGCTGCCCGATACAGCTATGGCTGAAATTAAGATAGGTCAGCTTCTTTCTTTTTCTGCCGGAATAAGAGGCAATAATCCTGTATATGTTAATGGAGAAAGGTCATCAATCGACCCTGTCGGTCCCGACGGATGGTATGCAATGACTGATTCTTTTGCACTGGGCCTGAAGAGTGGTGTTATCAGCGGCAAACCATTTACAACCACCACATTGTGGTGCGAGCCGGGAGGAGGATATTCCTACGCCACTGCCTCAATTCACATAGTATCGATAATGGTCAGGCATCTTTCAGGAATGGAACTGGAAGACTACCTGAGGTCACGTCTTGCAATACCCATGGGCTGGAGCCGCTGGGGCTTCGGTTACAGGAACCAGCCGCTTGTCGACCATACTCCGGGAGGAGGAGGTATAGCTCTCCGGGGCACCGATATGCTGCGCTTTGGATGGCTCCTGCTCAATAAGGGCAGGTGGGAAGACCGTCAGCTTATTCCGGAAACCTATGTTGAAAATGCCACAAGGGCGACAATCTACAATCCGCATTTTCCTTACAGTTTTCAATTTAATGTAAATTCTGGGGAAGAAGAAAAAAATATCCCGGCGGATGCTTTCTGGAAGACAGGTTCGGGAGGGCATTGTTTATATGTAGTCCCTTCGCTTGACCTTGTAATATGGAAGCTTGGAGGGCGCGACGGTCAGTACGGAAGCTCCGATACAGGCCTTCCCCAGCCTGAACCTGCTGAAGGAAGCCTGCCCCCGACAGAAAAAGTAAGTTCGACACCCGACGGTTCGGAATACACAAGGCTCCTTGAAATTGTAATAAGGTCGATAAAGGAATGACAACATTCAGAGGTTATCATTTCCGGCGCCCTTTTTCTTTGGTTCGTTTCTTTTTGGACGAACAAAAAGACATGAACATATAATAAAAGAAGGTGTCCTTTTGAGACACCCTCTTCTTATCTTATTCCAGTGCCGGTTGTTATTTTGTTCTTACAGGAGTTGTCAATGTCACCTGTTCACTGAAATTGTACTGGGTTGACGAAGATCTTACTCCGATACGGATAAAGTACCTTGTATCCCATTTCAGTCCGGTTATCTGGTAAGTTCCGCTGTTCGACGATAATGATTTCTTGATGGTCGAATATGAGGCGCCTGAGCCCGTACTGGTATTGGGATACTGGACAGTACTGCAATAGATCTCTCTTGATGAAGGTGTGTTGGTTGAGTTCTGTGTAATGTTAAAAGAGACATTGACAGTTGTGTCGGAGGGAGTGCTCACAATAACAGGTTTATCAATAGTGAAGACCGGTGTCACAACAAAGTCGTGAACGATCTGTCCACCCGAAAGATCAAGGACCACAGTATCTGTTGCTGCCGGTACTATGGGGCCTGAGATATAAACTTTTGAGGGTACCGGCCATAGTTTGGTATGTGAAAAAGTACCATCGCCTTTTACTCTAAGGTCAATAGTGCTGACATCTGTTTCAGCCAGTACCCTGACCACGAAGTTGGAGTTCGTGATATCACCCGGAACAATGTTGCCGGCTGCATCCTTCACGGTACCTGAAAGACCCCCGTCGAAGCCAAAGTCTGTAATAGGCTTGTCGCATGAGATCGCCATTATCAGGAGAAGCACCGCTATAACGGAATTCAATATATATTTTGTTTTCATATCTGCATATATTTTAAATTGTTAATAGAGCGGATTTTCAATCAGGTCGGGGTTATTGTTCAGCCTCGAATCCGTGATAGGATTGTAATAATGCGCTGCCAGGAAGGTTCTGGTGAATGATTCACAGAAAATCGGCAGGAAATAATATTTCCCTGAGGCATAGTGATAAATTATCCTCAGCCCCTGGAACCGGTGGTTCAGAACGGTTTCTGATACTCTCCATCTGCGAAGATCCCAGTATCTGAAATTCTCAAATGCCAGCTCTGATCTTCTCTCTGTCCGTACCAGGTCGCGGGTAATAGTGGTTTCATCAACCAGTGTTATTCCTGCTCTCTGTCTTGTAGGGTTAAGCGCTGCAGCAGCTATGGCAAGATGACCCATCTCAAATTCAGCTTCTGCCTTGGTTAGATACATCTCAGCCAGCCTGAAAAGCGGCCAGTTTGTAATGCTCTGTCCATCAGGTATCTGTATGTTTCTTCCATCGGTGAATTTCTTTGGAAGGAATCCGCTGTTGGTACTGAAGTCATCTTTTACCTGGGTTCTGGAGTCAATGCCGACATATTCCATTCCATTGTAACTGCCTGTAACATTGCTCACTATCTTGCTTACATCAGGTACTGTACTGGATGTGTCGATACCTTCATAAGTTTTGACCGTTCCCCCTGACCATGCATCTTTTTCGAAGAAAACTGTAGCAAACAACCTTGGGTCTTTTTTCATGAAGGGGCCTCTGCCATTGTCATAGAGATAATCAACGCCGAAGAGAGGCTCATCTGCGCTGCCGTCAACATTTTCATATCCGAGGAGGAATTCCAGGGTAGGATCCCAGGTACCGCCCCTTCCGGCAAACTGGTTGGGGGCATTCCATGCATCCCAGCCATGCCCGATGTTCACTCCGTCGTATACTCTTTCCCAGATAATTTCGCTGTGTGATTCATCGATAAATATAAGCCTGTAATTCTCGACCTTATCCGATGGAACGGGATTGTATAGCGAATATTTACCCGAAAGAATGACCGAGTCGGCTGCAACGGATGCCTTGGTGTACAGTTCGTTGGTCCGTGAGGCAGGTATACCCACAAGCCCGTTGAGCTGCACAGTGCTGAATTTGGCTATTGAAGCCGACCAGAGGTTAGCTCTTGCTCTCAGTGCAAAGGCAGTATACCTGTTTACCCTGCCCTTTGGATCAGGTGTGGCAGAGAGCATTGGGATAATATCTGCGAGCTCCGAATCGATGAAGTTGTATATCTCTTCCTCTGTGCTTCTTTTTGTGTATTTCTGATCTATCGGAAGTACGAAGGGATCAATCACCATATCTACAAGAGGTACTCCTCCGTATCTTTTTTGCATCTCGAAGTATACAAATGCTCTCAGAAATCTGACCTCTCCCTCAAGCTGGGTTTTTACTGATTCTTTGAGCGATGAAGCTCTTATTTTATCAATAAAATCGGTCATGTCCCTTATGTAGGTATAGTCCCAAAGTGCATTTGCTTCACTGGTTTTGCTTACAGTACCCTGCGTCACGTTTGACCTGTTATCGGTTGATGTTGTCATTTCGTCCGATTGTGTAGTCTGCTGGCTCCTGAAATCATTAAACGGGAACCTGGAATACAGGTTGGTGACATAAGCCTGAGTAAGAATTTCGTCCGCAAAAACATCTTCGGCATTTATCTTGTCGAGAGGAGTTCTGTCAAGAATATCCTCGCAAGACAGCGTGACAAAGATCAACAGCACGCTAAGTAATATAATTCTGTATGTTTTCATAATCTGGCTCTTTCAGGTTAAAATTTAAGCACGAAACCGGCGTTATAGGTACCCACCGGAGGATAGTAGTCTCCGAATGTCCGGCCTGGACTTGTATTTGCCTCGGGATCAAGGAAGTCGATGGGCGATATTGTAAACAGGTTGTATCCTGAGACATATATCTTGCAGCTCTTGAGATTAAGAGGCTTCAATATCCTCTGAGGGATGTTGTAACCGATTTCAATTGTTTTCAATCTCACATATCCGCCATTTACAAGCCAGAAATCGGATGTAAAACTGCGGTTCGGATGCGAACGGTTGGTTGCATCGGTTCTGAACCTCGGCCATTCAGCGTCAGTATTCACAGGATACCAGGGGTTTTCAGGGATATAGGAATTTTCAGCCCAGTAGGTAATAGGCTGGTTACCTGCATAGAATGGTATAGTGAAGTCGGGTGAATTCCTCAGGTTATAATCATATAATCCTGCTCCCTGTACCAATAAGGAAAGTGTTATTCCCTTCCATGATAAGTCGGCAAATACACCATAATTGAGTTTCGGGAATGTTCCTCTTCCGATGATCACGTTGTCGTCGGTGGTAATTTTACCGTCGCCGTTGTAATCGATATACCTGATATCTCCGGGCTGGATGGTGGCATTGTTCTTACCATCCTGATCTGCCCAGTTGTCAATCTCCTCCTGCGTGCGGAATAGCCCGTCACTCTGTATTCCCCAGAAACGGTCAGTCCATTCATCAATACGGTTACCTCTCCTGTATGCTTCCATCGTGGCGTAGTCGGTCTGGTCGACAAAGACAGTTTTCTCACGGTTCCATGCTATGTTACCGCCGGTTCTCACATCGAGGTTCCCGAAGTTTTTCCTGTAGGCAAGCTCTAACTCAAATCCGCGGTTATCATATTTCGCGTAGTTGACCTGCGGAAGCGTTGCACCTACAACATTAGGCAGTGATTGTATACGTGTGCCCAGCACATCGGAACGAAGCCTGTAGAAATAATCGAATGAACCTGTCAGTTTTTCATCCCAGAATCCAAAGTCAAATCCCACGTTTGTGGTTTCCATCTTTTCCCAGGTAATAGACTTGTTTGGAAGAGCATCAGGTCTGATACCTTTTGACAGGGTATTGGTGCTGCCGTCGAAAATGAACTGCGAGGTCATCGAGAAAGTCTCGAGGTACTGGAAGTTACCGGTATTGTCATTTCCGAGGAGACCGTAGGAAGCTCTTAACTTAAGATTGCTGAGTGCAGGGATCCTGTCGGCAATGAATGGCTCCCTCGATAATCTCCATCCTATTGATGCCGATGGGAAGAATCCCCATCTGCTTCCTTTGGGGAAACGTGGAGAGGCATCATACCTGCTGTTAAGCTCAAGCAGATACTTGCCTTTGTAATCATAGTTGATCCTGGTAATGAGCCCTTTGCGTCCGCCTTCAGAAGCTGAGCCATTGTTGGTCTTATCAAGGTCGGGACCAGCAAACAGGTAATCGAGGTCGAAGTCGTACCTTATACGCTGGGCATTGAAATAATCCCTTGAATCGCTGAGAACTTCAAATACAGCCAGGGCGCTTATGTTATGATCATTAAGCTGCTTGCCCCAGGTAAGGAAATATTGCTGGTTAAGGTTATAGCGGATGTCAATTGATTCGTAAATCGAGGTATAGGAATTGATATAGTTTGCAAGCGTATAAATGTCATTATCCCAGTCATAATAATAGGTCGGGCTTTGCTTCTGTTTCTGCTTATACCTGTCGTAATTCCTGTTTACCTGGAAGATGGCTTTTGCATTCAGGTTCCATGGGAGTTTGTAGTCAAGCGAGAGTTTAATATCTCCTGTGACAACATTTTGTTTTTTATATCCGACATTTTCACTGTAGGAATATTTCTCAGGTGATTCCTGACCTACGAGTTTTGTCGGATCGGGCCAGCTTGCTGAATAATAAGGTCGTGCTCTGAACATCATTGTCATGATACCAACATAACTGCCTCTTTCCATTTCATAGAGGCATCCGTCATAATCTTTATTAAGGATGTTCAGGTCGACACCCATATTGAGTTTTTTCGTCAGGGCAACGTCGATGTTTGATCTGAGATTGTACCTGTTAACTTTAGTGTCGTTTGATCTCAGCATGCCTTCCTGGTAGAAATACCCGGCTGAAACGAAATACTTAACCTTGTCGGTTCCTCCCTGAATGTTAATATTCGTCTGTAACTGGGGTGCATATTTTCTCAATGTAATATCCCACCAGTCGGTGTTTGGATATTTGTTCGGATCAGACCCGTCTTTGAAAGTCTGAAGCTGTTGCTCAGTCCAGGGTGGTGTTTTCCCGTCATTAAGATATGATACATTCTCCATTGCAGCGTATGTCCATGAATCAACAAACTCAGGTATTAAGGTAAAGAACTGGGTACTGAAGTTACTGCTGATTGTCACTTCAGCTCCTAATTTACCGCGTTTGGTTTTAACGAGGATTACACCTTCACCGGCACGTGAACCATAAATGGCTGCCGCAGCAGCATCTTTAAGGATGCTGAAGTCTTCAATATCATTAGGATCCAGCTGGTTGAATACCTCTGAGGTGGCAGGCATACCATCAATGATTATCAGCGGAGTTCCAAATCCCCTGATGTTATAGCTTACGTTATTATCCCTTCCGGGCTGACCGCTCACGTTCTTGATAAAGAGACCGGGCGATTTTCCCATAATGGCCTGGGTAAGCGTGGGAACAGTTATTTCAGTAAGTTCAGCAACCTTTATGGCAGTGATACTCCCTGTCAGGTTGACTTTCTTCTGGGTTCCGTATCCTACCACTACTACTTCTTCCAGACCGGTCATCTCTTCGGCCAGCGATACATCAATCACTGAACGACTTCCGATCTCAACTTCCTGTGCCGTATATCCTATAAAGGAGAACACAAGGGTTCTGGCATCGACAGGGACATCAAGAACATACCTTCCGTCAACTCCGGAAGCTACTCCTATCGATGTTCCCTTTACAACAATAGACACACCGGGAAGAGGATTACCCGACTGATCGGTTACCGTTCCCGTGATCCTTTTTGTATTCTGCTGGTCGTCAGGATTATCAGCAATGACAATCCCGTTACCTGCTATACAAAAAGAAAAGAAAACGAGGAAAAATAAAAGCCTGGCTGCAACAGGCATTCTTCCCCGGGAGGTTCTGTCGTATGAGAGAACCCTTTTCTGCAGGTTTTTTTTCATAATTGTAAGTTGGTTTAAAGCATGCCTCAAAATAACATGCCTGGGTTTCTGGAAAAAACTACAAATGAAAATAATTAAAAAGGCTGTTAACTATTTTCATGTTTCATGAGGAGTTTAAGTTTTTTTTCATAGAGGTTAAGGGTTGGTTAAATACTTGATTAATTTTGTTGGTATTAATGATTATGCAAAATATATATTAAATGGTAATAAAAAAACAAATAAATGTTAAATGTTAGCTTTATAATGTAAAATTAACACTATTTATATGAAGAAACTATTATTAAGTCTGTTTATACATCTCGCATTTATCACATCGTTGCTTGCAGATGTTGTTGTGGAAATGAAAGCACCTGCCGGTGTGGCCGTGTTTGAGATAGCTGAATTTACATTTCTGGTCTCCGGCCAGGTATTCGAAAATCCTTTTACCAATGTTGAAATAGAAGGTATATTTACACATGGTGACTCACAGGAAAGGGTATATGGTTTCTGCGATTCCGAAGACGGATCTGTCTTTCGTCTGCTTTTTTCACCCGAAACGGAAGGAGCAGTGTATACGTATAAAATAACCTTCAGGGGAGATGGTTTTAACCGGGTCTTCAGCGGCAGCCTTCGCAGTGATCCAGGAATAGGCAAAGGACCTGTAATCACAAATCCTTCCTGTCCCCGTCATTTTGTTTTCAAAGGTTCCGGTGAACCATTTTATCATCTCGGATATACTGCTTATAACCTTCTGGACATCAGCAATAGTGATGAACAAATCGTGGAAACGATTAACTATTGCCATCAGCATGGTTTTAATAAGATACGCTTCCTCCTGACAGGATATCCGCGTGATTTCGACAACCGGACCAGTGATGATGTTGATCATGGTGTTCCTGATGATCCATGGAAATCACCTAATTACGGGGCATACCCGGGAAGGGTGAACCCCCTGCCGGCATGGAGGGGTGAAGCTCATAATTATGATTTTGAGCGTTTTAATGTATCTCACTGGCAGCGTGCCGAGCGGGCTGTCAGACTGATGCGCGAAAAAGGCATCGTTGCAACATGTATACTGATAATCGAAAAACAGAACCTGCCCCGTGAACTGGGCACACTCTCGCCAAATGAGTACAGGTTATACAAATATGCTGTTGCCCGTCTGGCTGCATTCGATAATGTGTGGTGGGACCTCGGAAATGAACATAATGAGTTTCGTAACGCAGCATGGGGAAACACGATGGGTGCTTTTGTGAAGGATCAGGACCCTTACAACCGGCTTGCTTCGGCTCACGCATATGCTGAGTTCTTTTATAATGATTCCCCCTGGGCGGATTTTATTATAACACAACAGTATGGAGACATGGACTCAGTTCATAACTGGGCATTGAGCTACAGGAATGTACCAAAACCGTACGTAAATGAAGAATATGGTTATGAGGGAAGAACAGATGCTCCCACAGGACACGGCATGAACGGTGAATGGGTTCGAAGATGTCACTGGGCAATAGCAATGGCGGGAGGATATGCTACTTATGGAGACTGGAGCAACGGAGTGAGCTATTTCTATATGGGAATTCCCGGACCGGGCATGGCAGCTCCGGAACTGAAATACCTGAGAGTTTTCTTTGAACAGTTGCCCTTCAGTGATCTTACTCCTTCGGATGATCTTACAACAAACGGATATTGCCTGGCACTGAAACCTGATATCTATATTTTCTATCTTCCACTGGGTGGTACGGCGGATATAGACCTTTCTTCTGCCAAAGGACGACCGCAGGGATTATGGTTTAATACAGCTTCCGGTGAGTGGGGTGAACGGCTGAAGCTGAAAAAGGGAAAAAACACTATTGCCTCCCCTGAAGGAAAAGATGCAGTTCTTCTTGTTACAAATAAAAGGATCAGACTCCCCGGCAACCAGGTTTTATAAATTTTATGAGTGTCAGGAATCGCACATAAAACTCCATTGATTTTGACTTCGTCGAGCTCCGCTTCGCTCCGGTTCTTCGTTTACCCCGGCCCCAAGGGGAGCGAAGAAAATCAATTGACTCCCCCTGGGGATGGGGTAAAACAATTGATTTTCAAGCGTCTTTGGATACATTATTAATCATTCCTGATAGTCATAATAAATTTTAAGCAGCAGATGATTGTTTTTATTGTCCCGGCCGGGGCTGGATATACAGAACATCTTCCTTCATCTGGATGGCCTTCTCACGATGGTTGGAGATAACAACTCCAAGCACTATCAGCAGGGTAAGGATAATGAAAAATATGAACGGAGGACTCTTGATAAGTTCAAAGAAAAAACTGTTCCTTTTCATATAGTTCAGGTTGGTCGGGCATCCGGGTTACTAAATTATTAAAGAATACGACAAAAAACAAATTTTTTATCACTTTCATTCCAATCTGTATTACCTTTAAAAGTCAGTTAATCTATATTATATAGCTTATAAAATATTGAAAAAATGAGATCTTTCATCCTGTCCGAATCTAACTGGAAGACACTTAAAAATAAAATGATAGAACTGGCAGTGCTGCCATGGGGCGCCACGGAAGCTCATAATTACCATCTTCCCTACGGCACCGACAATTATGAAACGGAAAAAATTGCAGCCGAGGCAGCCAGGAGAGCTGTTGAAAATGGCGCCAGGCTCATTGTCCTGCCTGCCATACCCTTCGGCGTCAACACCGGACAAACGGATATAAGGTTCGATATAAATATGAATCCGTCAACCCAGTTTGCCATCCTTAAGGATATCGCCGCTTCACTCGTCAGCCACGGGGTACGGAAATTCCTTATTCTTAACGGACATGGAGGCAACGATTTCCGGCAGATGATAAGGGAACTGGGAACCCTTCACAGCAATATGTTCATATCCACCTGCGACTGGTTCAGGGCGGTAGAAATATCACATTACTTTGAAAAAGAGGGCGGTCATGCCGACGAAATGGAAACAAGCCTGATGCAATACCTTGTTCCTGAACTGGTTCTGCCACTTGGTGAAGCAGGTAAAGGTGAGGCAAAGAAATTCAGGATAAATGCCTTCAACGAAAAATGGGCCTGGGCAGAAAGGAAATGGTCACAGGTAACTGCCGATACCGGTGTCGGTGATCCATCGGCAGCAACACCTGAAAAGGGTGAAAAATACTTTGATGCTGTTGTGAAAAAGATAAGTCAGCTATTCGTCGATCTGTCGGCTGCCGATATTGATGATATGTATGTCTGAAGGTTCAGGCTTAAAGAACGAGAAATTAACTCCACCGTAGCTGCGATGCTCGAAAAAGAGCTTGTGCGATGAGAAATTCATTTTTCGCGGATGTTCGAGGATAAAGAAACCTTCAGGGTTAATTATTCCCGCTGACGCTATGAGATCCGGAATTTCGGCCAGCCATGACAGTTCATAGGGCGGATCGGCAAAGACCAGGTCGTATTTTACTCTGCAGGTCTTCAGAAAGGTCTTTACATCAATGTGTACAGGCTTTATGTCAGTGAATCCCATATCTTTAATTATACGACGAATGCCGCCAATATGTTTCACATCCTGCTCTACAAGGTGGATTTCTTTTGCTCCCCTCGACGCAAACTCATAACTCATGCTGCCCGTTCCCGAAAAAAGGTCGAGGACAATCGTTTCCTCGTAAATTATCCTGTTGTTAAGTATGTTGAACAGGGCTTCCCTGGCAAAATCAGTGGTGGGTCTCGCTTTGAATCCTCCCGGCGGAGTGATCTTTCTGCCTTTGTATTTACCCCCTATGATTCGCAATTAGCTAAATTGAAAAGATTAATGTACCGGTGCAGTTCAAGCTCGTTGAACACATAACTGAAGGTGAAATTTCCTGAAGGCTCGGTGAAAATGATATTCCTGACATACATTGCAAATCCCGATGAGATATCGTCAAATTTACCTGTATGTCCGCTGAAGTGTATGGTTGCATCGTTGCCTATACCTTTGACCCTGAAGATATTGAGTACGAAATACAATATGTCGGATATGTTTCTGTATGTAAAGGTGTTGCTGAAGTTAAGAGAGCCTCCGGTGTATATTATTATATTAAAGAAATCCTTCTCGACATGAACATGGACATAATTACCGCTGACGCTTCGGCTGCCCTGTGAGAGCTGGCTGAACAGCGGTCTGGTGTGATGGAACGGAAATACTCCGGGCCAGAACTTCTCAGCAAGATGGTAAATGGTACCGGGTTCGGAGAATACAATGTATGCATCAGGGTCGGATATCCTGTTTGACACGATCACGTCATTGTCATCGCGGGTGAGATTGAAGGAGAAATATTCTTCCTTTTTTGCCGGGTCGAAAAGAGGTGCCGGTACAAGGGTGAACTTTGCAGAAGGCATCACCACCTTCACTTTTTTATATTTCTTCGTAAGGAAGTCATCGTGTAAGATCAAATCTTCAATTTCACCCGCTGTAAGATATCTGTTGTTCTCCGGATCGGTCGAACGGATCATAACATATTTATTCCTGATGCTGTCGAGAATGGCAAAGGCGAAACCTGAAGAACTCATCTGAACCGACAGCTCGTAATTCCCGGTCGAGTTAATGTCAAGTGTCTCATCAAACAGTTCCAGTGTCGGCATCGGTTTTAATGTAGATGGCTTAAATCTTGTTCAGATTAGTTAAGTTTACAAACAAAATTAAAAAAATTATCCAAGCTGCTGCTATCCCCAGGCAAAATGTAATGAGAGAGAAGATCATATATAATAATCTCTGCAAGAACCTAGGGAACACTCCGACCGGTGATCAGTCGGAGGCTCTGATGAAGCTGGCCGGGTATATATGTGAAGACAGCAACGATGTGATATTTATCCTTAAGGGATATGCCGGAACCGGAAAAACGAGTGTGATAAGCTCTGTAGTAAAGACTCTCGCTATGTTGCGTATGAGATCTGTACTTCTTGCTCCGACCGGAAGAGCTGCCAAGGTTCTTGGTTCATACGCCGGGACACAGGCTTTTACTATCCATAAAAAGATATACCGTCAGAAGTCTTCCAAAGACGGAATGGGCAAGTTTGTCCTCGACAGGAATAAACACAGGGATACTTATTTCATTGTCGATGAAGCATCTATGATATCCAATAATCCGGCCGGGATATCAATATTCGGAAGCGGAAGGCTCCTTGATGACCTTTTTGAATATGTTTATACCGGAACCGGCTGCAAGCTCATCCTGGTTGGAGACAGTGCCCAGCTTCCACCGGTGGGCTCTGCTCTGAGTCCCGCTCTCGATCTGCAGATACTTGAGGGCTACGGCTTTACACTTGTGTCGGCTGAGATGAGGCAGGTGGTTCGTCAGAGCGAAAGCTCGGGTGTGTTGATGAATGCAACCCGGGTCAGGCTGCAGATCGCTGAAAACAACCTGGTCCATCCGTCTCTCGACGTCGTAAACTTTAGCGACGTCATACGTTTGGGTGGCGAAGATCTGATTGAGGAGCTTTCGGTAGCCTATGGTACCTGCGGACTTGAAGGTACTATTATAGTCGTAAACTCGAATAAGCAGGCAAACCGTTATAACCAGGGCATCCGTAACAGGATCTTTTTCAGGGAAGAGGAAATAAGCGCAGGTGATATGGTAATGGTGGTGAAAAACAACTATTTCCTTACAGAAGAGGAAGGTGAAGAAGAAGGAGAGGGCCCGGGATTTATTGCAAACGGCGATATTGCAGAAGTAAGGAAGATAAGGAAGTTTGAGGAACGCTACGGGTTCAGGTTCGCTGAGATGTCTCTCCGTTTCCCCGATTACGACTTTGAAGTTGAGTCGAAGGTGCTGCTCGATGTTCTTCACCTTGAAACACCTTCTCTTCCTGCTGAAAGAAACAGGGAGCTGTTTATGAATATCCTGGAAGATTATTCAGGTATCAGAACGCGAAAAAAACAATATGAGGCTGTCAGGAACGATCCCTGGTTCAACGCCCTGCAGATAAAATTTGCCTATGCTGTAACATGCCATAAAGCTCAGGGCGGACAGTGGGAGAGGGTCTTTATCGACCAGGGTATGTTCAACCGTAACGAAATAACAACAGACTACCTGCGCTGGTTTTATACCGCACTTACCAGGTCGACAAACAGGGTATACCTGGTAAATTTTTCAGCAGATTTTTTTAATTGATGGCGGAAATAATTTTAGTAATAGACAATCGTCCGTATCATTTCTCAAACATATCCGAATAATATCGTCTTACATAATTTTCGGGGATATTATCAATGGGGTAAGAACCGTGCATTAAAGTATGGACCCAACGACCTTCTCTTTTTTCCAGCACTCCTGTCTGGAAAACATTTTCAAGGCAGGATTCCTGGCCACCGAATATACCACAGTCATCAAGGTAACATGAATACCAGGCAACATCGCCAGATCCGGAAAAGACTATCCTGAGGTCTTTAAATTCGTATCTTGTTCCTCTGAATCCCGGGTCTTTCCATATCTCGGAGTGCTTCCTGAAATTTTCCAGACCAATGATCTTACTGCCTGACGTCAGCCAGAAATGGAACATGTTATCAGCCCATAAACTGTACAGGGCTTCAAAATCCTTTTCAACAGCCCAGCCTATTGATTGTTCTATGGCATGTTTTACCTTAATGTAATCTCCCGTTGTATCGGCATTGTGTAACCATGAAATCAATGGTTCATTCACTTGGATGACTTGCTGAAGACCGCCGGGAGTGTCCCATAACCTTTCGTATACAAAACTTTCAAGCTCATTCAGCTGTCTGGCCTGTTCACCGGGGCTTAACTGGTTGTGATGATGCAGAGGATACCCTGCTTTACAGGTAAACCATTGTATCTCATCTTTTTTAATTCTTGATGCTATTACAGCGCTTAAAACAGACTGGTGTAAGAAAAGTTTCTGATTATATGTCCTGCATGCGCTATCCTGATACTCCCTGTCGTTGACTAGCACCATGAACATATTTTTCCATTCATTCATAATTCCCAGTTCAGGTCTTACCGAAAAAACGGCACAATTAAGGTAAGATCTTACCTTTTCATTGTCAACAAGGGTCTCAACAACGGGTATTTTATTTGCTTTTAATCCTGTTAGTGAATAGATCTTCTGCCAGTAAGGATTTGCAGGTTCCCCTGCAGGTAAGCCTACATTATTTTTAAGATTAACAGGCCTTATTGCAATCTTCCGGCCTTTTTTTAGAATGAACTCACCAGGCTCACTTACTACAAGAGCGTCAACATCAATCCATACAAGGACCTCTGCTTTATTTTTTAGAATCTCTTCGGCCCGGGCACAGGCATGGACTTTTTCAAAAAACGGATACTGAGGCACATCGGGATTAATGCCGAGAGGCATTACGAACGTGTTTTCCTCATTAACAGAACTGTCTGAAAAATACGTTGTATCCGTAACAAAAATGTAAACCGGATTACGGGAATAAGTACCTCCAAAGTCACGTATACTCTGAATAAGGAAATGTGCCTGTCTTTCTTCAGAGGGTGATGTGACCAGTAAAACAAAAGCCAGTTTGACCAGAATGCTGTTCATGATACAGATAAATATTAATAATGTTACCTGGGTCTACTACTGAAAAAAGTTCGTTTTATTCAGTATTCGCAAATTACTGTAACCTTTAATATTTATCCGTTACAAATTTACCAAATGACAGGGTGGGTTAACAACTGTTCGGGTAATATGTATTTTTAACCGGGGCCGTCGCCAATGATCTTCACCAGAACCCTCTTACGTCGTTTTCCGTCAAACTCACCGTAAAAGATCTGTTCCCATGGTCCGAAATCCAGCCTGCCATTGGTTACTGCGCAGACCACCTCACGGCCCATAATCGTTCGTTTGATATGAGCGTCGGCGTTATCCTCGAAACCATTGTGCCGGTACTGTGAATATGGCTTCTCGGGAGCGAGTTTCTCAAGCCACACCTCAAAATCATGATGCAGGCCCGATTCATCATCATTGATGAAAACAGAGCTGGTTATATGCATGGCATTTACCAGAACCAGCCCTTCTATTATCCCTGAATCGGCAAGGCATTTCTCAACTTCGCCTGTGATATTTATAAACGCCCTCCTCGTCGAGGTCTCAAACCATAATTCCCTGCGGTATGATTTCATTTTCCTTTTTTTCGTGAAATTAATATTTATATGTGAAATCTGAACTTCATCTTTGATATAGACAGGCAATTTTCTACCTTGCATCGACCTCTTTGAAACAGAAAAAATAAAATAACATCATATTCTGACTGTCAGAAACATTATGGATATTCCGAAGCATTTTTTATGTCAGTCTGCCATTTTCGGTATCACATGTCTTTTCCTTTCATGTCAGGGCTTTCAGAAGGATAGCGGTGATCTGAAAACATATAAGGATACAATATTTACAGAGTATCTGAGGTGTACTGAAGGCTGGATTGCAGGCGACGGGGCCTTTTCGGTTCCTGTCGGGGATGACCGCTCTCTCTGGCTTTTCGGTGACAGTTACATCGATTCCTACGATCCTGCAACAAGGACCGTCCCCTGTCTTTTCCAGGCAAGAAATGCAGCCATGTTACTGAATATCAGTGATCCGTCGGTGAAGAGCACTTTAAGGGATCCTGAAGGTGATCGGACACTGTTCACCTTCGGACATGACAGGAAATACTGGTTCTGGCCTTTATCGGGCTTCACGAGCCGTGATTCTGTATATATATTCCAGTCAAGGATCAGGTCGACGGGGGAGGGGGGAATGTGGGGATTTGCCGGTGTTGACTCGAACTATGTGGCAAAGATACCTTTGAACAACATGTCCGGAATCAGCTATTTACTTCTGCCGGGCAGCGACAGTATAAACTTTGGTCACTCCTTCATCAATAAAGGCAGGTTTACCTATGTTTATGGCATAAGGTCGAATGGCTTCGGAAACGATCTTTTCGTAGCGAGATTCAGAAAAGGAGATGTATATTCAGAGTGGACTTACTTTGACGGTAAAGGATGGTCAGGAGATATAGGGAGAATCAGCAGGATATATGCCGAATTTACCTCCTCTTTCCATGTATGCAGGGTGGGAAGAAAGTATGTTCTGCTGACAACAGAATTCAGTGTGGGCTGCGATCAGGGTAAAGACATATTTGTCTGTACAGGCGACAGTCCTTCAGGTCCTTTTGTCGACAAACACCCGGTATGGCAGGTAGATGACACTCTTAAAGGTCATTATCCGCTTTTTTATGCTGTGTCAGCACATCCGGAATATGACAACCACAGGAAGGAACTGCTGGTTACATACAGCATAAATGGTTATGGAGATTGCGTTGAAACATGTATCCAGGGCAGAATGGATCCGGATGTATACCGGCCCAAAGCCATACGTGTACCTTATAAACTTATTTTCAGAGATCTTTAGTTAAGTTTCATGTCGGCGATGATACCTTCAATTCGCCGTTCGAGAATTTCAACCGTTTCGTCGTATTTCGCTGCCGATTCAAGCGTGGTATTTACGCTGAAATAGAATTTGATCTTGGGTTCCGTCCCTGAAGGTCTGACCGAAATCTTTGAACCATCGGCAAGGAAAAACTGGAGCACATCCGACTTCGGAAGGTCTGTTCCTGTCTTCTCTCCCGTTGTGAGATCAGTTGATGTCATATCTTCATAGTCATTGATCCTTATCACCTTACTGTTATTTATCGATACCGGAGGATTGTTCCTGTATGAAACCATCATTTCTTTTATTTCTGCGGCTCCGTCAGCACCCTTCCTGACTATATTTATCAGTTTCTCCCTGTAGAGACCGTACTCGACGTAAATGTCGATAAGAAGCTCATAAAGAGTAATCCCCCTGCTCCCCGCCCAGGCAGCAGTCTCGGCCAGTAGTGCACATGAACCAACAGAATCCTTGTCCCTTACATAGTCACCGGAAAGGAAGCCATAGCTCTCTTCTCCACCTCCTATATATTTCTTTATGCCTTCATTCTGCCTGATAAGGTCGGCGAAAAATTTGAAACCTGTAAGAACATTAAAGCATTCCACACCGTTTGCCGCAGCAATTACATCCATCAGATCGGTAGTAACAATGGTTTTTATGATGTATTCGTTACCTTTTAATTTACCCCGGTCTTTCAACTGAGTAATTATATAATGGGAAAGAAGCACGCAGGTCTGGTTTCCGTTAAGGAGGGTAAACTCGCCCCTAGTGTTCCTGCAGGCAGCTCCGAGCCTGTCGGCATCGGGGTCGGTAGCAATGACCAGGCCCGCACCTGACTCCATTGCTTTTTCGATAGCAAGTTTCAGGGCTCCGGGTTCCTCCGGATTGGGCGATCTGACAGTAGGGAAGTTGCCATCGGGATTTTCCTGTTCCGGCACACTGATCACATTTCTGAATCCAAAGAGTTGCAGTGCCCTGGGAACCATTGGGCTGCCACTACCGTGGATGGGGGTGAAAACGATACCCATGCCGGATGATTTTTCAATCGCTTCCGGGTTGATCCTCATTTTAAGTACCTCGTTAAGGAATGCCTCATCTGTTTCTTTTCCGATGATCCTGATCCTGCTCCTGTCACCGTCGAATTTTATTTCAGTTACGGATTTTATCTTGCGCACCTCTTCAATTATGGCTGTATCGTGTGGTTCAACTACCTGACCGCCGTCTTCCCAGTACGCTTTGTAGCCATTGTATTCCGGCGGATTATGAGATGCGGTTATCACGACGCCGCTCTGGCATTTATGATGCCTGATGGCAAAAGACAGAACAGGAGTCGGCCTCAGCGATTCAAAGAGAAAAACTTCAAATCCGTTGGCTGAGAAAATTTCAGCAACACTTTCGGCAAAGAGCCTGCTGTTATTACGGCAGTCGTGTGCAATAGCAACTCTGACCGGCTTATTGCCGAACTGTCTGATGATATAGTTCGACAATCCCTGTGTGGCCATTCCCACGGTATAGATGTTCATTCTGTTCGTACCTGCACCCATAATGCCCCGCAGTCCGCCGGTACCGAATTCCATATCCTTGTAGAATGCATCTATAAGCTTTTTCTCATCATTCTCCAGCATTTCCCTGACTTCATTACGGGTTTCTTCGTTGAATTCAGGTCCGAGCCATGCCTGTGCTCTCTTATGGATTTCGTCTTTCTGTAACATGTTGAATTATATTATATTATCATCATTACCGGCTTGCTTTGTGGTCCTTTGTGAATATCCTGGTTTAACTTTGAGGTATAACACTCCGGCCACTGTAAGGTACAAATTTTATTATCGGCGGGCACACAGGGTAATCAGGGACTGATTTGCTTAATGCATTTTTTCAGACTGCTTCTCCAGTGTGCTATCTCAATGTTGTAATTTTCCTTGATTTTGGTTTTGTCGAGTACCGAATATGCCGGTCTCATTGCAGCTGAAGCGAATTCAGCAGACCGGATAGGCTGGATCCCGCAACTGAGGCCGGCTTCCTCAATTATAGCAATGGCCAGGTCGTACCAGCTGCAGACTCCTTCGTTCGAAAAATGGTATATCCCGGCATTGAATGCCACACGGTTTCTGATCACCGAAGAAATGATATTCATTATTGTTTCTGCCAGATCGGCTGCCCATGTGGGTGTGCCTGCCTGGTCGAATACAACCCTGAGATGATCTGTTTCCTTAGCCTTCCTGAGGATGGTCTTAACAAAATTGTTACCGTAGGCAGAGTACAGCCAGGATGTTCTGATTACCATAGCCCTGTTGTGCATCAGGGCAGCTTTTTCACCTGCCAGTTTCGACCTCCCATATTCAGTTCCCGGTTCAGTGTTGTCATTCTCGGTATATGGCAGAGCGGATGAACCGTCGAAAACATAATCGGAAGAGATATGAATGAAACTCTTGTCACTGCCGGCTATCGCTTCAGAAATATTCTTCACTGCAAAGCTGTTAACGAGCATTGCAGCCCCGGGTTCGCTTTCAGCCTTGTCGACGTTATTCCAGGCAGCACAGTTTACGATCCAGTCGGGACGGTTTTCAACTATAAAACGGGATACATCTTCTGAACTGGTGATATCAAGATCGTTGATGTCGGTGAAGATGAAATCGTAACCGTAATATTTCCGGGCTGCGATCTTTATCTCGCTCCCAAGTTGTCCGTCGGCTCCGGTAATAAGGATCAGTGGCATAATGTCCGGTTGTTAAAAATTGTTTTCGGCGTTACGGAAAAGCGGGTTCATCAGGTCCTTGTTGCTTACCAAAGTTTCTAAGCCACCAAGTTTCCAGTCGATGCCGAGAGCCGGATCATTGAGCAGTATACCTCTTTCTGCCCCACGGTTATAAACGTTGTCAACTTTGTACAGTACTATCGCTGTTTCACTCAGGACTGAGAATCCGTGTGCAAAGCCTCTGGGGATGAACAATTGTGTCTTGGCCCCGGAATCGAGTTCAATTCCATACCATTTGCCGTATGTGGGAGAATCCTTTCGCAGGTCCAGAGCCACATCGTAGATCTTTCCTTCCACCACCCTTATAAGTTTTGCCTGATCGTACGGTCTGAGCTGGTAGTGAAGACCTCTTACGACACCCCGGGCTGATTTTGACTCGTTGTCCTGGACAGGGTCAAAGCTGATGCCTGAATTTTTATAGGTGACAGTGCTGAAACTCTCAAAAAAATAACCCCTGTGGTCGGTAAACAGATCGGGTTTTATCACCACCAGCCCGCTGAAACCTGTTTTAATAATTTCCATATTTTATTATGATCCTTCAAAAACATTTATTTCCTCCGAGGCAATCCTGAGGAGATATTTTCCGTACTGGCTTTTCTTCACGGGCTCTGCAAGTGCCAGAAGTTGTTCTTTGTTGATAAATCCTCTTTTATAAGCTATCTCTTCGATACAGGATGCTTTAAGTCCCTGGCGCTGTTCGAGTGTGGCAATGAAGTTTGCAGCCTGCAGAAGACTTTCGTATGTTCCCGTGTCGAGCCATGCCATTCCTCTTCCCATCAGTTTGACTTCAAGTGTCCCTTCGTTAAGATAGAGCCTGTTGAGGTCTGTTATTTCCAGTTCTCCGCGCGCTGATGGTTTAAGAGATTTTGCTTTTTCAACAACAGTGTTGTCGTAGAAATAGAGACCGGTAACGGCATAGTTTGAACGTGGTCTGTCAGGTTTCTCCTCAATGCTCACAGCCTTACGGCTTCTGTCGAATTGGACAACACCATATCGTTCGGGATCGGTAACATAATAACCGAAAACACAGGCTCCTCCGGTGAGCTTTGCCGTATCGAGAAGCACATCGCCAAAGCCATGACCGTAAAAGATATTGTCGCCAAGTATCATGCAGACAGGTTCGCTTCCGATAAAATTTTCACCCAGTATGAACGCCTGGGCCAGTCCGTCAGGAGATGGCTGTTCTATGTAGGAGATTTTGATTCCAAGGGATTCGCCTGTCCCCAGCAGGTTCCTGAAGCCTGGCAGATCGCGTGGTGTGGAGATCACTAAAATATCGCGAATGCCGGCAAGCATAAGTACAGAAAGCGGATAATAGATCATGGGCTTGTCGTATACCGGCAACATCTGCTTTGAGATCGCATGGGTAATCGGGTAAAGCCTAGTGCCCGAACCGCCTGCCAGAATAATACCTTTCATATTTTGTGCATTAATTTTTTTAACCACTGAGTTACACGGAGTTACGCGGAGTTACGCGGAGTTACAACTGTCTCTTACAATCCCGCTTCCGCCATCGCGTAACTCCCCCTCACGCCATCTCCCCATCACCCCATCTCGCCCTCTCGCCCTCTCGCCCTCTCGCCCTCTCGCCCTCACGCCCTCTCGCCCTCTCGCCCTCATCTTCTCCCTATCCCGAAATAAGTGAACCCCATGTTCCTTATCTCCTCCGGGTTATATATGTTTCTTCCGTCAAAAATAACTTTCTCCTTCATGATTTTTCCCATGTTTCTGAAGTCGGGGAGATGAAATTCCGACCATTCGGTCATCAGTACCATAGCGTCAGCGCCTCTTACTGCTTCATAAGGATCGTATGCGTAGAAGATTTTTTTGCCGAGGACCTTTTCAGCTTCCTTCATCGCTGCAGGGTCGTAAGCTCTGACCACAGCTCCTTCATTAAGGAGTTTGCTGATCAGGTATAATGATGATGATTCCCTTATGTCGTCAGTTTTAGGTTTGAAAGACAGTCCCCATACACCGATAACTCTTTTGCCGAGGTTGTTGTTGAAATATTTTGCCATCTTATTGAAGATGACGTTTTTCTGGAATTCATTAGCTTTTTCGACCGCCCGGATCACCTTCAGCTCGTAGCCTTTGTCGTGAGCGGTTTTTATCAGGGCCTTTACATCCTTGGGGAAGCATGAGCCTCCGTAACCGGTCCCCGGATACAGGAATTTGCTTCCGATGCGTGAATCACTTCCTATTCCTTTTCTCACGTGGCTGATGTCGGCCCCGAGGATGTCGCAGAGGTTTGCGATCTCGTTTATAAAGCTGATACGTGTTGCCAGCATGGCATTCGCAGCGTATTTCGTTATCTCTGCCGATGCGATATCCATGAACAAAATGGGATGGTTATTAAGAACAAATGGATTATAAAGCCGCCGCATGATGGTTGCTGTTCTCTCATTATCGACGCCGATAACAATTCTTTCCGGCCGCAGAAAATCCTCAACGGCGGCTCCCTCTTTCAGAAATTCAGGATTTGAGGCAATGTCGAATTCCAGGTTCGAATTTCGCCTTTTAAGTTGTCCGGCAATCTTTTGCCTGATCTTCTCCGATGTTCCCACAGGAACGGTGCTTTTGGTCACCACAACCGCGTAAGTTTCCATGAAAGAACCAATTTCACCTGCAACATCCAGAACGTGAGTGAGGTCGGCACTGCCATCTTCTCCCGGAGGTGTTCCCACGGCTATGAAGATCACTTCAGAATCTTTTATCCCCTCCTCAATGCTGGTTGTAAAGAATAATCTTTTCTTTTCAATGTTCAGTCTCATCATGGTTTCCAGACCCGGCTCATAGATGGGAACCTCCCCTTCACCCAGACGTGCAATTTTATCCTTATCCCTGTCGATGCATGTAACCGTAAGACCGCTTTCGGCAAAGCATGTACCGGTGACAAGCCCTACATATCCTGTTCCCACAACTGAGATCTTCATAAAAATGACCTTTTGAATGAGTAATATGCAAAGATAACAGAAGCTGCGAATTTCTGAAATGAAAATAACGGAGGCAGTTGCCTCCCGTTCATTGTAAACCCCGTCTTTATGATACTCTGATAGTGTTCATTGATACATCGCTTTAAGGGACCATAAACGTGTGAAAATCTAATGTTTGTTATGGATAATTAAAATATATGTCTATCTTTGCACACCATTTTTTCAAAATAATGTCTAACTTATTAATTATTACAGAACTAATTTAAATTATGACTGAGAGCAAAAAGAAAACATCAAAGAAAGATGTTGTTGACAAGGAAGAAGAAGGCGTTAAGCCGGTTAAAAAAGCTAAAATCAAGGAGATAGAGGAAAAACTCATCGAAGAGGAAATCGAAGAAGCTGTTTCCCTTTCTAATGAAGATGAAGTTCCAGTTGATTCTGAAACTGAGGTCGTTGATGAAGAACATGAGGAACAGGAAGATCATGAGGCAGACGCTGAAGTAACGGCAGAATCTGACGATGTTGATCTTATTGAAGTAACAAAGGCGGAAGCTGAAAAGGACGCTCATTCAGCCCCGTCGCCCGAAGATTTTGACTGGGACAGGTTCGAAGATGACGAACTGAAGAATTCACCCAGGCACAAAGAGTACGAAGCCATGTACGACAAAACACTCTCAACAATTGCTGTTGATGAAGTGGTACAGGGAACAGTGATACAGATGACATCACGCGAAGTGGTTGTAAACATAGGCTATAAATCGGAAGGTGTTGTAAGCCTTAACGAATTCCGTTACAATCCCGGCCTCAAGGTTGGAGATACTGTAGAGGTATACGTTGAAAGTCAGGAAGATAAAAAAGGCCAGCTGCTTCTCTCACACAAAAAAGCCAGGGCCATAAATTCATGGGACAGGGTGAATGCATCTCTTGAGAATGACGAGATCATAACCGGTTATATCAAGTGCCGTACAAAGGGAGGTATGATAGTGGATGTCTTTGGCATCGAGGCTTTCCTTCCCGGTTCCCAGATAGATGTCAAACCTATCCGCGACTATGATGTTTATGTCGGAAAGACCATGGAATTCAAGGTGGTGAAGATAAACCAGGAATTCAAGAACGTGGTTGTTTCGCATAAAGCTCTTATCGAAGCCGAACTCGAACAGCAGAAAAAAGAGATCATTGCAAAACTTGAAAAAGGACAGGTTCTTGAAGGGACCGTTAAGAATATTACTTCATACGGGGTGTTCATCGACCTTGGTGGTGTTGACGGACTGATCCATATAACTGACCTGTCATGGGGAAGAGTAAATCATCCCGAGGAGATCGTTCAGCTCGACCAGAAACTGAATGTGGTGATCCTCGATTTCGACGATGACAAGAAGAGAATTGCCCTAGGGCTCAAACAGCTTACTTCTCATCCATGGGATTCTGTTGATCCCGATATGAAGGTTGGAGACAAGGTTACCGGAAAAGTTGTTGTTATGGCCGACTATGGTGCATTTGTTGAGATCGCCCCCGGAGTGGAAGGCCTTATACATGTATCGGAAATGTCCTGGTCCCAGCACCTTAGAAGTGCACAGGAATTTATGAAGGTAGGTGACGAGGTTGAAGCTGTAATTCTTACACTCGACAGGGCAGAAAGAAAAATGTCGCTCGGCATCAAGCAGCTTAAACCCGATCCCTGGACCAACATCGACGAAAAATATACCGTGGGTTCGAGACATACTGCAAAGGTCAGGAACTTCACCAATTTCGGCGTTTTTGTTGAGATAGAAGAAGGTGTTGACGGACTTATTCATATTTCAGACCTTTCATGGACCAAAAAGATCAAGCATCCGGCAGAATTCACTGCAATTGATGCTGAAATAGAAGTTGTGGTACTGGAGATCGACAAGGAGAACAGAAGGCTCAGTCTTGGTCATAAGCAGCTTGAAGAGAATCCCTGGGATGTTTTTGAAGGTCTTTTCACAGTTGATTCCGTACACGAAGGAACAGTGATGGAAGTTTTCGACAAGGGAGCCGTTATAGCACTTCCTTACGGAGTTGAGGGGTTTGCAACACCCAAACACCTTGTCAGAGAAGACGGATCATCAGCCAAAGTTGACGAAAAACTGATGTTTAAGGTGATCGAATTCAATAAATCAGCCAAAAAAATAATTGTTTCACACAGCAGGACTTTTGAAGATGAGAAGAAATCTGCAGAAGCACCAGCCAAGAAGCATGAAGGCGAAACATCCAGAAAATCAGCAAGAAAGATTAAGACTAGTGTTGAAAAAACGACTCTTGGCGACATCACCCAGCTTGCTGCCATAAAGGAAGAAATGGAAGAAAAAGAAAATAAAGCTTCCAAAAAATAGAAATATTTTTTAAATTAGGGCTATCAAATTTTAATGATATGGATTTCAATATTGAAAGCCGGAATAACAGCACTGTTATTCAGATACAGTCCGAGAAGTTAGACACACATATAGCTCCCGCCCTGAAATCTGAACTTGTGCTGGTTTCGGGCAAGGGTGAAAGAAATATCATCCTTGACCTCGAAAAATGTCAGTACTGCGACTCATCAGGACTGAGTGCAATCCTCGTAGCCAACAGATTATGTAAAAATGCTGGCGGTACATTCGTTCTCTGCGGACTGAATGAAGCAGTGGAACGGCTGATAACCATATCTCAGCTCGATACGGTCCTTACCATCACAGGTACTGTTGACGATGCTGAAAAAATGATATCCTGAGTCAGCCGCGGTGCAGGATGCCCTTTAAATTGACAATACTTGGCAGTAGTTCTGCATTGCCAACATCAGAAAGATTTCCTTCCGCTCATGTGCTCAATGCACATGAGCGGTTGTTTTTGATCGACTGCGGAGAAGGAACACAAATGCAACTCCGGAGAAACAGGATAAGATTCGGAAAAATAAACCACATCTTCATCAGTCACCTGCACGGCGACCATGTATTCGGTCTGTACGGATTGCTTTCTTCGTTCAGCCTCATGGGACGACAGGGTACTCTTCACCTGTATGCCCCCGAAAACTACGGAAACCTTCTCCATTCACATCTCAGCGATTTTGACATACATCTCAACTTTGAAATCGACTTTATACCTCTTTCAGGCAGAGATCCTGTTTGCATCCTCGACGATACCTATCTTACTGTAACTTCTTTCCCCCTCGACCACAGAGTGCCTGCGTTCGGATTCCTTTTCAGGGAAAAACCCCACGACAGGAATATCATTAAGGAAGCTATTGAAAAATATAATATCCCCACTGTAAGGATGCAGGCTATAAAAAAAGGTGAAGATTTTGTGACCGGAGAAGGAATATTGATAAAAAATGAAGATATTACCATTCCAGGGCCGGAACCCCATTCCTATGCTTATTGCTCCGATACCAGGTATTTTACACGCCTTTCACGATTTGTCAGCAATGTTGAACTGCTTTATCATGAAGCTACTTTCGACAACAGCCTTTCAGACCTTGCGATGACGACAGGACATTCGACAACATCCGATGCTGCAAGGGTTGCATTAGAAGCAGGAGTAAAGACACTCATAATAGGTCATTTTTCCTCACGTTACAAAGATATCACAAGTCTTGTTGAAGAGGCCAGAACAATTTTTCCACGTACTTTTCCCGCAATCGACGGTCAGGATTATGATATTAATGCCATAGATGAATGGTAAAAAAAGATTGGCTATATTTGTGCACTTTTCAAAAATATTAAAGTGCCAGAGAAAATTCTGATACTGGATTTCGGATCACAGTATACACAGTTGATAGCCAGGAGAATAAGGGAGATGAACACATATTGTGAGATTCATCCCTTCAACCATTTTCCCGAGCCCGACACCAGCATCAGGGGAGTCATCCTTTCAGGAAGCCCTTTCTCCGTAAGAGATAATAACGCTCCGGTACCGGACCTGTCAAAGATAAAGGGCAAAATACCCCTTTTAGGAGTCTGTTACGGCGCTCAGTACCTTGTACATGCATTCGGAGGTGAGGTGTTGCCTTCTGCTTCCAGGGAATACGGACGTGCAAAACTTATCGGTATCAACAACCGGGACCCCCTTTTCAGGAACATAAGCTCCGGTACTCAGGTGTGGATGTCGCACGGTGATACGATAGTAAGATGGCCTGAAAATTATGAGATCATCGGATCGACAGACGATGTTAAAGCAGGAGCATTCCGTATCAGGGGGGAAGATTCGTGGGGTATCCAGTTTCATCCGGAAGTCTGGCATACTACTTCAGGAAAAGATATAATAATGAATTTTATTGAAGATATATGTCATTGCAGTCGTAACTGGACTCCTGATTCGTTCGTGGAGTCATCGGTTGCCGGTCTGAAAGAAACTCTGGGAAACGACAGGGTGATACTGGGACTTTCAGGAGGTGTCGATTCATCGGTGGCGGCTCTGCTGCTCCACAGGGCTGTAGGAAGCAATCTTACGTGTATTTTCGTCGATAACGGCCTCCTCAGGAAGAATGAATACCAAAAGGTGCTGGAATCATACATGGAACTTGGACTGAATGTTGACGGTGTGGATGCCGCTGACCGATTCATCGATGCACTCGAAGGAGTAAGCGATCCCGAACATAAGCGGAAAATAATAGGTAGGGTTTTTGTCGAAGTCTTTGAAGAGGAAGCACATAAGATCAAAGATGTCAGATGGCTTGCCCAGGGCACTATTTATCCTGATGTCATCGAATCGGTGTCGGTAAACGGTCCCTCGGCAACAATTAAATCCCACCATAATGTGGGAGGCCTTCCCGATCTGATGAACCTTAAGGTCGTGGAACCGTTAAGACTCCTTTTCAAGGATGAAGTCAGAAGAGTGGGAGAGGCTCTGGGAGTCCCTGATTTGATATTGAACAGACATCCTTTCCCCGGACCGGGACTTGCTATCAGGTTGCTCGGCAGCCTTACAAGGGAAAGACTTGAAATACTCAGGGAGGCAGATGAGATATTTATCGAGGGACTTAAAAAAAGAGGTCTCTATGATTCGGTATGGCAGGCAGGGGCAATTCTGCTTCCTGTTCAATCGGTAGGAGTGATGGGCGATGAACGGACATACGAATACACCATCGTACTGAGGGCTGTCAATTCAACCGACGGGATGACAGCCGACTGGTCACACCTGCCTCATGAATTTCTGGGTTCTGTTTCTAATGAGATAATTAACAGGGTCAGGGGAATAAACAGGGTGGTGTACGACATAAGTTCAAAACCACCGGCAACAATAGAATGGGAATAGCATCTTCCATATGGTGCTTACTCTCATTTATCCGGCATAATAATTGTACCAGACAGAATAAATTATCCGTATGAAGATCAGAAGATTATTTTCCGTTGCCTTTATCATTATGGCAATCATCGCCACGGATGCATCAGCACAGGTAATTAACGAGGAAACATTCAAGGTAGGAAGAACATTAAGTCTGATCGACGCATATTACGTCGACTCAGTCAATATAAGCAAACTAGCGGAGGAAGCTATCATTTCGACACTGAAAAGCCTTGATCCTCATTCAACCTATGTGTCGGCAAAGGATGTGAGAGAAATGAATGAACCTCTTCTTGGAAACTTTGAAGGCATTGGTATACAGTTCAATATACTTTATGATACCCTCATCGTTATTGAACCTGTAGGTGGAGGTCCTTCAGAAAAAGTAGGTCTCAGAGCCGGCGACAGGATCGTATATATCGATGGTGAAAAAGTAACCAACATCGGGCTGTCAACTTCGGGAGTGTACTCAAGGCTCAGGGGGGCAAAGGGTACAGTCGTTAACCTGAAGATCTTCCGCAGGGGAGAAAAAGAACTCCTCGATTACACCATCATTCGTGACAAGATCCCGATTCTTAGTCTTGATGCGGCATATATGCTGAATGAAGAAACAGGATATGTGAAGTTCAATAAATTTGCCGCTACCACCGAGGATGAGTTTGAAGAAGCAGTGGCAAAACTCAAAAAGCAGAAGATGAAGAATATCATCATCGACCTGCGCAATAACGGAGGTGGCTATATGCTTGCCTCCACCGAAATGGCAAACCACTTTTTTGCCGAAGAGAGACTGCTCGTGTACATCATCGGCCGCAAAACGCCCCGTCAGGATTACAGGTCGGCAGGCAGGGGTGACCTTGCTGATACAAGGCTGGTGGTACTGACGGATGAGAATTCAGCCTCGGCAAGTGAAATCCTGGCCGGAGCCGTTCAGGACTGGGACAGGGGAGTGGTGGTCGGAAGGAGGACCTTCGGTAAAGGTCTGGTTCAGAATGGATATTACCTGACCGACGGTTCAATGATAAGGCTCACTGTGGCAAGGTATTATACACCTACCGGTCGTTCTATACAGAGTTCATACAAGGATGGCTATGATAATTATATGAAGAATTTTGTTGAAAGATATTCAAATGGTGAGATATTCTCTGCCGACAGTATACACCTGCCCGATACTCTAAAGTACAGGACACTCATCAATAATCGGACGGTATACGGAGGCGGTGGTATTATGCCTGATGTGTTCGTTCCTCAGGATACTTCTTTTGTCTCGGATTATTACATCTCCCTGCTGAGGAAAGACATCTTCAGATCGTTTACCCTTGAATACTCCGATAAAAACAGGGAAAAAATAAAGTCAGAATACAACGATTTTAATGACTTCAGAAAAAATTTCTCCTTTACGCAAAATGAATTGAGAAGTTTTATAAGCAAGGGTGAAGAGGCAGGAGTGAAGTTCAATGAAGAAGATTACCGGCATTCGGAAGAACAGATACTATTGATTCTCAAGGCTCTTGTGGCAGGAAACCTTTGGCAGGTGAATGAATATTTCATGATATTCAATGAAAAAGATAAAGTGTTAGCCAGGGCTCTTGAAGTAATAGGAAACGAAACACTTTACAGGAAAATTCTGGGCTCAGCCAGGTGATAAAAATATCAGTGTCTTAACCGGCTCTTACAGCAGTGTAAAAGAATTCATATTTATAAACCACATTATTATCTGATTCTGTTTCTGAATACGACCAGATCAGAGTATCACCGTCGATTGAAACAGTCATTTCGGTATCATTTCCCATGGTAAGTATATTGCCTGAAAGTGACCATGTGAACATACCAAGAACATCTCCGTTCTCGTATGATATCCCCGTACCTCCTTCAACAAACTGCAGGGCCATCTCGTCAGCTTCAAGAAAATAAGTTACCTCAGTTTTTTTGACATTATTTTCGTAATTCACTACCTTAACCGACTGCACTTCCCACATACCAATGATCAGTTCACTGAGAGGTTTTTCATCTTCACAGGAAGAAAATACAAAAATCAGTGCCAGGGTAAGGAGGGCCGTATAAACCTTTTTCATGTTCATTCAGATATTTAAATATGAATGTAAAGAAACAATAAATTTTGTGATCTTGTTCAATAAAGGACTTAATTCCAAAACGGATATTAATTCAAAAGAGTATTTTTGAATGTATAACAGTTAACTCAGCAGAAGATATTTTATGAAGCTTACGGTAAAGACTCTTTATGGCCTTGAAGGTGTTCTGGCCTCAGAGCTGACAGCAATGGGTGCCGGGGGAGTCAAAGCGGTCAACCGTGCCGTTATCTGTAACGGCGACAGGGAGTTGCTTTACCGTATAAATTACTGTTCGAGGCTGGCTATATCGGTTCTCGTGAATATAGACAGTTTCAGGATTCGCTCGGCGGATGATCTGTATTCAGGAGCTGTAAGGACCGGGTGGTCTAAGTTTATGGACACAGGTTCCACCTTTTCGGTCGTCCCGGTCGTCAATTCACGGTTATTCGCACACACAGGTTATCCCGCTCTGGTCGTCAAGGATGCTGTGGCAGACCATTTCAGGGAGAAATACGGAAAAAGGCCATCAGTGAATGTTTCAGATCCCGATCTGATGATCAACCTGCATATAAGCAATGATATTGTGGATCTTTCTCTCGATTCCTCAGTTACCCCCCTGTTTAAGCGTGGCTACCGTATCGAACAGGGAATTGCTCCTCTGAATGAAGTCCTTGCTGCCGGCATGCTCCGGCTTTCCGGATGGCAACCCGGCAGTCCTCTCCACGACCCTATGTGTGGCTCCGGAACATTGCCTGTTGAAGCCGGACTGATAGCCTGCGACATCCCTCCCGGAAAGTTCCGCTCTCATTTCGGATTCACCAGGTGGCGTGATTATGATGAAAAACTCTTCAGAAGTGTAAAAGAGTTTTACGACAAAAGAATATCCCGTTTGAAAATCCCCCTGACTGCAGCTGACATATCCGAACAGTCTGTGGCCCGGGCCCGGCTTAACATTGCAAGTGCAGGTCTCGGAGAACAGATAAGTGTCGAAATACAGGATTTCTTTGAGAGCAGGGGTATGGAAAATAAGGGTTTTCTTATATTCAATCCGCCATATGGTGAAAGGATAAAACCAGAAGAAACGGAAATGTTTTACAAGTCAGCCGGAAGTACTCTAAAGCATAATTATCCTGGTTACAGGGTCTGGATTATAACTGCCGGCAAACAACTTCTGAAACACGTAGGTCTGAGGCCCCACACCCGCTTAACACTCTTTAACGGTTCTATTGAGTGCATACTGGCAGGTTATGATCTGTATGAAGGCAGCAGGAAGCAAAAAGTCGGCGACGCTGACTCAAAAAATATCAATTAACCCTCTAAAAGGCTCATTTTATCAAAAAAAGACTATATTTTTACAATACACATAATGGCAATATTATAATTTTGTAACTTCATATTTTTATTATATTTGTTTTCGGAAACTCCGAGACCTTACTCAAACAGAAGCTTAAATGAGCTTTGATATAGAGAATTATTTTAAGGACCAGGGCAAAAACAACGTGATCCTTTTTTATAAGGGTAATGTTGATTCTGATGTTATCAACCATGTTCTTGATACAGTGGAAGATAAATTGGTCCAGGGAAATGAGCAGTCAAGGCTCAGGAAAAAGGTCTATAATGTTCTTGTGGAAAGCCTCCAGAATCTTTATCATCATGTTGACAAGGTGCCTCCCGATTTTGATGATCAGACCTCGGAGAGATTTGGCATGCTGACGGTACAGAAAGTGGATAAAGGGTATAAAATAATAACAGGGAACTTTGTACATGCCGATAACGTCGGAAAACTGGAGGAGAAGATCAAAAGGATAAACAGATCGAGTCACGAGGAAATAAAGGAATTATACAAATTCATACTCAATCACCAGCGTATCTCTGCCAAGGGCGGAGGAGGTCTGGGTCTTGTTGATATTGCGCGAAAAACAGGAAATAAGCTCGATTACACATTCAGGGAATATAATGACGATTATTCATTTTTCTGTCTGAATATTCTCGTGGAGGAAGGAGACCATGTCTGATCATAAAAGGATAAACTAAAAATTCTATAAAATGGAACCGATCATCATCGAAGGAACACCTAAAACACCAACAGTAAAATTTGACGCTTCCGCAGGTATCTTTGAGATAAAAGGGCGTTCGATACCTGAAAACTCAGTCGAGTTCTACAAACCGCTGGTAGACTGGCTCGACGGCTACAAGGAGGCTCCTCTTGAAAAAACCGTAGTCAATATAAAACTGGAATATTTCAATACCAGTTCTTCAAAATGCATACTCGATGTTTTTAAAAAACTGGAAGCCATTCATAAGGCAAAAAATGAAGTGGAGGTAAACTGGTATTATGAGGAAGACGATGAAGATATGCTTGAGGCGGGAGAGGATTATGAATCGATTATCAGGGTCCCGTTCAAGATGATTGAGATCGTCGAATAGATATCTCACCTGCATTTTGTCTGATCGGTGATTCCATAAAACAGGGGCTGTCTTAAGAGCCCCTTTTTTAATCATTAACTGTCACCTTTTTTCCGAAAATATTTCCCCCGGCCTCGAGTGCCTTTTTAAGGAGCCTGAAATACAGTGCTATATATAGCAGTATCGTAATAAACCATAAAACAATAATATTGACAATGAAAGTGTCGACAGGTACGCCGAAAAGATTTTTTACCGGAGAATAAAAATGTGCCTTGATGAAATAATTATCAGGGTCCCTGTAAATCGGATCCAGCTTCTGGAAAAATTCATCATGGAATCTGATGGCTTTGTCGATCTCGTTTTCGTAAGTTACAAATTCTTCAAGAGACTCGTTGGTATAATCGAATTTCAGTTTCAGGAATCCCTCAGGATCCTGCGATCGCATCTTCTCCATTACCTGTTCCTTCCTGTCGCGGGCATTGTTTGAATAGACAATATAATATCTCTTGATAAGGTCAACATAGTTTTGAAGTGCAGATGTCACTTCCGGAGTTATTCTTTCAGGTGTCAGAAACTCTGCATATTCGAATTTAATATCAGGAGTGATTAAAATCTGCTTTCTTATCTCATTTGATACCAGCCTTAGCCTCTGATTAAAATCTTCGCTTCTCCTGTTATGGTTCAGGTCGTTTGACAGGTAATCGATATTGCCCTTCAGTTCCGACACCCAGTAATCTTTCTGGAACCTGGCTTTGCTCATTGCTTTGTCGTACACGTAAAAATTCCGCTGGTATCTGTTGTCCTTGAACTGCTTTACCGCCAGAGCTTCATAGCCCCATCTGGCAGTTATGGTTTCGCCGTAGAACGGTATTGAGACAGGGTTGGTAAAGGGTATGCTCGGATTCAGTTTTTCATACGAGACCATTATACCGCTAAGTATTATCTGCGGGATAACAAGGAAAGGAATCAGAATATAGATCGTAACAACCGCTTTGAAGCTGTCGGATATAAGGAGCCCCATCATATTAGCCCCGGCCCAGCATGAAAACAGTACGATCCAGTATTCAAACCACATCCCTTTGATACCTGTTATTGAATTTCCCAGCAGCACAAAAGTGAATGCCTGAATAGCTGAAATCCCAAGCTGAACCGCAACTTTTGACATCAGGTAGCTGTTCCAGCTGAGATTCAGAAATGCTTCCCTCCGGAGTATTTTCCTGTCTTTGATTATTTCTTCAGCACTGACCGTCAGTCCCATGAATATCGCTATGATTACCGACATAAAAATATAAACCGGGAGGTTGCTGTTCTCGTACAGCGTATACTGAGGGTTTGACACGCTTTCATCGAAATAGCGTATCAGGAAGGATAAGGCAACAGCCAGCACCGGAGCCTCCAGGAGGGTGATCAGCATATATTGCAGATCTGCAACCTTTGAAAGGATGTCACGCTTGATGAAGATAACCGTCTGCTTCAGCTTCCCCGGCGTTTTGAAGTTTATCTCCGGCAAGGGGCCACCGGGTTTTACAGGCACTTCTTTTTTCTCGGCTATGGAAGACTTGTACAGGGCACTCCAGTCAGCAGGCGATATCCTCCGCTTATCGGTAGGCTTTCCGCTTTCATTCACCACACGGGTTTCAACGATGTTAAAGACCTGCTCGGGATTTACGTTCCCGCATACATAACATTCTCCCTCATTGTATGAAGCCTGTTCTATCTTCCTTTTGAAATAGGTTATCGACTCAACAGGCTTGTCATTATATATAAGGTATCCCCCGGTGTCGAGGATGAGAAGTCTGTCGAACATTTTAAATATCTCTGAAGAGGGCTGGTGTATGACGATGAAAAGAAGCTTTCCTTTGTGGGTGAGTTCTTTAAGCAGTACAAGAATATTTTCAGAGTCACGTGAGGAGAGTCCCGAGGTTGGTTCATCAAGGAACATTATGGAAGGTTCCCTTATCAGCTCAAGTGAGATGTTCAGTCTCTTCCTTTGCCCACCGCTTATTTTTTTGTTGAGAGGAGATCCCACCTTCATATCGCGTATTTCCAGAAGCCCAAGGCTCTTGAGGGTGGAATCGACCTTTGCCACTATGTCTTCATCCTTAAGGTTTCCGAAACAAAGCTTTGCATTGTAGTACAGGTTCTCGAATACTGTAAGTTCTTCAATGAGAAGGTCATCCTGCGAAACGTATCCGATAAGGCCCTTTATTTGCTCCTTGTCCTGGTGGATGTTTATTCCGTTAATCATCACCTCTCCGTCGCAGGGAGAATTCACTCCGTTGAGAACACTCAGAAGGGTTGATTTACCTGCACCGCTGGCTCCCATAATTCCAACCATTCTGCCCGATTCTTCCCTGAAACTCATGTGGTGGATGCCCACTTTGCCACTTCTGAACCTGTATTCGATATTATTTACTTCATAAACGACACGCGATTCCATGAAGACTTCTTTCATGAACTGATCAGTGACGTCGATGTAATATATAGGCTTAATGTTGTAACCTTTTATTGAAGCTCCCTGACCGAAAGGATAAACCTTATCTTCCTGAAGCAGCTGGCTGTTCATTGAAAGCTCTCCCATGCCCGTGTACCTGATGAAGTAAACCTGCACGGAAGGAATGAAAAGAACCCATATCTGTCCTTTCATCTGATCTTTGAACAGATGTTTGGCTTCCTTCAGCTTGCAATCCTTTATTCCGTTTATTACCAGGATGTTCTGATGGTCGGGATTTTCATTGTATGGATTCAGGACGAATCTGCTGATAATATCGAACTCCTTATCGGTAATATTCAAACCGTCGGCAAGAGCGCTGATAAAGCCTAATTCCAGCTGGCTTACTCCCTGAGCACCTGATTTGCAGAATTCAAGAGCCTGTATCACCACTACAATCCGCTGCTCCTGGTCGAGCATTCCCTGCTCGTTGATATCCATGCAGAGTTTCCTTATCCTTACAGCAATGGCTCCCTCGCGGCGTTCTGCACCTCTTTTTTCGAGTTTCTGTCTTGCTTCTTCAAAAGCACTGTCGTAGGTAGAAAGATATTTCTTTACCTGCTCCTGGTCCAGATGACGTTTAAGGAATGCTTCAACGACGCCTCTTCTTTCTGAATCATTGGCCTGAGGATTGGCAATGATGGCGAAAAGCTGCATCAAAGTCTCAAGGATCTTCTCGCTCATGTGTGGCTATTTAGATTTCGATCTGAAGGTATGAAAATAATTAATTGCTACCAATACTCAATCCCTGCTTGTTTTTCCTTTCTTCCTGTTAGTTTTCCTTTTCCTTTCCACTGAATATCCGAACCTGCCTATTATCTTACCTGTCTCACAATACCTTCCGTGTACATAGCTTATCAGTCCTGAGCCCGCAAGTTTGAATAATCCGGTTTTCTGATCATAGTACTGAGGATCGGCATGGACAGCGGCGACGTCGGAAATAAACATATGATGCGATCCCAGCTCTATAACATCTTTTACAATGCATTCGATGTTAACCGGCGACTCTTCTATCATCGGTGCGTTAACCGTGGAGGCAGGAACAGGAGTGAGTCCCGTTTCCCTGAATTTGTCAAAATCGCGCCCTGAACGCACACCACACCAGTCAGTTGCCTTTGCGAGCCGGGCGTTTGTTAGGTTTATGACATAGCAGCCACTTTGCCTGATAATATTATAGGAATGTCTCTCAGGCCTTACAGAAATATAACACATGGCCGGATCGGTACATATTGTGCCTGTCCACGAAAGTGTGATGATATTGAACTGCGATGGCTCCGTTCCGCAGCTTACCATAACCGCAGGAAGAGGATATATCATCGTGCCGGGTTTCCAGAAAAGTTTCTCCATTTTTCCTTTGTTTTCCGGATAAATATAGCTCAATTTCATTTGACAGTTTGACACTTTTTATTATTAAATTATGTCAAATAGTCCCTTTTCAGGCGATGGCAGAGAATTTGATCTCTTTCTGGCCTGTATTAACTGATATAATAATATGAACTTCAATAATTTCACACTCAAGGCACAGGAGTCGGTACAGCAGGCATTCAACATCGCTTCTTCGAAAGGACAACAGGCGATTGAATGTGCCCATCTGCTCAAAGGGATTATGAATGAGGCTGAGAGCATCACGGGTTTCCTATTCGGAAAAACAGGTGTGGATACGGGCTTGCTTGGTAACGAACTGGATAAACTCATTGACCAGTTCCCGAAGGTGTCGGGAGCCGAACCATACTTGTCCTCAACTTTATCGGAAGCGCTCAGGAAGGCTAATGACCATGCTTCTGCAATGAAGGATAAATTCATCACCCCAGAGCACCTTCTTATGGGCATACTCGACACCCACGACAAGGCTGCCCGCATTCTCAGGGACAGGGGCATGACCATGAAGGAACTTAAGTCAGCCGTCAGCGAACTGCGAAAAGGTGCAAGCGTCGACAGCCAGACTTCTGACGATACTTTCAATGCCTTGAACAGGTATGCTGTTAACCTGAATGAGAGAGCCCGCTCCGGCAGACTCGATCCGGTTATCGGCCGCGATGACGAGATAAGGAGGATACTCCAGATACTTGAAAGACGCACAAAAAATAACCCCCTTATGATAGGAGAGCCCGGGGTGGGAAAAACTGCAATAGCAGAAGGAATAGCCCATCGTATTGTAAGGGGAGATGTCCCTGAGGATCTAAAGTCAAAGATCATCTATTCGCTCGATATGGGAGCCCTGATAGCCGGGGCAAAATACAAGGGCGAATTTGAGGAAAGACTCAAATCGGTAGTAAATGAAGTCACAGGCTCAAACGGTGAAATAGTGATGTTCATCGATGAGATACACACACTCGTGGGTGCGGGAAAATCAGAAGGGGCAATGGATGCTGCAAATATTCTCAAACCTGCTCTTGCACGTGGAGAACTGAGGGCAATAGGAGCTACCACACTTAATGAATACCAGAAATATTTTGAAAAAGACAAAGCCCTCGAAAGACGTTTCCAGGTGGTTATGGTGGATGAACCCGGCCGTGAAGACACAATCTCCATTCTGAGAGGGATACGTGAAAAGTATGAGGCTCATCATAAGGTAATTATAAGGGATGAAGCAATAGTGGCTGCAGTAGATCTCTCAACCCGCTATATTACTGACCGCTTTCTTCCCGACAAAGCCATCGACCTTATTGATGAAGCTGCAGCCAGGTTAAGGCTGGAAATGAATTCCGTTCCCGAAGAGATTGACGAGGCACAGAGATCCATTACAAGGCTTGAAATTGAAAAGGAAGCTGTAAGACGCGATGGCGACAAAGTTAAAGAAGATGCCATAGCGCGTGAACTTGCCGAAATGATGGCCCGGCGGAATGAACTTAAGGCCTCCTGGTCGTCCGAAAAAGAAATGATAGAAAAACTGCAGGCCAGGAAGGAAGATATGGACAGACTCCGCTTTGAGGCAGAACAGGCAGAAAGAGCCGGAGACTACGGCAAGGTTGCCGAGATAAGATACGGGAGGATTACAGAGCTTGAAAAAGAGATCGCAGAGCTCAAGGAACAGATCGACGGTAAAAAAATGAAAGGATCGCTGATCCAGGAGGAGGTCAGATCGGAAGACATTGCGGAAATAGTCTCCAGATGGACGGGAATTCCTGTATCGCGGATGCTGGAAAGTGAAAAGGAAAAGCTTCTAAGGCTCGAAGAAGAACTGCATAAGCGTGTTGTTGGTCAGGATGAAGCCATACAGGCAGTATCGGATGCAGTAAGAAGATCAAGGGCCGGTCTCCAGGATCAGAAAAGACCTGTTGGCTCATTTATCTTCATCGGCACGACAGGAGTAGGAAAGACGGAACTGGCACGTGCACTTGCCGAATTCCTGTTCAACGATGAGAACCTGATGACTCGTATCGACATGTCGGAATACCAGGAACGACATTCCGTGTCGAGGCTTATCGGGGCACCTCCGGGATATGTAGGATACGACGAGGGTGGTCAGCTTACCGAGGCCGTGAGGCATAAACCCTATTCTGTGGTGCTGCTTGATGAGATAGAAAAAGCACACCCCGACCTTTTCAACCTTCTTCTGCAGGTCCTCGATGAGGGAAGACTTACGGACAACAAGGGAAGAACAGTTAATTTCAGAAATGTAATTGTGATAATGACATCCAACCTGGGATCTGAAATAATCCGGGACAGGATGGACAGGTATAACAACAATATGTCTGAGGAGGAGGAAGAGAAACTGCGACGCGAAATATTCACACTCCTGCGAAAATCCCTGAGGCCTGAGTTTCTTAACAGGATCGATGAAATAGTAATGTTCAGACCTCTCAACCAGGAACAGATCTCTGAGATCGTCAGGATACAGCTCAGGGGTGTAGGCAGAATACTTGATTCACAGAATATTAAACTGGAGGTCAGTGATGATGCCATAGCATGGCTCAGTGAGAAAGGCTATGATCCCCAGTCGGGGGCAAGGCCTGTTAAAAGGCTTATCCAGAAAGAGATAGTCAATGAATTGTCGAAGGAGATGATCGCCGGCAGAGTATCCCGCGACTCGGTGGTGAAAATTGATGTCAGCAAAGGAAGACTTGTATTTACTGCCTGAGTCCCAGGTCATCAGTTCAACGACCTCACACATTCATCGAGATCATCATGGATATCCAGTATGGTGTGCAGGTTCAGAGTTCTCAGAACTTCCATTACCGGAGCTTCCGGTGAAGCCAGCTTCATTGAACAATAATGATTCCGGGCCGTTTTCATGATTGACAACAGGCAACCGAAACCCGAACTGTCGATATACTGAACCCCATTAAGATTAATGATAAGACGGGTGCTTCCGGTCTGAAGCAGGGCTTTGACCCCATCCATTAATTCGTCGGTGCCAAGTGCATTTAACCTGTCGGTTGTAAAGCTTATAATGTCGACCTTGTCCCTTTTTTCGGTCCGGATCATTAAACCCCTTTTTTGATATTTTCAACAAGATCATTCAGCTCCGCGGCTGCTTCTGTGGTCTCTATACGGTATCTGTCTACATATGAACCGTATTTTTCTGTTTCCACACCCTCTTTTGCCTGAAGCTCAAACGTCTTTAGCATCGCAGCCAGATCGGCCATTCCCATTATTGCAACCGACGATTTGGCTTTGTGTGCCAGTAATCCGAGATTATAATAATCCTTGTTTTCGAGCAGTGTTTTCATTTCAGAGAATATTTCCCCGGCTTGTTCAATGAACATAGAGACGATCTCTATTGTAACACTGTAGTCACCACCCGATACCGAATCGAGATATTCAGTATTTATGTACTTGTAGGTCATACTGATAAGACTCCATTATGAATTAAAAGGATGCAAAGAATATAACAAATATAGATTTTTTTTAATTCCCGTCTCTCTCCGTCGCTTTAAAAAGGTGTTTTAAATACGGGAAATTAGTGCTATTTTTATAGTGATAAAAACCGACTTTTATGAGACGTTCCCTGTACATTATCTCAGGTTCATTTCTTTTTCTGGCTTTTTCTGCTTTTGGACAGACTAATGTAAAAATATCGAAGAAGAGCTTCAGGACTGACCAGCCCGGGTTTGAATCCGCGTGGAGCTATGTTGCAGCCGGTGATGCTTTTTTCCGTAAAGGAGGTCCGGAATATTCAGGTGCTTTTCAGAATTATCTGAAAGCTTCCTTCTATAACAGTGTAAATCCGGAATTGAACTATAAAGCAGGCGTTTCAGCTCTTCTGTCTGATAACAAGGAAAAGGCAATGCCCTTCTTCCGGAAGGTACTGGAGGAAAAGCCTGACCTTACAGGTGACGTCATGTTTTTCACCGGCAGGGCACTTCAGTTTGAAGGTAAATACGATGAGGCCTGCGATAAACTGCAGAAGTACCTTGATTCAGAAGGTAAAAAGGATAAGAATCTCGTTGAATCTGCAAAGAAATACATCGAAGAATGCAGATCGGCTCAGAATCTGCTGACAGATACTCTCAGGGTGGAGATAAAAAATCTCGGTACTGGGATAAACTCAAACGCCGACGAATATGCGATCCTCCTTTCTCCCGATTCCGGATCTCTGTATTTCGCATCACGCCGTCAGCTGTCAAAACAAAGCAATAAATTTGACGATGGCTGGTTCGATGAGAATATCTTTATTTCATCGCTTGTGAATGGCAACTGGGACATGCCTGTTACCGCAGGTGAAAAACTGATTACAAAATACTGTGAGGCGCCGCTGTACATATCTCCTTCAGGAGGCGAATTATACATATACACCGGCTATGAAAACAGGGGCGATATAAGGAAATCTGTTCTCAAAAAAGGAGTATGGTCAAAACCTTCCGGAACTGGTTTTAAAATCAACTCGGGAGGGACTGAAACATCCATGACCTTTTCACCCGGAGCTGACGAGATATGGTTTGTCTCTGATCGCGGCAAAAAGGGATTTGGAGGAAAGGATATCTGGTTTATCAGGAGGGAAGGAGAAAAGAAATGGTCCAAACCTGTCAACGCAGGAGCTTCTTTCAACAGCTCTCTTGATGAGGAATCGCTGAGATTCAGTGAAAAGGGAGACACCCTCTGGTTTGGATCCAGAGGCCATGCAACCATCGGTGGATTCGATATTTTCTACTGTGTCAGGGACTCAGCAGCTAACTGGAAAACAGCAGTAAATGCCGGATATCCTGTCAATACGCAGTGGGATGACCTGTTCTTTCTTCCACCTTCAGGTGCCGGCAGTCCATTCTACCTTGTATCAAACAGAAGCGGAAGCACCGGAGGACTGGATATATACACAGGACGTTTTATCCCTGATGAACCGGAGCCAATTCCGGAGCCGGAACCGGAACCGATCACCGAACCCGCTCCTCCACCCGAACCGGTAAAACCTGATACAGTGGTGGTAAGAGATACGGTGGTGGTGATCAGGGAGATAGTAAAAGAACCTGTAGCGGAACCTGTTCCTCCTGTGGCTCCGGAACCCGTCATTTACCTCATTGGCAGCGTTAAGGATTCGGAAACAAAAGATCCCGTGCTTGCCAGACTGGAAATTGTAGATATTTCAACTGACGCGGTGATAAGTACAACAGCCAGCTCCGATGTTGACGGCAGCTACAGGGTCAGGCTGCCGGGAAAGGGAATTTATATGGTCGACGTCAGGGGAACAGGATTTTTATCGGATATGAAACGGGTAATGATTCCGGATAATTTTACCGGAGAAGCATATAATCTTGATGTTGAGTTAATTAAAGTAAAGGTAGGACGAAAGGTAGTTTTGAACAATATACTGTTCGAGACAGGCAAATCGGTGCTGACACCCGGTTCGGGAGAAGAACTCGACAGGCTTTACGGGATACTCGGTGAAAATCCGCTCATGAGGATAGAGATCTCAGGTCATACGGATAAAACCGGAAGCGAACCTCTAAATTTCCGTTTGTCAGAAAGCAGGGCCAGGGCAGTTGTCGATTACCTGGTTACCAAGGGAGTCGACAGCACCAGACTTGAATACAGGGGCTTCGGTTCTCTTCAACCTGTGGCCGATAATGCAACATCCGAAGGCAGGGCAAAGAACAGAAGGGTTGAATTTAAAATACTCGAATTCTGACGGAAGTCAGCTTTTAAAGATTTACAAATTGATTAATTTGTGTTCCCCGAAAACAAGAGGGTAAATTTTAACACAATCCGGTTTCCGGAGGCAGAGAACCTTTTTTCGTACAAAGATATCGGACTTAGAATACTCTAAATATAACATACCTATGAAGAATACTCCATTTACCGGTTTACATGTAAAGGCCGGTGCACGAATGGTACCCTTTGCAGGCTTCAACATGCCTGTCGAATACACCGGGATAACCGACGAACACCTTACAGTGAGGGAAAAAGCAGGCGTTTTTGATGTGTCACATATGGGAGAGTTTATGGTGAAGGGCCCCCGTGCAACAGAATATCTGCAGTACATCACATCGAACGATGTTTCAGCACTTTACGACGGAAAGGTTCAGTATTCATGTTTTCCCAATGGAAAAGGCGGCATAGTTGACGACCTTCTCGTTTACAGGTTTAATGCGGAAAAGTACTTTCTGGTTGTCAATGCTGCCAATATTGAAAAAGACTGGGAATGGTGTGTAAGCCAGTGTGGCAGATTCGGCCTTAGCCCGGGGAAAGAACTCGTCAATGATTCCGACTCAATCGCCCAGCTGGCTGTCCAGGGGCCACTGGCCCTGAAAGCAATGCAGAAGCTTACCACTGCCACGGTGACGGATATGGAGTATTACACTTTCAGGGAAATTGAATTTGCCGGCATCAGCAATGTACTCTTTTCAACAACAGGTTATACAGGATCAGGAGGCTGTGAGCTGTATGTAAGGAATGAAGATGCTCTGAAATTGTGGGATGCAGTATTTGAGGCCGGAAAGGAATACGGGATACGGCCGGTAGGGCTCGGCGCCCGTGATACCCTGCGCCTCGAAATGGGATATTGTCTCTACGGAAATGATATCAACGACCAAACCTCACCGATAGAAGCCGGCCTGGGCTGGATAACAAAATTCACACCCGCAAAGGATTTTATCGACCGTGAACTGCTGCTCAGGCAAAAGACTGAAGGAGTTGAAAGGCGGCTGAAAGGATTTGTCATGATAGACAGGGGTATCCCCCGTCAACATTATTCCATTGTCAACGCTGAAGGCCTGACCGTTGGTGAGGTTACATCAGGAACAATGTCGCCCAGCCTGAAAGTCGGAATCGGAATGGGGTATCTCAATAAAGGATTCTGGAAGACGGATACCGAAATATTTATCCGTGTCAGGAACAAGGACCTGAAAGCAAAGATAACTGACCTTCCCTTTTACAAAGATGGCAGCAAGACAGCTTGAGACATGCTTTTCACCTGCCCTGTATGAAGCCTCACTTCATGTGGGTTCGATAGTTGTTGTAATTGATATCTTTCGTGCAACATCGGCGATCTGCACGGCTTTTGAGAACGGCGTGAAATCCATCATCCCTGTTGCAGGAGTGGAGGAGGCGAGAGAATACAAGGAACGTGGCTACCTGGTGGCAGCCGAACGCGACGGATTTGTCCTTGACTTTGCTGATTTTGGTAATTCACCTTTTAATTTCACACGTGAGGCCATTGAAGGAAAAACAATCGTCTACAGTACAACAAACGGAACAGGAATCATTAAAAAGGCTTCTTCGGCTTATGCAATCATAATAGCATCATATCTCAATATTACCGCTGTTAACGGCTGGCTTGCAGGTCAGGACAGGGATGTTGTGCTTTTCTGCGCCGGATGGAAGAACAGATTCAACCTTGAAGATACAATATGCGCAGGTGCACTCGCTGAAAGACTTATGAACAGCGGGCTTTATACAACTAATTGCGATTCAACACATGCGGCACTTGATCTCTGGTCTCTTGCAAAGGACGACCTGCACGGTTATACCCAGAAGGTCGCCCAGCGATCACGTTTGAGGGAAAAAGGACTTGATGACTGTATCAGCTTCTGCCTCCGACATGATTTTACAAAAAAAATACCTGTAATTAAAGATGGTATTCTTGTTGATATTATTTGAAAACAAATGGGATATTGTGTTAATTAATTAACAAATAAGGCGTATTAATTAATAAATTTGTACAGGGTTCTGTAAAGGATATTATTTAAAACATTAAAATAATCATTATGAAGAAACACAACTTTTTTGCAGGTCCTTCAATCCTCCCGCAGTATACTCTCGACAGGACAATTGAAGGAATCAGGGATTTCAGCGGTTCAGGACTGTCTGTGCTTGAGATTTCACACCGGAGCAAGGAATTCGTTGCATGCATGAATGACACAACAGCACTATGCAGGGAACTCCTGGACATACCTTCAGGTTACCAGGTGATCTTCCTGGGAGGAGGAGCCAGCCTTCAGTTTGCAATGATACCCATGAACCTGATGGATACCAAATCAGCATACCTCGTTACCGGAGAATGGGCAACAAAGGCTTTCAAGGAAGCAAAAATGTATGGCGAAGCTGTCGAAGTGGCTTCTTCCAAAGACAGGAACTTCAGCTATATTCCCAAAAACTATACCGTACCTTCCGATGCCAGTTACTTCCATATAACCACAAACAACACGATCTACGGAACGGAACTTAAGAAGGACCCGGATGTTCAGATACCTCTCGTTGCCGATATGTCGTCTGATATATTCAGCCGCCCGGTAGATGTGTCGAAATATTCACTTATCTACGCAGGTGCCCAGAAGAACCTTGCACCCGCAGGTGTAACTCTGATAATCATTAAAGAAGATATACTCGGCAAAGTAAACAGGGCAATACCCACAATACTCGACTACAGGACTCATATCAAGGCTGAGTCGATGTTTAACACCCCACCTGTCTTTGCTGTCTTCGCGGCACAGCAGACCCTGAAATGGCTCAGGGAACTCGGCGGAGTAAAGGCTATTCAGAAAAAGAACATAGAGAAGGCCGGAATGCTATATAACGAAATAGACAGAAACAGGCTTTTTGTCCCTACAGTTAAAGATGTGGAAGACAGGTCTTACATGAACATTTGCTTTGTGATGGCTGAAGAATACAAGGAGCTAGAACAGCCTTTCGCCGATTTTGCCAAGTCGAAAGGAATGGTCGGTATCGCAGGTCACAGGTCGGTTGGCGGATTCAGGGCCTCGACTTACAACGCACTCCCTGCGGAAAGCGTTGTCGCGCTCATTGACGTAATGAAGGAATTTGAAAAGACAATCTAATAAACCCGGATATGAAAATTCTTGTTGCTACTGAAAAACCTTTTGCACCAGTCGCCATAAGCCTCATTCGCAAAGTGACCGACAGGGAAGGACATGAACTCGTATTGCTCGAAAACTACAGGGATGTTTCCGAACTGCTGACAGCAGTGGCTGATGCTGAGGCACTTATCGTTCGCAGCGATAAAGTTACAGCAGATGTACTGAATGCAGCAAAAAAACTGAAGATAGTTGTGCGTGCCGGTGCAGGCTACGACAACCTTGACCTTGAGGCATGCACGGCTCACAACGTGGTGGCAATGAACACTCCCGGACAGAATTCAAATGCCGTAGCCGAACTGGCCTTTGAGATGATGCTTTATCATGCCCGGGGAGGTTTTGGAGGAAAATCAGGCACTGAACTCAGAGGTAAGACCCTTGGCCTTCATGCTTTTGGCAATGTAGGTAAATACATGGCTGAAATAGGAAGAGGATTCGGGATGGAACTATTTGCGTTTGATCCCTTCGTAGGCGAAGAGGAAATGAAAATAGCAGGAGTGACACCGTGTGCCACCCCGGAGGAACTCTATTCAAAATGCCGCTATGTGTCACTCCATATGCCGGCCAACGAAAAAACAAAAAAATCGGTCGGCAATAACTTATTGAAGATCATGCCTGAAGATGCGGTCCTGGTTAATACTGCACGTAAAGAAGTTATCGACGAAGAGGCTCTTCTGAAGATCTTCGAAGAAAGAACAGACTTAAGCTATCTGTCTGACGTGGAGCCTGATACCAAAGCAGTATTCGAAGAAAAATACAAAGGCAGGTTCATCTTTACCGCGAAAAAAATGGGAGCCCAGACCGAAGAAGCAAACATTAACGCAGGCGTAGCGGCTGCAAAACAGATAGCTGAATACTTCAGCACCGGCAATGAAAAATTCCGCGTCAATAAGTAATTAAAAAACCTTATCAAAGTTAAATATGGCAGTTGTCAAACCTTTCAGGGGCCTGAGACCTCCCCGCGATATTGTAAAAGAACTGGCATCTCTTCCCTACGATGTTATGAATGCCGACGAGGCACGTGAAATGGCCGGGGGAAAGGAAAGGTCGCTTCTTCATATCACCAGGGCTGAGATAGACCTTCCTCCCGGCACAGATGTGCATTCTGATATTGTTTACAATAAATCGGTGGAAAATTTTGCCCTGTGGCAGGAAAAAGGGTGGCTTGTAATGGATGAAAATCCAATGTACTATATCTACGCCCAGACCATGGCAGGCAGAACACAGTACGGAATTGTCGGTTGCGCCTCTGTGGATGACTATCTGAACGGTGTGATCAAAAAGCATGAGCTGACACGACCCGACAAGGAGCAGGACAGGATGGTTCATGTGAGGGTTAACAATGCCAATATAGAACCGGTGTTTTTTACTTATCCTGCCGTGAAAGAACTGGATACAATTGTAAAAAAGATCGTAAGGAAGCAAAAACCCGAGTATGATTTCACTGCCGAAGACGGATTCGGCCACCATTTCTGGGTTGTACGCGATCCTGCCACTATAGATGAGATAGAAATGCTGTTTGCCTCAAAGGTGCCTTTTACCTATGTTGCCGACGGACATCACAGAACAGCCGCTGCAGCCCTCGTTGGGAAGGAAAAACGTGAAAAAAACCTTCAGCATACAGGTTCTGAGGAATACAATTATTTCCTTGCGGTACATTTTCCTGACGATCAGCTGAGAATAATAGATTACAACAGGGTGATCAGGGATCTTAACGGGCTCAGCGAAGCAGAATTCCTGAAAAAACTGGAAGAAGCTTTTGTTGTTCGCGATAAAGGTGTAAAGACCTTCAAACCCCGCAGTCTGCATAACTTCTCAATGTATCTTTCAGGTAAATGGTACAGTCTTACTGCAAAAAAAGGCACTTACGATGACGATGATCCGATCGGTGTTCTGGATGTCACCATACTGACAAAACAGATACTTTCCCCCATCCTTGATATCCAGGACCTTCGCACATCGAAGAGGCTGGACTTTGTTGGCGGGATAAGAGGACTCGCTGAGCTGAAGAGAAGAGTCGACAGTGGTGAAATGAAGGTCGCTTTTGCACTTTTCCCCGTTTCTATGAAACAGCTTATAAATATAGCTGATTCAGGCAATATAATGCCGCCTAAAACTACATGGTTCGAACCAAAACTCAGAAGCGGACTGGTTATTCACCTGCTGGATTAATTATGAGATTATAATATTCCGGGTCCTGGTTTTATTGATGTCACAGATTGCTCAAAATATAATATCTCTTAAGCAAGAAGTTCCTGACCATATTAAAATTATTGCGGTTTCGAAGACTATGCCGGTATCGGACATTATGCTGGCATATGATACCGGGCACAGATTATTCGGGGAGAACCGGGTGAAGGAGCTTATCGGTAAAAAGGACAGTCTTCCTCCGGATATTGAGTGGCACATGATAGGTCATCTGCAGACCAACAAGGTGAAATATATTGTGCCGTTCATAACTTTGATACATTCAATTCATTCCTTTAAGCTTCTGAAAACAATCGATACTGAAGCCGGCAAGGCTGGAAGGACTGTCGACTGTCTCCTTCAGTTTCACATCGCGGAAGAGGAAACAAAATCAGGATTCACCCGAGAGGAAGCCGGGAAAATGTTACAAAGCAATGAATTCAGGGAGCTCGGCCGGGTTAGGATTTGCGGTGTTATGGGGATGGCCACCTTCACGGATGATATGGAAAAGGTAAGGCTCGAATTCAGGAACCTGGCTGCTGTTTTCAGGGAACTCAAGAATAAATTTTTCAGTCATTCCGATGAATTCAGGGAGATTTCAATGGGTATGTCCGGCGATTTTCTTGTGGCAATTGAAGAAGGATCCACAATGGTAAGGATAGGAAGTATTATATTTGGAGAGCGCAAACAGTGATCAGTTAATTTGTTATTATGGGAAAATTATCGGTTAATTATCTCGGGCTCAATCTTAAAAGCCCCATTATAGTAAGCAGCAGCAGACTCACTTCGACGCTGGGTTCTCTTAAGGAAGCTGCCGACAACGGTGCCGGAGCTGTAGTTCTGAAGTCACTTTTCGAGGAACAGATAAACCAGTACGTGCATAACATAATGTCGACTCACAGTTACCCTGAGGCCGACGACTATGCCGCATACTATTCAAAATCTCATTCGGTTGATGAATATCTGACACTTATTAAGAAGGCAAAGGATATTCTCGACATCCCTGTCATTCCAAGTATAAACTGCTATACATCCGAAGGATGGACTGATTTTGCACTGAATATTCAGGAAGCCGGTGCCGATGCGCTGGAAATAAATGTTTTCCTGCTGCCCTCTGACAGGAAGAAACCTGCAGCCGAATATGAAATGGTCTATCTCGATCTGATAGAAAAGCTTAAACGCAGGATTACAATACCACTGTCTATTAAGATAGGTTACCGGTTCACCAATATTCTCAATATCATTGACCATTTTTATATGCGAAAGGTTGAGGGTGTTGTAATGTTCAACAGGTTCTATGAACCCGATATCGACATCAAAAACCTGGAGGTGGTGCCAGGATCTATATTCAGTCATGAGAATGAGAGAAGGTTCGTGCTGAGGTGGATAGCAATGGCCAGTGCACAGGATATCAAAATTAACATTTCAGCTTCAACAGGAGTTCACAGTGGTGCCGACGCAATCAGATACCTGCTCGCAGGAGCCAATTCGGTTCAGGTTTGCTCGGTTCTTTACGAAAAGGGTATGTCCTTTCTCACCAGGATAAATGAACAGATCGAAGCATGGATGGAACAGAAGGGGTATTCGTCGGTTGATGATTTCCGGGGAAAGCTGAATTACCGGAACTACAAGCAGGCGGTAGTATTCGAAAGGACACAGTTTATGAAATATTTTGCTTCTGAAGACTGACCGGGCTACCGGTACTTTCCAGGTTAACTTCTGAGCATTCCGAGCACCTCATGAGTCAGGGGATTCTTCTCATGCATAAAAGCATGGGGGCTTTCCATTATAATTTCAATAACCTTGTCTTTAATAATCCTGCTGTTTTTTTCGACCGATTCTTCTATAACAGTCATGCATTCTATTGCTGTTGCATAATCGGCATCCAGGAAAACCCTGGCGATATCTTCAATGTAGGCTGAATAATCGAGTCCCGACTGCCAGCATGAGGCTACCAGCATGCTTGTTGTTGAGGGATTTCTCGGTTTTCTGATCTCAGCTATAACCTCAGGCCTTGCCGACTGATCTTTCAGGTCGTTGAAAAAGTTACCTATCAGTTTCATAAGATCCTTGTCTCTGCAACCGTCAAAAAATGTTGCCAGGAGTGCTATAGCACCTTCAAAGGGTTCTTCTTCCCGCAGCTGTTTTACAGTTTCCCCGATAAGGTCTGTATTGTCGCTATTCAGAATGGCTGAGAGTTCATTCAGTTTCTTTTCCGATCTCTTCACTTTAAATAATTTTTACAAAGTTAGAAATCAACACCAATATCATTAAGCTGTTTTTGAAAAATAAAAATAAAATACTAATTTAGTCGTTAATTAAGTTTGACAATTAAACATTTAAACCATGAATAAAAATTTCAGGATCAGCTCACTTGTTATGTTGGTGTTTATTCTGGTATTCAGCACTATTACCGGATGCAAGAGCGGAACCAAAGCGCCGAAAGAGGATGAGGAGGTAAAGTTGCCCGGGAACATTACTGAGATAAAGGAGGACATTGATCAGGCGAAGAAAATATTCAATGCCCTGCCCTCACCACTTGAATCGGCACAGCTGATAAAGTCTGCCGGTGCCAAATTTGACGAGAAACTTCTAAATCCGGTTTCCAGGGTAAATTCCTATGTGACCAATAAAGCCATGGCTCTCAACCTTGGTGTTTATACATGCGACCTGAGCTTTGCAAGTCTCTATGAGCAGACACAGCTTCTTATTGACTACATGAATGCAGCCAAAAAAATGGCTGACGGACTGGGTATTCTGGAAGCTATTGAACAGGAACATATCGACAGGCTCGAGGAGAACATTAACAACAGTGAGGTGATAATGGAAGTAGTATCACAGACATTCATGAATTCAAACTCATATCTCGAAGACAACGATCAGCCGGCAACAGCTGCAACAGTACTTGTTGGAGGATGGATTGAAGGACTGTACATATCCACACAACTTGTAGAGATGGATGATTTCAACGGCAATAAGCTTGTAGGCCGTATCATAGACCAGAAACTCTCCATCGACATCCTGATCGATCTCCTTAACAGGAACCAGGGGAATCCTTTCGTCGATGAACTGACAGGTCAGGTTCAGAAGCTAAAGGCCGTTTTCGACAAAATTACACTTACTACCGGGACAGTACGTCCGGAGTACGACCAGGCCTCGAACACTACCATACTTAAATCGGAGGTAAAATCGGACATGACGAAGGAAACTTTCCTGGAGCTTAAAAATGTTGTGGCTGAGATCAGAAATTCATTCGTAAACTAAGAAGACCATGAGACTCTTCAAGACTTTTCCCCTAATCACATTACTATTCTTTTCTTTGAGCATAAGTGCCGGGGCACAGTGCAAGGCTTTTGCCAAGAAGGAATGTCTTCCTCAACTCCAGAACTACACTCACGACGGTAACTATCATGCAGCTGTTCTTGTGGAAGGAGAGGAAGCTGAACTCTATAAGACATTCTATTCCGATATGGAATACAGGGTTGCCATTGTTGGCGAGGAAAAGCTTCCTTCTGTCGAATTCATAGTTCTTGATGTTAACAAAAATGTATTATATACCAACAAGGATAAAGATTACGCTTCAACCTGGGACTTCAAGCTTCAATCGAGCCAGCAGCTCAAGATCGTCGTTAAGGTGACTTCATTCAACAGGCCTGGAGAGACACCTGCAAGCGGCTGTGTTGCTATCATGTTCGGATTCAAAATGAAAAAGTAAACAATACCTGAACACCCTTTACTTCCGTATTCGGGAAATTCTTATATATTCAGGATATAAGCCTGGCAGACAGGTATTTACCGGTATATGATCTTTTGCACTTGACAAGATCTTCAGGTTTGCCTTCAAATACTACATAACCTCCTTCTTCACCTCCTTCCGGACCAAGGTCGATGATCCAGTCACAGCTCTTTATGATCTCCTGGTTATGTTCGATAAGTATTACCGAATGTCCATGCTCCACAAGTGCATTCAGCGATTTGAGGAGCTTGTTTATATCATGAAAATGAAGACCGGTGGTGGGTTCATCGAAAATGAAAAGGAAATGTCCGTCGGCTTTTTCATGGCTCAGAAAATATGCAAGTTTGACACGCTGGCTCTCTCCTCCTGAGAGAGTGCTCGACGACTGTCCCATCTTTATATAGCCGAGACCGACATCCGAAAGAGGCTTTAACTTACTGATGATCCTGTTCTCTGTCCTGCCGGGATGAGCCGAAAAGAATGCCAGCGCATCATCAATCGTCATCTCCAGCATCTCGTAAATATTAACACCGTGGTATCTGACTTCAAGGATCTCTTTCCTGAATCTCATTCCCTTGCAAACTTCACAGGTAAGTTCCACATCTGCCATGAACTGCATCTCGACTCTTATTATTCCTTCACCCTGACACTCCTCACATCTTCCGCCATCGACATTGAAAGAGAAATGAGAAGCCTTGAAATTGTTTTGCACAGATGCCTGCTGTTCTGCATATAGTTTTCTAATCTCATCGTACGCCTTGAGATAGGTGACAGGGTTGGAGCGGCTCGACCTGCCTATGGGATTCTGGTCGACCATCTCCACACCACTAAGAGAAGCCGTGTCGCCTGTAATGGCTGTGAATTGCCCTGGTCTGCCATTGTTGCCGTTAAGCCTTCCCGACAGATATTTGTAAAGTATTTCAGATACCAGGCTCGATTTTCCCGATCCGCTCACACCTGTAACCGCTGTAATGGCATGAAGAGGGAAACGAACATCTATTTCTTTCAGGTTATTTTCCCTGGCTCCCTTCACCTCAATATAACTGTTCCATTTTCTTCTTTTTGCCGGAACGGGAACACTCAGCTTACCGTTCAGATAAGATGCCGTGAGTGATCTGTTGGCTTCAGAAATGTCAAGTCCTCCCTGGTAAACAACCTCCCCACCGAACCTTCCTGCCCCGGGACCCATATCTATAATCTCATCCGCAGCCCTCATTATTTCTTCTTCATGCTCCACAACGATAACAGTGTTTCCAAGGTCACGAAGCTCTTTCAATACCCTGATCAGGAGGTTTGTGTCGCGGGGATGAAGACCGATGCTGGGCTCATCGAGGATATACATTGATCCTGTAAGGTTGCTTCCCAGAGAAGTAGAAAGATTGATCCGCTGGGATTCACCTCCTGAGAGGGTTGAAGAATGTCTGTCGAGGGTGAGGTAGGGGAGACCAACATCGGTAAGGAAACGCAGTCTGACCGTGATCTCTTTTAGCAGACGTTCTGCAATATGAGCTTCATCGGGTTCCAGCTTCAGTCTGGAAAAATGTTCATACAAACTGTCAACAGGCATGCTAATCAGTTCCTGTATACTTTTGCCGGCTATCATTACAAAAGAAGCTTCCTTCCTTAGTCTTGACCCCTTGCAGGCCGGACAGGTCGTTTTTCCCCTGTAACGGCTCAGTAAAACGCGGTACTGGATCTTATATTTTTTTTCCTCAAGGTGTTCAAAAAACCTGTTTATACCGTAAAAATACCTGTTCCCTTTCCACAGCGTTTCTTTTTGCTCTTCGGTGAGCTGGTAGTAAGGTTTATGAATCGGGAACCCGAATTTCCCGGCATTGAGGATCAGTCTTTCCTTCCACTGCTTCATCGTTTCGCCTTTCCAGCATACTATTGCATCGTCGTATACCGACAGGTTACGGTTTGGGATGACAAGGTTCTCATCGATACCTATTACTTTACCGTATCCTTCGCATACAGGACAGGCTCCGATGGGATTGTTGAAGCTGAACAGGTATTCTGAGGGTTCTTCGAAAAGAATTCCGTCTGCTTCAAATTTGTTCGAGAAGCTCTCCCTCCCGGGATTGTCATCTTCCGGAATGAGAACCTGACAATAACCCTGACCTGTCTGGAATGCTGTTTGTGCCGAATCTGCTGCCCTGCTGAAATTATCGGCAGAATGACTTATCACCAGCCTGTCGATAACAATATTTACTCGTTGACCGGGTTTAAAACCGCTGAAATCGTCTATTTCAGATGTCCTTAGTATTTTACCCTCAGATTCGATCCTGTCGAATCCCTGTTTTGAAAGAAACTCAAAATACTCCAGAGTACCAAGTTTCTCAGGGATCGTTCCAGCCGACGTAATAACTACTTTTGTGCCTTCAGGCAGCGAGGCCAGATAATCAACAATGTCGTCGACACTGTGTTTTTTCACTTCTTTTCCTGAGACAGGGGAGTATGTTCTTCCAATACGGGCATAGAGCAGCCTGATGTAATCGTATATCTCAGTTGAAGTACCAACAGTTGATCTTGGATTACGCGAATTTACTTTTTGTTCGATTGCAATAGCCGGAGGGATACCACTTATATAATCAACCTCGGGCTTGTTCATTCTGCCCAGAAACTGACGTGCATATGATGAAAGGCTCTCAACATACCTCCTCTGCCCTTCGGCATATAAAGTGTCGAAAGCGAGCGATGATTTTCCTGAGCCTGAAACTCCTGTGATGACTACAAAACTGTTACGCGGGATCTTTACATCTATATTCTTCAGATTATGTACCCTGGCCCCCCTTATTTCTATACTCCCGTCCATCAGTAAAAGTGCAGATTTATGTGAATTTTTTGTTAAAATCCAAAAGTAGTATTTTAAGATCAAAAAAAATTCTTTTATTTTGTATCAGGTTTAAACTAATAAGGAGGATCGCCTATAGAAATATCTCTACTCTTTTTACTTTAAAGAGAGAGCTATGAGCAAAATGATAACCGATTATGAACTTATCGAGAAGTTCATAAAAGGCGACGAATCCTGTTTTGACCAGATAATCCGACGCCATAAGAATAAAGTTTTCGCTTATATAAGTCTTTATATACGCGATCAGGCCCTTGCTGAAGACCTTTTTCAGGATACATTCATGAAGGTCATACAATCGGTAAGGAGCGGAAAATACCAGGACAACGGAAAGTTTGTTTCCTGGGTAATGCGGATAGCACATAACCTGATAATTGATCATTTCAGAAGACTCAAACAGATCAATACCGTGTCGAACGATGATTATGAGTCAGACCTTCTCAATTCAAAGAAGCTTGCCGAAGCTAATGTAGAAGACGAAATGATCAGGCGACAGATACAGAAGGATGTTCGCAAAATGATCAGCTCCCTTCCCGACGATCAGCGTGAAGTGGTTATACTCAGACATTATTCAGGCCTAAGTTTCAGGGAGATTGCAGAAATAACCGACGTTAGCATCAACACTGCACTTGGACGAATGCGTTATGCGCTTATAAACATGCGCAAGATGATGGAGGAGAAGAAGATATCACTTACACTAAACTGACAGGATACAGACCACGGGACTTTTTCATATAATTAAAATCAGTGAAAAAAGTGTTTTTTTTTCATGTATGAATATGCAATATTAACATAAGGCCACCGTTTTTAAATAAAAAATGGTGCCTATGGGTTTAAATTCTACTCCTTTTCTTTCATACCGTGACATCCATACTGAAAAAACCGACCTGATTGGTGATGCTTTTGGCATATATGCCCAATACGATGATGTTATAGGTTTGTTGAATGTTCTAAAGCCTGAACCCGGTAATTGTCTGACAAACAGAGTTATAAAGGCTTGCAGGAAACACTGAAAGATTTTATCACAGGAAAGAGCCATAAATTTCCGGTGATTTTTTTGTTTTAATTAATTTAAATTAGTATCTTTATGATATTAAACTAATATCAATAACCATGAAAAAGGAATTTTCCGTCAAACCCGTATCGGGTTACTTTGCACTGCTGATGGCTTTTCTTATGCTGTCCGGTTGCATTACCGGATTTGTATTTGAAATTATCTGGCTTGGTGTTGTTCTTATGCTTCTTTTCATTTTCACCATGATAGGATTTACTGTGGTAAACCCTAACGGTTCATGCGTGATGGTTCTGTTCGGTGCCTATAAAGGTACCATAAGGGAGAATGGTTTCTTCTGGGTCAATCCTTTTTATGTCAAGCGAAAAATATCGCTCAGGGCAAGGAATTTTGACAGCGAACCCATTAAAGTGAACGACAAGGTTGGTAACCCCATAAAAATAGGCTTTGTGCTTGTATGGAGGGTCCTTGATACCTACAAAGCTGTATTTGATGTTGACGATTACCAGCATTTTGTTCTTGTTCAGAGCGATGCTGCCCTTAGAAAACTGGCCGGATTATATCCGTACGATAATTTTGAGGATCATGAAGCTGAGATAGCACTTCGAAGCGGCGGGGAGGAGATAAATGAGGAGCTGGAAAAGGAGATACGCGAACGACTCATGATTGCCGGAATTGAAGTGATAGAAGCCAGGATAAATTATATTGCCTACGCTGAGGAGATAGCCAATGCAATGCTAAGGAGGCAGCAGGCCACAGCTGTTGTTTCAGCAAGGTTCAAGATAGTGGAAGGTGCTGTGTCGATGGTCCAGATGGCTCTTGAACAGTTGTCCGACAAAAACATAGTCGAACTCGATGAAGAGAAAAAAGCTGCCATGGTCAGCAACCTGATGGTCGTATTATGTGGCGATAAGGATGCCACTCCTGTTGTGAACGCAGGTACTTTACACGCATAAGATGAGCGCAAAAAAACCATTTGTTCTGAGGATTGATCCGGCAAAGCTGAGATCGCTCGAAAAATGGGCTGCCGATGAATTTCGCAGCACAAACGGGCAGATCGAATACATCCTCGACCAGGCTCTCCGGAAATCGGGCAGATGGAAAACGCATAACAATAACCAAACCGGTAATAACGATAAAAATGAATAAGCCAGTCAAATATGTCTGCCCGAAATGTGGATGCAGATTATGTACAACAGGTGAAATCAGAACGACGGGTAGTTTTGTTACCAAGCTCTTCAATATTCAGAACAAGCACTTCACTTCGGTTACCTGTAACGACTGTAAGTATACAGAATTCTACAGTATGCCGTCGAAAATGATCGGTAACGTCCTGGATTTCTTTACAAATTAACATCAGTTATTGATTCAGAAGATACACGGAAAGGCAGGCAGCTATGCCTGCCGTTTCCGTTCTGAACCTGCTTTTTCCAAACGATATCTCGTTGAATTTTCTGCCTGCAGCTTCATTAATTTCCCCGATGGTAAAATCACCTTCGGGCCCGATGAGGATCAGGACATCATCACCCTTGTGGCATATTTCTGAAATATATTTCCTCTCCCTGGTCCCGTTACAGTGAGCTATCATAAGCTTCTCACCGTATGATCTGTTTATAAGATCAGAAAATACAACAGGCTCATTAATAATTGTCTCCCTGGCTTTCAGGGATTGTTTCATGGCCGAGAGCATTATATTTCTCAGTCTTTGCATCCTGACTTTCTGCTTCTCCGTGTTGCTGCAGATGATCAGACTGATCTCATCTATTCCTGTTTCGACGGCTTTTTCGATGAACCATTCAAGACGCTCATTGTTTTTCAGTGGCGAAATTGCCACATGCAACCTGTAATCTCTTTTTTCAAAATCAGGCGTTACAGAAATAATTCCGATGCGGCACCCGTCCTTATCGGGATCCTCAATAACCCCCCTGTAAAGGTTTCCTTTGCCGTCGATCAGAAAAACAGGATCACCCTTTTTCATTCTGAGCACCCTTACCAGATGTCGTGACTCACTGCTGTCAAGAATATGGTAATCGCTGCCCGTTATCCCCGGAGCATAGTATACCTGCATTTTTCAGATAATTGTATCAGCGCAAAGGTTCATTTTCATTAAAAACATCTTCCATCTTCATTCTCTGGATGAATTTCTCCATTCTCTCCTCAACCGATATCATATAGATATAGGGTTTTTGATTTGTTGATTCGGGATGTCTTCTTTCGTTAAGTCTTTTGGTTGCAATCAGGGTGTTAAAATTATTGTTACCTGCCTGCACCATAAGATTGCCTGTCAGATATGAAAAATAGAAGTAATTTGAATCATCGGCTTTAAGATATATGTCGAAGAGATCTCCCGAACGCCTTCTCTGGATCTCTATGTAGCCGTCCACATACAGGTTTACCGGCTGATTACCTATAAACCCTATACCTATACGGCCTTCCGACCGGAATGATGAAGTTGCATCATTCCAGTAGAGGTTAACGTCGTTAAGCACCAGTTCATAATTAAAATCTTTTGGAAGGTTTCCTGATGTTCCGAAAAGGTTCATCTCTTCATTTATTTTTGTGGCTGTTGCTTCACCCAGAAGGTCGTTCATCCCTTTTCTGTATAATTCACTGTTCAGGTTCACAGGCTTAAGGGTTGTAAGAAGTTTAATATCGTTACTCATTATGTTTAGTGCTTCTTCATCGAAGAAGAAATCGAAAGCCAGAATGGCATTCATTCTTACCTTCCCTGAGTCTATATTATGGGTTATGTTACCGGCGGCATCCATCCTGGCCAGGTTGAAGTCAGTGCCCAGGTCAAGTTTGCCTTCTCCGTAAAGTATGCACATGTTCCTGTCGAGAGCGACCATATTGCCGTGCCGTGTCTGGTCGGCAATTTTTTCGAGTGAGGCTACGAGGTAGCGACCTTTCGATTTTTCATAATACATATATCCTCCCGGTTTTACTACAGCCACGTCGGTCCATGATTTCTGTGCTGAAAGGAAAGCCGGGTAAATATGTATTGAATCGAGGTTGATAAACGATCCGGTGAACACCATATTGTCGTTGATATCGCGCGGCTTATCGCTTACGGGGATCATCACATTTTCCGGATCGATCAGGGAATTGAATTTTATCGTATAGGATTTCAGTCTGCCGCAATCATGAACAATGCCCGCTCCCCCGCTGAACAGAAGGTGTTCTTTGTCAGCACTAAGGGTCACATCGCCTGTAAATGTAAATGCCTGACTGAGCATGAATTTCGGATTCGCCGGGATATACCCTTTTGCTGTTGTTACCAACGAATCAACGGTTATTTCGGGAAAGTTAATCTTCTGGATTTCCTTATTCTCGTCTGTATAATCGTAAACACCGCTTCCTGAGTAGCGCTTTGTTGAAATAATATTAATTGTGGCGCTGTTGAGAAGGTGACGGTTGTTCACGGCTACATTGGCATTTTCGATCTTATCGATCCTTCCTCTTCTGCGTATCGTTATCTTTCCGTTACCCGGCTGAATAAGGGCATCAGCAACAGGGATGTAATTAATGTTTTCTGCTTCTATGTATTCTTCGTCAAGAAAATATCTGCCCTTCCACGATGAAAATGAAATAGTATCTCCAATTACATTAGTGGCCAGGAATGTAGGCCTGTCGAGGTTGTTTCTGTCAACTTCGAGCAGTTTTCCCGGAGACAGAAGAGGTGTTTCGGATTTGCCTTCCTGCTCCATGTCGAGTATCCTGGTGTCCATATTGTAGGTGAAGTCGGTCATGGTACATACATACTGCACTTCCGGGAATTTGACAACGGAGCTGTCGGTGTTAAGACGGAAACTGGCTTTTTTTAGTCCGAAATCGACATCAGTCTTTGCATTTTCAGCGATGAACGAATAACCGCTTGTTGTTTTTGACAGAAGGTTATAATCAGAGGTGTCGGCGTGTATGGTTTGTGAGGTAAAGCTGAACTGTTCAGATGTTATTCTGGAATCAGGTGTTCCTATTATTCCCGAACCTTTCAGCGAACCGGGGGAAAGTATAAGGTCTCCGGCCAGCATCGTTCCGTTACCGAACATATCAAAATTTCTGTCGACGGTATTCCTGGCAATAAGTTCATCTTTTGTCGTAAGCCATTTTATATTTACATTTTCAGCTTTCAGACCCGGGTATAGTCCCGTACCGTCGTCGTCGATTGTAAAGCTTTCTGCCAGGGTTACCACCGAATCGGGGAAGAACCGGAATTTTTCCGACCTGACTGTTGCAGTAAGGTGCTTCAGTGTGCCGCTTCCCGTCATACCTTCATTGCTCATTACCAGGTTATCAAACATACTGCCTTTGGAGCCGTATATTTCAAGACCTTCTTCAGGGATATTCATGTTAAATCCGAGTGAATTGTTTTCCTGAACGGTAAGGTATTGAGGCATGGGTTCGATAACAGTACCGCCGTTAAATTCTCCCGACAGTTTTATTTCTTCTGTCCTGAAATGGTCGATGTTCTCATAGTTGAATGGATCTACCCTGAAATAAAAATCTTCTTTGGGATACACACCTTCGAGTCCGGGTATATCATCATAAAAGATATATGAATATGTCAGGGCATTGAAAACAGGATACTGCTTCAGGCTTTTAAGTCCTGACTTGTTATCGGGTTGATCGATAAATAGTTCGGCAGTACCCAGTTGAATTAAGTTTTCAATTTCCCTGATGAGAGCTCTGCCATTTGCATCTTTTTCATCAGTCTCGACAGCCAGTCTGATTGAATCAATTTTCTGGAGGTCTATTTTGAAAGTGTCGTAATCAAAATCGAATTCATGTCCGAAAATTGTAAAGAGCCCGGCCTGCACAACACCGTCAAATTGAATGTTCCTGTTCCGTCCGATTACCACTCTCTGGTCATAAGGGTATATTGCAACACGCTGTGAATCACTAAGGTAGATTGCCTGAACCCCGTTTACCGTGATCAGGTTATCCTTCAGATCAAGAATTGCATTGTCGACAGGGGCTTTTGTTTCGCTGGTAAAATAAAGAATATCATAATCTTTCTTCCTGGCAAAAGCAGTAAGGAAGTCATCAACTTTTTTCTTGAGGGTTATCTCATTGAATGCCCTGTTATAGAAAATGAATCCTTTATTAGCCATGTCGATACACATTGAGGTCACAGCCTCAAGGGGTTTATTCATCCATTTGGCAAGTTCTTCCACGGGGAAGGTGTCAGAATAGTACCAGTCGGCAAATTTCCTCAGGCGGTTCAGAGGATGATACTGATCAATACCCGAGAGTCTCAGGAAATAGTTGGAATCGAAGAATGATGCCGATTCGAATGCAGCCATTCCAAGTGCAGCGCCTCTGGGTCTTGTCATCATGATCTTTGATTCATTCATGTTCCACGACAGAAGCTCAAAATACATATCGAGATTATGGAAGGAGTTGAAATATGGACTTTTAGAGACTGGATTTGCGGCCCTGTAAAGGTTGACAAGTCTTTGTCCGGCATTGTATGAAAAACCCAGATTGGAATGGTAAATAGAATCATTTTCGAGATACAGGGTGGCAGAAGTTTCGGCACTTGTAAGACCGTTCTGGTCGAACAGGTATTCGGTTGAGGTAATGTTCAGATAGAGGGTGTCTTTACGGAAAAGTGTCACACGGGCCGGAAATGCGCTGGTTCCTGTACCCTTTACGGTGGCTCCTTCAATTGTCATCCCTCCTTCGTAGTTAACACCTTCATAAATGTTGTCGAGTTTGAATTCCTTTACATAGGTCTCGAATTTAGGGAAATTTGCATTCTGTTTATTCCGGAAGCTTATTGCCTGATCTGACAGCACTCCTCTGACGGGTTCTTTGAAATAGGTTTTATGGGTCAGCCATGCCGAGTCGATTATAAAGTTGTTCCTTGAAGTGTTGATGATGTAATCTTCAAGGTCGGCAAATACATCACCGGCAGGATAACCTGCTTTTTCCCAGGTAATCCTGCCCCCCGTACCATGAAATTCCATTGTCTCGGGGATATACACTCCGGAGACATTATATATTTCCGTGCTGTCTCTCATGGTGTAGCAGGTAAGTGTCGCATTTTGTATTTCGGCGGCAAAAGCTGTGTCGTGGCCGAAGACAGGCTTGCTGTTCTTTACCTTCCACCGCAGCGAAGGCGTTTCCGCCAGGATATTATCACTGACCATCAGGCATGTGTTCTTCACATACCTGTCTGCATTTTCATTGTTGATCCTGGGATTAAACAATATCTCACTCAGTCCGGTCAGCCAGTCACCGAGCAGCTTTTCCCCTGCATCATCGTCAATAAGGATGTTAAAAGCAGATATCAGATTGTAGTAGTGAGGAATTGTTCGCATCGATCTGCCATGATACTGGCTTATGATGTCGATTATCTTTATCTTGTTAATTTCTCCGAAAGAAGCACTGTCCCATCTTGCAAGAAAGGTGGTCAAACCAGCTTTTTGGGTATCGTTCAGGTTAGGCCCCAGGAAAGTTGTAAGTTCAGTTTTAAACTTTTCCGGATCGCCTGAGAAAGGTGTCCGGACCTGGCTCTGTGCCCTGAAGGGAATCAGCAACAGAAGAATAATTCCGGAGATGTGCAGTGAGTTTTTCATAATTGTTCTTTTTCCATCCATTCTCCTGTTTTCTGCCGGCCTGAACACCCGTATTATCCGGAGTTCTTTCAACCGGCAGGCATTACCTGTTATACGATGCATTGAAGTCAGACAGCTTCCACAATTGCAGTGAAATCTTCCAGTTTCAGAGATGCACCTCCTATAAGTCCGCCATCGACATCGGGTTTTGAGAATATCTCGGCGGCATTCGAGGGTTTGCAGCTTCCACCGTAAAGGATTGTCAGATCATCTGCAACGTTGCTGCCGTATTTTTCTTCTGTAAGCTTTCTTATAAAATTATGCATCTCCTGCGCCTGGTCGGGGGTAGCTGTAAGTCCCGTACCAATTGCCCACACAGGTTCATACGCAATGACGATATTTTTTATTTCATCGGCCGACAGGCTGAAAAGCCCTTCATGCAGTTGTTTTCTTACCACTTCGTGATGCTTTAAGGCTTCGCGTTCTTCTTTAATCTCACCGCAGCAGAAGATAACCTTCAGACCGTTGTCGAGAGCAAGTCTTGTTTTGCAGTTTAGCAGTGAATCATCTTCATGGTAATACGTCCTTCTCTCAGAATGTCCTATAATGACATATTGTGCACCCGTGCTTTTGATCATGGCCGCAGATACTTCTCCCGTATAAGCTCCTGAAGCTTCGGAAGCACAGTTCTGAGCTCCAAATTTTACTTTGCCGTTTTTAAGCAATACGGCCACTCCTGCAAGGTGAATAAAAGGAGTGCAGATGATAACCTCCGCTGCAGGGGATGGCTTGTCTTTATAATACTTTTCAATCGATTCTGCAAAAGCCAGTCCATCATCCAGGGTCATGTTCATCTTCCAGTTACCCGCAACTATCTTCTTTCTCATAATGTTTATCTTTAATTCTTATTATTTAGTATGATCTGTAAAATTTCTTCTTCACCGGGAAGTCCGGCCCAGGACCATTTGTGGAGGATGGTCCCTTTTTTCAGCATAAGGTAACCCGGGTTTGACCTTATCATTGTTTTCAGGGTTATTTCATCAACCATAAGATAGGTGTGATCATTGCTTATTGATGATAGTTCCTGAGAGGCTGAAGACGTAAGTATATAAAAATCAATTGAGTTATCTTTGCAGAACCGTCCCAGGGCATAACCCTGCTCAAGGAGTGCCGGATCTGTTTCTGATACTTTCCTGGCAACCATCAGTACAGTATAATTGTCAGAACTCAGAATCTGGTCGGTAATATCGATATTATTGAGATTTGTAAGAATAAAATCATGAATAGGGGGTTCATATCCTTTTGACACCAGCACACTTTTCTGATCGACAAACTTCCAGGCAGTGTCATCGGCCGGATAATTTGTCAGGTCGAACTCCTTCTGAACGCCGTCTTTTTCATAAATAAAGGTTGTCTCGTATTTATCAACAGGCTTGCCTTCGGGGATCACCATCTGATCAGGGATATAGGTTCCGGTCTTATAAGGGCGGAAATCGATGACAGGCAGATACCTGAGGTTGAACAGCAGAAACATGATGAAGAGTAAAGCAATACTGCCCGCGATAGTAATATCCTTCATCACAGAACCTTCCGGAAGGTATCTTTTCCTGTTGAGAAACAGCCATATGGAAGGTATGAGCAGGATGATGTTTTTCAGGAATGTTTCCCAGTTGGTCAGTACTATCGCATCGCCGAAACAACCGCAGTCTGATACAGGGTTTGTAAGGGCAAGGACGAGAGTAAGAGGTGTAAACAGGGACATCATAATAATAACCAGCCAGGTACCCTGACGGAAACGGATATTGAACAGGACAGAGATCCCGGCCAGAAATTCTGCCGTACAGAGAAGAATTGTGAAAAGAAGACTCAGATCGTTGAGAAATGTAAGTCCGAAGGCAGAAAAATAATCCTGGAACTTGATTACCGAACCAGCCGGATCGATTGCTTTTACCGTTCCTGAAAAAATAAAAACAATTCCAACAATAAATCTCGCGATATAGATTAATAGCTTCATTATTAAAAAAGATTCCTTTCCTTTATAATGTTTATTATTAGTCCGAAGATCTTTTCTATTGGCAGCATACTTCCTTTTTCGTCACTGCAGGTAATTACCTGCAGCCTTTCATCGCTTTCACTTACCCTGAGGTACATATCACGCACTTTTTGCTGAAAAATTATTGACTCTTCGTGGATGTCCCTGGTGCCGTTAAGATAACTTCTGTCGCTGCCTGTCCTCGAGGAGGCAAGTTTGTGACTTGTGAATGATATAGGGACATCGAGAAAAATGTTGAGATCGGGAAACGGTATGCCAAAGTGTCTGAACTCCAGGTCGATGATCCAGTTCATCAGCAAATCCTGACTGTGGCGGTCATCAAGCTTGGCGCACTGGTATGCTATGTTTGAATAAGTGTACCTGTCGAGTAATACCACCCTGCCATCGTTGAGCCAGTTTCTTATCTGTTCTCCGGCATCTTTTCTGTCGCCTGCATAAAGCATAGCCACAAGCCACGGGTCAACGTTATTTAGGGAGCCGAATTCGCCTCTAAGAAACCTGGCGATCAATTCCCCGAAATATGGTTCATCAGTTCTCGGAAAATGAAGATGTTCGCATACTAATCCCAGTCCGGAAAAGTACTTTCTCAGTAAACCGATCTGAGTCGATTTACCTGCACCGTCGATACCCTCAATGACAATAAGTTTCATAACCGTCTGATGCCATACAATGCAAATGTAATAACACGGGGCCAATTCAGAAAATATGCCCTGACATATTACGAACGTATTATTAACCTTCGTTTATTATGCCCGCAGGGATAAATTTTATGCATGCCTTAAGTCATGCTGCTGTGGGCTGGTATCAGAAAATTTTACTATTTTCGGCATTAATTCATCATATTTGACAAACAGGCCTAAATATATCAATGTTGGCGGCAGACTACTTGATCTGTCGGTTCCAAAGGTGATGGGCATCATTAATGTCACCCCCGATTCGTTTTACGAAGGCAGCAGAGTTTCAGGAGAGAGGCAGATAATTGAAACGGCAGCGAGAATGACAGATGAGGGGGCATCAGTTATTGATGTGGGAGGTGTGTCAACACGGCCATATGCACCTGATATCGCGGTCGAAGAGGAGGAAAGAAGAGTGCTGGATGCAATTCGCTTTATAATCAGGGAGTTGCCGGGAACTGTGATTTCCGTCGATACTTTCAGGGCTTCAGTTGCCAGGAAAGCTGTTGAAGAGTGCGGAGCTCTGATAATTAATGATATATCGGGAGGAGAAGCCGACAGTGATATGTTCAGTGTTGTCAGGGAGCTTAATGTTCCCTATATAATGATGCACATGCAGGGGACACCACGTACGATGCAGGAAAATCCTGTTTATGAAGATGTTGTTGCCGACATACTTAAATGGTTCAGCACTAAGATCTACGATCTTCAATCAGCAGGAGTGAAGGATATACTTCTTGATCCCGGGATAGGGTTTGGGAAGTCAATAAATCATAACTTTGAGATTCTTCGCCGCTTTCATGATTTTACGATAGCCGGACTTCCTCTTGTTGCAGGTGTTTCCCGCAAATCGATGATCTGGAAGACCCTTGGAATAACACCCGGAGAAGCCCTTAACGGAACTACAGTGCTTAATTCTGTTGCGCTTATGGGAGGTGCTGATATTCTCAGGGTACACGATGTAAAGGAAGCAGCGGAGAGTATAAAGCTCATAAACATGCTGATAAACAGGCAGGATGAAACTCAAAAACTCACTGAAAAATGATCGTCCCAATCACAGTATTAGACATTATTGACATTCTGCTCGTTGCCTTTATCTTTTATCAGCTGTACAGGATAATAAAAGGTACAGCTGCCCTGAGCATATTTATTGCAATATTTCTGATATATCTCTTCTGGCTACTGGTCAAGGCTCTAAATATGGAGCTTGTGAGTTCCATCATCGGACAGGTCACAGGTGTCGGTGTAATAGCCCTTATCGTTGTATTCCAGCAGGAGGTGAGACGTTTTCTGCTCATGCTGGGGAACAGGTATATGAGAAATACAAGGTTTACTCTGAAACGTTTCTTCAGTAATCTGGATGAAAATATACTGGCACCGGCGGTTGTGGAAGAGCTTGTTGAAGCCGCCGTTTCTATGTCGGGAAAAAGAATAGGAGCTCTTATCGTCATTGGCAGGCAGACCAGGCTGGCAGCATATACCGAAGAAGGTCAGATCATTAAAGCACAGATAAGTGCAGAGTTGCTGGAAACACTCTTTTTCAAGAACAATCCGCTTCACGACGGTGCAGTCCTGATAGAAGATGGTCTGATTCTGGCTGCGAGATGTCCACTGCCGGTAACCGACCAGTTCAAACTGCCGTCTAACCTGGGTATGCGTCACAGGGCGGCCATAGGCATGTCGGAACATACCGATGCCATAGTGGTTGTGGTGTCGGAGGAAACGGGAAGGATATCCTACTCCGAATCAGGGATACTGAGGGAAGGTCTGAAACCAAATGAGCTCAGGAATCTGCTGCTTGCAGAAAAAGTCTGGTAAACACCCGGATTTAACCTTAAATAAAATTAAAATGTCTGACAGGTTCTATGATGTCCATTACCATCTGTTCGATCTGAGCCATCCCAATCTGCTGGCGTTTGTACTGAGAGATGACCTGATCGACACAAAAACAACAAGGAAAATACTGGGCAGTTTCCCTTTTGTGCTGAAGATACTGCCGCTGTGGATTGTAAATCTCTTCCCGGGCAAGGTAACCCGGAAAGTAAAGGAATATATCAGGGATGATGCAAAAAACCTGCGTAACCTCTTATCGGTAATGGAAGGAGCAATTGAATATCATTTCCTGTACACCGAATACTTTCTGTTACGTGATAAAAAGCACTTCGGAACCTTCCCGGGAGCACGATACCGGAAGCTGGCAGTTTGCCCCCTGCTTATGGATTTCGGCTACAAAAACCTCGGGCTCGACGATTGTTTCTATAATCTCCCTCCTGCTAAACCGATCATAAACCAGGTAGTTGACCTGTTAAATGCTGTATGGTTCTATTTTAATTTTGATCTTATTCCTCATCCTGACAAGCTGGGCAGGCTTAAACTTATCCCTGCTGTGACTCCTCCGGATAATAAACTCTTTGAGATCTATCCATTTCTGGGTCTCAATCCCCGGAATTACGATCTAACCGAGATTGCCGAATTATTCGATAAATATTTCAGAGACTATGAGCGTGACGATCAGCCGGATAAAAGAAGGGCAAAAATTCTCAGAAAGATGGGGAAAGTGAGAGCCGACCTTGAGGATATGATAACCCGTAACAGGGAGAAGGAGGACGCAGATTATTATTCATATATTTTTGCAGGAATTAAGCTATATCCTCCGCTGGGATTTGATCCCTGGCCCGATGACAGCAAGGAGCTTGAAAAGGTAAGATTTCTTTACAGCGAATGTGTCAGGAAAAGGATACCTCTTACTGTTCATTGCAGCGGAAGGGGTTACATAACATCTCCTAAGGCAAGTGAATTTACCGACCCTTCGAACCGATGGAAAAAAGTCCTTGCACGTGCGGAATACAGGGACCTGAAAATAAATTTCGCCCACCTCGGAACACAATTCGACGGAAGGGATGACTGGCAGAAAACAATTATGTCCTGTATCAGGGAGAATGGGAACGTATATACCGACTGCTCATGCCAGACAACCGATAAGGATAATTACAGGAAAGTGGCTCGCATAATGGATTCACAGACTGAGGCCAACATACTCTTTGGAGCCGATTACCTTATTAACCTCATTTGGTCAGGTTCTTATAACGAATATCTCGACAACTTCCTGACCACCCCGCATCTTTCCGAAAAACAGAAAGAGCTGATGTGCGAGATAAATCCGGAGAAATTCCTTTTCGGATGACAATTCCTGCTGAAAAGAAAACGATACTTATTACAGGAGGTACCTCAGGCCTGGGGCTTAATCTTGTAAGATTGTTCCTTGCAGAAGGATACCATGTTGTGACAACAGGAAGGAGAACTGTGTCATTTCCCGGGTATGAAGAGAGCTTCACATTTTACAGGGTCGATTTCAGTAACCTCGTTTTGGCTGCTGCAGTATTTAAGGCTATATGTTTCGAACATGAAATAGATGTGCTGATAAATAACGCGGGCGTACTTAGCCCCGTTGATAAAAAAATTACTGAAGATGATCTGGAGTATACTTACCAGGTTAACTTCCTTGCACACCTGCTTCTGGATATTCTGGTAATAAATAATAAGAAAAGCGGACGACCATTAAAAATTGTTTCTGTAACCTCTCCTGTATATCGTATTGCCAACCTGAGGGAGGCCGGCGACGTTAAAGCTTACATTGCAGCAAAGGCTTACTCACAATCAAAGCTCTATCTGGCAATAATGTGCCGTCACCTTAAGAGCTTGTTCCCTGACGGCAACTTCCGGTGCTTCAGTTTCGATCCGGGGATATTTGGATCAGGTATTTACAGGATGAGGGGGAAATTCTTCTCCTTTCTCTACAGGATTGCATCTCCTTTTATGAGAAGGTCATCAACAGTGGCCCGGCGGCTAGTTGAATATATTTTGATGGATCAATCTCCTGATGGTGTCATAGTCGATTTCAGGAGAAGGATAAGGAGAATACCTGAATTCCAGGGTGAAACTGAAGATAAATTCTGGAATGAATGTCAGGCCATTATCTCAGGATTAACAGGCTGAGTTATTTTTTACCACGTTACAATCCTGAAAACGCCTACTTTTTGTAATTTTACCGGTGTTTTAAACTGGTTCTTTGTGAAAGACATGTTCAGCATACTAAAATTATTGTTAAGGATATGAATCCCATATGATACAAAATCACAAATAAGCATGAAAAAATAAAAATCCACTTAGGTTTTCCCGGGTTACCGGGGTGAACTACTTAATTTCCAACAATACAGTAATATTATTTCATATGAAAAACTTATTATTCAAAGTCATGGTATTTACAGGTATACTTGGTTTCCTGGGCTGTAAAAGCTCAACGGATCCTTCGTCATGGAGTGATAAACAAATCAATACATGGTTTGAGAAAGGCGAATGGAAAAACGGATGGAATGTCAGTCCCGACGCCTCAATAAACAGAAAGGCCTTCGCTGTTTCGTATTTTAAGCACAAGGACAGATGGGATAAGGCTTTCAGGTTCATGAAGGAAAGCGATCTGGAAAATATGGAACTAAAGCGTCATGACATCGACGGAGATCTTGTTTATGCACCGGTAAGTGAATACCTTACCAAAAACGAGGAAGATGCACGATACGAGTCGCATCGTAAATATATTGATCTTCAGTATGTTGTGAGTGGAAGAGAGCTTATAGGGCTTGCCCCTGCCTCAGAGCAGAGGGAAATCCTGGAACCTTACAGCGAAGCAAACGACATTATGTTCATGACTGTAGGCAGTGCAAAAAAGCTGGAGGCCCTTCCCGACAGGTTCTTTCTTTTCTTCCCCGACGATCTTCATGCTCCGGGAATGAAGGACGGTGATAATTCACCGGTTCGTAAAGTCGTGGTCAAGATCAGGACAGACTAGCATTATTCATAATTTCGTCAGGTTGCCGGTAGTTGCTGACGCGTATCAGATGATCTGTTATTGAACATTTTCGTGCTTCATCAGTTACCAGCATATAGGCTTTTAATATATGATTACTTTATACGACCTTGCCGAAGGAGAAGAGGGGATCATTCTGAAGATCAAGGGACGAGGTCAGTTCAGGCGGCGCCTCATGGAGATGGGGTTTATAGCCGGCAAGAGAGTGACAGTAGTAAGAAAAGCCCCGCTCAGAGATCCCATTGAATATTATGTGATGGGGTATTATGTTTCACTGCGCAACAGTGAAGCTAAATTAATTGAGGTTGACCGCAACCTCTCACTCGATCATCCATTCAATTACACTGAAGTCCTTCAGGCAGAAAATGAGAATACGGCATGGGTTGATAAGAGTAAAAACCTTAGTATTGCCCTTATTGGTAATCCGAATTCCGGAAAAACGACCCTCTTTAACTTTGCATCGGGAGCAAAGGAGAAAGTTGCAAATTATGCAGGTGTTACAGTTAATTCCAGTGAAGCCACCTATAAGCAATCAGGATATACCTTCTCAATTGTCGATCTTCCGGGTACATATTCTCTTCAGAGTTATTCACCTGAAGAGGTATATGTCAGGGATTATATTTTCGATAAAAAGCCCGACATAGTTATCAACATTGTTGATGCCTCCAGCCTTGAAAGAAACCTGTATCTCACTACCCAGCTTATTGACATGGGGATACAGGTGGTGATAGCCCTTAACATGTATGATGAACTTATCAGAAAGGGTGATTCGCTCGATCACAAAACCCTTGGAAAACTTCTTGGCATTCCTGTGGTGCCGACGGTAAGTTCAAGGGGCAAGGGGATAAAAAAACTATTCGATAAGGTCATTGAAGTATATGAAAACCGTGAGCCATCGGTAAGGCACGTGCACGTGAATTATGGCACCGAGATCGAGAATTCGGTATGTGCTCTTCAGTCGAAGATCAAGATAGATGAGAACAGAAATTTTACAAATATAGTTGCCGCACGTTACCTGGCTCTCGAACTGCTGTCAAAAGACAAAGTGTTCCTCAACAACATCAGAGGTTGTGTCAATTCCGATGAGATCATTGCCACCGCACGTCAGGAATCCGAAAGGCTTGACAAACTCTATACCGATTCGGTTGAGACAGCCATAACTGACATGCGCTACGGGTTTATTGCCGGTGCACTTAAGGAGACGCTAACCATCAGTGAGAAGAAGCGCCTGAGAAAGACGCAGATAATTGATAACTATTTAACAAACAAATATCTTGGAATTCCTCTTTTTATATTTTTTCTCTGGGTGACATTTTTTACAACCTTCCGTCTGGGAGGCTACCTTCAGGACTGGATGGAGATGGGAGTGAACTGGCTGTCACAAATCGTCAGGGAAACTTCGGATCCGGGGTTGTTAAGAGATTTTCTGGCTGACGGAATAATAAGCGGTGTGGGAGGAGTGCTGGTATTCCTTCCAAATATTATCATCCTGTTCCTGTTTATCTCCTTCATGGAAGACACAGGCTATATGGCCAGGGCTGTTTTCATAATGGACAAGCTCATGCATAACATGGGGCTGCACGGTAAGTCATTCATTCCCCTCTTCATGGGTTTTGGATGCAACGTACCTGCAATAATGGCAACGAGGATCATCGAAAGCCGCCGCGACCGTCTGGTGACAATGCTTATCATACCGTTCATGTCCTGTAGTGCCAGGCTGCCTGTGTATATCCTTTTCATCACCGCATTCTTTTCAAAGAATCATGGTCTTATATTGCTGATCCTTTATCTTATAGGGGCAATGCTGGCAATTATTTCCTCCATCCTGCTTAAAAAAGTATATTTCAGGACCCAGGATATACCCTTTGTAATGGAACTTCCTCCGTATAGGGTCCCCACAGCCAGAAGCATCATCAATCATGTGTCGTTCAGAACAGGTCAGTATCTTAAGAAGATAGGAGGGGTCATCCTGATTGCCTCCATCGTGGTCTGGTTTTTCAGTAACTTTCCGCGTAACATAAATTATTCAAAGGATTATGATGGGCAGATAGCTGCGTATGAAAAACAGTTAGATGACAATATTCAAAGTGGCCGGATTGATATAGCCGGACTGAACTCCATAGAAAGGGAGATCAGTAATCTAATAATGGAGAAGAAAAGCGAGCATCAGGCAAAATCAATAATCGGTTCTGTCGGAAGGGCGCTCGATCCAGTGATGAATCCGCTCGGATTCGAATGGAGACTTACCGTAAGCATAATTTCCGGTCTTGCAGCTAAAGAGGTGGTGGTAAGCACCCTGGGGATATTATACCAGGCCGAAACCGGTGAAGATGACACCTCACTTACGGCAAAGCTTCAGGAAGCAGATTCTTTTTCCGGCAGGGAAGCTATAACCCCCCTGGTGGCTTTTTCGTTTATGTTGTTCATCCTCACCTACTTCCCTTGTATAGGGGTGGTGGCTGCCATCAGAAAGGAATCGGGTGGCTGGAAATGGGCTGTTTTCGTGGTACTATATACCACAACGGTGGCCTGGCTCCTGTCATTCATTGTCTACCAGATTGGCAGTCTGATAATATAGGTCAGTCTTTAAAATTGTATACCATTTCACCTCCCTGGATTATCTGGCTGTGGGAGATAACGTTCTTTTTTATCTTCCTGCCGTTTGCTGCAACTGACCTGATTATCCTGTCGTCGCTGCCTGCATTTGAGGTACTTATTGTAAAAGACCTTCCCCCTTCGGGTTCAAGTTTTATTTCTTCAAATGCGGGATATGTAAGAATATACTCGCCTGAAGCAGGACACACAGGATAAAATCCCATCATCGAAAAGACCAGCCATGCCGACATCTGTCCTGCATCCTCATTCCCGCTAAGTCCGCCGGGACCTGTACCGTATTCTTCATCGTTTATCCGGAGGGTCAGGTCTCCGGTACTCTGAAGATCACCGGCCATGGCATACATGAATGGCGCCTGCTGGTCAGTCTCATTTCCATGCCAGTAATGACGCTCATTGAAAAATTCGTCCAGCCTGGACAGGAACGCTTTTCTTCCACCCATTAAACGGATAAGCCCCGGAACATCGTGAGGGACATACCATGTATACTGAAAGGGTGTTCCTTCGCAGATAAAACGGGCTTTGACGTTGGGATCAAAAGGTTCGTACCAGGTTCCGTCAGCATGTCTTCCCCTTACATAACCTGATTCCGAATCGAATACATTTCTGTAATTTAATGATCTCTTCTTCAGTATTTTATAATCTTCTTTATTGCCTGTGGCTTTTGCCATTCCGGAGAGGGCATAGTCATCGAAAGCATATTCGAGTGTCCGGGAAACCTGTTCCCGCTTATGAAAGGCATCCCATACGCTGTCTTCAAGAGGGATATAACCGTATTTCATGTAGCTTTCCAGAGCTCTTCTTCCTTTGCCATCGACATATTCACTGCGGGGAGGTGTTTCAAAAGCGTTCCGGCGCATATATCTGTAGGCTTTCTCTGCATCCGGCACCCTGATCCCTTTTATGAAAGCATCACATATCGTAGTGCTTACATGGTCCCCTATCATGGCAGCGGTATAGCTTGCCCAGGCAGGGAAAATAGGCATCCATCCTCCCTGTTCGGCCTTCAGGACCAGGGATCTCATCATATCCGATGTTTTATCAGGTTCAAGGATGGTCATCAGGGGGTGTAAGGCCCTGTAAGTGTCCCACATTGAAAAATCGTCGTAATATTCGAATCCTTCAGTCAGGTAAATGGCAGTGTCTTCAGCAAAGCCCTGGTAACTGCCACTGATATCGCTGGTTATCCTTGGCAGCTGGTAACAATGGTAAAGAGCAGTGTAAAATTTTACCAGATCTTCCCTGGTGCCACCTTTGACCTTTACTTTACCCAGAGTATTGTTCCATACACCGGTGGTTTCGTTCCTGAGAATATCGAAGTTGCGGTCAGGAACCTCTGCTTCAAGGTTCTTTATGGCTGCTTCTGCACTTGTGAATGATGTTCCGATGAATGCAGTGACATATTTCTCATTGCCGAATGAGATTATCATTTTCTGACTTCCCGGGTCATTTCTGATGACTGTAAATGGTTTGTCGAATTGCAGTATGAACCACCCGCTGAAACCTGCCGGTTTACCGTTTCCCTGGTAGATCCTGTGAACCGGGTTGCATCCGGTTATCATTGCCTCGCCGACCCTGAAATAGCCCTGCTTTTCATCGCTGTTGACCCTCAGACAGAGACAGCTCTGAGACGTCCCGGGGAATGTGAATCTCATAATGCCCGAACGTACCGAGCCTGTAAGTTCGGCTTCTATCTGATAATCATCGAGGAAGACTCTGTAATAGGCAGGTGTGGCAATTTCATTGGCATGACTGAATGATGAGGAAGGAGAAGCGGTCAGAGAAGATGGGTTTGCTGATGTGAAGGGCATTATGGTCATACTGCCATAATCCTGGGTGCAGCTGCCGCTCATCCAGTGGCTTCCCCTGAATCCGGTAATCTGTTTATCATTATAATAGTAGGGTGAGATACACTTTATTTCCGTAGTCCTGGTTTCAGGAGTCCACTGGGTCATCCCGAAAGGCCTGCCCACAGCCGGGAAAGTTTGTCCCTTATCCTCCGAAACCGATTCGCTGTGCCGGAGTGCACTGATCGTCGCAGCCGGAGCAGTTCCTATCAGCGGATCGACATAGCTTACATGATCCTGGCCCGATGCAGACACAACAATACACGATATAATGCAGAATATTAATTTTATCTTCATATGATCATAAAATTACATGGTAATCCCTAAATATAAATCATTTTGGTGACTGAGGATTTGCATTGACAAAAAAAACGTAATATTGAATAATACTAAAATGACTTATCATGAAAAAAGCATTTCTGTTATTGTTTATAGGGCTGCTGCTGTACCCTGATGAAGTACCGGCGCAAAACAGTTTCCAGGAGAATATTGATCGCGGCATCGTAGCTCTGACAATTGACGGCACCCACGCTTATGTTGGCTGGCGGCTTTTAAAAGGAGATCCTGAGAACATTGGATTCAATGTTTACCGTCAGGAAGTGGGATCTTCGGATTTCATAAAGGTCAACAAAACACCCGTTACTTCCACCACCGATTTCACCGATAACACAGTAAAGGCAGGAATGGGATACAGATACAGGGTCAGGACATTGATAAATGGCAGGGAACAGGAGGCTCCCGGTGAGGCAACTGTATTCATGCTTACAGGCAATCAGCCGTGGTATTCACTGAAACTTAACACTGATGCACGTCTGAAAAGGCTGGGAGTAGGTGATCTGAACGGTGACGGAGCCTATGATTTCATTATTCAGTTTCCTGATTTTAACGTTGATCCGTATCACATGCCGGGTTACTGGCGGAGAAGCCCTGAACCATATACACTTCATGCTTATGATTCAAAAGGCAGATTCATGTGGAGTTATGATATGGGCTGGTCAATTGAAACGGGAACCTGGTATTCCCCATACATGGTTTATGATGTTGACGGTGACGGTCTTGCTGAGATCTATGCCAAGGCCGGTGAAGGAGATCCGCGCGAAACTGATGGCCATGTTCTGGAAGGGCCTGAGTATCTGGTCAGGATTGATCCCGGTACAGGTAAGATCATCAGTAAAATAGACTGGCTTTCCAAAGACGGTTTCCTGAATAATTACAACTACTGGAGCAGAAATTTCCTCACAGTCGCGTACCTAGACGGAAAGAAACCTTCACTGATAATGCAAAGAGGAACTTATACCATAATAAAAACAGAAGCTCTTGATAAAGATCTCAAAAGGGAGTGGTACTGGGAAAGTACGGGTGAATACGAAAAATACAGGGGACAGGGTCAGCATGGGATCATGCAGGGGGATATCGATTCCGACGGTAAAGATGAACTGGTGGTAGGGACCTTTGCTCTTGACCACGATGGCAAACCCGTATGGTACACCGGACTGAAGCACAATGATGCAGGGTATCTTGCCGATATAGATCCCTCACGACCGGGTTTGGAGATATTCTATGGAATTGAGTCGCGATCACCCAGAAATGGTGTTTGCCTTGTCGAGGCTGCAACGGGTAAAATAATATGGGGCTTTGAGGGCCCGACAACTCATGTTCACAATCAGGGGATGGTTGGCGATATAGATCCTGATTTTCCGGGCATGGAATGTTATGCCGGCGAAGCCAAGGGAGGCGACCAGTATTTTTTGTACAGCGCAGCTGGTAAGAGACTATCCGACAAGGATATGGGTTCTCTTAATCCAAGACCTGTCTGGTGGGATGCTGATGATCTAAAAGAGTTGAATATTAATGATTTGCTGATTAAGTATAAAGGAGATACCTTAATGAAGATAGAAGGTAAAGTGGTGATGGTGGGAGACATAATCGGCGATTGGAGAGAGGAGATACTCACGAGTCTCCCTGGTGAACTGAGGATCTATTCCACGAATATTCCGGCATCAGGCAGAAAGACATGTCTGATGCAGAACCGCCAGTACCGGCTTGGTATTGCAAATTCAACAATGGGATATTTTTATCCTCCCCAGCTCGGAGCTGAGGGCAGGTAGATTACTTATTATTCCCGGGGCAATTTGAATTCGTGATAATAAATATTCAGTGCAATAAAATCGACTACACCCTTAGTAAAAGTCATGCTGTGGAGTGAATCGACGAGCGTACGAAGTATTTCCATTCCCGGTTTTATCATTTCGCTGAGGTTGGCGGTTGTGCCGTCGTCGAAGGTCAGAAGTATATCTCTTCTGTAGCATATGGTGCCAGCAGTGTCGCTTTCGTCTATTATCCTGGCAGCTGCATTCGACTGAAGAACACCATCAAGCCAGACCTGAACTGAATCAAATTCCGAGCTCCTTATAATGTCGACATTTCCAATAGTGAGAATGTATGTTCTTTCGAAATCATCATTCATCCGGTTGCCTGAAAATATCTTGGTTTCTTTCAACAGTATCCCCTCATCATCAATAAGGGCAAAAGAAACAAAACTGGTGTCGTCATCTCTTTTCTTTTCCACTTCAAGGCTGTAGCCATCCGTAAACTCATATTTTGAAAAGTGATTACGGTGAATATTATCCTCAGCTATCATCATCATTTCAAGCGATCCGACATCCTCTCCTTCAAGATTGAAATCTGCATGCAGGTGGTAATCCTGTTTGTTATAGAGAGAATAATAGTAATGATAGTCAGAAGCGGTTACAGTGAAGTTGTTACCGGTCGCAGATTCCTTGAAGATATATTCATACAGATACCTGGGGTGAAAGGCCATGGTCGACGGCATTCTGACTATCAGGGAATCGCTCTCCCCTGTCTTTTTGAAAAACCTAACAGGGAAAGGACACCAGTGATACAGGTCTCGATATGGACTGAAGTCATAAATCCCTGCAATCATGTCGAGGTCGATACTGTCCCTGAAACCTTCGCCCGTCTTACCAGGCTCCACTGTAACGGTCAGAAGCTCATATCCTTTGGTGGCCGAAATATCATTTGCAGCATCGTTGATCCTTACTGCAGCTTTTTCGATTGAATTTTGCAGGGTTGTTTCCGAATCGAACTTGGAACAACCTATAAATGCCGTGATCAGCACTGCCATGATTATCACAAAGTTCCTTTTCATAATGATGCTTTTAAATTATACCTGTCTCACTTGTCAGTGATCATTTACAAAGTTAGGAATTTTCATCTTTATGATAAAAACTGACGGGCATACTTCTTTATTGTATTTGACCGGAAGAGTTCCTTTTTTGACACATGTGCCTCAAAGATGGATCAAAAGATATAATGCTTGTATTTTAATGCTTGAACAAGAGAATAATCTGTCTGTCATACACTTAATTCACCTTTGAAACTACAGAAAACCGTGTTTTCAAAGTGGATTGTCGATGCGCACAAAAAGGTTCCCGTATCGGTTTTACTGAGCTCAATAGTGAAATCAATCAGGTTGTTTTCAGCGGGATTTACAAAATGAAGAAATTTAATGACAGGTACTTTGATTAGTCTTGCTTCCCTGTTGAGATGAAAAGTGATGAGTTCCCTCAGGATTTCAATGGTTGCCATGCCTGGTAATACAGGTTTGCCGGGGAAATGTCCTTTGAATACCGGATGACCACCATCGATTTCCACTCTTACTGTTATTTTATTAACAGACTCTGACCATGAATCCACTATACGGTATAGTCCCTTCAATGATATGTCTTCAGTTTTCATCGATTTTAGTAAGCCGGATGTTAAATTTTATGTTATAATGCGAAATAGCTATCGAATCAGGGCCCCATGGCAGGTCGCTGAAAAATCTGATATTCACTTTATTGCATAAAAGTCCCGTTTTTACAAGCTCTTCAACCCTGCCTGTTTTGGCATTTATGAAGCAGAAGCGCTTTCCTGCATCATCGGTTGATCTGATAACCATCCTTGCCGATCTGCTGTCGGTAAATATTTTTATCCGGGAATTGTCTGAGACACTGTATAGCATCAGAGAAAAATCATTGCCAAGTGTCTTTATAAGAGGTTTTCTGTTAACAGATTCCATACAATAATGTACGTCATATTTTCCAGGGCTGAAGTACTCCATATCGAAAACCTTTATACCCGTTTCGGTAATAAAAAGAATTCTGTGACTTTCGCTTGTCGGCTTGATAAGGATAAGTCCGCTGAAGTGATTCCGGTAGATGTCGATCGAGCTGCGAAAAAGAAAACGCCCTGTATCCGCCCGGAACCATGAGTATGATCCGGTTTGGCTTTGGGGTGGGAGGGATGATGGTGTGAAACTGTTGAACAGGTTCATTGAACATCCGCTCAGCAAGATGATCGCCAGGCTGCTAAAAACTAAATTTCTCAAGGGGGATATCGGTATTCAGTTTCTTATTTACAAAATCTATTTTCGTGTAATCCTCACCCGACTCCACCATCCTGATCGAGGTCACACTAAAGTCTTTTTTGTCGAACATTATATGAACCTCGTTAAGCATCTGCCTCATTTTATCATTCCTTGGGACAAGCTTCACAAGGTAATGATCTGCACTCTCCATAAATTCTGTTGAATATTGTTCTTCATCTTTAAGAATATCACCTCTTATGCAGCCTCCGATAAACCTGTTCATCTCGCTGAACATCCTGTTGGATTCAATATCATATACTTTACGGTTCCTTTCATCGCGGGTATACAACTGACCGTTGCTTATTATTATCAGATATTTGTAGGGTTGTGTGTATTCCCACCTTATATTGTTTTCCCTGCGGAACCTAAAGTGACCTTTGGAAATTATCTTTTCAGCCAGAACACTGAGATTTTTTTCCTGAACAAAGTCGCTTTCTATCGTATTTGTCAGTGCTGACATTTTTTCAAGTCCCGACATAAAATTACGTGTGTCAGCTAATTGGACGAATTTTTCCTGTGCATTTGCTGTAGGAACAAACCACAGCAACAAATAGAAGAGGGCAATATATTTAGTTCTTTTCATATGCTTCAATCCCTAAGTGGTTATCAAGTCTTTCGAATGAAAATTCATTCTGTGCAGCAAATTTTATGAATTTTTCAGTAACATTTACAGTCTTTTCCATAGTATCGTGGAGAAGGATAATATCTCCCTGCTTTATTCTGGCGGTTATTCTTGAGAAAAGCCTGTTTTCGTCTTTGATTGCAGTGTCCAGGGAACGGAGGCTCCATCCTATTACATGATAGTTTTTATGCCTCAAGACGTCAGCAAGAGGAGGATTTGTAACTCCAAATGGAGGACGGAACAGCTTTAACTTTTTGTTTATCAGGCTTCCTGTCAGTTCTTCTGTTTTCTCGATTTCGGCAAGCATGGATGAACGACTGAAAAGATCATAGAAGATGCTGTGAGACCAGCTGTGGGCTCCTATTATGTGGCCATCACGGTCTATTCTCCTGATTATGTCGGGGTGCTTTTCGGCGTTCTTCCCGGTCACGAAAAAGGCAGCCTTTATATTGTTTGCTGCAAGGAGGTCGAGCAGGGCAGGAGTTACCCGAATGTCAGGGCCATCGTCAAATGTGAGTGCGATAGTTCTTTTTTCCATATTGCCCCGGCAAAGGGCTTTTACATACATTCCTGATGATATGTCAGCAGATCCCCACGCCAGTAAAGCAGTATATGCAATAATGATGCCGGCATATAGCAGGAGTGAAACACTCAGGAACAGGTCAGCTATTGCCAGTGCAGCAATCAGAATGATGAATATGACAGATATAGTCCTGTATTTCAGCATGACGAAACCATGATCAGCGCATGGGATCTGTTACGGAAGTGATTGTAAATTAGTAGGTTATTGATTCTGCCAGTCTGCAGGTCATCAAGTTTCATAACAGCGGGGATCCGCTGCTCCCTGATTATTCCATCGGCCAGAGCAAGCGCAAAGGCTGCAGATGTGTAGTATTCGCCCGTCAGATGCTTGTAATATGCTGCAGGTACTCCTTTGAATATTCCTTTCTGAATGTTTTCGTAGACATGATCAGTCGAAATATCTCCGTTAATTCCCAGTAAAAGAGCATCAGGTCTGCAACCGGTAGGTTCACAGAATTTTGAAATCCATTTTTCCATACCACCTTTCCCGGAAGGATTAAAATATGTCTGAACCGAAGTGATCATTGCTTTACAATCTGCCCCTTTTTCTTTTCCTATAACGAAAAAGGTGCTCCCTTCCCCGGCGATTGTGCCAGGGGTCTTATGTTCTCTGAGATTAAGGCTTTCAACTTTCTCCTTTTTCCAGAATCCGAGTCTGTCAGTTATTGTGAAGACTTCCGGAGTCAGTTCATCAAGGCCTCCCAGAAGAACATTCCCCGCATCTCCTTCCCTGATGAGCATCATGCTGTCGGTCAGTGCATTTTCGAAAGAAAATATCCTGTGACCATAGGTGTTGTTATATCCATTGCATTTAAGCATTAGTGCAATTGATGCACCAACGGTGTTATGTGTCGACTGTATGAAGGGAGTCGGGTTCAGAAGTCTTTCATCATTTTCATATATCGTGGAGAGAAATCTGACAGTATCTTCAAGACATCCAAAGCCTGTTCCTGTAATAATGGCTTCGGGGGTTTTTATGCCAGCATTACCCAGAGCTTTCAGTGCAGCGCAGCTTCCTGACTTAATTATGCGGCTCATCCGGCGCGATGCCATCGGGTCGAGATATTCCTGCCATGGGGGGTCTGTTGATCTCAGAAACCTGACATCACTGTAAGCTACAGGGTTATCGGGAAGGATACCGCCCGTAAAAGTATTCTGCGGAGAAACAGCGCTAACCCCGTTTATATATGCTTTCATATCAGCATTTTGAGAAAATGAGACTTGTGTTGTTACCTCCAAACCCGAAAGAATTGGATAGTACATTTTTCAGGATTACATCTGTCATAATCCGGCTTACCGGTTCAAAATCAAGTTCGGTCATTTTTGCGCTCAGTGGCCTGTTAGGCCAGATGCTGTTATTTTCTATAGCAAGAAGGCTGAAGACTGCCTCCACTGCACCTGCTGCCCCCAGTGTATGACCGGTAAGCGATTTTGTCGAACTTATGGGTGGAACTTCTTTTCCGAACACTCTTTCAACAGCCCTCCCTTCCGACAGGTCGTTATTTTTTGTACCTGTACCGTGGGCGTTAATGTAGTCTATATTTTCAGGTCCGATACCTGCCTTCTTCAGCGCCATGTTCATTGACATCACGGCTCCCTCCCCGTTTGGAGAAGAGGCGGTCTGATGATATGCGTCACAGGCGTTTCCGTAGCCCGTTATTTCTCCCAGTATTTTTTTTCCTGTCCCTGAGACAATATCTTCTGATTCCAGGACCAGGTAAGCAGCTCCTTCTCCCAGGGTAAGCCCATTTCTGTCGTTATCGAAAGGCCTGCATCCCCTTTTGTCGAGGATCATCAGGCTGTTAAATCCGTTTATTGTGAACAGGGTAAGAGCATCGGCGCCACCCGCGATGACCCTTTCCAGCAGACCGCTGCTTATCATTCTTGCAGCCATTAGAATGGAGTTGGCTGATGAGGAACAGGCTGTGCTTATTGTAGATACATAATCCCTGATTCCATAAGTTTCTGCAATTTTTTCTGTATGATCACCGACGTCGTGGTTGATGACATATCTAAGACGGCCCCTGGTATTGTCATGCATGAACTTTTTATAGAATATTTCAGTCTGGTCCATGCCTCCGACCGTCGATGCCGATATCAACCCTGTAGGATAATCTCCGGTTTCATAAATGCCTGCACTTTCAATTGCTTCCCTTGCAGCAATAAGGCCTAACAGTGAGGTGCGTGAATAATGTTTCTCTTTGCTGATGCCGGCCATTTCCCTGAGGCCGTTATCGGAGGCTTTTACTTCGGCAACCGGAATATCATCACTGTGTATGGTATCTATATAAGATACCTTTCCGATACCACCTGAGGATGATTTCAGTGATGCCAGATTTTCGCCGGTATTAAAACCTGCGGCAGAAATTATACCGGCACCTGTTATATAGACTTTTCGCGACACTATGCTGAGAAAGAAATATCAACCGGGAGAACCCTCAGGAAAACGTTGTTCCTTTTTAGTCTTTTTTGTTTTCTGTAATAAAAGCGGCCATCGATTTTACTGAATGAAGGATCTTCTTGCCTTCTTCAGCAGTGTTTATTTTAAGACCGTATTTTTTTTCCAGCAGAACTGTCAGTTCCAGTGCATCGATGGAGTCTAGCCCCAGTCCGTCGACAAATAAGGGTGCCTCTGCATCAATATCTTCCGGCTTCATTTCCGACAGATTAAGCGCTGTAATTATTTCTTCCTTGAGATTTTGAATAAGCTCTTCCATAAATTATCTCCTCTTAAATATTGATTCTGCAACTGAAGGCTCAAAATTAGCAATTCCCTCCACAGTTTCTTTTCTTTTTTCGATTAAAAAAAGTACCGAATTGTAGTCGTTGCCTAAAATCTCTGTCCAGCCTGCAAGGCAGCATTCAACTATGTCACAGTAAAATAGTTGAGATATATAGCTGACCATAAAAGCGGCATTGAAATCTTTCATAACGAAAAAGTTTCCTTCACCTGTTATTTTGTGTCTTATACAAATTTCCCCGATGACGACATTCGGGAGGGTGTATACGAAAACGGAAGGGCTGGGAAAATAATCCGACCTGTCGGAGATGGCCTTCTGATGATTTCTGTCGGTGTCAAGTGAAGAGGAAGAATTCATCAGGATTATTCCTGTCTGGCTTCCTTCATACCGTCCGCTCACATTTTTTTTGCCTAATAGAATCTCTGTTGTCAGAAAACCAAGCCGTGAGAGGTTGTCCATTTTATGGAATTTCGGATAGTTTACGCTGAAATGCCGGTATACTCCTGTAGAAAACTCACTGAAAAGATGTTCACTTCCCCTGTAAAGCTGTTCACTATCAAGTTCTACAGCATTATCGCGTATGCAACAATATCCTGTTATTACTAATTGTTCATTCATTGCACCGAAAATGATGTTACAGCGTTGCAGCCTCCGAAGCCTGAGGCAATTTTAAGGCATTTGCCGGTACTCACCTTTATGGATGACCGTGTTATGTTCAGAGGATTGGTCACTCCCATTTCGGTGAATCCCAGAGTGGCAGGCACAACTCCGTTTATCAGAGACCATATGCTCATTATTGATTCCAGAACCCCTGCTGCTCCAAGAGTATGTCCCCAGTAACCTTTCAGGCTGTTGACAGGTATATCCTGCATTCCGGCCCTGGTTATTGCTATCGATTCCATCTCATCGTTATAGGGTGTGGCGGTCCCATGTGCTGAAATAAAGCCCGGATAATCCGGTTCCCTGTCCGTTAATTTACTGATTGCCAGGTATAATCCTTCGCCAGTCCGGGAAGGACCTGAAATATGGTTTGCATCGTTAGTTGAAAATCCATGTCCCACGGTTACAGGTCTTTTTTCTGAATCATCCTTACTGACTGACAGAATCATGGTTCCCGACCCTTCTCCCAGCGAAAGACCGTCCCTCGATTTGTCAAATGGCCTGCAGGGACCTGTGCTGAGCGATTTGAACGAACTGAAGCCTGAATAGACGAATTCAGTAATGATGTCGGTGCCGTTTATGATCACATGGTCGTAAAAGCCTCCCCTGATCAGTCTTGAACCTGTAATAATGGCCTGAATGCCTGAAATGCATGCGTGGGAGACTACTATGGGCTCGTTAAGGAAACCAAAATGTTTCTGAATTTTTTGTGCAGTATGCCAGAGGTAAACATCTGTTGGCTGCGCCTGCCCTCCCGGCTTGCTTCCAAGAAGGTCGATGTTCCCTTTGGTTGTGGATAGTATAAAAAGAGTTCGGTTTCCGTGAATGCCGATGCCTGTGTTTTTAATTACATCGTTTATCGAAAGGACAGCCATCTTCTCAAAGCGTGAGTAATCCACGGGATTGCCGAGGACTGAAAAATTTTCATCAAGAGATACAGTGTCAATAAGTGAAGCGTGGAATGGTTCAGGTGAGATTGCAGGATCTTCATGCAGGCGGATTCCTGTTATGCCTGAAAGGATCGATTTTGCATTCTCCCCGGTGGTGAATCCGAGTGGGGTAATTATATTACAGGCCGATACGTATATGTCTGTCACTGTTAATACCGGTTAATTAAAAAACGCCGGACATAAGTCCGTTTTTTTTCTTCCAGTCGATGAAGAAGTGAGGAAATGCGAGAAGGAGTTCGTGGTTAAGGTTAAGAAAGACCTGGGTGCTTGATCCTGTGGCTGCAAGCTCTCCTGTTTCATTATTCAGGATACGGTATTGGTACATAATCTTTGCAGCATCGGTATCAACGAATTTTGTTTCAACAATTGCCGTATCTCCATACCTGAGCGGTCTTTTATAATCGCAGTTAATTTTTACGACAGGGATGAGTATTCCCCGGTTGTAAAAGTCCAGATAATTGATATTATGAATGTTGCCGAAGTCTTCACGGCCATCCTCGAAATATCTAATATACTGTCCGTGCCAAACCACGCCCATCGAATCAACGTCACTGAAGCGAACACGGACCAGGGTCCTGGTCATTAGATCCATAAAATAATTTCCTCTTTTCCTTTTATAACTACAGTAATCCTATGTGAAAAGAAATGCAATCACTCCGTGAAGCAGCGCGAAGACTCCGAGTGTATAACCCAGGAATCTGTGAGCTTTGTAGGAGACCTTTACAATCTTCATTCCGCCAAGGATCTGTATCAAAACAAGAAGAAAATTAATTATGCCCAGGGGCAGTATCAGATCGTACATAGTATGGATTTTTATTCAATTTTCAGTTCTATGGTTTTGGCTCCGGTGCTGCCGTGCAGGTTACAGTGACCCTGTACTTCCACTACTCCGTTTTCAACAACTTTCATCTTGTACTGAAGAGTGAAATTGTCATCAGATGGCAGGCTGGTTTTCGTATATTCCCAGCGTTTAACCTCCTTGCCGTTAAATTTGACAGTAACCCAGTCGGTGTAGTGCATCTTGCTGTTTCCCTTGTGTGTGACACTTATGGTTATCGTCACTTCTGTCCCTTTGGGGACCAGAGTTGCAGATGATTTGACACTAACTGTGGTTTTGTTTGCAAACAAGTTTAGCGAAGCGAAAAAGAAAAGTACCGGCACTAAAAAAAATAACTTTTTCATCTTTCGTAGTTTTTAGTTTATACTCTTATGTATGCCGTCAGGTTCAGCACCACGTTCAGCAAAAATACTAATTTGATTGACATTATACCCATAATCAGCACTATTTAGGACTGCCTTTTAAAGAGGTCTATCTTCTGTCGATCAGCCTGACCGGTTTTCTGCTCATGCCCGGGTACATCAGCTTGTTGATATAGTCGGTCGTTTCGAAAGAAACTGAAGGAGCTACCCTTAGTTTTGCCCTGAAATGATCTTTGATCTTTTTTTCGAAACTTTCTGAAGGGTTACCTGTACCTATTCTTATAAGTATCTCGTCGGTGCCTATGGTATTGGTGTATAATTCCACAATATAGTTGGTAACACCATCAATATTTTCAAGAATGTCGTAAAGTGAAGGAGGATAAAGAGTTGTGCCTTTATATTTGATCATCTGGTTTTTACGGCCTATAACGGGTCCTACCCTCATTGTGTTTCTCCCGCATTTACAGGGTTCAAAGTGCCCGTGACAAATATCTCCGGTTTTAAATCTCAGCAGCGGCATCGCCTCTACGCCAAGAGATGTGATGGTAAGTTCACCGGCTTCACCTTCAGCAACAGGCTTGTCGTTGTCATCGAGGAACTCCACGATGAGAAGCTCGGGATGATGGTGCCCGCCCACACCGTAACCGCATTCGGTGAACGATGCGGCCATCTCCGTTGAAGCATAGGTGGAATAAAGTTTCATTTCAGGCCATCGCTCGCTGATCTTTCTTCCAAGAGTGTTAAGTGTGAAATCTGTGTTCCGGAGGGAGTCTCCTATGCATACTGCTCTTTTTACACTCGAAGCATGATGGTCTATACCGTTCTTTTCGGCATAGTCTATAATGTTAAGCAGAAATGACGGCACCGCAATAAGTGTTGTCGGAGAGAACCTGTTAATAGTATCCCACTGAAGTTCGGGAATTCCGTTGCCAACCCTTACCATTGCAGCCCTGAGCCTTCTGGATCCCAGAAAATAAGCCATACCTGCCATGAATCTGCGGTCGATTGTGGTCATCAGCTGAAAGATGTCATGCCTTGTGCAACCTGCACATCTGAAACCCAGATATTCGTTCCAGGCAAGCCGCTGAAGGTCTTTTTCTGTAAGTGCATATATTACCGGATCACCGGATGTTCCCGATGTGGTCAGGTAATCTATGATCCTGTCCCGTTTAACACAGATGAAATCATATGATCGTTCCTGCAGATCCTCCTTGCGGGTGGGCGGAATATGAACAAGGTCGGCTGTACTTTTTATCTTTCCGGTCTTAATGCCGTTTTTACTGAAGTGTTCGCGGTAAAACAATGAATTTGTTTCAATGTAGCTGAGCATTTCCTTCAGAGCACTGTTCTGATAACTGTTTATCTCCTTAATGCTGAGATTCTCTAACCTTTTATTTGCCATCTGCAGATTTTTTTTGCGATTCCTGCAACAGTCCCTCAAGTTTTTCCCTGACATTGTTTCCCGGTATCTCCCTTGTAAGAGCTGTCTGATAATAGTTATATGCTTTTGTGTATTCTTCCATCTCAAACCAGTAATCTCCCAGATCTGACCATACTGAATACAGTTTCGGATTTGTTGACGTGTAAGTCTCTTCAAAAGATTCCGGAAGAGTCTGCTTTTCTCTTTCTTTATCAGCCAGTTCCCTGCTCATCTCCCGGTGCCGGATGAAATTTGCATATTCGCGTGTCAGAAGGAAAGTATCCTCAGGTACAGTCATATCAGGTTCGTAGATTTCATGGTTTTGAAGGATATCGCCGGGAGCAAGACGGAAGATGCTGTCGAGGTTATAGGCGACAAATTTTCCCAGCTGGTAAGGCTCTGTAGATATCCATGCGATCCTGTCATCTGGTTTAAACACAACCGAATGATGGGCAATGAGCTGGTTGATTGCCATTGGATTGCCCAGTCCGGGATCAGTATCTCCCGGCCCCAGCCTGTCACGCAGTATTGATACAGCATCTGCCACGTCAATTGCCTGATCGCGGCCGAGCAGTTCATTCATCCTTTCGAAACGGTACCTGCTGTCGGAGCCGCTGATGGTATTTATGTTTCTTTTATCGTTGCTGAAAGCCTCTCCCTGGAAATGGTTTGCACATACCACTTTGTTGCCGGGAGGAGAGAAGAGCGCAGTCTTATGTGGGGATTTTTCAATTATAGAAGATCTTCCATCTGCTGCCGAGCCTATCAGAATGGATTCGGAAACAAACATTTTTCTCCGGTCTGCAATTTCAAATGCTTCATCGACAGAGGAAGCATACTGAAGAATTTCCCTTGCAACTATTGAAACGGGTGTTGATGCCTTTAACGGGATAGAGGAGCCGGACGCGTTGATGGTCACCGTCAGCCCGGTTTCATTCATCCCTGACACAACACCGGTCATGCCTGCCCAGCTTATCATCATGAACTTATGGCCTTTGTCAGGATTATAGAAACAGACAATTTTATTTTCAGCGAACCTGCTGCCTGCATAGAAATCAAAGTTACGTGCCACCAGCAGCGATGTATCCGCACTGGCACCATTCCATACCGAAAAGGATGTACACCCCACCAGCCTCAGGTTCTGAAGTGCATGGCCTATGTCGTGGGCAGCATGATAGTTAAGTTGTCTCTGGTAGCCTGAGCCTATAAAATTGAACCTGGGTGAGCAGGAAAACGACAGGCCATAGATCTCAGTCCTGTATTCTTCAGGTATGCTTTTATCGAGGTCCCTGTTGAACCAGGCAAGGAAATACTTCAGGAAACGCAGGTAATTGTCTGAAGGGACAAGTTCCCTGATCTGGTCGAAGAAGGCTTCCTCCTGGTAAAGAATGAGCTCTTCGGTAAGCTTCCCGAAAGCGACACCTCTTTCGAACGCGTCTCCTTCCACATACATTTCCCAGAGGCCGCTTTCACTCTTTCTGAGCCAGTTATTGCCGACAAGGTAAAGATCCTTAGCGGCCCTGATACGTTCATTATCCAGCGCTGATTTATCATCAACGGAAGGAGGATGATCAACAGCGACAATAAGCATCCATAGAACAAAGAAAGCAAAGAGTGCCACGATACCTGTAAGTATCCATCCTGTTATTTTAAGAGCTTTCTTCATACATCACGCCTTTTTCATTTTGTCTACGATATAAGCGGTTCCCAGAATTTCACCGCAGGTAAGAACCGAACCCAGGGTGACACCCAGAACACCATGGACGTTGATATTCTGACCTGTCAGGAAGAGATTTGGCACCCTTGTACGTGGCATTACCATGGTGCGAAGAGGCTGATTGTAATCTTTTTGCATTCCGTATATGGACCCGGTGGGTGATCCGATGTAATCGCGGTAGGTGAGGGGAGTGGAGGTGTGGAAATGCTGGGTCATACTCCTTATTCCGGGGAATTCAGTCTCAAGAGCGTCGAACAGCCGTTCTGCTTTCCGCAGCTTGAACTCGTTATATTCATCCCCTCTCCGTCCGGTGATCGTATCCCTCCATTGCGACACTTCATCAAGGTTCATGTATGTATTTACAATAACCGCTCCTGCATGCCCTTCACCGTCCGATGAAGGTGTGAAATGCATCATATAGCCACCCGGCCACTTCTCCTCCCTGCACGATCGCGCATTCCAGACATCTTCAGTTCTGAATACATAAAAATTTCTGTTTATATAGGGGAAGCGGCTCTTTTTCATTGACATATACAGAGTGAATACACCATTAGTCTCGCCGATGCTTTCTATACGACTTCTGTATGCCGGCTTGAAGGCAGAGTCGCCGGCTATCTTCAGAAGTGAGGAAGGATGTATTCCGGAGATGAACAGTTTTCCCTCGATGATTTCCGAATTGTTAATTTCCACTGCCGCAAGTGAACCTGATCTGAAGATGAGTTTTGTCGCTTCTGCTTTTGTGATGATCGTGCCTCCTCCCGATTTTATGCTTCCTGCGAGCAGGTCTGCTATCTGTGAACCTCCGTCGATGAACCGGTATGCACTGTTGATGAATGAAGCATGAATTATCATCGGGATATACAGGGGTGTTTTCTCTTTAACTCCCGAATACAGAGGCGACAGGCCCAGTAAAACATTTCTCAGGACAGGATCGGAAGTTATTGACCTGAGGAAGTCATCCATAGATGTACTGAAATAATCAAAATAAGATGTCTGTCGTTCTTTTTGTACACCGGGATTAAAGATATCCGCTGATTTGCCAATTTCCCTGAGTTTTAATATGTATTTCTCCAGGCCTTCCTTTTCACGTGGAAAATATTGAAGCATGGTTTCCCTGAACAGGTCGTAACCCATACTGAACTTGTACTCCCTTTTCCCGTACCTTATTACATCATAACCGTCTTCCTCCATTCTTTTAAGCTTCAGTCTTCCTGAGAGTCCGAAATACCTGAAATATCTCTCAAGTATCTGATCATGGTCCATGCTTCCGATGTAGTGCATGCCCGTATCAAAGATTGTCCCTCTCCGTCTGAAGGTCTGAAGGCAGCCCCCCAGCTGACTGTTTTTTTCGATGATGCATACATTATAACCTTCCCTGCTCAGGATGAACCCGCACTGCAACCCTCCCAGTCCGCTTCCTATTATGACTGCATCATACTTCATCAGAAATCAGTTAATGTGTTTATGAATTTTTTATCTTTCTTATCAGTTTGTTGATATCAGTTATCTCTCCTGCTGTCAGGACTGCGCTGATAGTCACTCCCAGTATGCCGTGAAAGTTTATGTTCTGTCCTGTAAGAAAAAGGTTCGGGATCTTTGTTCTTGGTAGTACTATTGACTCCATCGGCTTGTTGAAATCCTTCATAAGCCCGAAAGCCGATCCAGACCTGGTCCCCGTATAGTCTCTCCACGTAAGCGGTGTGGATGTATAAAAAGTATCGACACAGCTTCTTATTCCCGGAAAGTGTCTTTCCAGATCGTTGAGAAGAATTTCGCCTTTATTCCTTTTAAAATCCAGATACCTGTCACCTCTTCTGCCTGTTATTGTACTCTTCCATTCCGAGACTTCATCGTAGCTCATATATGTTATCACTGATGCTGATTCTGCGTAATCCCCTGAACGTGAAGTTGCCGTCGGCATAAAAAGATATCCCTGGGGCCATTTGCTGACATCGTACTCCCCTGCAATCCATACATTATCCTGGTTGTAATGATAGAAATTATAATTAAGGCAGGGGAAAGAGTCTTTTTTGAACACGATGTAAAGTGTGAACATCCCGATTGTATCAGTAAGTGATGACATTCGCTGTGCAAATGCGCCTGAGGGCTTGAAATAGTCAGTCATACTGAGAAGCTGATCCGGATGCGTGTTTGAAATAAAGAATTCAGCTTCGATTTCTTCGCCGTTTTCAAGAATAACCGTTTTAACTCTGTTATTCCCTGTAGTCAGCTTAACTGCCCTGGTTTTCTTAATAATAGTACCTCCTGCGGCTGTAATGTTATTTGCCAGGATACTGATCATCCTGTTACTCCCGTCAACAATTCTCCATGCACTTTCAACAAATGAATTGCTTATCAGGGCATGGATCATAAGGGGGGTTTTTGACGCATCACCTGAATACATAAGGTTGTTGCCTGCCACCACATTGCAGAGCCTGGGATTTTTAATTACCGATTTCAGATATGCGGCCGCACCAACACCAAGCGATTCACAACCCATAATACTGAAGGGTTTATCCGACAGGTTGTACAAAGATATCGATGCACAGATCCCCTGTATATCTTTGAGATATCTTTCCAGGCTTTGTTTTTCTCCGGGGAAAAACTTCCTGAGCTGTTCAATGTAATTGTTATGTCCGATCGCAAGGGGATACTTTCCATCGGGGAAGCTGATTATGTCAAATCCGTCTTCGTCAAGTCTTCTGAAACTGACATTTTCGCTTATGCCGAAATATCTGAAGTACTGATTCAGGATCTGACCGCTGTCGAAACTCTCTATATAATTCAGCCCTGTGTTGAAAACACATCCTTTTCTTCTGAATGACTGCAGTGAACCTCCCAGCCTGCTGTTCTTCTCGATGAGGCACACGCTGTATCCTTCCCTGCCAAGAATATTTGCACAAAGAAGACCTCCGAGTCCACTTCCTATAATTACAATATCAAATTTCATTTTGTTCAGATCGGAGGGTAAAGATCGTTAAAGTTATTAAAAATGAACATGACCTTCAGTCCTGAATTATTAAAAATTGCTCATACAATAAATTGTAATTTGCACCAGATGCTATCTGAAGTATGAATTGATTAATCGATAAATACTCTTATTTTTGCTGAAAAGAGTTCTGATGTTCAGGGAAGAAGATTTTGAGGATGTTCGTCCATACTCTGACAGCGAGATAAACCCGGCCCTGCTGCGGATTACTTCAAATCCTGTTTTTGACAGGATACTTGAATTTCTTTTTTCAGGACAGGATCATGAAAAGATCAGGAATGCGCTGAGATCCACACATAGTGCAACGGATTTCCAGAAGAAATTCATGTATCCGCTTGTTGGTTCGATATTACAGAAAACATCCGACGGACTTTTTTCTGAAGGTTTTGACAGGATTACACCCGGTACACCTTATCTTTTTGTTGCAAATCACCGTGATATTGTTCTTGATTCGGCCATCTTACAGGTGCTTCTGTTCGATCACGGTCATGAGACAAGCGAGATCACATTTGGCAGCAACCTGATGATAAACCAGTTTGTGATAGATCTGGGGAAGGTTAACAGGATGTTTAAAGTTGAGAGAGGCGGGAATAAGGCAGAACTTCTTAATAATTCGCGTAAACTGTCGGCATACATAAGGTATACCATAACCGGCAAGCGTACTTCGATATGGATAGCACAGAGACCCGGAAGGACAAAGAACGGTAACGACCGGACAGAGGCAGGTCTTTTAAAAATGTTCAATATGAGCGGTTCAGGCGATTTTAAGGATTCCATCAGTGAACTGAATATCGTCCCGCTTGCGATATCATATGAATATGAACCCTGTTGTGCTTTAAAGGTGAGGGAGACCATGATGACATTGCAGCAGGGATCGTATCAGAAAAAACCCGACGAAGATCTTGTCAGTATCATCACTGGGATCACTCAACCCAAAGGACGGATAGCTATGACGGTCGGGCAGCCTTTAAATCTGATGCTGGACACTATCGACGACAATGAAACCCTCAATAACAAGCTAAGCATGCTTGCAGGACTTACGGATGCCGAGATTTACAGAAATTTCAAACTCTGGCCGGGTAACTACATTGCCTTCGACATGCTTAATGATAATGATGCCTTCGGCTCATATTACACCAATGCCGACAAGCAGAGATTTCATGACTATATGGAAAATGAAATCAGGGGACTTGAAGGCAACCCTGAAACAATTAAGAAACTGTTTCTTGGTATTTATGCAAATCCCCTGATCAATGCAAAGGGCGGGTTTTCCGGCCAGCCTATTTCTTCTGTTTAACTATGAATGAAGCCAGCGACTTCCCAAGCTTGGCATATGATTCCTGAATCCTCACACCTGTATCGAAATCATAGCCCATGGCATCCATGCCCGGACACTTTTCCATCTTCAGGACGGCAACCTCCTCACCTGATGCACGGTCCTTAAACGTTACAATGGCATCGATGTAGGCGGGTCTTCTCATCACACCAACATTAAAGCCTGGTTCGGTGAAAATGGTATGTACATTAAGTTCGTACTTTGCATCTGTTGCAGAATTAAAGGCTGATGTACCTACTTTTTCTCCGTACTTATTGAAGAGTTCTTCAAATTTCGGTTCGAAACGTCTTTCACGGTCGCCAATCCATGATTCGAGCCACTTGTCACCTTTACCGGCCTCATCTTTATTATAATCAGCAACTTTCTGGGCAGTATAATCTTCTTCTTTATCAAACTTGCCCACGGCCATACCGCTATAGTCGAAAGTTACAAGCATTTTTTCTCCTTTTACCGGTAATACTGATCCTTTCTGGATAGTAATCTTCTGTCCGTTCAGGATCATTCCCGCAGACAATACCGTAATCATTAAAGCAATAAATAGTTTCTTCATAGGTTAAGTGGTTTAAATTATAATCGAAATTAATAAACAACACTCATAAAAAAAAATTTTTGTTTGCTTAAGCATCCTCCTTGAATACCTTTGTATAATTCAGCTGAAAAAGTAAAAAAGTGCCGCTATTCTCTTTGCGATACCGATGGGGACTGTGTCTGATACATGTTTATCTTTTTACGGCTTTGTTTTTGCCTGTCGCATCAGGTCAGAAAATTGTAACAGGTAAGGTTTCAGATGCTGAAACATTTGAACCGGTAGTATTTGCAAATGTTGTATATAAGGGTTCTTCAGTAGGTGTCAGGACCGATTTTGACGGCAGGTTCATACTCACCGCCAATGCAGCTTTCGATTCCGTAGTTGTTTCATTTATCGGTTACGAGACAAAAATTATCGCTGTGGAGCCGGGTGACACCCAGAATCTTGTTATTCATCTTTGGCCCGCATTGTATACACTGCAGGAGGTCAGAATAAGGCCCGGGGAGAATCCTGCACATAAGCTTCTGAGAAAAGTATGGGAAAAGCGTGATGATAACGGGATGCAAAAACTATCAGCATATTATTACAAAAATTACTCCCGTACTACATTCTATCTTCGGAAATTCGGTGACAAACCTGCCGAAGATAGAAAATACAGCCTCTTTAAAAGAGAATTTGAAAGATTTTCTGTAGGGACAGGAGAAGAGAACATACCTGCCCTGCCTTCTTACATAACAGAAGCGGTAAGCGATAATTATTATCTGAGTTCTCCATCACGAAAATATACATACATCCGGGCAACAAACTCCGACGGGATAGCATTCGGAAATACCGAAATGATTTCCCAGCTGGTGTCGAAACAGGAAGATTTTTATTTCCCTTCCAACAACGTAACCATTGCCGGCAAAAGCTTTGTCTCACCCCTTTCACGTTTCGGCCTTCTGTATTACAGGTATGAGCTGGGCGATACAATCTTTCTAGGTGACAACTACCGGTGTTTTGAATTGAGAGTGACGCCCAAAAGAGAAACCGATCCCGTTTTCAGGGGTTCCTTCTGGATACACGATTCAACTTATGCTCTGAGGAGTATCTCCGTTGAAATTGCCCGTGAGGCGGAACTTAACTTCATAAAAAGAGTTAAGATACAGTAGGATTATGAACCTTCTGAAACAGGAGCATGGTTTCCGGTTAAAACGCGTTTTATGGCTGATGCCGTCAATATTTTTGTTACAAATTACTCCGAAAAATCAGACATAGTAGTTAATGAACCAAAGGACCCAGGTTTTTTTGGTTCTGAACTAAAGATAAGTTATTCTGCAGGCGATTATAATAATGATTTCTGGGATGATAACCGTTCAGGTTCATTGGATAAAACAGACAGTCTGGCAGTCAGGAAGTTAGACTCGCTTAAGATGAACAGAAAGATGAGTATCTCAGGTAATCTTGTGGAAGCATCGATCAAAGGATATTACAATTTCGGATGGTTTGAAGCAGGTCCCTGGATCATGTTTTATAACCATAACCATCTGGAGGGAAGTCGTTTCCGGCTGGGTGGAAGAACAAACATCTCATTCAGCCCCCGCCTCATCCTTGAAGGATATCTTGCTTACGGTCTGAAAGATGCTAAATTCAAGGGATCTGTTCAGTCTGAAGTTATACTCTCAAAACAGCATTGGACCAGGTTCGGGGTCGCGTACCGCGACGACGTTGAAAACACCGGTGCTGTTGACGAATTTTTTTCAGGAAGCAGCTTCCTGACATTCGCAACCACTTTCGGAGGCTCTGACAGGATGAACAGATCGCAGGTGATGAGAAGCTGGATTGAATCGGATCTCTTCAGGGGCATGACTGCAAAAATCGTATTCACCCGCTGGCGTTTCAGTCCCGCCGCTGATGATTTGCCCGATATTTTGTGGTATCCTGATGAACTCAGAACAACTCCCTCCTCAGGTTTTATCACGGGTGAACTCGGACTGGTTCTGAATTACCGGCCAAAAGCTGTTTATGTTATTGACGGTGTCCGCCGCTTTCCGGTGAATTTCAACAAATATCCGGTTATCAGTCTTCAGTATTTCAGGGGCTTTGACGACTTTGCCGGCAGTGATTATGATTACCGGAAGGTGATTGCAGGTATAAGTCATTCCTTCCATTCAGGCGGTACAGGATCAATAGAGTATGATGTCAGTTTTTCAAAGGTTTTCGGATCCGTACCTTATCCTCTTCTACTTACTCTTCCGGGAAACCAATCGGTGTTCAGGACCAGCCGGACATACAACCTGATGAATTACGGTGAATATATCGTAGACGAAGCTCTTGAGCTATATGGTTCCTGGCACATGAACGGTCTTGTTATGAACAGGATACCTCTTTTAAAAAAATTACAATGGAGAACAGTCCTTTCCGGAAAAATTGCATTCGGCAGCTTTGATGAAAGCAGTAACGGATTCTACGATCCGGTGACCAATCCCACCGGCATTCTTACTTTCAGGGAAGGGGCAGAGAACCCTGCCGGATTCGGTGTGCTGGACTACAGAACCCCATATGCCGAGATTTCGTATGGTATTGAGAATATTTTCAGACTTTTGCGTGTCGACCTTGTACAACGTCTGACCCATAACGATAATCCCGGTGCCGATCGTTACGGAGTGAAGGTGAGCGGAGTCTTCAGGTTTTGAAGCGTAATTCGTACAGCCTGTTCGAAGTCAGTTTTGAACTTTCAGTTACTGTCACTGTCATGTTGTTCTGTTCAGCTATTCTCTCAATATTCCTGCCTGAAAAGAAAAAGAGTCTCCCTTCTGTTGCTTTGTTATATCCGAAACGTGTTGAGAAGAATTCAGTATAACGTGTTCGCAGATGACGTTTTTTCAGATCCTTGTCGGCATCCCGTATGATAATAATACCTCCGGGCCTTAGTTTCCCGATGCAGGTAGTGAGGAGTGTTTCCTGTTCTTTTTCAGGGATATAGTGAAGAACGTCGGAGAGAATGAAAGCATCAGAATCAGGATAGTTATAGCGTGTTGCATCAGCGGCCACGAAATTTATCCTGTCGTGTTTTGATATGCAGTTGCCGGCAAGTTCAATCTTGTCCTCGTCATAATCGATTCCGAGAATACGTCTTTTTTCTGAAGTGAAGGCCAGCATGTATGATATCATCCCGTAACCACAGCCTATATCAACAATATCTCCTTCGCGCGGGATCATGCCTGCGATCTTCTCGTAGTTGTTTTCAAGCATCAGTTTTATGCGGGTATACCATTCGAGGAAGGGACCTTTGTAAATATAATTCCGTACCAGTTTCCTGCTGAAGTATCGTGGAGTCTCAAGTTCTTCACTCAATTTCTGATATTCTCTCCTGAAGAAACCGAGCATGTATTTTGTACGCTGGTGATAATCTTCCCCTATGCTCAGGTCATCATGCCTGAAACGTGGAAATATTTTTAGGGTAACAGTCCCTCGCCGGAGGTGATTTTCGCCTTTGTTCATGCAGTCGCCTGCTCCGTGTACTATCACGGGTATAATGTCCAGATTTAGCTCGCCGGCAAGAAGGAAAGCACCCTTGTGAAAACGCTGTATCCTTGAGTCGGGCGAACGGGTTCCCTCCGGAAAGACAAGAATGGAATATCCATCCTCCACTTTCTTCCGGAGTTTTGCTATCAGAGGTTCATAACCCTGCGTAACCGGGTAAAAATCAAGATAGCGGATTACCAGAGCATATATCGGATTATTCCATACCCACCGGGTTGTCAGAACTATGATCCTTGGACTCAGCATAAGAAGCATGGCCAGGTCGATATGTGATGAATGGTTGGCAACGATAACCGCTGGCTTCGAGAAGTCTTCAGACCCGGTATTAATTACTTTTTTCCTGACGGTTACCATTAGTTTCCCCGACACCCTGAGCGAAGTACAGAGCGCTCTGTGCATTATCTTCTTTTTGGTTCGTCCCGGTAGCGGCAGGGGAAAAACGATGAATAGCAAAAGGTTAAGGAAGAGGCTCATAATAATCCCGCCTGCCATGGTTAAGACCGTCATGAAAAGATCGGTTATAGTCACCGGCAGCCTTCTCTTTTTTTCTTTTTTGCTTACCAGCCAGTAGAAAAGCACTGGTTCGAAGGTATATGATATCAGTACTACCGACAATAAGCCTATTATTGATATCAGGGCAATGGAATTAAGAGAGGGATGTTTTGCAAGGATCATGACTCCGGTACCTGAAATGGATATCATTACCGAAATTAGAATGCAGGTCTTATACGATAGCAGGTTTTTATTGTTGCTCTTGTATCCCTGAACCAGCCCCTGCATTATGTAGATACTGTAATCGATACCAAGTCCGGTGATAAATGAGGATATGATGATGTTGAAGATATTGAATTTCAGTCCGGTTATGCTCATCACCCCGAGTGTCCATATCCAGCTTACGAGTATGGGCACAAAAGTGATGAATCCAAGTTCGAATCTTCCGAAGGCAATTATCAGGATAACAAGGATAAGAATAAGGCTTATGTTCGCTATCAGGTTGAAATCATCTGCCAGAGTGTCTACCACATGAGTGAGCATCGATTTCCTGTCCATGATGACTATGCCGGGAATACTGCTGATTTGTTCCCCTGCTTTATCCTTATGTATTTCGGTTGTCTTTATTTCAGAGACGATGGTAGCCAATCCGTCTTTGACGCTTATATTATTGGAATAAAAGTGACTGACAAGCAGTTTGAAATCCCTGTCATCCATTAAAGTGTAACTCTTTTGAATCATCCCGGTAAATTCTCCGAAAGAACTGCTTTTAAAACCTGTTTTTGATGCTGCCCGGTTAAAGTCAGAAATGAATTTTTTCTTTCTTTTACCGGTCCAGAAGCTGTTCCATCTTTCAATCCGGCTGAGTTGCAGTGAATCTGAATAGAGCAGGGCTCCGGGGGTGCTGATTGAAGATATTATTCCCGACTTAAGCAATTCATCACCTGCCAGGACCAGTTTCTCGTTTTTCCTCAAAGCTTCCTGCAAATCCGGACCCATTGACACAGCGTATACCGAAGCAAGTTTCTGATTGTTGATCCTGTTGAGATTCTCTTCAGCCCTTGCCAGCCCGGGAGTATAATAATTCATCTTCATCATATCGCTTTCAAAGCCGACTTTGTTTGCAAAAGCCAGTGTGACAATTGTTACTATCACCATGAAGATCAGCAACTTTCTGTTCCTGTGAAAATCATACCGGGTGATCCTGTCGAGAATTCTTTCAAGGTAATTCTTTTCCTCAGTCTCGTCTTTTGGTGATCTTGTAACATCGAGGATATGAGGTATTACGATCATCGTAAAGAAAGCTGCCGTAATGATGCTTATTGCTGCAAGAATGCCCAGCTCATGGAGTGATTCGGATGAAACGAATAAAAGGCTTATGAATTCGAATGCAGTTGCAAACCCACACACAATTATGGGAAATGAAACATCTTTTATTGTGTTGATAACCGAATGCCTGTGTTTGTAATGTGTTGTAATATGCAGGGCATAGTCGACAGTTATGGCAAGTATTACAGTTCCAATGCTCAGGGAGATAATTGATATCTTGGCCTGTATAAGATAAATGACCGCCAGAGCCATTAAACCTCCGAAAACTGCTGGCAGAAAAATAAAAGGGAATAGTTTTTTCTTCTTTATTGAAAAGGTGATGATGAGTGTGAGTAGTATGATAGTAATGGTCAGGGTAAGGCGTATATCCTTCTTCAGGCGTTCGGCATTCCCTGCAGCTATAGCTGCCGAACCGAAATATTCAATACTTATTTTGTCCTGACTTCCACCGCTGATGTCGCTTATTGCCATGTCGAGCATTTTGAAGAACCTGGTATTTTCAGCAGTAGCGCTCGCAGGGTATGTAGTCGTAAGGAAGATCAGAAGGTGTCTTTTATCTCTCGAAAATATTGATCCGTCGATAAGAATATAATTGTCATCATTTGCAAAACCCGAGAATTTTCTCGTTGCCGGTGAGGTCAGTCCGACCGGATCGCGGATGATCATCTTCTTCATTGTAAAGCCGGCGGGTGAAAGAAGGGAGCTGTAGCTTCCTGAGAGTGCTTCCTGCATCTTCTCCGGAGAGGTGAGTTCCTCCAGTTCACTGTAATCAGCTTCATCAAGAAATAAAGGAAGGTTCCTGAAAACAATATCAAAAACATCATCCATGATGTCGTCCGACACCCTGAATGTGATATCGCTGATATATTTTTCGAAAGGTTCGCTCCTTAGGGTGTCGGCAAGCCGCGCGCCATAGCTGATGATCAATTCCGGGTCAGTCTGTATGGTTGTGTCTGTTGCTGAAATGTTGATGATCATTCTGTCGAGCAAACCTGATTGTTCTACTATCCAGGATACTTCAGCTTTGCTCTCGCCTTTGCCTGATATCATTTTGGTGATGTCCTCCTCAAAACTGATCTTTGATGCTATCAGTCCTGCAACCGCCATAATGACTATCACCGCAGAAAAGAAAAGAACTCTTCTCTTTTTAAAATATCCATAAAGTATCAGGAAGAAGCTTTCCATCTTATTCTAATTACCTCCTCTTTTTTTTCTGAAGATGCTGAGTAAAACAAATGCGATCAGTCCCAGCAGTATTCCCATCACCACTGACAAAACGACACTTCCGGCGAGATACTGCACCAGATTGTTTTCGAAAGATTTTACAGTAAGGTTGGTGCTGAATTTTATGTTGCTGCCCGTTCCCAGTACTATTCCACCTGTAACATAGCTCAGAAAAAGAAGCATCGGGATGTTAGGGGGAATACTGATGTTTGCGGCAACACCGGTTATAAATTTGCTGAGTCCGAATAAATGTGCCAGTCCGATTGCGAGGATAAGCTGAAAACCCCATACCGGAAGAATGCCGGTGAATATTCCGAGCGCTATTGCAAGTGCGATTTTATGGTTAGGTTCTTCTGTGAGCAGAATGTGCCTGTTAATAAATTCTCTTACGTTTTCCCTGTTAAGGTATCTGATGAAGGAAAATGGTTTAACGTATAGAATGGCAATAAGCACCAGGATGGTGTTTAATATGCTGATTCTGGCAAAGTCGGTGAAAGGCCTGAAATGACTCACTCTTTCTCCGGCCGGAGGATAATAAACTCTGATCGGAACGCTTGTGACATCGACTCTTTTCCATGCAGCTCTGACCAGTATCTCCATTTCGAATTCATATTTTCTTGTGAAGAATCTAAGATCCTTTATAAGATCGAGAGGATAGAGCCTGAAACCTGTCTGCGTGTCTTCGAGTTTTACACCTGTAAGGAACCTGAACCAGAAGTTGGAGAAACGGTTGGCAAAGCGGCTGCCTGATGAGACTTTCGCCGGGTCAAGTTGCCGGGCTCCTGCTATAAGAGCTCCCGGGAACTCCTTAGCTTTTTCGATAAAGAGATTAATATCGGAAGGGTAGTGCTGACCATCGGAATCAATTGTTATTGCGTGTGTATAGCCTCTGGCAGCTGCTGCCCTGAGACCCTGCCTAATAGCATGACCTTTGCCCCTGTTGTGAGTATATGATATCACTTCAATTCCGGTGAATTCATTAAGAACCGACATTGTAGAGTCGGTTGAACCGTCGTTCACCACGATGATATCACCGGTTATTTCGAGCACTTGCCTGATAACCCCGGCGAGCGTTATGTCGTTATTATATGTCGGAATGATAACACAGTATTTCATCCCTTATGCCCTGGTCGTTTATGATAATTATTCACCCGAAATACTGTTCAGAATGATGCAAAAATATATATTTCTGACTGCAAGATAACCAAAATTAAGGTCAAAAAAGTAGTACCTGATCAAAAGCCATGTGGTGATGATTTATTTTTTTATAATTTGCACGTTCTAAAAAATTTTATCCGGTTCATTTTAAATTTTCTTATATAATATTGAAAATGTTGTTAATAGGTGAACATGATGTTGTCCTGGAAGATTTCAGACAGATCCTCTTTGGCAACCGTAAGATCGAAATTGATCCCTTATCGCTCGAAAGAGTAAGAAATAGTTACAATTTTCTGGAGTCATTTTATGCTGATAAAATAATATATGGTATCAATACCGGGCTGGGGCCTATGGCACAGTACCGTATTGCAGATGCTGACAGGGTAGCTCTTCAATATAACGCTATCAGAAGTCATGCCTCCGGAATGGGAGAGCCCGTAAATCCTGAATATGTGCGCTCAGCCATGGTGGTCCTCTTAAATAATTTTCTTCGGGGAAACTCCGGCATTCATCCGGAGGTGCCTGAATTGCTATGCTCTATGATTAACCATAAAATCACTCCGGTTGTTCCTGAGCATGGAGGAGTTGGAGCCAGCGGCGACCTGGTTCAGCTTGCACATATCGGACTTGCACTTATTGGAGAAGGGTATGTCCATCATAATGGAGAGACAATTTCCACAGCCGGGGCCTTTGCGAAATATGATCTCAGGCCGGTATCGGTTCATATCAGAGAAGGGCTTTCCATAATAAACGGCACATGCTTCATGACCGGGATAGGGATCATCAACCTGATCCATGCCAGAAACCTTCTTTCGTGGTCGGTCAGTGCCGGTACCATTATCAACGAGCTTATGCATTCCTGCGACGACAGTTTTTCAAAGGAGCTGAACCGGGTGAAGAAGCATCCCGGACAGAATGCCATAGCGGAGTTGATGCGTATAACGCTGGCCGACAGTAAACTTATCAGGAACAGGGAAGAGCAGTTCTATAAAAACAATCATGGCAATAAACACAAACTGGACGATAAGGTACAGGAGTATTATTCCATCCGCTGTCTTCCCCAGATACTTGGTCCTGTGCTGGAGACCATCGACAATGCTGAAATGGTACTCATTAATGAGGCAAATTCATCGTGCGATAATCCGGTTGTCGACCCGGCAAATAACAATATCTATCACGGAGGAAACTTTCATGGTGATTATGTGTCGCTGGAAATGGACAAGATTAAAATGTGCATCACAAAATTGTCTCTGATAGCCGAAAGACAGATAAATTACCTGATGAATGAGAAACTTAACAATATGCTTCCCCCTTTCGTTAACCTGGGGCAACTGGGAGTCAATTTCGGCATGCAGGGAGCCCAGTTTACGGCAACTTCCACAGCTTCGGAAAATCAAACCCTTTCATTCCCATCTTATGTTCATACTATACCAAATAACAACGACAACCAGGACATTGTAAGCATGGGAACCAATTCGGCCCTTATGGCAAAGAGAGTTATTGACAACACTTTCCAGGTTCTGTCGATAGAAATGCTGAGCCTGGTTCAGGCTATAGACTATCTCGACGTGAAAAACCAACTCTCTTCCTCCAACAGAAAAATCTATGATCAGATACGCGAAAAGGTTGGAAGGTTTGAGTCAGATACCATAAAATACGTAGAATTAAAAAAAATTAAAGATTACCTTTGCAGCCGGTTTTTTGATGATATGGTTTAAGTGAATTTTAGATAATATTCCTGATGAAATATGCACTTGTAACAGGAGCTTCAAGAGGCATCGGAAGAGCAATATCGCTGCGGCTTTCAAGTCAGGGATATTATATTCTTGTAAATTACAGATCGGACGATACTGAAGCGGCACGTACCCTGGAACTGATAAACCAGTCTGGCGGTGAAGGTGAGATCATTAAATTCGACGTCTCGGATAATGCCGGGTTGGAGAATGCACTAAAAAGCTGGTCAGAAAGAAACCCGGGTCAGTATATAGAAGTACTTGTAAACAACGCAGGAATAAGAAAGGACATCCTTATGATGTGGATGGAAGATGAGCACTGGAAAGATGTCCTCAGCACAAACCTCGATGGATTCTTTTATGTTACAAGGGCTTTGCTTAAAGACATGCTCGTAAATAAATATGGAAGGATAATAAATATAGTTTCTTTATCAGGTATCAGGGGATTGCCGGGACAGGTAAACTATTCGGCAGCCAAAGCAGCCGTAATCGGAGCTACAAAAGCCCTTGCACAGGAGATAGGTAAAAAGAATGTTACCGTCAATGCCGTGGCTCCGGGTTTTATACGAACCGACATGACCAGGGATCTTAACGAAGATGAGCTTAAAAAGATGATCCCTCTTAATCGGTTCGGAACTCCCTCGGAAGTAGCCGAAGTGGTAGCATTCCTGGCATCTCCCGGCGCTTCATACGTAACCGGAGAAGTCATTTCGGTGAACGGAGGCCTGTATACCTGAATAATAAAAGCGTTGGCAGATATGAACAGGGTAGTAATTACGGGTATAGGTATTTATTCCACTATAGGTAAAAATCTTGCTGAAGTTAAAGAATCACTTCTGAATGGACGATCAGGAATTGTTCTCGACAGTGAAAGAAAGGAATATGGATTTCAGTCGGGTCTTACCGGGAAACTTGAAAGGCCTCAGCTTAAAGGGATACTTGACCGGCGTGCCAGGGTATGCATGCCTGAACATGCCGAGTTCGCCTATATGTCAACAGCAGAAGCTATTAAAGAAGCCCGGTTTACTCCTGAGTTCTTCAGGGAGAATGAGACAGGAATTATCTTCGGAAACGACAGCTCAACGCCGGCAGTGATCGATTGCGTAGATATTATACGGAAGACCAGGGATACCACCATGGTAGGATCAGGCTCTGTTTTCCAGTCAATGAACTCCTCGGTGTCAATGAACCTGTCTGTTATTTTCCAGCTTACCGGGATAAATTTCACGGTCAGCGGGGCATGTGCAAGCGGGTCGCATGCCATAGGGATGGGATTCTACATGATCAGACACGGATATCAGAATACTGTGATCTGCGGAGGAGCCCAGGAAGTAAATCTCTTCTGTGTTGGCAGCTTCGATGCTCTGGGGGCTTTTTCAAAACGCGAATCGGAACCACAGAAAGCATCCAGACCCTTTGACAAATCGCGCGACGGACTGGTGCCCAGTGGCGGAGCCGCAACAGTCATCCTCGAAAGCCTTGATTCCGCCATAAAGAGAGGAGCTCCCATACTTGCTGAAGTAACAGGTTACGGTTTTTCCTCCGACGGAATACATATCTCCGTCCCCGACGTAGACGGGCCCGCACGGGCTATAAAAATAGCACTTAAGGATGCAGGTATAAAACCGGAACAGATCGATTATATTAATGCTCACGCAACATCAACACCGCTGGGCGACCAGAATGAAGCAAAAGCCATTGATTCTGTCTTCGGCGAAAACAGGCCAATTGTCTCCTCTACCAAATCAATGACCGGGCATGAAATGTGGATGGCCGGGGCAAGTGAAGTTGTATATTCAATTATTATGATGAAGAACTCTTTCATTGCACCTAATATCAATTTCATTGAACCTGATGAATTTTCAGCAAAACTTAACATAACCCCGGTTGTTGTAAATAAAAACATTGATGTTTTTCTTTCCAATTCATTCGGTTTTGGCGGAACCAACTCCTGTTTGATAATAAAAAAGTTTAACTAACTTAGTCAGCTCAAAAACTACTCATGACCAGGGAAAACATTGAAAGAACTATTAACGGACTTTTAGTAGAAGAGTTTGAGATAGAACAGTCTGTGATCTCTCCCGATGCACATCTAAAAGATGACCTTGGCCTCGAAAGTCTTGATTTTGTCGATATAGCAGTTATTGTTCAGAAAGAGTTCGGACTGACACTGAAGGGAGAGGAGATGACCTCAATAAGAACGCTGCAAAATCTCTATGACCATATAGACAATTGTGTCAGAAAGAAATAAATTGATGTGACAACCTGGAAAGGAAAAACACGCGGAGGACTGGCAGGATATATGATTTTTGTCAGCGTCCTGAGATATTCCGGCCTTTCCGCGGCTTATTTTCTGCTCAGGTTCGTGGCATTGTACTTCTTCCTTTTCAATCCCCGGTCATTTAGAACCATCAGGGAATTCTACAGAAAGCGTTTAGGCTATAAACCTCTTCGTTCAATAACAGCAGTTTATACAAATTATTACCGCTTCGGACAGGTTCTGCTAGACAGGATAGCCCTAATGGCAGGATTCAGATCAGAATTCAGTTTCATCTTCGAGGGAGAGGAATACCTGCAAAGAATGGTGGATGAAAAAACAGGCGGACTGCTTATCAGCGGCCATACCGGTAATTTTGAAATGGCCGGATACATGCTCGAAAGGCTTAATGCAGTTGTTAATGTAATTATGTTCGACGCTGAACACCAGAATATTAAGAGTTATCTCGATACGGTTACTGAAAGAAATTTCAGGGTGATAGTCATAAAGGAAGACAACTCTCATATTTACGAGATCAACAGGGCCTTCCGTGAAAAAGAACTTGTCTGCATACATGGCGACAGATTCCTGCCTGACAGCAAGAAATTGCCTGTGCCTTTCATGGGTGAAGAAGCCTTTTTCCCTACAGGGCCCTTTTACCTGGCAATGAAGTTTAACGTACCGGTCTCCTTCGTTTTTGCAATGAAGGAGGATGCAGGTCAATACCACTTCTATGCCTCCCGGACTCAGTACTACACGCAGGAAGGATTACAGCAGAAACGAGATCTGAAAATACTTGAGATCATTAAGCAATATGCCGGCGAATTTGAAGCTGTGATCAGAAAGTATCCGGAACAATGGTTTAATTATTATGATTTCTGGGAAAAGGATGAATAGTAAAAAGATATTGCTGGTCTCTGCCAACAGGCACGCAGATCCTTATCCTGTATATCCTCTCGGGATTTCTTATCTCAGCTCTTTTCTCAGGTCAGCAAGGCCCGGATCAGAGGTAATTCTCTTCGATTTTATGACCGGCTCCTTTGAAGAATACAGTATGCTCATCAGGGAATCCCGTCCGGATTATATCGGAATTTCTTTACGTAACATCGACGATGTAAACATCTATAAAAAGGAAAGTTTTATTGCTTTCTACAAAAAGGTTATTGCCTTTACTCGCAGCAATTGTAAAAGCATCATCGTTGTAGGTGGATCCGGTTTTTCGATCTACCCTGTGCATCTGTTTGAGATACTTAAACCTGATTTCGGAATATATGGTGAAGGAGAACTGAGCCTGCTGGGGCTCATGGATACTATAGAAACAAATGGCGATTTAAGCTCTGTCGGCGGACTGGTATATTACAGGGGTGATAAAATAACCGTCAACACCAGGAATTCACATTTCAGAACGCCCCTTCTTTCATTCGATGGAACCCTTACAGATTATTACTGGCATCACAGCGGAATGTTGAATATACAGACAAAAAGGGGATGTCCTTATAACTGCATCTATTGTACCTATCCAATTATTGAAGGCCATAACGTCAGAACACTTGATCCCGGACAAATAGTTACTACCCTGAAAGATCTGAAATCGGAGAAAGGTATAGATTATGTTTTTTTTACCGATTCAATATTCAACATTTCCAACGGATTCAATTACGAACTGGCCGACAGATTAATTGAGGCAGAACTGAATATGCGATGGGGTGGCTACTTCAATTTTACAAATATCGACAGGAAACTCCTTGAGAAGATGAAGGAGGCCGGCCTTACGCATATTGAGTTCGGTACAGATTCTCTTTCGGACGAGGTACTCGAAAAATGCGGAAAACCTTTCAGGGTAGAAGAAATTATGAAGATCTGTGCGTATTGCACCGAGCTTGAAATAGATCATGCCCATTTTCTTATACTTGGCGGTTACGGAGAAACGGAAGGTACCCTGGATGAAACTTTCAGGAACTCAGGGAGGCTGGAAAGGACTGTCTTTTTCCCTTTTATCGGCATGAGGATCTATCCGGGCACCAGGCTTCATGAGATCGCCATAGCAGAGAAGATCGTCAATAAGAGTGATGTCTTGCTCGAACCTGTATATTACGTTTCAAAAGATGTTGTCATTGATACTCTTAAAGCCAGGGCAAAGGCAACCGGAAAAGCATGGATATTCCCCGACGACGACCTCGGAAATGTTATGACCAGGTTCAGGGAAAGAAATAAAAAAGGTCCTCTGTGGGAATACCTTATTAAATGAAAAATGCAATCATTAAACCTTTAAACCCCCATGCCCGTTTGCTTCATATTAAAATAACCTCAGAAATGAATCCTTCCGACTATGAAATAACAGATCTTATCCCGCAAAGAGTGCCAATGATAATGATAGATACTCTTGAATATGCAGGTGAGAAAAGTGCCGGTGGCAGTTTTTTAATCCAGGAATCAAATGTTTTTTGTCACGGGGGAATTTTTATGGAAGCGGGCATGTTAGAGTTCATAGCACAAACCGCTGCGGCTTACACAGGGTACAGGATGGTACAGGCAGGCGGAGAGGTCAAACCGGGATTTATCGGATCGGTGAAAAATGTTGTGGTACATTCCCTTCCTCAGTCAGATACTATAATAAAATCGGAGATAACGATCGACAGTGAACTGCTTGGTTACACTATAATTTCAGGAAAAGTTTTTCAGGGACCTGAGATGCTGGCAGAATGTGAGATGAGGATCAAAACCGGCAATTAAGACCTGCCTAAAATCATTTTATCAGTTTTTTTGTTGGATGCTATAAAAAATATAGCATATATTAGTATATAATTATAATATATTTATATTTGCATCATATAAGTGTATATAATTAACAAATATATTAATATAACTTTAAATTATTAAATTATGGCGTTGTACATTCCTAAGGATTATCGTCCTCAACTGGTTCCGGAAACAATGGAACAGGCTATCAAAATGTTGAAAACCGTTTTTCAGGAAGAATTGTCAAAACAGCTTAATCTCCGCAGGGTTACAGCACCACTGTTTGTGCTGGCGGGTACAGGTATAAATGACGACCTGAATGGTGTGGAACATGCTGTTTCTTTTCCTGTGAAGTCCTTAGGAGGACACCGGGCCGAGGTTGTACACTCCCTGGCCAAGTGGAAAAGGATGAAGCTGGGAGCTTACGGCATACCACCGCGTTACGGATTATACACCGACATGAACGCTATCCGCTGCGATGAGGATCTTGACAATCTCCATTCCATTTATGTCGATCAGTGGGACTGGGAGCAGACCATCACAGTGAAAGACCGCAACCTTGAATTCCTGAAGTCGACAGTGCGGAAGATATATGAAGCGATGAAACACATGGAGCAGATTGTCTATCGTGCTTATTCTCACATATATCCAATTCTACCAGATGAGATTACCTTCATACACACGGAAGATCTGCTGAAAGATTATCCCGATCTTACTTCCCGCCAGAGGGAAACCGAAGCTGCAAAGAAATATGGAGCCATCTTTCTGACAGGTATTGGAGGTCCGCTTGCACATGGTGAGATACACGACGGCCGTGCGCCAGACTATGACGACTGGACGACACCGACCACCGATGGACACAGAGGCCTCAACGGCGACATCATCTTCTGGAACCCTGTCCTTGACTCTGCAATTGAAATGTCATCGATGGGTATACGTGTCGACAGGGAATCACTGCTGGAGCAGCTAAGAATGAGAGGATGCGAGGAGCGTAAAGAACTTGACTTTCATAAATCCCTTCTGGATGGAGAATTTCCTTTATCCATAGGCGGGGGCATAGGCCAGTCACGCTTATGTATGTTCTTCCTTAGAACAGCACATATCGGTGAAGTTCAATCGTCGGTATGGCCTGATGAGATGATAGAGCTTTGCAGAAAAAATAATATCTATCTCAAATAAGTAAGAAACCTAAGGATTTTTCATGATCCTG
>DAIOVL010000001.1:115157-254133 GCA_036759025.1 Bacteroidales bacterium
TATTGGGGTGACTAAAAAGAAAAATCCTTTACTCGCTTCGCTCGTTTACAGGATTATTTCATGATCCTGTATTGGGGTGACTAAAAAGAAAAATCCTTTACTCGCTTCGCTCGTTTACAGGATTTTGCTTTTCCCGTCTTATGCAGGCTAGCCTGCAACGCCCGGAAAAACAAAATCCTGCCGCTTTCGCAGAAGGATTTTTCATTTGTCGGGGTGGCAGGATTCGAACCTGCGACCCTCTGGTCCCAAACCAGATGCGCTAACCGGGCTGCGCTACACCCCGTATTACACTCCGAAGCTTTAGCGTAGGAGTGCGTCCGCCGAAGTTTTAACGTAGGCGGAGAGTGTCCCCCGTAGCTTTCATCAACCCCCGTAGTGTTAACGGAGGGTGTAGAAAAGACGGATTGACCGCCGCAAAAATAGAATATTTTCTGATTTTTTTTTACCTTGTGGACAACTTTATGATTTGTTTTATGGAAAGATCAGCTTTTAAAGTATTCTCAGGATTCTTGATGATAGTTACCGGATGTCTTATTTCCGGTACCCTGTACGGCCAGGTAAATGCCGGAATGGTGAAACTATCATATAATTACCCCGAAAAGCCTGTCAAGTACATTTCAAAAACCACTGTGAACCAGGTGATGGATATAAACGGTGACAAAATGGAGGTCAATGTAGAGCAAGTGCTCGGTTGTACACTCCGTTCAACAGCCAGAAATGAGAATGACCTGACAATTGAAATAAAAATTGACACCGTGTCAAGAATCATCAATGCACCAAACGGAGTACAGGGAGGTACAATAAAAGAGGTCATGGGAAAACTCTTTCAGATGAAGATCGCTCCGTCGGGTAAAGTGACAGATCTCTCCGGAGCTGAACAAATAACATTTACTGACGAGTCCGGAGCCATTACAAATGCCTCCATACTGTTCAATGACTTTTTCCCGAAATTATCAACTGTGGAAATGGTCGCGGGGCACAAATGGCTTTCGACAGATACAACAAATACAAAATCGCCTGCTATGTCAATGACGTCGATAGTTAAATCCGACAATACCTTTATGGGTCTTGATAAGGTTGGCGGGATTAACTGTGCCAGGATCGTTTCAAACCTAAGCGGAACCATGGAGATGATAAGCAGTGACCGGAACACCGGTATGGACATCAAGATGAAAGGACCTTATGAGGGGAGTGCTGAGCTGTATTTTTCAGTCGGGGATGGCTATTTCATAAAACATTCAACCAATATCACTGTAACGGGAACCATAGAAATAACTGCTTCCGAAGTCATGTCCTTCCCTCTTATATGGGAATCGAAATCGGTAAATGAAATAATTGAATAGCTGCCCGGTACAGGTTGCTGGTTTTGCACCAGGTCATTATCCTATTCCAGGACAACCAACTCCCCGTTAATCTTCGTCTCTCTGAAGTTCAAACCCTCAATCTTACCTTCCAGCCTGTTTCCGCTCTGGACGTTCGTCCATTCACAGTTGATGAGATTGATGTTAAGTACATTTGTAATGTCTTCAAATCCTGCAATATAAGCTCCGTACCGGCTGTTTTGACACTTTACATTGTCGAGATATACATTCTTCACAACCGGAGGGAAATCCCTTCTGCAGTTCTCGTTCGGTTCGTAAACAAGATTGATTTTAAGAACTGCCTCACGACACTGACCGACATTGACGTTTCTTACAAAGACGTTTTCAATTATTCCGCCCCTGCAGTTATTGGTCTTGATCCTTATGACCCTGTCGAGAGAAGGACTGTTCATCTCGCAGTCTTCCACGAAAAGATTCCTGTAACCTCCCGAGATCTCACTTCCAATCACCACGCCTCCGTGTCCGTTCTGCATACGGCAGTTACGGACGATGATATTTTCACTGGGTATATTTGCCTTACGTCCGTCATTGTTTCGACCTGATTTGATGGCTATACAGTCATCGCCGGTGTTGAAAAAACAGTTTTCAATCAAGACATTCTTGCATGATTCCGGGTCACAGCCGTCACCATTCGGTGCTCCCTGGGTATGTATGGAAACGCCTCGCACAATGATGTTTTCGCTCAGGAGAGGATGGATGGTCCAGAATGCAGGTCTTTTGAGGGTGACGTCTTCAATAAGTATGTTTTTGCACTTATAGAGATTAATAAGTTGCGGACGAAGGTTATCGTTCACAAACATCTTTCTTTGTTCCACAGGAGTGTCGCTTTCGTTCCAGATCATAAGCAGGGGCCTTCCCCTGGGTGCCTGCCCGGGGATAATGGAGAGCCTTCTCATTCCCCACCAGTTTTCACGTGATGCTCCTCCGTCGATAGTACCTTTACCTGTGATTGCAAGGTTTTCCTGGCCGTAGGCATATATCATAGGGGAGGTGTTGTAGCAATCCATACCTTCCCATCTTGTAAGAACAGCAGGATATTGTGAGGTGTCGGTTGTGAAACGGATAACAGCGCCTTCAGCAAGATGAAGGTTTACATTACTTTTTAACAAAACAGGGCCTGTATGCCACACTCCTTCAGGTATCAGCACGGTGCCACCTCCTTCGCTGCTGCACAGATCAATGGTCTTGTTGATAGCATTATGGTTGAGCGTAAGTGAATCGCCTGGTACGGCTCCGTGATCGGCGATGTTGTATTTTACATCTCTGAATGACGGAGGAACAATCTGTTCCTGAATCTGGGGATAAAGTTTTTTCCATGCTGTTTTTTCGTTGTATTCGCCGGTGGTGCAGGCAACGGAAATAAACAGTATAACTACTGCTGAAAGGAATCCTGTTCTTGCGGTCACTGATTTTTTCATAGATTGGTCTTTAAGAAATTTCTTATTTTGCACGGTAGATTTAATAACTGATTTCTGTAAAGATAACACATTCTTTTCGCGATATTATTCAAACAATTACGGCAGATAACTGTTTTAACATAAATTAGAATTAAAAACGATGAAGACTATTACATTACAGTTATTTTTCATATTCGCTTTTTTCCCGGTTTCGCTTATAGCGCAGTCCCCAGGTTTCTACGACTTCAAAGTTAAAACCCTCGAAGGCGACGACTTCGATTTTTCTTCTCTAAGAGGAAAAAAAGTCATGATTGTAAATACTGCTTCAAAATGCGGATTCACTCCTCAATATGAAGATCTTCAGCAGCTTCATGAACAGTTCGGCCAGAAACTCATAATACTTGGATTTCCTGCAAATGATTTCATGAACCAGGAACCGGGTTCGGCCGAAGAAATAAGACAGTTTTGCGACGAGAAGTACAGCGTGACCTTTACCCTTATGGAAAAGATATCAGTAAAAGGGAAAGACATGCACCCTCTTTATAAATGGCTTACTTCCAAGGAACTGAACGGTGTGATGGACTCTTCAGTAAAATGGAATTTCCAGAAATACCTTATCGATGAGAACGGCAGGCTTGTTGATGTTCTGAATCCCAAGGAAAAACCAGATTCTGAAAAGGTTATCGGGTGGCTGACAGTGAAATAATTCCTGCCGGGCAGCCCGTTGAAATCCATCAGGATTCCTGCTTCAGGATAATTTTAGGTTTGTTACCATCAAGGTAATTGTAGACCTCCTGCTGTGACCTGAAAGGCTTCTTTCCTTTCTTTACAAACTTATTCGACAATGAAGCATCTATTTTCCTGGCTTTCACATTGTCGTGCCAGTTGATGTCGAATATATTTCTGAGCTCGGTTTTTATGTTTTTGTCGAACACAGGACATGTAACCTCAATTCTGTGCTCAATATTTCTTGTCATCAGGTCGGCAGACGAAATATAATACTCCTCATTACCTCCGTTACAGAAGATCATCAGCCTGCTGTGCTCAAGGAAACGATCTACAATTCCGATTGCCTGTATGTTCTGACTCAGATCCTTTATTCCAGGTACCAGCGATATCATACCCCTGATTATAAGTTTAATACTTACTCCGGCAGTGCTTGCCTCGTAAAATTTTTCAATGATTTCCTGGTCGGCCAGGTTGTTAAGTTTGATATGAATATATGCTTTCTTTCCTGCCCTGGCATTCCTGATCTCATTATCAATGAGCAGGTTCATTTTATTCCTCATGGCAAAGGGAGAAAGAACAAGATGATAGTAATTATCTTTCCTGTAGTTTACGTTGAAAAAATTAAAAGCTTTGTATACCTCGTTGGTGATTTTCACGTTCGTTGTAAGAAGCAGATGGTCGGTATAGACATTTGCGGTTTCTTCATTGAAGTTACCGGTCCCGATAGCAGCATAGCGCTGGGTGGTATTATTTTTTACACGGGTTATCAGAAGTAGTTTTGAATGCACTTTCAGTCCGGGAACCCCGTATATAACTTTTACCCCCTCTTCGCGGAGCTTGTTTCCCCAGTGAAGGTTGGCTTCTTCATCAAATCTGGCCTGCAGTTCCACAACAGTGGTGACATGTTTACCGTTGCGGGCGGCACTCAGCAGTGCATTAATGACGCTTGAGTTACGTGCCAGCCGGTACAGTGTGATCTGTATCGAGGTTACATTAGGATCAATGGATGCCTCCCTGAGAAGATCGATGATATGTACGAATGAATGATAGGGAAAATGAAGCATAATATCCCTTTTCTTCATTGCTGACAAAATACTTTTCCCCTGCTGGATATCCTTATGAACCACCGGATTAAGCGGTTCGTAATAGAATTTTTTCTTCCCCAGGTTGGGGAATCGCATCAGGTCCTTAAGGTTATGGTATCTTTCTGCGGGAATTACAACATCGTCAGGGCCGAAATTAAGTTTTCTCGTAATTATCTTCAGAAGATCATCAGGCATCTTTCTGTCGTAGATAAACCTTACCGGTGATCCCCATCTTCTCTGACTGAGCGATCTGGCAAGCTTTTCAATGTAACTTTCGGAGATATCATCGGCAATTTCAAGCTCTGCATCTTTCGTCAGCTTGATGGTAAATGCCTGGAAATCATCAAAATCAAAAATGAAGAATATATCCTTAAGTCCAAATCGTATTATATCATCAAGATAAATTATGTATTTCCCTTCATCGTCAGGCGGCAGGACAATAAACCTGGGCAGCACATTTGTAGGTATCTCCAGCAGGGCATACCTCTTTTTTTCAGTACCCTTTTTCTGCAGAATTATTGCCAGGTAAATAGCATCGTCTGTAAGATTCGGTAACTCAGCTTCTTTTTCAATAAGATAGGGCATAAGTCTCGATCTGACCTCGCTCATGAAGTACTTCCTTATGAAATCGGCATGTTCCTGTTTCAGGTGCTTTTCTGTGATAATATGGATATTTTGTTTTTCAAGGTCTTGTATCAGTGAGTTATATATCTTTTCAAAGCGTGTATTTTGTTTCAGTACTGTTTCCTGGATTTTTTTTAATGTCGTTTTGGGATTATATCCAAGGATGTCCTTCGATTTAGGTCCGAGTTGTGATAATCTCTTTAAAGTGGCTACTCTGACCCTGAAATATTCATCGAGATTATTTGAATAGATACCCAGGAATTTCAATCTCTCAACAAGAGGTATGCATTTGTTCTCTGACTCCTGCAGTACCCTTTCGTTGAATGAAAGCCAGCTTATTTCTTTAGGGATGAATTTTTTATGCATTTTTACTTCAGGGTTTTAGAAAATATTCCACCTTTCCTGAATCAGGTTTTACTTCTGACCATTTATCAGTCTGGAACGAAAGGCACACTATGCTTGTTTTCGTCAGGAACTCGCATCCTTCACGGCTCAGTCTGTCGGGCATCTCCGTGAATGCCGGATTATGGCCGAAAAGAGTAATTTTGTCGGTGTCATTGCCGGTTTTTTCGAGGATATCCATGAGATGCCTCAGTCCTGCTCTGTCGTATAGTCCGCTGTCGAGCACTATTTTATCATGTTTCACACCAAATGCCGATGCAAATATAAGGGCGGTTTCCAGAGCTCTGAATGCCGGACTGGTTATTATCAGGCCAGGGTCCTTTTCAATCTTTTTCATTTTCAAGGCCATATCCAGGGAAATTACTTTACCCTTTGATGTAAGAGATCTCTCAAAGTCTGTTAAGCCGGGCATGAGTTCTTCAGCTCTGCCATGTCTGACAAATATGAGTTTTTTCATACGTCACCTCCTTTATTTCAGAAATTCAACTCAGTTACCAAAGCATGTTCCCAGTTTTCGTGCCTGCAGTACCAGGGGGTTATCAGGTTCAACAAGTTTGAGCTTTCCTGCCACCTCGTCAAGCGGGACTGAGATTATCTTGTCGTTTTTGAGGGCTACCATATTTCCGAAATTCTTTTTTGCTATCATGTCGGCAGTAGCTGTTCCATAACGTGTTGCAAGAACTCTGTCCATGGGGGAGGGCGAACCTCCTCTCTGTATATATCCAAGTACGGTCTCCCGGGTCTCGAGTCCGGTCATTTCATAGATCCTGTTGCTCAGGTAATGTGCCACAGATCTCTCTTTTCCGGGATTCCTGATACCTTCGGCCACAACAACAATAGAGTATGGTTTCTGCTGTTCTGCTCGTTGCACCAGGTATTCTGCTATCTTATCCTCATTGTAGGGTATTTCAGGGATGATTATTGCATCGCCTCCTCCGGCAATTCCTGCATACAAAGCTATCCATCCGGCATTATGCCCCATAAGCTCTATAAGCATGATCCTCTTATGGGAGTTGGCAGTCGAATGAAGCCTGTCGATAGCTTCTGTTGCAATGTTGACGGCAGAATCGAATCCGAAAGTAAGGTCTGTTCCCCATACATCATTGTCGATGGTTTTGGGAATGCCGACAACATTAAGGCCTTCCTTCGCCAGCAGACTTGCGGTTTTAAGTGTTCCGTTGCCGCCGATGCAAACCAGACAGTCGAGTCCCATCTGGTCGTAATGCTCCTTTATCAGGTCGGGTTTTCTTATCTCATTCTTCTTTTTTCCCTTGCTTTTAAAAGGCTTTTCTCTAGAAGTGCCCAGTATTGTTCCTCCCAGAGTCAGTATGCCGGAGAGGTCTCTCTCGGAAAGTTCCTGGTATTCTTTATTGATAAGCCCGGAAAATCCGTCGCTTATTCCGACAACCTGCATGCCGTAATTCATGATTGCCGTTTTTCCCACACCCCTGATGGCTGCGTTGAGTCCCGGACAATCACCTCCGGCTGTAAGTATACCAATCCTCATACCACCACTTTTCTTTGCCATATTTATTTTATTAAGAATAAACAAATTTAGCTTTTTTTTATTACGACCTCATCTTGCTGCAGCTATTGATTACAGGTAAATTACAGTTCTGTCTGCCTGCTTATAAATCCGGCTTGCTTTAATATGCTTTCGATGAAAAATATATTTTCTAATTTTATAGGGTAAATGGTTTATCAGAATTATATTAAACTTCTGGAGGTAAAGCCTGCCCTTACAGGCTATCTCAGGGAAGCACATGAGATGCTGGATCCTTTTGCCGTTACCGGTGACAAAGCTGTTCATGATGTACGTGTCCTTATGAAAAAGTCACGTGCTGTCCTCAGACTTATTTCAGATCAGACAGATGATGTGTTCTTCAAAAGAAATTATGAGGCTTGCCGTGAGGTTGGCCGCCTTCTTGCTTCCCATCGTGATAGCTCCGTTTACCGTAAGACACTGAAAGACCTGAAAAAGGATCATGGCAGACTATTTGCATCTCTGAAGGACAATGAGCATCTGGCTGCTCTGTCGGTAAATAAGGATGTCAGCAAAGAACAGTTACCTGCAGTTAAAAATGATCTGGCAGCCGCACGTGAACTGATTGGCAAGGCAGGGTACAGACTTCGTTTTCAGAATCTGCAGAATGTTGATCCGCGAATGCTTCTTGCCTCCCTCGACGAAACATATAAGACAGTTGTTCAGAGGTATATGGTTGCCAGAAATAAACCCCGTCCGGGAAATATTCACCTGTTTCGGAAGAAGGCAAAGGATCTGCTTTACCAGCTCTGGATCTTCAGGCCTCTGAATACTTCAGCAGTAAAATCGCTTGAAAAAAAACTGGATACGATGACCAGAAACCTGGGTAAATATAATGATCTGGCTCAGCTTCTTAAAATACTGGAATACAAGCAACCGGGGAAAGTAGATAATATTTACAACGATCAGCTTATTCTCGTTATTCGTGACGCTCAGGATCGCTATCTTTCCAAAGTGTGGCCGGTAGCTTTTAAGATATTTACACCCGGGAAGAAACTTGTCAGTTTATTGAAATTCAAGATACTGATAACCTGATCAGTCAAGGTCAAACCAATCTGAAAATCCTGTACTCTCTTTTTCAGCAAAACTTTGATGATGAAACTCGTTGGTGTGGTTATCATACCTGTATTCTTTCCCCCATTCCTCAGCATTTTCAATAGTTTTCTTTATAGCTGAAATAATATACATAAGTTCATCATTTGTCATGGTCGGATGCAGGGAGAGCCTTATCCATCCGGGTTTGAGTGAAAGATCACCGGCTTCAATCATGTCGGTTATCTCCTGCGATTGCTTCAACCCTACGTCAAGCAGAAAATGTCCATAGGTGCCTGCACAGGAACAGCCACCTCTGGTCTGTATCCCATACCTGTCGTTGAGAAGTTTGGTCAGAAGGTTATGGTGTATGTTGTCGGCATAAAACGAGATTACTCCAAGCCTGTCGCGTATGTTGGATGCCAGGATATGAAGACCTTCAATCTTTTCAAGTTCATTGAAGGCAATGCTTATAAGTTCCTTTTCACGCTGGTGAATTTTATCCGTTCCCATTTTCTCCTTAAGCCTTACTGCGAGGGCTGCCCTTATTCCCTGAAGAAATCCCGGTGTGCCTCCGTCTTCTTTTACTTCAATATCGCTGATATAGCTGTAACCACCCCAGCGGTTCGTCCATTTTACAGTCCCCCCACCCGGAGTATCAGGAGTCTGGTTTTTGTATAATTTCTTACTGAAAATCAGAACGCCCGCACTGCCCGGACCTCCCAGAAATTTATGCGGGGAGAAGAATATTGCATCCAGTTGCCTCATGCTGTCAGCCGGATGCATATCTATGTCTACATAGGGAGCTGAAGCAGCAAAATCGACAAAGCAAAATCCATTGTGCCTGTGCATAATTTCTGCCAGTTCATAGTAGGGGGGGAAATATCCCGTCACATTCGAACATGCAGAAAAAGAGCCGATGAGAAGAGGCCTGTCAGTATATTTTACGATCTCCCGCCTGAGAGAATCAGGATTGACTGACAGATCGGCATTTGGTTCCAGTACCACGACATCTGCCAGGGTCTCGAACCATGAGGTATGATTTGAATGGTGTTCCGTATGAGTGATGAAGACCACAGGCCTGTTTTTGTTTGGTATATCCTTGCATTTCAGGTATTTATCTGTGGTGAAAGCACAATAATGGAGAGCCTGCTCAGGAACCTTAAGTCCGATAATCCGTTGAAGCTTGGCTATAGCCGATGTCATACCTGTCCCTGTGAAGAGCAGGACATCGTCATCACCGGCATTTACGTGTTTTTTTACTATTTTCTGGGCATAATGGTAGGCAGAAGTCATGGCAACACCTGTAGCTGAGGATTCGGAATGTGTGTTGCCAACCATGGCACCTACTTCATCCGATATTATCTTCTCTATAGGGCCATAAAGTCTTCCACTGGCTATCCAGTCGGCATATACCAGCTTCTTTGATCCGTCTGGTGTTATAATTTCCTTGTCCACACCAACGATATTTTTACGGAATCCTTCAAAATATTTTTCCAGGTCCTGCATAGGAATAATATGTTTTTACCTGCCGGTAAAAATAATCATTCCATCCGATCCTGAAACGAAATCCGGAAGATTCCTTTATGTCGCAGCGGGATCGTAACTGTTAAATAATTAACATGTCAGGTGAATATAATATGTGACCCGACACCTCCGGCATGTTCATAAAACTCACCTACTGTAAGGATACCGCTGACATGTTCTGACAGATCCTCTTTTTTAAACTTGAACATATCCATAGCCAGCTTGCAGGCATAAATTTTTCCGCCTCCTGCTGTTATCAGGTCGAGAAATTCACTTACAGGGGGGATGTCAAGTTTTTCCATTTCTCCTTTCATCATCCGGGAAGTGAATGCTTCCATTCCGGGAATTATTCCAAGCAATGTCGGCATCCTCATCCCTCCCGGAAGTCTTAGTGCAGGATTGCCAACGACGGCTGTGTGCAGTTTGTCCATCCTGCTTTTTACTATTGCATCAAGACCGAAGAAGGTAAAAAACAGATTTGTGGTTATGCCTTCCATAACAGCTCCATTGCCCATCACCAGAGTAGCATATACATCTTCGACGGCACCTTTGGCGCATATGATGTTTACTTTTTTAACCGGATTATCCTGTTCCATATTGTCTTTTTTTTTGGGGGTTAGACACAACTTGCAGGCTTTGGTATACCTGCAATTTTAGTAGCTTTTTTAAGAGGGGCACCGGGGAAAAGCTGATAGAATGTTTTTACATCAATGATCCCTGAATGATTAATGCTTCTGATGGAAAGAGCATCGCCGTTGTTATGACGGTTGCGTAAAAATTCAATTACATCAAAATGCTGATCGGTAAGGCTGATACCCTCTTCCTTTGCTATTTCGATCGCGATTTCCCTGGTCCATTGTGACGGGGTGGTGAAATACCCTTCTTCGTTGACATCCACAGTGATGCCTGCATAAGTTTTTTGTGCCATAATATGTCTGATTATTAAATTTTAATATAATTTGTTACTGTTTTGCTGTATTTTTAATAAAAGCCATCAAAAATCCGATACTTCTTTTAACCTCCGGCTTGTTGAGTTCCCTTATCATTTTCCATACCGAATATTCTTCAATATCTTCCGGACTGATATCTCTTAGTGAGACAACAGCACTGTTAATTTTGTTCAATACCTTTGGATCTCCAAGGATCATTATGGTGTCAATTACCGGGATCAGATTTTCTGAAAGGTTTTTAATTTCCTCCATGGAATATCTTGACAACAGATTGTCGAAGGTTTTTCCTATCTGCAGGAATAATTCAAAGTATCCCTTATTTTCCAGTTCGTGGAATTTATGAACACCATCTATCCCAATCTGTTTTATAACAGGAGTTATGTCTTTGGCCAGATCGTTTATACTCTCTATCGTCTCCATAACCATGCCGAGGCTGCGGATATTCCTTATCAACCTGATAGTAAGGCAACGGAGGGCTTCAGTGTCAAGTTCCACACCTGCGTGGTCAAGTTCTGTAACCATATTCCTGAAAGCATCCTTTCCCACTACAGCAAGATCGTCGACGAGGTCATTGACCGCTTCGCGGTTTTGCCTCTGAATCGATATATCTTCCAGGATAAGATCAAGTTTCCTGTTTATCTCATCAATCTGGTTTTGTACCTGTTTTTCTGCCATATCAATCGGTCCTTTTTCCTGCCATAGTCATATGTGTCTCAATAGGCATCTCTTTTCCCTTAAGGAGAATATGCCAGTAAATCCAACGGAAAAGCAACTTTCCGTAATGGTTGATCCTGCTTTCTTTCAGGAGGCTGAATGGTCCCAGGCCGGGGAAAGGGAAATATCCGGGCAATGGTTCTGTGTCGTAGTTGAAATCAATCAGGGCTCCCTTTCCGTGGCCGGTCTCTATGTAGCAGTTGGAATGACCGTCAAATTTGCCCGTGAAAGGTCTGTCCTCGATATAGCACATAAGGTTCTCTGTAAGTATATCAGCCTGGAAGTGAACCACAGATCCTGCTTTTGATGTCGGGAAATTACCTGCATCACCTATTACGAAGATATTGTCCTTTACAACCGACTGAAGAGTGAATTTATCTGCTCTGGCAAATCCAAATTCATCTCCCAGACCACTGTCGAGAATGACAGGATCCCCGCTGTGCAGAGGTATTGTAATAAGACAGTCAAAGGGAATCTCTCTTCCCCCGTAATCCTTTATTACCTTGTTACTGTTGTCAACTTCTGCAAGGAAAAAGTCGGTTACCATTTCGATATTCTTGTTTTCAAGAAGACTGCCCAGTAATTTTGACGACCGGGGTTTTGTAAACGCTCCCGACAGAGGGGTGACGTAGCTTATCTTAACTTTGTCGCGCATTCCTCTTTCCGTAAAGAAGGCATCTGCATAAAAGGAAAACTCAAGAGGAGCAACCGGACATTTGATGGGATTATCAGCAATATTAACCACAAGATTCCCTCCTTCCCATGTCTTAAAAAACCTTGCAAGGGACTCTGCTCCTTCAATTGTGTAGAAATCGAAAATGTTCCTGTACCACAGTTCTCCCTTTAAGCCTGGCGTTTCCTGAGGTATTATCCTTGTGCCGGTTGCAATGATCAGGATATCATACCCCAGAACCTCTCCGTTTTCAAGTACGACCCTGTTGTTGTCGTGGTCGATCTTTACTATCTTCATGTAAACTGCATCGACACCTATGGGAAGAAAATTCTGTTTGGGTTTGGTGACATCATCTCTTTTGTAGTATCCAAAAGGGATAAAAAGGAAGCCCGGCTGGTAATAATGTGTTTTTTCCTGGTCTACAACGGTTATTTTCCATTCATCCCTCGCCAGCTCTTTTCTCATTTTGTTCGCCATGATGGTCCCACCAGTACCGGCACCTAATATCAAAAGCTTTTTCATGTGGATTTAATATTTAATCTATTCGTAATGTGGTGTAACAAACATAAGTTCACTTTGTTCAAAAAAAATAGTGCAACATGATAAATATAAGAAGTCCTTAACATATTTTGTTATAAATTCTGAAAAATGAAAAAATCGTTTATCTTCATCCTCTGAAATTTAACCACTTAAATTATTAGCTATCCTATGAAAAAGATTCTTGCAGTTTCAATAATGCTGGCCTTGTCAGTAATATATCTGTGTGGTCAGGCAAAACCTGTAAAGAAGGATCCTTCAGGTAAATGGAAATTCGAAGCTCCTTATGCTCCTGAAGGCTATACAACCGGAACTATGGACTTTAGTCTGGCCGAAAAGAAATATTCCACGGCAATAATGTTCCCGGGCTCTGACTATAAATTTGCAGGTGAAAGAGTGAAATTCGCCAATGATACTGTATCATTCGTTGTATATCTTGAAGGAGAAGTTATTTCTATCTCCCTTAAGATGGATGACAATGCAAAAATGACCGGAAAGGCAAGTTTCTCCCAGGGTGAGATACCGTTATCGCTTACCCGGCAGCCGGAGAACAAGTAAAAGGTATCTTTATTCTATCAGATGAAAAAAATAATTCTGACAGCGATGTCACTGATACTTATTTCTCCGGTATCAGAGTCTCAGCTGATAAATAAAGAACCGCTCAGCACCCGCATTACAGGTTACGATATTGATGCAAGGCTCGATCCGGAAGAAAAGACAATCGAATGTTCCATGAGCGCATTCTGGGTAAACCAGACTTCTGAAACTGTGCCTGACATTCAGCTTCATCTTTATATGAATGCCTTTAAAAGTAATAAGTCAACTTTTTATAAAGGCACATCAGAATCAAAGGATAAAACAGTATACGGAAGGATTGATATTTCCTCGTTCACACTTGCCGATGGAACAGATATTCTTCCATTGATGACATTTATCAGACCTGATGACGGTAATCCCAACGACAGCACCGTAATACAGATAATTCTGCCTGAACCTGCTGCTCCGGGCGACACAGTAACGGTCAGTATTGATTTCGTGACAAAATTGCCATCAAGGATTCGAAGGACAGGATACAATGGCGATTTTTTCTTTGTTGCGCAATGGTTTCCAAAATTCGGGGTATATGAACCTGCCGGTATGAGATACAGACTAACTGGAGGCTGGAACTGCCACCAGTTCCACGATCATTCCGAGTTTTACTCAAACCATAGCGTCTATAATGTTAAGGCAACAGTTCCGGATAATTTTGTAACCGGTTCGGGAGGCATGGTAATGGACGAGTCGGACTGTAGTGAAGATACAGCATTTAAAACGGTGACATGGCGGGCTGAAGATATAGTTGATTTTGCATGGACGGCATGGCCTGGTTATGCTGTCCATACCGACCAATGGAATCATGTGAATATTACTCTGTTATCACCTCCTGAAAGGGAAGACCAGGTGGAACGTCAGTTCACTGCCGTGAAAAATGCACTTGATTACTTCACTGAAAACACAGGGCCTTATCCATGGCCACATCTGACTTTTGTTGATCCTCCGGCAAAGGGATCAGGTTCAGGCGGGATGGAATATACCACTATCTTTACTTCCACTTCTGCAACCGGATTACCCGAATATATTCACATGCCCGAAATGGTGACAGTCCATGAATTCGGACATGCTTACTTTATGGGAATACTGGCAACGAACGAATTTGAGGATCCCTGGATGGATGAAGGGATAAATTCTTTTTATGAAGCCAGGATCATGGACCATTTCTGGGGAGAGAATTCAGGTATGCTTGATCATCGCTTTCTGAAAGTGTCAGATAAGATCATTGCGCGGTCATCATACGTATATTCCCCTAACCGCCAGGTTATAACCAACAGGGAATATTCATGGAACTATCCCGCCGGAACCTACTCAATGATGTCCTACCACAAGGCTTCGGTTATCCTCTTTACCATGATGGGAATAGTTGGTGAAGAAACTACTGACAATATTTTCAGGGAGTATTACAAAAGATGGGCATTTAAACATCCTGCCCCTCAGGATTTCTTCAATGTTGTAAATGATGTGGTGAAACAGGATCATGGAGACAGGTTCGGACAGGACATGAACTGGTTCTTTGACCAGACACTCTACGGTACCGGCATATGTGACTATAAAGCTGCAGGAATAAGCAATGTGAAACAGGATACATCCCAGAACTTTAACCCAACTACTGATTCACTTTATAATTGTGTGGTGGAGCTTCAAAGACTGGGAGAGATAATGCTTCCCGTTGAGGTTCTGGTACACTTTGACGACGGGAGGGAAGTTATGCAATCGTGGGATGGTAAAGACAGGTACAAATCTCTTTCTCTGCCAAGCAACACCATGGTAAAATGGGTGAAAATAGACCCGGAATATAAGATCCTGATGGACGTGAATTTCGTCAATAACTCATACTCTGATGAACCTGACCGTGTTCCGGTAAGACGTTTTATCAATAAATTCATGTCTTTTCTTCAATTTTTCTCAGCTTCACTGATCTTATAAAACTTATCGGCAATGAAAATATTCAAAGCAATAGCTTCCGGGTTCTGCAGGACTTTGAAAGTATGGAAGGGGATACTTCTGGTTTGGCTTGGATCTCTTCTGACAGTCTCAATAATTGCAATACCCATGAGAAGCTTCATGAAAGCCGGCTTCGGTAAAAGCATGGTAACCGAACGTCTTGCTGATGGTATTGACATGGCAGCCTTCGGTGATCTGGGTGACGCATTCTGGAATATGGCTGCTTCATTTCCTTCATCATTTTTATTACTGATACTGGTCGGATTTATCCTGGGGGCTTTCCTGACGGGAGGAATCTTCGATGCCCTGAAAAGTCCGTTAAGCCGGTTTTCGGGTGCTTCCTTCTTCAGAGCCTGTGCAGCAAATTTCTGGCCATTTCTGGTGATATCATTGTTATGCAGCCTTATTATTCTTTTTCTTGGATTGTTCGTTGTCGCCCTGCCCTTCTCTCTGGTCAGAGGTATGCAGACTCAATCTGAGACCGGACCTGCATCTTTTGTGATGATCTCAGGGTTGATATTCCTGTTAATTGCAGCCATTATGGTAATGGTTGCTGATTATGCCAGGGCGTGGCAGGCTGCCAGCGACAGAAGATCATGCTTCAAAGCTCTCGGATTTGGTTTTTCAAGAACCTTCCGTACCTTTCTGTCATCATTTCCGTTGATTGTATTAATGATTATTATTCAGTTTGTTGCAGGTTTTGTCATCCTCAGGGTGCTGGCAGTATGGAAACCTGATACAGGAGCCGGCGTCTTCCTGCTATTCATTATTTCACAGGTGCTGATTTACCTGAAAACCGGTATAAGGGTATGGAGACAGGGAAGTGTAACTGCACTGAAGGAAATAAACGACAACAAAGCTTTATAAAAAAACTGATAATATTCCGGGGGTTTACTTAATCACAATAGCACAATATCAGTTAATGCATTAGCGGTGTGCAAATCCGGCCTGATCACCGGCTTTGAAACTCACTTCTATACCTGCGTAAAACAATCTGCCGAAATCCGGGTATCCGTTTACGGTGGAATATTTCAGATTGGTAAGGTTCTTTGCTTTAGCGAAAATCCTGACAGGCAATTTCCACTTTGTCGTATAACCTCCGTTAAGGTCAAAGGTTAGGAAATCTCCCAGAGGCTGAGGCCCGTCTTCAGGAGCCACAAACCTGTCATTTTCGAATTCAGAGACATATTTGAAAAAAACATTCAGATCGAAACCCCTGTTCTCCATGTAAAGTCCTCCTCCGGCGATCCAGACAGGATTTTCCCTGTTTGTTACCATTGCGCCGTCTTCTGCCATTTTTGATCTCATGGCTGTGAAATTGAAAAAGGGTCTTATGAAATTAAGAAATTCAGGTGCTGTGAAATCGAATTCCACTCCCAACTGTTGCTGATCGCGGTTAAGATACAGCTCTCTCCTGATGTTGGTTTCTGGATCGAGGTAGGTGGTTCCGCTGAGAGCGATTGCATTCTTCTGGATAACGCTGAAAAGGGTTGTCGTCAATTTTGCTCCCCACGATGTCCTTTTCACGGCTCCCAGATCAAGTTTTAAACGGGTTTCGTTCAGCGGAACTGTCATATCTTCTGTTAGTGTCCCCTGTCTGGGCTTTACCTGCCCTGCTGCCGAATTAAAATGCAGTGAAAGATTTTCGTATATTTCCCATGATGCTCCAAGAGTTCCCTGAACAACAGCCGGCTCCCATTCGTCTTCGACAGGCGTCACTGTTTTGAACTGTGCTCCATCACCCTCTATGTTGAAGGCGCCATAATCACGCAGGTAAGTCTTTGTCCATCTGAATCCCGCATCGAGGGTTACTGATCCAATCCGGTGTTCATCGGTAATGACAGCCGAATATGTCTCAGTATCGCATCTTTTGCCCGTATAAAAACGTTTCCCGTTTGGAGCTATCCACCTGCTGTACAAACCACCGAATCTGATTACATTCGATGATGAAAGAGATAGTGACTGAAGATAATTTACACCAAATTCATAATCTTTTTCACTCGATTCTGTTTCGAGTACTTCATCGTGAAAGAGAGGATTGCGGTGAGCAAAGAATATCTGCAATTCAGAGGATGCTTTTTCTCCCGGGCGGTATCTGGCTTTAATATTTGACAGCACTGCCCTGTAAGGATCGAAGTTTTGAATCATGTTCAGATATTTCGTGCTGGCCGGCGCTTCGGCAAGGCGCATCTCCCTTTCACCATCAAGGTAATAAATACTCGAACTGAAAGTCAGTTTGTTGGTTAACATCCAGTTGAAGCGTCCATACACCGTTGCCATCTGTTCATATGCATGCTTTCCGGCAGGACCTTCTGTTCTGTCAAAACCGGCCCCTGCAGCATAATTGAAATTTTTACCACCATCACCAGCGGAAATATGGGTGTGCAATGTGTTGAACGACCCGTATTCAGATTGTATCCTTGCTTCAAAGTCCTCATATTCACGGGTTTTTACATTTATCAGTCCGGAGAGACCCGACAATCCTGTGAGCAAGGCTGCACTCGATCTGATTACTTCAATTTCTTCAATGTCTGAAGCCTGAAAAAAATACGGAAGTTCCTCAAATTCCTTCTGCCACACTCCGTTTATAGCATAGTCGGGATATGGATATTTTTGACCCCGCACCGAGAAAAATTGTTTCACCTGCCGGCCCCTCGTCTCGGTAAGGCCCCCCGGAAAATAATTCATTGCCTCGATCAGAGTTGAAGCTCCCTGTTTTTTTATATCTGTTTCACTAATGACGTTAATTGCAGGAGCTATAGACTGAGGCTCTCCGGAAGGTTTTTCATGTATCGTTATATACCAGGGCTGAGGAATTATCCTTACTGTATCTATGTCAATAACCTGTCCGGCCAGATTTCCTGAGATCATTAAGAAACAGAAAGAAGCAGTTAACAATCTGACATTATAACATAAGTATCTGAAAAATCCTGAGAATATATTTAGTGGTCCAGACATAGCTAAATCTTTTCGGAAAAATAATACTCTGCCGTAATAATACCAATTCGCAAGTCTGATTTTAACCATCATTAACATCTCATTTTTACAGTATTTTCATTTTTGATTATCTTAGCATCATCTCAGGATTTTATGTCAATCCTTGAAAAATATTCAGAGTGATGAACAGACACCTCATATCAATCTCACTTTTTATACTTACCGGTGTGTCAATGTCAGCCCAGACATTTGACTGGCCTATGTGGCGCTGCGATTATCACCGTTCAGCTTCCACTCCCGAACAGCTGTCCGGCAATCTTTATCTTCAGTGGCAGGCCATCTTCTCACCACGGGAACCTGTATGGGACGATCCACTGAATCAGGATCTGATGCATTTTGACCGGATCTTTGAACCGGTAGTTGCGGAGAACAAGTTATTCCTGGGTTTTAATGACAAGGATAAAGTTGTAGCATATGACCTGCTTACCGGCGACGAGATCTGGCAGTACTATGCTGATGGTCCGGTAAGGCTTCCCATGGCATACAACAAGGGTATATTATATTTTACGGCTGATGACGGATTTTGTTACGCTCTCGACGCTAAATCTGGCAGAAGAGTATGGAGATCCTCCCTTGCGCCTGCCCCCGACAGACTGCTGGGAAACAAACGGCTTATCTCAATGTGGCCGGCCCGAGGAGGCATAGTCATTAAGGACGATGTCGTCTACACGGCAGCAAGTATATTTCCCCTTATGGGGACATATATCTATGCCCTGAATGCGGCAGATGGTTCCGTGGTCTGGAAAAATGAAGCCACAGGCAGCAATTATATCCTTCAGCCCCACAAATCACCAGCCTTCGCCGATGTTGCTCCCCAGGGCCCCTTTGCAATAACGGGCAATACTCTTCTGGTAGCAGGAGGACGTTCTGTTCCAGCTGCCTTCGACCTTGCAACAGGTGAGGAACTTTATTATCAGCTTGCCGCAAGTGGTAAAACAGGAGGAGCATTTACGACCTGCAACGATAAAGTTTTCTTTAACCACCACCGCGATAGAGTTGTCAGTATGTATGGTTCAGGCACCGGCGACAGGATCAAATCTTCAGTCGGGGGCTACCCTGTAATTGATGATGATACAGTATACTTCTCAGGTAAAGGTATCACTGCAGCGATCATTCAGCCCGATTCAACCCTTAAATCAATATGGTCTGTAAACGTACGGGCTGCAAACGACCTGATAAAGGCAGGTAATACATTATTTGCGGCCGACAGTACCGGAATAAGCGCCGTTATACTCAGACCCGGATCAGTACCGGAACTTACATGGAGATACGATACTGACAGGCCAGTTGAGAGGCTCGTGGCAGCAAACGGCAAGCTCGTGGCCGTCTCCTCCGATGGCTCCATAATGGTCTTCGGCGACAGCCGGGTTGATGAAGCTGACATTCATAGAAAAGATGTTATCAGATTAAAAGGCAACTCAAGGGCCGCCAAAAAGATCCTGAGGACGGCTGGCACCACGGAAGGTTATGCTGTGGTTTTCGGTTCAGATGTAAAATTTCTCGAAGGTCTTGTTGCAAACAGCCTCCTTTCAATTGTGGCATATGTCGGTGATCCTGAAGAATTAACTTCACTCCGCAGATATTTTGATGAGAGGGACGTAGAAGCACAGCGCCTCAGCTTCCTGCCTTTTTACCGTGATAACATAGTGCTTCCGAAATATTTTTCATCCCTCACGGTCATTGCTGAGGATTATGGCTTTGATGATGATATGCTGAAAATGCTGTATGAGTCTGCCAGGCCATACGGAGGACTGATAATAACTTCAGAAAGAGGAAGGGTCGCCGGCGTTTTTAAACGACTGGAACTTTCAGGATCGCAGTCTTTGCATGAGAATGGATTTCTGAAGGTTACAAGACCGGGGGCACTAGAGGGTGCTGCAAGCTGGACACATAATTACGGAAATATTGAAAATACTGTAAAATCCGACGACAGGCTGGTCAAAGCTCCACTTGGCATTCTCTGGTTCGGGGGAAATTCAAACATGGATGTTCTTCCGCGTCATGGTCATGGTCCCGGAGAACAGGTCATAGACGGCCGTCTCATAATTGAAGGTGTTAACAGTATCAGTGCCAGGGATGTTTATACCGGAAGGGTTCTCTGGAAACATGAATCAGAAAGACTGATGGACGACTCCTGGATGGTTTTTTATGATGAAACATATGACGAGGAAAACCCTCTCGATCCGAAATACAATCAGGTACATCTGCCGGGTGCCAACGCCCGTGGTACAAATTTCATAGCCACAAGCGAATACGTATACCTCATCGAAGGGAATAAATGTATCCTTCTTGATTTAGTGACAGGAGAAAAAGTCAGGGAATTCTCCACGGGTGACGATGATTCAAAGGAACTGGGTTACATAGGTGTGTGGGAAGACCTGCTGATCCTGGGAAATAATTTTACAGAATATTCCGGACTCGAGAACGATTCAATCCGGATAAAGAATCCTAAATTCACTGATTATGACCTTACTGCAAGCCGTGAACTGATAATTATGAACCGCTTCTCAGGAGAAAAACTCTGGAGTTTGGAATCAAATTTCGGTTTTATCCATAATTCGGTTATAGCCGGTGACGGAATTCTGTTCTGCCTCGACAAGCTTCCCCAGTACCTCGAAACGAAACTCAGAAGAAGGGGAGAACCGATCCCTGAGGGATCACGTCTTTTATATGTAGACATACACACAGGCAGGATCCTTTATGAACAGACTGTAGATGTGTTTGGTACCTGGCTGGGTTATTCAGCTGAACACAGACTACTTCTTCAGGCTACAAGACCTTCGCGTGATATGCTGAACGGAGAGGAGGGAAACAGGATGATAGCCTATAATGTTGATTCAAAAAAGATAATATGGGACAGGGCTGTCAGATATACCAATCCTCCCATTATCCATAACGACAGGATATATACAAACGGAGAAGCATTCTCTCTTCTCACAGGCGATCAGATACTTGAAAAGGATCCCCTGACTGGTGAAGAGCTGAAATGGACTTTCAAACGTGAATATGGCTGTGGAATTGTTGCAGCCAGTGAACACCTGCTTACCTTCCGGTCAGCATCAGCCGGTTTCATGAACCTCGAGACCTTCGAAGGTACCGCAAGCCTCGGCGGATGGAAGCCGGGATGTTCAACAAACCTGATAGCCGCTGACGGGGTACTCAATTCACCTGATTATACACGTACATGCCAGTGCCCGTATCAGAATCAGACGTCACTTGCGTTGATCCACATGCCATGGATGAGTTACTGGACAAACAGCAACTATCGCTGGAACGGCAAAAGAATAAAACAGCTGGGGCTGAATCTGAATGCACCCGGAGACCGCAGAGCTGACAACGATGTACTGTGGTTTGAATATCCCTTTGTGTCAGGAATGAATCCTGAAATAAAGGTATCCATTGACACAAATGAATATTTCACAGTCAGGAAAGAACCTTATACAATAAACTCACGGTCCACTCCATGGATAAGCTCAAGTGCCGTCGGAGGCATCACAACCCTCGAAATAACCCTTTCGGAAGAAGAAGATATTACAGATGCCGTTTATTCCGTGAACCTCTATTTCTCCGAACTTCAGGATATGAAAGAGGGTGAGAGACTTTGTAATGTGGCCATCCAGAACACCAGGGTTCTGGATAATTTTGATATAGTGAAGGAAGCTGGTGGCTGCAATACAGAAGTGGTCAGATCATTTAAAGGAATAAGAGCCGGCAAAACACTAAGAATTGAACTTACTCCCCTTAAAGGTAATACTCTTATTTCAGGAGTGGAAATTATTGAAGAAACACTTGCAGAAACAAGTTCGTTCAGATGAATATGTTATTAATCAGGATATTAACATTGACAGGCCTCATAGGACTGACCTGCACAACCAAAGTCTCGGAATGGGTTCTGCTAAACGAAGCCCCCGAAGACTACCTCCTGGTATGTTACCATACACCACAGACTTCGGGATCACTCCGGCAGCAGAATGAAAATATAGCCGGGGCAGTGAAGGATGCCAATATTAAATTCCGGACAGTCGTGAGAGATAATGCAAAATCTACGTATTATGAGCTCTCTTACAGGAATGTGCCATTTGCAGTTTTCAATAATGCTGATGAACTTAAAGGCTTATCAGTTTCACCGTTAAGAAAGAAGGTCGCAGACGAGATCATGGCGGGAAAGCTATGTGTTATGGTATATCTCAGATCAGGAGACGAAGCTAAAGATAAGCTCCGGTATGAGATACTTAAAGAAGCTGTTGACAATTCTCCCTTCGGCAGTGCCATAACTGTTATGGAACTGGGAAGGAATGACCCGGAAGAATTGCATTTTTCTTCAATGCTGCTTAATGTTGAAGATGATCTTAAAGACCTGAATGAGCCAATGCTCTATGGAGTATTTGGGCGATTCAGAGCTCTTGAACCTCTGGTGGGAAGAGGTATTACAGATGAAAATATTGATCTGATGATCGATTTTCTGACTGCCGATTGCAGCTGCCTGATAAAGGACGACCTGCCCGGTGCAAGCATCCTTTTTACAAATAAATGGGAAAATCCGATGCCGGCCCTCGTGAACAGGATACTCGATGCTGATCCTATTTTATTGCATCACTGAAGATGAAGCAGGACAGCACCTTACAGAACACCATTCAGGAGCGGCCTCTTCCCAAATGGCTGACGGATCAGCGTGATGGTCTGAACCAATATCAGCCGGAAATACTTGAAATGAAGGAAGATAAATCACTCACATTTTCCCTGGCCTTTACCGGTATAATGATTCTGTTTGTGGTCGTGGTACTGTCTGTTTATGTTCTGAGAAAAAGAAGAAAAGACATTGTATGAACCTTTTAAGTCTGGTAATCAAAGAATTGTTCTATCGTAAAGTTAACTCATCAATAATATTGTTAACTGTATTTATTGCCTGTACCGCTTCTGTTGCAATATACTCGCTCAGCAAAGCAAGTGAGAATGAAACCCGGAAAATCATGAGAGAACAGGGCCTGAATCTCTATATTTTTCCCAAAGGCACTGATCTTATTGATTTTTACACTGTAAATAATCTCAGGGTATTTCCGGAGAACTACGTCGATGTTCTTGCTGAATCAAGGACATTTGATGCTGTCAGGCATCTTACAGGGATACTTCAGGTGAAATACCCCGAATGGAAAGATCCGAATGGATCATCGCATCAGATAATGCTGATCGGATACAAGGACGAAGCAATGCAGAGGTTTCTACCACAGCAGGAGATAATGGGAACAGATGTTGAAAAAGGAACTGTTCAGGTAGGTGCACTGCTTTCAAGAAATATACCGGAAGGTATGCCGTTCAGGATCGCAGGCAGTGATGGCAGAATTCATGAATTTGAAATTTCAAAGCGATTGCCCGAAGGTAAAGGAATGACAGATCAGGGCGTTGCTTTTAACCTGTCCGACCTTCAGGCTCTTATTTGCATGGAAGGAAAAATAAATAAGATCGAAGCTCTGGGTTGTGTTTGCCACGACGGCCGGATAAAGAATGCACGAAACCAGGTTCAGTCTGTATTTCCCGACCTTGAAGTGACGGAAATAAGCAGTATTGCAGAGGCCAGGGAAAATCAGCGCCTCATGATGAACAAATATGGCGCTTTTCTGATTCCCTTTGTTGTGCTGTCATGCCTTCTGATAACCGGTCTGCTGTTCTACCAGAACGTATCTGCCAGAAGCAGGGAGACAGGATTACTGAAAGCTCTCGGAACGGATAAAAAGGGTATTCTTTTCCTGTTCCTTTCGAAAGCCTTTATTCTCGGTCTTGCCGGAGGGATAGCCGGTTTCTTCACAGGAAGTGCTCTCGCATGGTATTTTGGGAGCGAGATATTCAGGTTCACTGCAGGTGATATCCGGATCTTATGGAACCTGTTCATATATACCGTTATAATATTCCCTCTTCTATGGATGCTGGCAAGCTGGGTCCCCGCGCTTATCGCTTCACAGACTGATGCTGCCAGGATTCTGAGCGAGGAATGAAAGCTCCGCAAATACAGAAATATTCCTGATTTAATATGTTGGAAATAAGAAATATAACAAAAAAATACACGAAGGGGGAAGATATCTTTATTGCTATTGAAGATGTAAGCTGCGTTCTCGGCAAAGGCGATTTTCTGTCGGTGACAGGGCCTAGCGGTTCGGGTAAGTCGACCCTTCTTAACATCATTGGAGGACTCATCCGTCCCGATGCCGGTACAGTGATGTTTGAGGGAGGGAATGTTTATCAGGGTTCTGAAAAGCAACTCGCACATTACAGAAAGGAGAATATAGGGTTCGTTTTTCAACAGTTTCACCTGTTGCCCTACCTGACACTATTTCAGAATATTAAACTCGGTTGTCACAATCCCTCACAATGCCTCAGAATAGAAGCACTCCTTGAAAAGTGTCTTCTCTCCTCACTGAAAAACAAATTTCCATCTGAACTGAGTGTCGGCGAAAGACAAAGAACTGCCTTCGTCAGAGCAATTATTTCAGAACCGGTTCTCCTTCTTGCTGATGAACCTACTGGAAATCTTGATCCGGATAACAGCAACGTTCTGATGTCTCTGATTCAGGAATTCAACAGCAGCGGAGGAAGTGTAATCGTTGCATCCCATGATCTGCGCATTGCAGAGCTGGCTGACAGACATCTCCGGCTTCAATCAGGAAGGGTTGTAATCCCCTGATCACAGATCATATAAGTATAAATACTATTATTAAATAGGTGTAAAAAGTCTTAGGACCCTTGTATCCTGTGGTTATTTTTGTATTGGTAAAAAAGCAATGTCAACGCTATGACCCGTTACCATGAGCTGTTAAAGCAGGATGTAAGGTTTGAGGAAGGTCTTAAAGCCTGTATGAATTGTGGCGTATGTACAGCCATATGCCCGGCTGCCGAATTCTATGATTATGATCCGCGTAAAATTGTCGACCTGGTACAGTCAGGCAATGATGAAGGGATAGAAAAGCTTCTGCGATCCGAAACCATCTGGTATTGTGGTGAATGCATGTCGTGCAAGACAAGATGCCCAAGGGGAAATACTCCGGCTTTTGTGGTTATGGCCCTGAGAACGCTTTCCCAGAAACTGGGCTTCTTCACGGAATCGGAGAAAGGCCGGCAGCAGTTTGCTATAAAAAGGACTGTCGGAGAGAATATTTTCAGGTACGGATACTGCGTTGCTACATATGCCGTAAGCCCTGAGATGCACCGTGAACAGGGACCCGTGTGGGAATATATAATCGAAAACACGAAAGACATTTATGAAAGGCTGGGCGGTAATATAGATGAACTGGGAGAAGGACCTCTCAGAAAAATACCCGATGACGCCAGAGACGAGCTTAGAAAGATATTCGATGTTACCGGCGGAACCGACCTTTTTGATTCCATAGAAAAGCATTCGAAAATAAAGGCTAAAGAAATGGGACTCACCATCGATGATGAAGGGATTGATAATGAGTATTTCAATGAAGTTTTTAAAGCGAATAACAACAGGCATACACACTAAAGTTAAAAGTTGTCAACGGACATGAAAAGTGAAGGGAAAAAACGAATATGGGCTGACTATCAGAAAGAAATTGCTGATGACCATTTCTTCTATGTAAGATCATGTATAAGACAGAGTTTTTTTCCTGGCTCAGAACAGTTCTTTCTTCATTTTATGAGAGAAGTGCTGGGAAAGGATGTGTATGAGAATCCTTCACATACTTCCTGTACCGGGATCGGTTATCATAGCGATATAGTGCCCCTGCGCACCATAATGGCAGTGGTAGCACGCCACTTTGCGCTTATGAAGGAGTCGGGTTATAAGAATATTGCAATATCCTGCGTCACTTCATTCGGGATATACACAGAGATCCTTGAGACTTGGAAACACTTTCCGAAAGAACTTGAGCAGACAAGGGAAGATCTTTTCAAAGCAACGGGAAGAGAATTTGATATACCGGAGAATGTAGCTCATACCAGCGATATCATTTATAAATTCAGCAATGAGATAGCCTCAAAGGCTAAATATCTTCTTGTAAACAAGCATACCGGATTGCCACTGAACGTGGTAGAACACATTGGTTGCCATTATGCCAAGATGTTCCCGAAACATGGTGTGGGAGGAGCTGAATTTCCGCGTGTGCTGAGCGGGATGATCGAATCATGGGGAGGTAATGTTGTCGATTACCCGGAAAGAAGACACTGCTGCGGTTTCGGTTTCAGGCAGTATCTTGTCCAGGCCAACAGAGGTTATTCAATGTCGAATACAATAAAAAAATTCGCTTCAATGAAGCCTTTTAATCCCGATCTGGTTCTAACCAACTGCCCGGGCTGCACAATGTTCATGGATAAGTGGCAGTATACTGCTAGGGAAATGGAGGGTACAGTGTACGGAAACAATGGAGAAGCAATACCAGTTCTCACTTACGAGGAACTTGCCGGACTGGTGATGGGTTATAATCCATGGGACCTCGGGCTCCAGTTCCATATGGTACAGTCGGAGCCACTCCTCAGAAAAATGGGTGTGGAATTTGACCCCGGTGATAAATTCAGGACTAAGGACGGGAAGCAGATGCCTGTACCGGCAGATCTTATTAATGTCTGAAATGCAACACAGAATAATAGTTATCGGAGCAGGTGCTGCCGGGATGGAAACCGCAGGACAACTTGCCAAAGCCGGATGTTCGGTTACACTTGTGGAAAAGGAAGAGAAAACAGGTGGAAACGTCAGGTCCTGGTATCATCTTTTCCCTGATCATCGCGACAGCGGTGAAGTCATTGGTTATCTCGATTCAATGATTTCAAAGGAGAACATCGACCTTCTTACAGGAACGGTGGTTGAAGGATTGGAAAAGGACCAGGGTCGCTTTGTCCTCAGAACCGGTGACGGCAGGGAACTCGAAGCCGATGCAGTGGTAATCTCAACAGGTTTCGATCTTTTCAGAAGTGAACGCAAGGAAGAATATGGTTACGGAATTTACGACAACGTGATCAGCTCTGCCAATCTTGAGCTGATGTTCCGTAAAGGTGAGGTGTTAAGACACGATGGTGAAATACCGCGCAGGATAGGACTTGTTCATTGTGTGGGTTCCAGGGATGAGAAGGTAGGAAATCCCTATTGCTCAAAACTATGCTGTGTGACAGCTGTAAAGCAGGCTATGGAACTCAGAAAGAAAATAAGCAATGCAAGGATCTATTGCTTTTATATGGATATGAGGATGGGGGGAGCCCTTTATGAGGAGCTTTACAGGGAATCACAGGAACAGTATGGAATAAATTACATAAGGGGAAAAGTTTCGGAAGTAGCGGAAAACATTGACACACGCCTTATTGTCAAGGTCGAAGACACACTTGCCGGAAGACCTCTCAGGATGGAACTCGACATGCTTGTCCTGATGGCAGGGATGGAAATGTCGGAAGGCGGATCCATGCTGGCCCGTAAAGCAGGCCTGAAAACCGGGGAAAACAGGTTTTTTGCTACAGCCGATCATCATTTCGGAAGTAACAAAAGTGAAATTAACGGCATCTTCTATGCCGGGACCTGTACCATGCCCATGAACATCACAGAGACTATTTCCCATGCCAGGGCAGCCGTTGCAGATGTACTGGATTATCTGAATACCATAGGTGCATGAGATGGAAAAATTCGGATTTACAATATTGAAAGCAAGGCATATTAACTACGATGCAAACGACAAAAGTGTTGCGGAATACATATATGAGAGAGAACCCACTTTCAGGGTCTGCATAGAATGTGGCTGTTGTGCTGCAACATGCACAACAGGAAATTTTACCTCATTTAGTCTGAGGGAGATAAATATCCTTTTAAAGAGGGGTGAACTAGACAAAGTGAATGAGAATCTCAAAAAATGTATGCTCTGCGGAAAATGCACACTGGTTTGTCCGAGGGGAGTAAATACCAGGAATGTGATAACCCTGGCCCGTGAGGCTCTGAAAAACAATTTTAAAGATGCAGTTTGATCCATTTATCATACCATTCAACATAGGCCTCTATTTCATTCTGATTTATGCAGTCGTAAGGAGCGTGATATGGTTTCGCGGATTGTCACGTCCCGACAAACTCAGGCTTCAGAGAGGTTTTTTCGGACGGTCATTTGGTCAGAGCATAAGGGAAATATTCATGGAATCCCTTCTTCACAGGAGAATTTTTAAAACCAATCCCAGGCTGGGATATATGCATATGAGCCTGGCTTTTGGCTGGTTCCTTCTTATACTTTTCGGGACTCTTGAAGCTGACATTTTCGGAGAAAGACATCTTAACCCGCCTTACAAGGCTATTTTCTTCAAGTTCTTTCATCCCGATCATGGCAGATCAGGCATAGAAGCCGTTTGGGCATTTATGATGGATTTTATTCTCGCCTTCATATTATCGGGACTGCTACTGGCTATTATAAAAAGAATATGGTCGCGTGTTGTGGGTATGAAAAAAACTACAAGATTGAAACCACTCGACAAGATAGCATTGCTCTCCCTCTGGTCGATATTTCCCAGCCGCCTCCTGGCCGAGAGTTTTACCAGCGGGGCCTACGGAACCGGAAGCTTCCTTACCGGGTCGCTCGGTTCATGGCTCTCTTCATTTCTTCCTGCCCACGAAATGGCATATCCCTTCTGGTGGCTTTATTCCCTGTCTCTAGGCACATTTTTTATCCTTCTGCCTGTAACAAGATATATGCACATCCCCTCGGAACTCTTCCTGATATTTGCGCGTAACTCAGGAATAAGAACGGGCGACAGGGCTGGGGCTTTCACCGAAATGCAGGTATATTCATGCTCATCATGCGGGATTTGTATCGATGTATGTCAGCTAAATTTTTCAACCGGGATAACGAGCATCCAGTCGGCTTATCTTTTAAAAGGTATCCGGAATAATGAAGATGTCAGCGATATTGCATTCAACTGCCTGATGTGTGGCCGCTGCGATCAGAATTGCCCTGTTGGCATCGAACTTACCCCCATCAGGATGATACAGAGAAGGGCAGGAGAGTCAGTCTCAGAGTCAAAGACCCTGTTAAAAAGATACTTTCCGGACAACCCGGTTGCACAGCCACTAAAAACTGAGACGGATCCAGCCTTCGATTTTCTCAAACCTGAAGAACCCCCGAAAGCAGATGTATTATACTTTGCAGGATGCATGACACATCTCACCCCTTCGGTTAAAAATGCAATGATCAGGATCCTTGAGGCTTCGGGGGTGAGGTATGAATTTATAGACAAAGAAGGTGGTGTATGCTGCGGAAGACCGCTTATGCTCGCCGGCCAGACAAAAGAAGCCAGGGAACTCATTAACTACAACTCTGAGCTTATCTGGAAATCCGGAGCTCACACTCTTGTCACCTCATGTCCGATATGCTACAAGGTGTTCAGGGAAAGCTATTACCTTGACGTGGAAGTCCAGCATCATTCCCAGTTCATCAAGGATCTGATTGACGAGGGAATACTGAAGCTGAATTTTATCAGAAAGAGGGTTAATTACCATACACCCTGCGATCTTGGAAGGGGATCAGGTGTCTATGATGAACCGAAAGATGTTTTAAGGCATGTGGTAAGGCTTCAGAAGACAGAAGCCGACGATGAAAATGCTCCATGTTGCGGAGGAAGCCTTGGAAATATGAAGATAAATCATCATCAGCGACATCAGATAGCTGTCGATGCTGCGAAAATGCTTACCGTTAAAAATCCGGATATTCTTGCAACCTCCTGTCCTCTGTGCAAGAAAACCCTTGCTGCCGCGACAAGTACCAGGGTTGCCGATATAGCTGAAATAGTAGCTGATGCAATCGTTCCTGCCGATCCGGTGAAAAGATTTACCGATCCTTTACACAGGATGAAACAACCTGTTACCTGACGCTCTTCACTTTTTTACCTTCAATCCATTTCCTTGCATTCACGAAGGCCTTCATCCAGGGTGTTATTTCGTCGGATCTTCTTTCTGATGGATACCAACCGCACTGCCACGGGAAGAATGCCCTTTCCAGGTGTGGCATAACTGCCAGATGACGTCCATCATCTGAACATAACCCGGCAACATCGTAGTCGGAGCCGTTAGGATTGGCCGGATAGGTATGTGAGGAGTATTTCATGGTAATGTTATACCTTTTTTCGTCGTATGGCAATGAAAATCTGCCTTCTCCATGGGCTACCCATATTCCAAGTTCCATGCCTTCAAGATCACCAAGCATCACAGAGTTACTCTCGGTAATTTTTACACCCAGAAATGCCGACTCAAATTTCTCAGAGCTGTTGTGGAGGAGCCCGGGCATTTTTTTATGACGGGGGTAAATGAGGCCTAATTCAGCCATTAGCTGACATCCGTTGCATACCCCCAGAGAAAGCGTGTCTTTCCTGCGGTAAAATCTTTCAAGAGCCTTATTTGCCCGGGGATTAAACCTGAAAGCTCCTGCCCATCCTTTTGCAGAGCCCAGGACGTCGGAGTTCGAAAAGCCTCCGACAAAAACTATCATGCTTACATCGTCAAGAGTCTCTCTTTCCGTTATCAGGTCGGTCATGTGAACATCCTTTACATCGAAACCTGCCAGATACAGAGCATAAGCCATTTCCCTGTCGCCATTCACTCCTTTTTCCCTTATTATGGCAGCTCCCGTTCCGCTCTTCCTTCTCCTTGAGGGAGAGATTCCAAGCGACCTGAATGTCCCTTTGAAATCCTTAAGTTCATATTTAAGTTCGTGCCGGATATAATTATTGAACCTTGCCTTTGCCATACCCTCACCTGATTGCTTACGGTCAAGAAGATATGAGCTCCTGAACCATGTATCGCGAAGATCGTCGATGTCAAATACACCATTGTAATCTTCGTTTCTAATGAAAAGCTTCCTTTCGTTTATGGGATGACCTAACGCCAGGTATGATATCCCGTTCTCAAGAAGGATCTCTGCAACTTCAGCTTCCTCTTTTACCTGGATCAGTATACCCGGATTCTGGCTGAAAAGAAGTTTAACGGTATCAATGTCGTTAAGTCCAGAGAGGTTAATGGTAAGGCCTCCTGAAGTATTTGAAAAGCACATTTCCAGTAAAGCGGTGAATAAACCACCTGCAGAGATATCGTGGCCTGCAAGAATCTTTTCCTTGATAATGAGATGCTGCACTGTATTAAACACCTCTGCAAAGTATTCAGGGTCCTTCACAGTGGGACTTGAATTTCCGAGCCGGTTGAGAACCTGGGCAAAGCTGCTGCCCCCGGGTTTTTTATCATCACGACTCATGTCGATATAGATGATGCTTGAGTAGGGATCGTTCACGATCACCGGCTCCACAATTTTCCTTATGTCACTAACTTCAGCAGCAGCCGTTATAATCACTGTGCCGGGTGCAAAGACAACCTGTCCGGGATACTTCTGAGTCATGGAAAGACTATCCTTGCCAGTCGGGATGTTGATTCCCAGTGCTGTGGCAAAGTCACCCGCTGCTTTCACGGCTTTGTAGAGCCTTGCATCTTCGCCCGGGTTCCTGCAGGGCCACATCCAGTTAGCCGATAATGAAACACCCCTGAGCCTGTGAGTGAGAGGGGCCCAGATGATGTTGGTAAGCGCTTCGGCGATAGCAAGAACCGAACCGGCTTCAGGATCGATAAGTCCGGCTGCCGGGGCATGCCCCAATGAAGTTGCCATTCCGGCTTTACCTCTGTAATCAAGCGCTATAGCGCCAAGGTTATTAAGAGGAAGCTGAAGTGGTCCGGCACACTGTTGTCTGGCAATCCTTCCCGTTACCGACCGGTCCACTTTGTTGGTGAGCCAGTCTTTGCATGCAACTTCTTCCAGTTGCAGCACCATAGAGATGTAATCATGTATCCTGTCCTGCGAATATTCAACCTTTTCCCATTTAACCGGAATCGATTTATCGGTCATTATTGTCCTTGGAGGCTTTCCGAAAAGAGCTTCAAGTTTAAGATCAATGGGTTTTTCTTCCGTGACGGGATTTAGGAAAGTGAACTGGTGGTCGCCTGTTATGTTTCCGACGACGTATATCGGAGCTCTCTCTCTTTCAGCTATTTGCCGGAGTTTTTTCACTGAAGCACTGTTCAGCACAAGTCCCATCCTTTCCTGTGATTCATTACCGATCAATTCTTTTGAAGAGAGAGTGGGATCTCCAACAGGAAGTTTACTGATATCAATCGAGCCTCCTGTGGCTTCAACCAGTTCAGAAAGACAATTGAGATGACCTCCTGCCCCGTGGTCGTGAATTGAAATGACAGGATTCGACTCCATTTCACAAAGAGCCCTTATAGCATTGTACACTCTCTTCTGCATCTCCGGGTTGGCACGCTGCACGGCGTTTAGTTCTATCGCACTGTCGAATTTTCCTGTATCGACAGATGATACTGCACCTCCGCCCATTCCTATCCTGTAATTATCGCCTCCCAGAAGGACTATAAGATCTCCCTTTACAGGAACTGATTTTGCACTGTCTTTTTTCTTTCCGGAACCTATGCCGCCTGCAAGCATTATCACCTTATCGAAACCGTAGTTCCTGTCATTTTCAAAGTGTTCAAATGTCAGCAGCGATCCGCAAATAAGTGGCTGTCCGAACTTATTCCCGAAATCGCTGGCCCCGTTCGATGCCTTTATAAGGATGTCTTCGGGAGTCTGGTAAAGCCATGGTCTTGCATCAGTATTCAGCTCCCATGGTCTTCCATTATCGGGTCGTGGATATGAGGTCATATATACTGCAGTCCCGGCTACAGGAAAGGCTCCTTTGCCTCCGGCGATGCGATCCCTTATTTCACCTCCCGTGCCTGTTGAAGCCCCGTTGAAGGGTTCAACAGTTGTAGGAAAATTATGTGTTTCGGCTTTAAGTGAAAGGACCGATTCGAAGGTCCTGACGTTAAAATAATCCGGCTTATCCTGTGTTGCAGGAGCAAACTGCTCGGCAGAGGGTCCCTGAATAAATGCGCAGTTATCTTTATAGGCCGACACAACTTTGTTTGGATGCCTCAGGGTGGTGTTTTTTATTATTTCAAACAGTGAATATGGCTGTTCCTTACCGTCGATAATGAAAGTGCCGTTAAAAATTTTATGCCTGCAGTGTTCAGAGTTAACCTGCGAAAATCCGAATACCTCACTGTCGGTTAGTTTTCTTCCGATCTTTTGCGAGAGATCTTCAAGATAGGCTATTTCTTCAGTGTTCAGGGCAAGACCTTCCTTTTCATTGTACTCACTGATATCATCGATCATTATAACAGGTTCAGGTTCCCTGTCGACAGTGAAGAGATTCTGATCAAGCCCTTCGTATAACGACTGGAGCATCGGATCGTGATGAGTGGTTTCCGTGGCAGGAAAAAACTCCTCGATTCTGGCTATCCCTCTTATTCCCATGTTCTGGGTAATCTCAACAGCATTTGTGCTCCAGGGAGTGATCATTTCCTTTCGTGGTCCAATGAACCGGCCTGTTATACTGGTCTTTGCCAGCGATCTTGCATTTCCGAAGAGCCAGTTAAGTTTTTCGTAATCTTTTGCAGAAAGATTGCGATCGGCTCCCGCAGCAATTATGTTTTCTGATGCGGTTTTAAAGAAGAATATCATCTGTTGAGGTTTACAAATACTTTAAACAGTTGCTTGTAGCTATTTCTATTTATTACTTAAGGCCGCTTCTTTCCAGAAAGGCTTCCTGGGAAGGTTTCCTTCCTCTGAATTTAATATACAGGTTCATAGGCTTTTCAGAGCCTCCCTTTTCAAGTATATTATGTCTGAAAGATTCAGCTGTTTCAGTATCGAAGATCCCTTTTTCCCTGAAAAGGCTGAAAGCATCGGCATCAAGTACTTCAGCCCATTTATATCCATAATATCCGGCGGCATAACCTCCTCCGAAAATATGTCCGAATGAAACACTCATGTTTGATCCTTCAACGTGAGGAAAGAGTTCCGTTCCTGACAGAGCTTCAGATTCAAGTTTTTCAGGTTCCTGGTCAAAAGCACCTGTAATGGTATGCCATGCCATATCCAGAAAGGCAAAACCAATTTGCCTGTTGCATGCATATCCTTCGTTGAAGGTCGAGGAAGCCTTTATCTTATCAATAAGTTCATCACTGATGGGTTCCCCGGTCTTGTAATGGACGGCCCATTCCGAAAGCCACTCCTTTTCAAATGCATAATTCTCCATGAATTGTGAGGGAAGCTCAACGAAATCACGTGCCACATTTGTTCCCGACAGGCTGACGAACCGGCATTTGCTAAGCATTCCATGCAGAGCATGTCCGAATTCATGCAGAAATGTCGTCAGCTCACTGAATGACAGGAGGGAGGGTTTCGTTTCTCCCGGCCGGGTAAAATTTGTTACGACAGACACCTGAGGCCGGATGTCTGAACCATTGATGATCTTCTGTTCCCTGAAATTAGTCATCCATGCACCTCCGCTTTTTCCGGGTCTGGGGAAATAATCGATATACAGTATCGCAAGCAGACGACCGTTATCCTCATCATGTACTCTCCATCTTTTCACCTCATGATGATAAGCCTGTATGGTATGATCTTCAACGAAACCGATATTGTATAAGCGTGATGCAAGGCTGAAGACTGCCTTCTCCACATTGTCAAGCGAAAAATAAGGTTTCAGGACCTCGTCATCGATATCGAATTCAGCCTTTTGTAATTTTTCAGAGTAATAAGCCCAATCCCATTTTTCAAGTTCACCCCGATGTCCGGTTTTGAGAGCGAATTCCCTTACAGCGTTATAATCCTTTTGTGCAGCAGGTTTTGCTGCTGCGTAAAGGTTCTGAAGAAAAGACATTACGTCGGAAGTATTCTCAGCCATCCGGTCACTTAAAGCTACCTCGGCGTAGGAATTGAAGCCCAGGATAACAGCCATTTCAAGTCTCAGGTTTGCTATCCTGCAGGCAAGTTCACGATTATCATGGTCGTCATTATGGTAGGCTCTCGAGGAAAAAGCTCTGAACATCTTTTCCCTAAGCTTTCTGTTGTCGGAATACTTCATGAACGGAACAAAACTTGGAGAATGAAGTGTGAATACCCATCCTTTTTTCCCTCTTCCTTTAGCTTCTGCGGCAGCAGCTTCAATCACTCCTTCAGGAAGGCCTGCCAGGTCGTCCCTGCTGGTAAGATGTAATTCGTACAGGTTGGTGTCTTCGAGAATGTTCTCCTCGAATCTGACCGATAACCGGGAAAGTTCCTCAGATATTTCCCGGAATCTTTTCTTTTTCGAATCTTCAAGACCTGCACCTCCCAGTATGAAGTTCCTGTACTGTTTTTCGAGAAGCAACAATTCTTCGGTGTCAGGAACTGATGAATGACGTGATTCATAAACGGCGCTTACTCTCCTGAAGAGTTTGTCATTCATGGTAATATCATTGGAAAAGCGCGCCAGAAGAGGAGATACGTGCTGTGCTACAGCCTGTAGTTCCTTGCTGGTTTCAGCATTATTGAGGTTGAAAAGCACGGCTGTGATATTACCGAGTATTTCCCCTGTGTTGTCGAGTGCTTCGACAGTATTATGAAAATCAGGAGGTTCAGGGTCCGACGCTATTGCCTCAACCTGCAGTGCTGCTGCTTTTATAGCTTCTTCCACTGCAGGAATGAAATGTGATATCTTAATCAGGTCAAAGGGAGGTGTGCCGTAAGGAGTATCCCATGTCTGTAACAGAGGGTTATTCATAATTCTGTATATTGACCTGTCTTTTACAATATATGACTCAGAATTCTCTGTTAAAAAGAATCCCGGGCAGTTTCAGGTGTATCTTCAGAAGGGAAGATCGCTCAGCTCATCGTTGTCGGGCGGGATATCTTCAAGCTGACGGCCGGGTATCACATTTTCTTCCGGAACCTGACCGGTGACTCTTTCAATCTTCCATGCATCGAGGTTGGTGAAATAGTTCACCTTCCCATCGCGCTCCCACCTGTTACCCTTCAGGTTGAACCAGATCCTTACGTCTTCGTTCAGAAACGATTCATTTATCAGATCACATTTATCCTGAACGAGCTGAAACTTGATATAATCGATAAAAACAGCAGACCCTCCCGACTCTTTTTTTTCGATGACGAATTCACGTTTCCGGAATTTGTCACTTACCTGGTTAACAGGCATTATTTCAATTATTCTGCCGGTAATTTCAAATGCCATTTTTTTCAGTCTTCGTTTATAATTATTTTTTCAATTTTGTCGCCCTGACGGATAAGGTCGATAACTTCGACCCCTTCGTATACCTTTCCGAAACAAGTGTGCTGCCTGTCAAGGTGTTTGGTATTGGAACGGCTGTGGCAGATAAAGAACTGTGATCCACCGGTATTCCTTCCTGCGTGAGCCATAGACAAAACTCCCCTGTCATGGTACTGGTTGGCACCGGTAAGTTCACAGTTGATCCTGTAGCCCGGGCCCCCTGTTCCGATCCTGGGATCAGCCATGTCTTTTGAAAAGGGGCATCCTCCCTGTATTACGAAATCGGGTATCACCCTGTGAAATGCAAGTCCGTCGTAAAATCCCTTTTTTGCCAGCGAAACGAAGTTGTCAACAGTAGCAGGGGCGTCATCCTCATAGAAGTTCACCTTCATGACACCCTTGCCGGTATGTATTTCAGCGTTTCTCATCACTGGATAATATCGAGAAGTTCAACATCAAAGATAAGTGTTGAGAAAGGCCTGATAGCTTCACCGGCGCCTCTTGAGCCATAAGCAAGGTCTGCTGGCAGGTAGATCATGAATTTGGAACCTACAGGCATAAGCTGCAGAGCTTCAGTCCAGCCCGGGATAACATTGGCAAGCGGAAACTCAGCCGGTTCTCCATCCCTTGATGTGTCGAATTCAGTTCCGTCGATAAGTGTTCCTGTGTAATGTACCCTGACAGTGCTGAGAGCTGATGGTTTTTGTCCGCTGCCCATCTTTACCACTTCATACTGAAGACCGCTGGCTGTAACCTGAACGCCTTCCTTTTCCTTGTTTTTTTCCAGGAAAAGAGTATTCTCCTCTATATAATCCTTGTAAAGCACCTTGTTTGCTTCAGCTTCTTTTTCAGCTCTTTCTGCTTCACGTATATTGATGAAGTCCATAATAATCGATCTGGCTTCCTCCTCGGTCATCTCCGACTTCTGTTCCTGTCCGTCCATCATTGCCTTTGCTACCAGAACTGGATTCAGCTCCAGACTATCTGTACTGAGTGAGCCATAATAAAAGACTCCGAAAGCGTATGATAGTGAGTCCATATTGCTTTTCATCTTAGCGCCCTGTATTGCATTGTTTGCACATGATCCAAGCATCATGGACATTACAGCAGTAATTACGATAATTCCCTTGATTTTCATAATGATTATTTTAATTTTAAATTTCCGCAAAGATAATACTTTGAGGTCACTAAAAAACAGTTACGATTTTTTTTTCAGATTTTGACGGCGCGCATCATATGACGCTTGCCCGGAGGCCCCGGAAGCATTTCCGGAATGAATCCGACTGCCCTGAGGATTCGCTTAACCTCACCCTTGCAGGAATAGGTTACCAGTATCCCTCCTGAGGATGTTACGGCAGCAATCTTTTCGAAAATTTCCCTGCTCCACATATCCGGCTGTTTGTCGGGCCCGAAAGCATCAAAATAAATCAGGTCGAAACTACCTTCCAGGGCTTCGGTGAGTAAATCGGCTTTCTTTTTGAGAAGATTGAAGTTTTTACAAATCGAAGTCATCTTTCCCCAGGACGCCATTCTAATAGCATCTGCTAACTGGGTCCCATTTGCGCCTGTATAATGCCTGTGATTCAATAACTTCATAACTTCATCATCAAGAGGGTATTTTTCAACCGCAGTATAGAAAACCTCTCTTGATCCTTCCAGGCTTCTTGCAGCAGTCAGAAGGGCATTGAGTCCGGTGCCGAAACCGACCTCGAAAATATTGACAGGATCAGCCTTGCAGGTGTCGAATCCGGCTTTCAGAAAGATGTGCTCCGACTCCTGCACAGCGCCGTGTACAGAATGATAATGCTCATTTATCTCAGGCAGGTAAATTGTGTGCGATCCGTCGGAGGTTACGATGATGCCGGGCATAGGTTTAAGGATTTCGGATTTCGGATTGTGGATTTCGGATTGAGGATTATATTTTAATACCCAGAACAAGGACGTCATCGACCTGTTCATACCCGTCTTTCCATTCTTCAAAAGACCTTTCAAGTATCGACTTCTGTTCAGGCATTGGCAGAGTATGGTTTTTCAGGAGTAGTTCCTGGAATGGCTTATACATGAATTTTCTGCCTTTGGGACCTCCGAACTGGTCAGCATAACCATCAGAGAACATGTACAGATAATCTCCGGTTTCTATTTTAATATTTTTGTTTGTAAAAGGTGTGAACGAAATGAAGTGTATCCCGATCGGCATGTGATCGGCCTGGAATTTTTGCAAAGCTCCTCCTCTTATGAGGTACAGAGGATTATTGGCTCCGGCATAATCAAGCCTTCCTGCCTGACGGTCGATGATAACAAGTGAAATATCCATACCGTCGCGTGTTTCTCCTGCCGTGCCTTTCTGCCTCAGTGTGTTAATTATCTCTTCTCTCAGTAAGTTCAGTATCGTTGCAGCATTGCCTGTTTCTTTCGTGTTTATTATCTCTTCAAGAAATGCATGTCCCAGCATGCTCATGAATGCTCCTGGTACTCCATGCCCGGTGCAATCGGCTGCAGCCAGATACAATCTTCCATTCTTATTCGCTCCCCAGTAGAAGTCACCGCTCACAATATCTTTAGGTTTGAAGAGAATAAAATTCTCGATTCCCCAGTTGTCGATGAAGTCGGGCGGCGGAAGCACAGCTGTCTGTATCCTTCTGGCATACTGAATACTGTCGGTGATGGACAGATTTTTCTGTTCAATGATCTCCTTCTGTCGTATGACTTCAGCATTTGTCATTTCAAGGTCAGAATTTATTAACTCTATCTGCCTCTTGCTTTCTGCCAGTTTCAGGTTCTTTTTACGGGTTGAGATGAGACCGAAGAGTATCATAACTGCAACTATGACCATCAGGATTACGAGAAAGATAGCCATATTTCTTATCTGCCTGGCCTTGCGGGCATTTTCTTCCTCCTGCTTTCTCTGCGTTTCGAGGAGCTGGTTCTCGGTTCTAAGCAGCCGTTCCTGTTCAGCGATCCTGTCAATCTCAAGTTGCTGAATCCTTGCTTCCTGTTCCAGAGATATCACTCTCGCCTGGTTTTCCCTGGCAATATTCTTCTCTCTTTCAAGGAGCAGGGACTGGGAGATCCTTTCTCTTTCAAGACTGTCCAGTTCTTTTTCCTTTATAAGCAGGTTTATTTCATTTTCTCTTCTCTCAGCTTCTGCCCTCAGGTTTTTCAATTCCAGGTCCCTGATCTCTTCCTCGGCAAGTTCATTTTTTATTCTTGATTCAATTGCCTCATATTCAGCAATTCTGTCTTCATTGTATCTTTCCGCAAGCCTTCTTTCATAGTTGAGCGAATCGCGCAGATTCAGATATTTTTCGTAATACTGGAGAGCCTTGATATAATCGTTGCCGTCTTCCAGAACATCAGAATAATCGTGGTAGCACAGGTACAGGGCGTCTGAATTTCCTGACTTCAATGCTGATTCTATGCAACTTATGCAATATACTTCAGCGTGATAATTATCACCTTTTTTGAAGTAGACATTAGCCATGATCCTTTGGATTCTGGCAGCCTCAGCTGTTCTGTCTGCGGCCGTTGCATGCCGGAGGGCTTTGCTGAAGCATTCAAGCATTTCTATCTCATTTCCGGCATTCTGATAGCAAATGGCGATATTCGACCAGGCTTCTGTCAGGAAATGATCATCGGTGCCGCCTCTTTGAGAAATTTCGATTGCTTCTGAGATCAGTTCTATTGCCTTACCGGTCTCCTGCTTTCTGAAGTATAATATACCTGCCTGGTTATATGCTGAAGCCAGCTCGCGGGTGTTGTTCTCCGGTGTATAGAAAGCAATCATGTGTTCATACTGTGCCAGAGCCCTGTCGTGATATCCCAGCTGTGAATAGAGTATACCCAGTTGTCCGCGGCAGCGCATAGATGCCTGGTCATCGCCTGTTTTTTCAAGGATGGTAACAGCTCTTTCATACCAGATTGATGACACTGAGTCGAGCATAAGGTTGAAGTACGAAAGTCCTGCTTTTTCGTATAGATCTGACAGGATTATCTCTTCATCTTTTGCTGTTTTTTGTGAAGCCTGTTCATAATAAAGTGCAGCCTTTTTATAGATACCCAGTTCAAAGTAGTCATCAGCAATAGTTTTGAGTACTTCAGCTTCCATGGCTGTCTGACCCAGTTTCCTGTATTCTTCTCCGGCTTTAAGGTTTTTTCGTAATGTAATTTCCCACTCTTCCGGGAGATCATCCTGCATAGCGGTAATAATGCCCGGGCTGGCCATACCCGATGCCTGTAATGACAAAATTATCAATAATATGGTCAGTAATTTTCTAACCATCAGTTAAGGGTGTATGTCAAACCCAGGCTGATACTTCTTCCTGTCTGGGGATTATAGGTAAGCGCACTCTTCATTCCAGAGTAGGCAGGGCCTCCATATTTTTCATCAAAAATATTGTTGATCTTTATAAAGCCGTTTAGATTGGCTCCGATCCTGTAGCTGGCAACAAAGTCCATACAGTAGTAACCATCATAATCCTGAATGATGTCTTCGTAAATTTCCTTGATAGGCATCAGAACCCTTAACCAGCTCGATTCCCAGTTACTGGTTATCTGAAAATAGAGGTTCTTCAAAGGCTCGGCCGAGATTTTCAGCTGTCCGTAATGATTGGGATTGAGGCTCAGGTTGCTTATATAGTCGGTTGCAATTTCCAGTATGTCGGGGCGTTTATCACTGTACATGGCCAGTGTTAAACTGAGTTCAAGGTCAAGACGGATCCTTTTTATGAGGTCATCTTTCCTGAATGTGCTTTGGATACCGAATAATCTTGATGCTGATTCACTGCTGTTGTCCCTTATGAGCACACTGTCAGTTTCAGGTGTGATTACAGCCACAGGAAGGCCGAATGTGTTCACCGGCCTGTACATTTCGACGATGGGGTCAGTTACCACATTGTAATAGAATGAGATATTGGTATGAAGGCCTCTTCTTGAATTACGGATAAGCCCTGCTTCAACCGACATGAATGTCTCCGGTTTCAGTCCGGGATTGGGGACAGCGAGATATATCAGGCTGTCGAGAGCTTTTCCGGTTTTGTAGGCAATCGACTGCCAGGCCATTGATGGAGGAGGGGCTTTATAGGCGAAGCCCACCGATCCCCTGAAGCTGGTCTTCGGGTTCATAATAAATAATCCTGCCAGACGGGGGCTGATACTGACTCCGTACATAGAATTGTTATCAATCCTTATTCCGCCCATGAACCTGAATCTGTTAAGCGAATAGTATGCCTGGGCAAAGGCTGATACGTTATGGTAGACGATAGGGTTTATTCCGAAGTTATTGGAAAGAGTGTCGTACAAACCTGCTTTGGTACTGAAGAAACTGTAGTCGTCCTGGTCGAAGGGTGCATCCAGGAAATTTGTCTGCGGCAGGGTCCCCGAATACTGGTAAGTAATACCTGACATAATTTCGAGTTCAGGTCCGGGCATGATCGTGAGCAGTTGCTCGAACAGAAGATCCCTGCCGGCAGCATACCTGTATACCTTGTCGGTGTAATCGATAAAAGTTATCCCCATGTTTGAATTATTGTCCATCTTGTAGACAAGGCTGGTGATATTGGTTGTGGTGGAGAATTTCGGCGACCATTCATGATTGTAGCTGATAGCTGTCGAACGAATGTTTTCTCCCCAGAAATTCTGAGGATTGTTATATTTGAACAGATATGGCGATTGTCCGAGAGAACTGTGTGTCCTTCTGTACATGTTGTTGTATGACAATGATATACCTTTGAATTTAAGATGCAGGCCGAGGTTATTGCCTTCTGCAGGAAGCTCTTCGACAAGAGGAGAGATAAGGCTGCCTTCATAATTAACCGGGTAATTTTCGCTGACAAATTCCGCAGGGCTTATTCCTTCTGACAGAAGGAGTGTTTCAGTTATGTCAATTGCTTTGTATGATGTTCCCCCTATTGAAAAGGCTGTGCCCTTTTCATGCAGGTACTGCAAAGGATTGTATATCTTATCGTAGCCTTCAACTACATTCAGGTCGCTCACTTCATTCAATCCTCCGTAGAAAGTATATTGAAGTATGTTTTTGTATTTCCCCGTTTTTCCTCCCACCATAAAACTTCCGTTTCTGTATTCACTGAGGCCCAGTCCGAGGTCTGCCATTACGAAAGTACCTTTTTCGGCTTCGCGGGTGATTATGTTTATTACGCCTGATACTGCGTCGGCACCGTATATGGCAGCAGCAGGGCCGTATATTATCTCGATCCTTTCTGCCTGGCGTATTGGTAACTGAGGGCCTACGGGCATTCCTGTGACTCCTCCGGGTTTAACCGGTAGCCCGTTTACAAGTATCATGGTGTACATATTACCGATAAGTCCCCTCAGCTTGAAGCTCTCCCCGAATTCTCCGTTGCCGGGCTGGGAAACAAGCATGCCGGGAAGGCTTTTTACCACATCGGTCAGGGAGATGTAATGATTGCGAAGGATCTCCTCCCTGGTCACGACAAAGATCGTGATGGGCAGCTCTCCTATTTTTTTTGAACTGCGGCTTGCTGAAATGACATTCATTTCAATCGTGTCTTCAACAAAGAGCAGATCGGAGGCTTCAAGCTTCTGTGGACCGTATCTGTTGGTATTTTCAGACTGCTGGCCCTGCAGGCTCAGAAATCCTGAAAGCAATAACGCAAATATCGAAATCCTTGATCTCATCCCCGGGAAAACAACATTAAAAATATGAAAAATATGCTTAACCAGTGTATTTAAGTTAATCTGAAGGGTATATTTCATTTTTCACTTCTTATGCTTATTTTTAGCGTCACAAAGAATTGTAATATTAATGATATAATCCGTCATGAAAAACAAACAGTCCAGAAGAGAATTCATAAAAGTGACAGCTGCCGGTGCACTGGGCGCAGCTTTTCTGTCAGGTTATGGTTGTAAGGACAAGGCATCTCAATATTTAGGGCTGCAGCTTTACACTATCAGAGATGCTATGACAGCTGATCCTTTGGGTGCCCTGAAGCTTGTTGCTGATACCGGATACAGCTTTATTGAGCTTGCAGATTATGCAAACAGAAAGTTCTATAATTATGATCCTGCAGAATTCCTGAAGATCGTTAGTGATCTTGGAATGGACATAATTGCCAGCCACACTCAGGTTGAGGGAGTGGGGGTGACTCTTGACAATGCGAGGATTATGGCTGAAGATCATGCAAAAATTGGCGTAAAGTACTGTCTGCAGCCCTGGATAGTTGAGGAAATGAGGACTTCGATTGCCAGTTACCAGAGGATGGCAGAGAACTGGAACAGGATAGGGGAGGTCATGAAGGAATTTGGTATTCAGTTCGGTTATCATAATCATAATTTTGAATTTGCCACCGTAGAAGGGAAGATCCCTTATTTTGATGTTATGCTTGCAGAACTTGACAGGGATCTTGTAACTATGGAGCTGGATGTATTCTGGACAAGCAAGGCTGGGCACAATCCTGTCGACCTGATCAATAAATATCCCGGAAGATTTCAGCTTCTGCATCTCAAGGACATGTATACACGCGAAGCGCCCTTTTATGAAGTTATCAAGACTGACATCGCACCTGTGGGAGAAGGAGTTATCGACTTCAGGGAAATACTTGCAGCAAGTGGCACTGCCGGGATGAAATATATGATAGTGGAGCAGGATGAAAGCAGGACGAATACTATTCTTGAAGATATTAAAACCAGCTACACTAATCTTACCACAAAAATACTGGTTTGATTCCGGGTCATTTTTGTTGAATAGATATTACAGGGCTGATCTTTGAAGGCTGCCTCTTCATTTACCAGTTTGAATCGTACCACGACCTGACATCGGTAACCACCATTCCGGCATTCCTGGCAGCCTCAATGCCCAGGTCGCCGTCTTCAAAGACTTCAATAACGGAAGGATCCACGTTCATGAGTTCCGCACATCTCAGAAATGTTTCGGGATGTGGTTTGAAATTGGTGACATCATTCGCCGTAACGATTATATCAAAATATTTCAGTAAGCCGGTTATCTCAAGGGTTCTGATCACGGCATTCCTGTGACCTCCGGTGCCGACAGCCATGGGCAGAATACCGTGATACTTGTTTACGATGTCAGCAACAGGGCCTATTGGTTTTACATTATGCTGCACATTGTAATATTGTTCCAGTTTTTCCTCAATTATCTGTTCGGCTGTTACCTTGCCTTCAAGTCCGCAGCTCTTTACTATTTCGGATGCTATAATCCACCCCGGGCTCCCGGTATGTTTCCGTAAAAATGCCGGATCAATATCTGCTCCGTATTTCATGCAGGCTTTCTTCCACCCGTCAAAATGATATGGCATTGTGTCGGCAAGGGTGCCGTCGAGATCAAAGATCAAACCTTTTATTCCCGGTTTTATGTCGTATTTCATGATAATGATAAAGGGTGCAAAGATATAAAAAAAAGAGGCCGTTGATGAGACGGCCTCCAAAACGAATGATCATAATGTTTACTTCTTATATTGAGCCAGATACTCTTTCACCTGGCGGTAAACATTCTCAGCGGTGAAGCCAAATTTTTCATCCAGAACCTTGTAGGGAGCCGAGTATCCAAAGCCCGGTACTCCCCATACTTTACCTGCAGGACCTGCAAGCCCCTGAAGAGTAACAGGCAGTCCGGCCGTAAGCCCGAAAACAGGTATCCCCCCGGGGATGACGGTCTCACGGTACTCCTCCTTTTGAAGCCTGAACAGCCCTTCGGAAGGAGCTGAGACGATTCTTATTTTAAGGCCTTCATTTTTGAGAAGCGCGGCTCCTTCAAAAAGAGTGGCAACCTCAGATCCGCTGGCAATAAGAATTATGTCGGGCTTTCCGTTACAGTCTTCCACAATATATGCTCCTCCTGACATACTTAATGCATCAGAATACCGGCTGCTCCCTGACGGTGGCAGATCTTTTATGTTCTGACGCGAGAGAATAAGTGCTGTGGGAGTTTTCCTGTTTTCCAGTGCCAGTTTCCACGCAACTGTCGTTTCAGCAGAGTCGGCAGGACGCAGTACAAGGATACTGTTATCTCCGTGGTGGTTCTTAAGATGTTCCATCAGTCTTATCTGGGCTTCCTGTTCGACGGGCTGATGTGTGGGGCCATCTTCACCGACCCTGAAGGCATCATGAGTCCAGATATAGATTACCGGCAGTTCCATCAGACAAGCCATCCTGACAGCCGGTTTCATGTAGTCGGAGAACACGAAAAAAGTTCCGCAAGCTGGAATAACGCCGCCGTGAAGAGCTATCCCGTTCATAACCGCAGCCATGGTCAACTCCGCCACACCTGCCTGAAGGAAAGCGCCTGAGAAATCTCCTTTTTGAAAAGCTTTTGTGTTTTTCAGGAATCCGTCAGTCTTATCGGAATTTGAAAGGTCGGCCGATGCCACTATCATGTTTTCAACATTCTTTGCAAGCGCTGCAAGAACGGCCGATGAAGCAGCCCTGGTAGCCGATCCTTCCTTCTGTGGGATACTTTCGAAATCTATATCAGGGATTCTTCCCGAGTAGAACATTGTCAGTTTTTTATCCAGATCGCTGTTATTCGAAGCCCAGTCAGCCTTTTTCTTCTTCCACTCTGAGACTTTTTTCCTCTTCTCTTCAAGAGCTTTTTCATAAAGTTCCTTTACTTCACTGAAGATCATAAAGGGATGCCGAGGGTCTCCTCCCAGGTTCACCAGCGATTTTTCGTACGAACCTCCGGCTTCACTAACAGGCATGCCGTGTGTGGAAGTTTTTCTTTCAAAGCTCTTTCCCTCATTGTCGAGCAGTCCTTTTCCCATAATGGTTTTACCAATTATGAGAACAGGTTTAGAGGTTGACTTTATTGCCTTGCCCAGGGCATCACGTATCTGATGCTGATCGTTCCCTTCAATTGTAATGACATCCCAGCCCCAGGCCCTGTATTTCATTGCCGTATCCTCAACGGTGACGGCACTGGTCTCGGTGCTGAGCTGAATGTCATTTGAATCATAGAACATTACAAGGTTACTGAGCCCGAGGTATCCTGCCAGGCGGCCCGCTCCCTGTGATATCTCTTCCTGTATGCCGCCGTCGGAAATAAAAGCAAATGTTTTATGAGAAAAAAGCTCTCCGAACCTGGCAACAAGAAATCTTTCAGCAATGGCTGAACCTACTGCCATCGTATGTCCCTGTCCGAGAGGACCTGACGTGTTCTCAATACCCCTCGAAATGTCAAGTTCCGGGTGGCCGGGAGTCGGACTTCCCCACTGGCGGAATTGCATGAGTTCCTCTGTTTTGAACAGGCCTGTCAGCGCCAGCTGTGAATATAACATAGGCGACATGTGTCCAGGGTCAAGAAAGAATCTGTCGCGGTTCATCCAGGAAGGATCGTCAGGGTCGAAGTTCAGAAATTCGGAGAAGAGAATGTGTATGAAATCAGCTCCTCCCATGGCGCCTCCGGGATGACCCGACCTTGATTTTTCAACCATCGACATTGACAGTATGCGGATATTGTCAGCCGCCATCTTGTTTACATCTTTATTCATAGCTTATCACAGAATTTAAAATTATTGTCAGTGCAGGCAAAAATAAGATAAATCGGGCAGAGAACAAAACATACAAAACACAGAAGGGACGCCCGAGAAAGCGTCCCTGAAAATTTGCGTATAACAACTGATTACAGGTATTTTTTGTCTTCTTCCGGAATATCAAAATACTTGTTATAACGGTCAGCATCAGGACCTTTGACTTCCACTTTGTCATCACCCAGCTTGAATGTACATTTCTCACCTCCGATATCCGAGAAATAGACATCGTACTGTTTCCCGTCCTCTTCAACTCTGATGATCCTTACCAGATGGTTGTATTTTGCGCTGTTCAGCTGCGAGTGACAGATAGGGCAGGTGTAGATGTACTCTTCACCTTCTTCGATCGAAAACGGTGGATGCGTGGTAGTAGTGTAGTTACCCAATTCGGGATCGAGAAGAACAAGGCCTCTCTGAGAACTGTTTAACTTTGACGCCGCAAGGATAATAGACGTTTTTACCTTAAGGTGTCCTTTGCACATTTTACACAGATAATCAACTGCCATGGTTACCTCCTGTCGTTAATATGGTTAATAATTTCATCAGAAACACTTCTTACAAGATACGAAATATTTTCACCAAATCCAATATTGGCAGGCTGAATTCCGAGAATATAGACTTCCGCCCTGAAGAAATCGCTTATCCTGGCAAGGGAGATATTGTGAGTGTTGAATGTGAGATCTGAAACCTCACCGACTTTCAGAAGTTTAATTGTGCCCGGAGTTTCCTTCATGTCGACACAGTCGATAAGTATCAGGATGTCGGGATCAAGTGAATTTATTTTGCCGATATAATTTTCAATGCTGACTTCAACGGAAAGGGAGGCAATATTTTCCTGAGGATGTATGTTATTGCTGATATATACTCCTGCTCCGTCGTCGCTGCGGAGAACATTTCCAATACCGACAAAAAGGATCTTTTTGGAGGTGAGGCTGAGGAGATTTTTAAGTTCAGGAATCATCCTGATCAGAGAAATTTGACAAGGACAAGGCGCAGGCAGTTAGGGCACAGGATGTTGAACATGTCCTTCCTTTTCAACCCGTCTTTCACATCAACTTCAGTATCGCTGTCTTCGGCAAGTTTAAGACTGTCGTTGAGAACAATCAGATTAAGGACCGATGAGAAGGCTTTTGGGCCAAGTTTACGGTGGAGGAATTCAATGTGTTCCCTGGTGGTTATAATGGCACCACAGTTTTTACAGATAAGAAGTTCTTTTTCCTGGTATTCCACAACCCTTGATCTGTCAGTGTCGGCAATGTCGAAAATTTTATCCGAAAGCTTCACACCTTTACCTGTTATGCAATGGTCCTGACACTGACCGCAGAAAATACATTTTCCGTAATCCCTGCGCATGATACGCACACGTTTTTCAGTATCGTCGGTAAATGTTATGGCAAGTGGAGGACATACATTTGCACATGTCTCACACCCCACGCAATTATCGTCATCAACCACTGGTTTACCCCTGAAGTTCTCAAATGGGACGTGGGCAACGGCCGGGAATCTGGTGGTATAGGCCGGAGTCAGAAGCGATATAACTGCTTCCTTAAGCTCTCTTATCTTAGGATATCTCATTTTTCCACATCTTTATAATCATCCTTTACGCTTTTGTCGCTCATCTTCACACCAAAATGATAGGTGCCCCTTATCAGGGCATGTGCTGCTACGGTAGAGCTGAAGAAAAGCAGAGGTACAGCAATCAGCGCCTTGATCCCGGCTTCGGTGAATCCGAAATGAATGAGCACACCAGCCAGGATGCTGCAGCAACCGAGAGTGACACATTTCGTGGCAGCCTGCAGTCTGTTATAGACATCAGGCAGTCTCAGCAGACCTATACAACCGAAAAGATTGAACAGGATACCAATGCTTATCACTATTAATGCGATCATATTATTCGTTTAATTTTTTACCGCTCAGATATTTCGCAAGGGTCAGCGTGCCAATGAAACTGAGAATTATCCAGGCAATGCCGATGTCGAGAATGAAACTCTTGCCGGTGTCGATTGAGATTATTGCACATACACCCACAACCAGTATCCCGAAAATATCTATTGCCACCATCCTGTCGGGAATGGTAGGGCCCCTGATAATCCTGTACAGACACAACCCGCTCAGGGCAATCTGGACATAAAGCAGTATTTCAAGCCAGGTATTCATTCCACGATCTTTTTTATGTATTTTTCAAATCTCCCCATAATCATCGAAGTATAAACATCAGGATCAGCGGAACGTATATAGATCCAGTGAACATAGAAATCATCTCCTATGATGTCGACGGTAAGTGTCCCGGGAGTCATCGTAATTGAATTTGCCAGAAGTGTCTTTGCAAATTCCGATTTCAGGCTTGTTCTTACTTTCACAATACCAGGTTTTATTGGCATCGCCGGACTAAGGACCCTGTAGGCTACATCGAAGTTTGCCCTGATACATGCCCAGATAAAGACCACCAGGTATACAAGGCCCCAGAACCATCGCCGGGGCTGAAGAAATTTCTTAACACCCGTAAAATAAAACCTGGCAAAAATAAGTGTGCAAACGAGCGAAGCAGCCGATCCCACTATAATGTTGGCAAAAGAGACATCAAAGGTTATAGCCAGCCAGAAGATCAGACCAAGAATGAAAAATGCCACGTATCTCATATCACATTCCTAAAATTGGTGAAGTATATAACTGAGGATCAATGAGTACATTTACAGCCGGTGTCAATACCACATCTCTTATCTGTGGTATCGCAACAAGACTCAGCAGAATACAGAACAATGCCATTATTACCATGCTCAGGACCATAGGAAAAGGAACCTCACGTATATTGTTCCCCGTTTTTGCTGCTTCCCTGTTATAAAAAGCATACCTCTGGAATTTCAGGAAAGAGGCCAGCGTGATTATGCTTACCAGCACGGCTATGACTGCAAGCAGATAGAATTTTGCCATAATAGCGGCGATGATGATTATCAGCTTACTGAAAAATCCGTTGAAGGGAGGAATGCCCGATATCGACATGGAAGCAACAAGAGAGCTTGAATATGTTGCAGGCATAAGGCCTGCCAGTCCTCCCATCTCCTTGAGATCCCTGGTGCCGGTCCTGTATTCAATGGCTCCTGCATTAAGGAAAAGAAGACTCTTAAAGGCTGCGTGGTTGATCAGATGGAAAAGGCCTCCTGCAATAGCCAGTGCAGCAACTTCAGGTTTTATACCTTTTGAAAGGAGTATCATACCCATTCCTGCCGACATTACAACATAACCCATCTGGCTGATACTGTGATAGGCAAGAAGTCTCTTTATATCCCACTGCCCGATCGCAAGGAAAACGCCGAACACCATTGAAAGAGCTCCAAGTGTTGTTATCAGAACAGCTGTTTCGTTACTGATAGTGAACATGTTGAAGAAGAGCCTGATGAGTACATAAATACCAACAGCCTTGATCAATACCCCCGACAACATTGCAGAAATGGGAGAGGGGGCTGATGAGTGTGCATCAGGGAGCCAGGCATGGAAAGGTATAACTGCCGCCTTGAGGCCAAAACCGCAGAGAAGAAGCATCTGAACCAGAAGATATATCGGCTTTCCGGTTTCACTTCCCATAACCGACCTGATATCGGCAATATTAAGCGTTTTGGTACGCCAGTAGATAAACCCGATCCCGAAAAGAATAATAAGAGATGCCATTCCTCCGAGTATCTGGTATTTAAAAGTAGCTTCAAGCTCTGTCCTTCCCACTCCAAAGGCAACAAGTGCATAAGAGGATATGGCTGCTATTTCAAGAAATACGAAGATGTTAAAAATATCTCCGCTGAGAACCACTCCGTTCATGCCTGCCACCATAAGGCAGAAAAGAGCATAGTAGTTGTTCTCTGATCTGTACCGGCTGATATATGTAAAGGAATATATTACAGACAACAGACCTACAATGTTTATTATGCAAAGAACGATAGCACTCAGACCATCGGCAACCAGGTAAATGCCGACCGGTATACCGTTAATATTATCCCAACCGCCTACTCTGTAAACAGCTTCCTTATTTCCGGTTCCGGCCATCAGCACCAGCGTTGCTGCCACAAGAAACAGTAAGCTCAGTGTAGCGATGTACTTGTTAAGATCCCTGACGAATTTTCCCAGGATCATTATCAGGAAGCCCCCTGCAAGGGGAACAGCCACCATTAAGGGTATCAGCGGATTCATCATTTATCCTCTTAAGTTCTTTATCTCCCTAATATCGAGTGTTTTGTACTTTCTGTATATCCTGATGATCACAGACATCAGCATTGCGGTTGTTGCCAGCCCGATGACGATTGCCGTCAGCACCATCGCCTGAGGTAAGGGATCCACATAGATCGTATCGGGTGCTGCCGGGTCAATAATCGGAGCGGACCCTCCTTCAACATATCCGATCATGGCAAGGAACAGGAAAACACTGAATTCCATTATCGACAGTGATATGACTATCTTTACCAGATTCCTCCTGGTGATGATGCCATATAGCCCGACAAGGAATAGTATGAAGCAGAGCAGGTATACCGTCATTTTGTTATCTCCTCTTTAAAAATTATTAGTGCAAGGAATATGGTTAGTATCGAAGCTGCGACCTCTATCCCGATGAATATGTTGTATAATGGTATCACGCCGGCGCTAATTAGTTCTCCCACCCTTCCTGCAGGAAGCCAGTTGCTGAAGAAAACACGGGAGCCTGTGATAAGACCTGCCAGAGCTATTAACAGAGCTGTAAAAATTGCCAGGTTCTCGGTTATCGTCGTTCCAGTCTCTTCCCTCGTAAGCTTCATGAAATCACTTCCATAAGCCAGTGTCAGAAGTATGAACGAGCCTGCGATTATCACACCTCCGGCAAAGCCGCCTCCCGGCGTCAGATGACCATGCAGCACCACATATATACCGTAAAGGAATACTATTCCGGCTATCAGCTGGGTAGTCTTCTTCACTATCAGAGTCATGCCTTTCATTTCTTTCCTTTTAATCTTAATATCGTTATAACACCCAGAACTGCAGTTACAAGTACTGTTGCCTCACCCAGTGTGTCATAGCCTCTGAAGTCAAATATTACACCTGTTACAAGGTTTGCGCTTCCGGTCTTTTCAGATGCTCCTTCAATATAATGTTCAGCCATCCTGAGAGAGCCCTTCCCGAACTCATCAAGAGATCCTGATGCCATATTCAGAAAGAAAAAGATCACCGCTATGATCACCACTGCCGTGGAAATATTAACGTAATCCCTCATATCGGGTTTGGAAAATGGTTCCCGCCTGGTGCTGTCGAGAACCACGGCGACCATTATCACCAGGGTTATTGTTTCAACCACAATCTGGACTATGGCCAGATCAGGAGCCCGGAGCAGGAGGAAACAGATCACAAGTCCGTAACCAACTATACCACAGGCTATCACAGCTGACAACAAATCTTTGGCATGAATTGCAAAGATCGCTCCGAGGATCATTAAAACAAGTATTACCGAAATAGCCGCTTCCATTTTTTAGCTTATTAGATCATTATCAACAGAAGTATAGCAAGGCCGGCAAGCACCCAGATAATATATCCCGACAATATACCGTTGTGCCCCAGACTTAATTTATGGCTGAACCAGAGTACAGCCTGTCTTGAGAGATCATAAATGTCGAACCATTTCTCGTTTGCCCATCTGTACATAACCGAAAGAAACCTGAACTCCCCGAATGTTTTATAAAACTCAGGCGTCGGATAGGCGGTCTGATCATGGAATTTCTCACCTCCTATGAAGCTATCGGAAGTGCGCAATTTTTTTATACCTGTTGCCAGGTAAATTAAAATGCCGGCGAGGATCGACACAATTACCAGCAGTGATACCAATCCTGAGCTCCAGTAGCCAGTAAAAGAGAAGGTCCCGGTAACAGGCATCAGGAGGAGTGGTACTACAAGTTTAGTGGCAAATACCCCAAAACCTACACACATCAGGGCCAGCAATGAAAGAGGAATCCACATTAAGAAAGGTACTTCCCTTACTTTTTCAAATTCGCTGCGTCTTCTTCCGAGGAAAGCACCTCCTATGAATTTGATGAAGCTTGCCAGTGTGAGAGCTGATCCCAGCACTGCAAGTCCGAGCCATATCACCCAAAGTTTGTTTGCCAGCCCTGCCCCGGAACCGAAATCAATGATTGCCTGGTAAATCATCCATTTAGATGCAAACCCGTTCAGCGGTGGTATACCCGAAATTGACATCGCGAAAATGAGCGCTGCCGCAAAAGTGACTGGCATAGCACGAGACAGACCGCCGAGATCATCTATTTTATTCTTGCCGGTCCTGTATTCAATTGCCCCTGCCGAGAGAAAGAGACCACTTTTGTACAGGGCGTGGTTTACCATATGGAATAGTCCCGCGGCCACACCAATCACTGACCCCAGACTCATTCCGAGAATCATATACCCGACCTGGGAAACTGCATGATAGCCAAGCAGTTTTTTGTAGTCGTGCTGGATGAGGGCCATCATCACTGCAGTGATTATTGTCGAAACACCAAGAATCAGAAGAAGTAATGTAAGCCATTCTCCTGTTATGAACATCCCGTTAAGTATCCTTGCAAGAAAATAGATACCCAGCAGTTTATCGAGGGATGCAGGGAGATATGCTGAAGATACTGCCGGGGCATTCATAGCGTAATCGGGAACCCATGTATGGAAGGGGAAGGCTCCAGCTTTAGTAAAACTGCCAGCTAGCAAGGCCAGAAAAGCCACAGTTGTAACAGGGCTTCCTGTTGATATCTGTATTTCGCTCATATTGAGGGTCCCGGTTATCCTCCAGAGTATTGCAATACCTATTATCATTATGCTGTCGGAAGCTCCGATAAGTATCAGACTCTTTTTTGCAGTAGCGGAACTCTCTTCGTCTTTGCCCTCTATCAGCTTGTAAAGCGTCAGGCCCAGTATTCCCCAGAAGGTAAGGAAAAGAAGTAGGTTGTCAGCTACGGCTGCCCCATATGAGCATCCAAGCGTAAGAAGAAACCATGAGTAAAAATTTTTGATACTTCTGCCCTTGAGATAAATAAGGGAATATAAAAGTATCAGTACCGAGAACAGACTGATAAAAAAGAGTATCAGTGTACTGAGGTTATCGGTTCTTAATGAAAGATATTTACCCGCATTCCATAAATCGGGAACAAACCGTTGTGATCCTGTAGTGTAAAGTCCTGCCGTAAGTATGCCGGCAGCCACTGCCACAACCAGGGCTGTGATCCCCTTGATTGTCCGCGCCCTGTCTGGAATTGCGAACAACAGCAATCCTGCAGCCAGCGTAATAATTATCGCATATTCAGTATTTGCCATTGCGGCATTGGCCGATATCAGGTTTGAAAGCTCGTTCATTTCAGATCATTTTTAATCCTGAGTTCCGAAGTGCGGTCAGATGATAATCCTATCAGTTCCCTGGCGTTGTATAATTTCCTGCCCGACACTGAATCGTATACCGCTGCGAGACGTTCAGTACAGCAGTAACACGGGTCGACGGCAGCCAGAGAAATGGTTGCATCGGAGATGGTCTGGCCGATACACGATTTTTTGAATGTCGCTATATTGGTATAACTAGGAGCCCTGATCTTGTGACGGAGGGGTGAATTTGAACCGTCGGAAAAGACACAATGGAATACTTCTCCCCGGGGAGCTTCAGCCCTGCCGGTGCCGATACCTTCAGGTATCTCTTTGACTTTCACCAGGATATCCCCTTCTTTTTCTTTTTTGAGCCCTTCCAGACATTGTTCTATGATGGAAATTGACTCATACATTTCAAGAAGTCTTACTTCTGCTTTCGCAAACACATCACCTTCTTCAGCAGTGATCACCTTCCAGTTCACCAGGGGATAGGCAGCATATGGATCGTCTTTTCTGACATCTATGGCAACGCCTGACGCCCTTGCTGTAGGACCTACTGCAGCATAATCTAAGATGTCCTGCCTGGTCAGTACGCCCACTCCCTTTGTTCTTGCATGGATAACAGGGTCGTCCATTACGGCTCCTGTCAGAAGGTCATTTTTCTTTTTAAATTCGTCAAGTATCTTTTTTACAGGTTCTATCTTGTTATTTTCAATATCCCTTCTCACGCCTCCCACCCTGAACATGGCATAGCTGTTCCTGTTTCCGGTTATCATTTCGAACAGGTCGAGTATCGGTTCCCTGTATTTCCATGCCCACATAAAAACCGTATTGTAACCCAGGAAATGACCTGCCAGGCCGACCCACAGCAGGTGACTGTGAATGCGTTCCAGCTCACCGATGATGCTTCTGATGTACTTTGTCCTGTCAGTAATCTCAACAGCCGCAATTTCTTCCACAGCGTTGGCAAAGGCAAAAGGATGTGAGGTTGAACATATTCCGCATATCCTTTCTACCAGAAAAAACACCTGGTCGTATGTTTTCGACTCAGACAGTTTCTCAATGCCACGGTGGTTGTACCCGGTTTCCCATTTGATGTCTTTAACAATTTCACCGTCACAGTAGAGTTTAAAGAGCTCAGGCTCTTCCTGGAGCGGATGATAGGGACCTATTGGTATGAGGAATTTCTTGCTCATGGATTTTCTATTTGAACTCTTTTCTGTAAGGGTAAACGCCTTCTGCCCAGTTGCCCTCCGAAATAAGCTTTTCAAGATTAGGATGATTGATAAAATCAATACCCAGTATCTCATGTATCTCCCTTTCTATCCAGTTTGAAGCGTTAAACAGGTTGGAAAGGGATTCAATGGAGGGTTTTTCAGGGTTCAGAATAACATGAATGTTGAGAATCAGTCCTGTGCTGTCGAAACTGAAGTGGTAGTGTATTTCAAAGCCTCTCCTGGTGTGAAGTCCTGAGGCAATAATGAACCTGAAGCCTTCATCCTTGTAAAGATATTCCGCTACTTCGGTAATATTCGCGGGATCGATCGTTGCCGTGCATCTTTTGTAACTTCTTGTTTCAGTTTCGATGACACCGGGGCCGAACTTTTCTTTTAGCTTCTTCAGTATTAATTCAGATTCCATTTAACAGTATATCACGTCATTACAATATAATTATCATCCCTTCATATCAGGGAAGGCTCTTAACCAGCTTAACTATGCCTGCTAAAATAGCTTCGGGTTTTGGAGGACAACCGGGTATATATGCATCCACCGGGATGATCTTGTCAACCGGTCCGGCAAAGGTGTTGCCTTCTGCAAAAATCCCTCCTGTGCATCCGCATGCTCCTATGGCGACCACTAATATAGGTTTTGGAGCCTGTTCGTATAATTCCAGCAGCCTGTCCTTGTCCCTGCGGTTTATTGAGCCGTTAACAAGAAGAACATCTGCATGTCTGATGCTCCCGACGAGAAGGATGCCGAATCTTTCGAGATCGAAGCGGGGAGTCAGACAGTCGAGAATTTCAATATCGCAGTTATTGCAGGATGCTCCTCCGAAGTGGAACACCCATAATGATTTTTTGAAGCAGTAACTTTTAAAGCCCACGTCTTTCTGTATTAATAACCGAAATATGCAAGAACAATTGCGATCACGGCAATAAGATTCATCCATATCATAAAGAAGCTCACTGCCTGTTTTATTTTAAGTCGCGGATTTGTATTCCTTATAAGTGTAAGAAGCAGTACCACTCCCGCAAGTTTCAATACAGCCCATAATATGTTTATGCCGTTCAGGTTGAAGCCCTTTAGAAGCAGACCTGTAATAAACGCGGGAAGGATCAGTAACATGATGTATTTTGTAAGTTTTATCAGGGCATAGGGAACGCCTGAATATTCAATAAAAGCACCCGAGTTGATTTCTGTTTCTGCTTCAGCCATGTCGAATGGAACAAGTCCCAGCTTGGCCTGGATGCAGAAAATGGCAACAATAAAAAGCAGAACCCCTGAAATACTTCCGATAAAGGGTGAAGAATTCTGTTGTATGCTTATTACAGAATACAGGTCGAAGTTCTGGGACGATTTCATAATAACTCCTGCAATTACAAGGAGGAAGGTCATTTCGTAGCTGATGATAAGCTTCATCTCTCTTGATCCTCCCACTGAGGCAAGAGGATTTCCGGATGCAAGTGAACCTATCACGTATGAAAATGAGGGTATAGTAAGCAGGTAGAATATCACCAGGAGGTCACCCCTGAAACCTGAGGTAATGTTGAACAGTGGTAAAAGGATGAATATGGCAGCCGTAGTGGCGCCGAAAAGTGCAAAAACCGGAGCAGCAAGAAATATAAAAGGTGATCCCTGTTTTGGTAGGATTGTTTCTTTTACCAGCAACAGCTTAAAGAAATCATAAAAAGGCTGAAGCAGGGGAGGCCCTTTTCTGAATTGCACCCTGGCAGTTATCTTCCTGTCGAACCATGACAGGAAACCCCCGGCGACGGCTGCGAATAAAAGACCCGGAAAAACAAGAAAATAGAACAAATAGACTGCCATGCTTGCTTATATTAATCCGTTTTGTACAGAAGATCTTTTACCAGAACTTTGTTGTTCAGTCTGTAAATATTATCCCCGGGCGACTCATGTGTGTCGGTAATAGTCACAGTGCCTGGAGGACATGCTGCGGCGAATTTTTCCATCTGCTCAGTGCTTGCCAGGTCGTAAAGAATGTCACGGTTCCTGTGATGTTTGAAAAAATCCGTCATCATTGTTCCGAAAGGACATATCGTAACACATGATTTGCACGATACACACAGGTTAGTGTGGCGGTTGATGATTCCGTCGCTGTCTTTTTCAAGGGCATCCGCCGGACAGGCAGCTATGCACGGAGCATCCTCGCATTTCCTGCAGGTAAACCTGAAGACCGCAAGTTCCCTGATTGTCTTCAGACCATTTTCGTTGCGCTTTGGATAGAACAATGCTTCAGGCAGTTCAATTGACGGATCGTCAGCCATTATGCTCCTCAGTTTCATCAGATCGATAAGTATGCTCTTACTCATAATATCCTTGTGACAGTTTCGCTAAACCCAAATCTGAATTTTTACAGCATCAGCTGGTTCATCAGCTGAAACCTTGTGTCACTCAATCTTTGAGATAATGTGACTGCAATTTTTGACATTGTTCTAAACCCGAAGCTGCAGTCTTTGTCAATCTCTTCCCTTAGCTTTACAGCGTCGATCGCCAATAATTTTGCAGGAGTTACGGCCATTACCCATGCCGTTGCTATAAAGGGTGTGAAAAGTGCCGACCACGAAAAAAACTGACCTTCTTCAATAGTCCCGAGATGTATCCTTTTCTCTTTTGCCAGACTTATTCCCAGGGAAAGAGTCCCCTCAAGAAGTACTGCTACTTCACTGAGCTTGTCATATTGTTCAAAAAGGACTTCTTTTACAGCGATCTCTTTTATGCAGCTTATCGCAGTGAATATTTCAAGCTGCTGGTCGGTGTAATCGTCGAAAAACCTGATTTTCTTAAGATCATCAACTGTAATTTCCATGACTCAATTTCTTAAAAATTAACTAACTCCAAATATCAGGTGTATCCTTCAGTTCGTTGTACGTAAATACGGGACCGTCCTTGCAGACAAAAAATTTCCCCATCATGCAGTGACCGCATTTACCCAGTCCGCAGGACATATTCTTTTCCATCGACAGGTAAATTTTATTTTCAGGGTAGCCCATTTCAAGAAGTCTTATTGTGGTGAATTTCATCATAACAGGAGGACCGCAGACTACTGCCACTGATTTATCTATATCAATGTGTATCCTGTTGAGCAGGCTTGTCACCACACCAACGGATTCATTCCATTCGTCGTCAGGCTTGTCGACAGTTCTGAATGTTTCAAATTTATCGATCTTGTTAAGGCGTGCAAAAAGCGGTTTATATACACAGTCGGAGGGTGTTTTGGATCCGTAGCACAGAGTCACTTTTTCAAGCTTGTCAACAACATGCTCGAGAGCGTAAAGCAACGACCTTATAGGTGCCAGTCCGCAACCTCCTCCAAGTATGAGCACCTCCTTCCCGAAAAATTTTTCCACCGGGTAGCCTCTTCCGTACGGACCTCTTATCCCCATCAGGTCACCGGGTTTCATGTTGTGCATGTATTCAGTGACATAACCTGTTTTCATGACAGTTACCTCAAGCCTGTCGTGAACAAGCGGTGATGAAGATGGTGTGAAGGGAGCTTCCCCGATCCCGTCGACGGCAAGTTCTATGAATTGTCCGGTATCGAAGAAGAATTCCTTCTCCGGAATCAGGACGAAAGTCTTTATGAGCGGTGATTCGGTAATCACCTCTGTAAGCTCAGCCCTGAGAGCTTTGTATATGTTCACATCGGCAGGCATATCCGTATTTTCATTTAGCCAGTTCCCTGAATATTTCATTCTTGTTTATCTTCCCGATACATGCTTCTATACATCTCCCGCAACCTGTGCAGGCAAGGCCTGAGAATTTGGCAGGTTTCCAGACATATTTGCACATATACCTGTTCCTGAATCTTTTCGGAAGTTCGGAGAGTGAATCCTCTCCTCCGGCAACACGTTCAAACCCGGGATACTGACAGGCATCCATTTGCTTCACCTTGTGAAAACCGGGTTTGTCGATCAACAGGAAACAGGTGCAGGTAGGACAAATAGCAGTGCAGGCACCGCATGAAACGCAGCGCTGTGAATGATGGTGCCAGACCTTATCATCGGCATAGTTTACCAGATCACCGGTCATTCTGTAGTCCGGCAGGCCCTTGTTCATCCTTGTCAGTATCTCTGTGACTTCCCTGTGCCTTGTTTCAATGTAAGAGATTACATCTTTCCCGGTAACCTGAACAGCGCTGAAATGAGTTTTTAAAAGCTGTTCGCCCCTTTCCGATAGAATCCTGAGAACAACTTCATCACCTTTCAGAACAATTGCAAGGTCGGCAATGGAGTCAGAGTAGGGCATTACATTATAGGTAACACAATGACAGTGTTCAAGAATGTCAAAGCAATCAGAGGCTATGATATATGTATTCTCCCTTTTGTTCTTGTAATAGATATCCTCAAAGCTGCTGTCAAGATAGATTTCATCAAGAAGACGGAGAGCAGAAACATCACAGTTTGGAACACCGATTATTATCCTTTGCTTCCCGGGGAGTAAGTCGGCTGTTACATTTTCTTTTACCGGAAGAAAAAATGTCTTTAGAGGGGTCGACGGTTTAGGCTTGTTGTAAACTATCTTACCTGTATTAGCCTTGTTCACCAGTTCGTATTCAGGCAAATGTCCGTTCTCTGTGGCTGCGTATATACCGAACAGATCTGAGAGTTTTATGAGGTCTGCCTCCCAATTCTCTCTTTTAATTGAATAATAACTATTCATTAATGTGAGATATACGCATATAAAAATATTAAACATATTGCATACATGTCAAGTTAAAATGCAATTATTTTTTTCAGTAATTCAGAAGAAAAACATGTAAAAAGCAATAAAACAACTGTTTAAAAAATATTTTTTATTTGAAAATTATTTCTTTAATTTGCAGAAAGACTATTTAAAATACGATATATTGTGAAAAAGTTCACAAAACACACAATAAAGAACAGTCTCAAAAGGATATTTATGTATCGTTCCTGTCTTGTGAGGCTGAAGATGATAGGAGTGGAAAAGGTATATTCCTACACTCTTGCCGATGAGACAGGTGTCACAGCCGATCAGGTAAGAAAGGATTTCTCTGAATACGGTATCACCGGAAATAAAAAAGGAGGCTACGAGGTGAATGATCTGATCGATAAACTTGAGAAGATCTTTCACAGGAACAAAGATCACAATATCGTCCTGATCGGGATGGGGAACATCGGCACTTCATTATCGCGCTACAATAATTTTATCCATCGCAACATGAATATTGTTGCAACTTTCGATATTGATCCTTTCAAACAAAAGACACGCTCCGGGATTCCTATTTATTCAATGTCGAGGCTGAAAGAGATAATTGACAGGTTCAGGGTTAAGGTGGCAATAATTGCCGTTCCTGAGATATCAGCCCAGGAAGTGGCCGACGAACTGATCCAGGCAGGCATAAAGGGAATAATTAATTTCGCACCTGTATTGCTGAAGACTCCCGGAGATATCATCGTGAACAACATAAACCTTTGCGATGAGCTCGAAAGCGTAATCTATTATGTGCATAACCAGATGAGATCCTCAGGTGCTAAAAATCTCGAGCTATTATACAGGGGTATGAAATATTGATAAGAGGACTTGTCCAGGGAGTCGGGTTTCGCCCTTTCATCTACAGGACAGCCCTCAGGTACGGACTCCGTGGCGAAGTCGATAACCGTACCGATGGAGTCTCCATTGTTGTTAACAGCGATAAAAACACTCTTGAAAAATTCTGTGACGACATAATCAGAAATGCGCCTCCGGTTGCCAATATAAGATCACTCAATATAGTCGCCTCAATGGTGCCTCAGTTTGACTCATTCAGGATAGCACCAAGCCGGGTTAATAATGATTATCTGACCGAGGTAAGTCCCGATATAGCTGTATGCGCCGACTGTCTCTCTGATTTAAACAGCGATCCGCACCTGGAGCAATATCCGCTTGTCAACTGTACCAGCTGCGGGCCGCGTTTCACAATAACCAGAGAGCTTCCGTACGACCGTCATAATACCAGTATGAAAGATTTTGTGATGTGTCCGGAGTGCGAGGCCCGGTATAACAATATCACCGACAGGCGTTTTCATGCACAGCCTGTTTCCTGCAATGTCTGCGGACCTAAATACTTCTTCCATGACACAAATTCCGAATTCACCGATACTGCTCTGATAATCCTCAAAGTCGCATCTCTCATTAATTCAGGCAGGACGGTGGCACTGAAAGGGGTAGGAGGTTACCATCTTTGTTGTGACGCTCTTAACGAAGATGCTGTCAGAACATTAAGACATAAAAAGCAAAGAGATGCAAAACCTTTTGCGGTTATGTTCCGCGATATGGCAACTGCAGAAGAATTTTGTATTCTGAATAAAGAGGAAAAGGAAGAACTTTCATCATGGAGGAGGCCTGTGGTTATAGTTCGCACAAAAAAGAAACTTGCTCCTTCGGTTAACAGCGGACTGTGCAATACAGGTGCAATGCTTCCGTGCATGCCGTTTCATTACATGATGTTCAAGGCAATTTCTTCACCTGCCGTGGTTATGACCAGCGGTAATATTTCTGACGAACCGGTAATTACCGATGATGCCGGGGCGAAGCAGAAACTGGGAAAAATTGCCGACGCTATAGTCAGCTATAACAGGCAAATTATCAACAGGGCTGACGACTCTGTGGTCAGATTCTGCAGCGGTATGCCCAGTCTGATAAGACGATCACGCGGTTATGTTCCCGGACCTGTATGCCTTTCCTGGCCTGTGGAAGGTATCCTTTCAACAGGAGCCGAACAGAAGAATTCTTTCTGTCTTGGAAAGGGAAACCAGGCAGTAATGAGCCAGTATATCGGGGATCTTACCGGTGTCGATGTTTATGATTTTTTCAATGAATCAGTGGACAGGTTCCGTAAGCTGTTCCATTTCACACCTTCTCTGGTGGCCTGCGACCTCCATCCCGACTATCTTTCAACACGCTATGCAGAAAAACTGAGCACCGGACTGGGAATCCCCCTGGTGAAGGTTCAGCATCATCATGCCCATGTTGTTTCATGCATGGCCGAAAACGGAATTGATGAACCGGTCATCGGTGTCAGTCTTGACGGAACCGGTCTGGGAGCAGATAATACGATATGGGGAGGGGAATTTTTTCTGGCCACCCTCAGTGATTATAAGAGATGCATTTATTTCGACCCTGTTCCTCTTCCCGGAGGTGATAAGGCAGTAAAGGAACCCTGGAGGACAGCCTGTTCATACCTGTTGAAGTATTTCGGGGAGGGTTTTGATCTTATGTCGGTTCCTTCACTTTCGACAACAGGCGAAGACAGAATACGCAGTGTTTGTGAAATGATAAAAGGTAACGTTAATGTGCCTCTTTCTTCCGGCGCCGGACGACTGTTTGATGCTGTGTCGGCACTATTGGGGCTGTGTATGTACGAAACATTTGATTCAGAGGCACCTGTGAGGCTAGAATCAGCTGTGAATGACAATACAGATGATTATTATCCCTACGAAATTGACACCCGGGTGATGTTCGGAAGCACTTTCAAAGCAATTCTGTCTGACCTTAGCAAAAAAAATACATCATACATTGCTGCTAAATTCCATAACACTGTTGCAAGGCTCATATCGGATGCGGCAACGATCATTAAAAAGGAGAGTTCTGTTAATACCGTGGTACTTTCAGGTGGCGTTTTCCAGAATATGTGTCTTCTCGAAAAATCTTTATATCTTTTGTCCCGTAAAGGATTCAGGGTATTTACCAATCATCTGGTACCCGCAAATGATGGAGGAATATCACTGGGACAACTTGTTACTGCATCAAAATCACGAAACTAATGTGTCTGAGCATTCCGGTACAAATACTGAGCATAGAAGGTGATATGGCTGAAGTGTCGGCAGGAGGGACGATATTCAGGGCAGGACTTCAGATGATCGGGAATGTATCTCCCGGCGACTATGTCCTCTTGCATGCAGGCTTCGCCATCCAGAAGATCAGTGAAGAAGAGGCAGAAGAAACACTGAGGATACTGAGAGAGATTGGTGAATCCTCATGACAGGTATGAAGTACATTGACGAATTCAGGGATAAAGATCTGGTCAACAGGGTCAGGCGACAGATTGAAAAAAATGCCACCGGCACTTACACTTTCATGGAGGTCTGTGGAGGCCATACTGCTGCTATACGGAGATTTGGAATACCCTCTCTCATTCCATCGTCGATCAGTCTGATCTCAGGCCCCGGATGCCCTGTTTGTGTTACCGGGACTGAGTATATCGACAGGCTTTGTGCCTCTTCATTAATGGAAAATGTTATTATCACGGTCTTCGGAGATCTTATGAGGATCCCCGGCACCAGGGGAGTATCACTTAAGAAGATGAAACAGGACGGGGCCGATGTGCGGATCATTTTTTCTTCCCTCGATGCTCTGGATATCGCCCGCAGGGACACAGACAAAACAGTGATCTTCGCAGCCATAGGCTTTGAGACCACTGCCCCCGGAACAGCAGTTACAATACTTCAGGCATATAAGGAAAAAATTGACAATTTTCTGGTCCTGAGTGCACATAAGATTATGCCGCCGGCTATGGAAACCATACTCAGACAGGGAACCGGGATAAATGGATTCATCTGTCCGGGCCATGTTTCTGTGATCACCGGTTCGGAAGCTTTTGGGTTCATACCCGAAAATTACGGAACCGCTTGTGTAATAACCGGATTTGAACCTTCCGACATCCTGTTATCCGTTCTGATGCTGATAGAGCAGGTAAACAGCGGCAAGCCGTCTGTAAGAAACGCTTATGGAAGGGCTGTCACCAGTAAGGGAAATCTGATCGCACAGAGGGCTATGGAAGAAGTTTTCAGAATACATGATGCCGAATGGAGAGGTCTGGGAATTATTCCGGCGAGCGGACTTTCTCCGATGGGCAAATATGAAAGGTTTGATGCTTCAGTTGTCATTCCTGTTTCCGTAAAACCTTCTTCTGAAACAAACGGTTGCATTTGCGGTGAGATACTCAGGGGCCTTAAAAAACCTCCCGAGTGCAAACTCTTTTCAGGGGCATGCACCCCGGAAAATCCTGTAGGGGCATGCATGGTTTCAGACGAGGGAGCATGCAATGCGTGGTATAAATACGGAGAAATGTATGGATGAATTTATCACAATGGATCATGGTGCAGGAGGTCGCAGGACACAGGAACTGATCAAATCCCTGTTCGCTGCCAGTTTCGGAATGGAGATGCCTCTGACCGATTCTTCAGTGCAGGGTTTTTTTGACGGCTCCCTTGCCTTTACCACCGATTCCTATGTTGTTGATCCAATATTTTTCCCGGGAGGAGATATCGGAAAGATGGCTGTGTGCGGTACAGTTAACGATCTGGCCGTTTCAGGAGCTGATCCGAAGTTCCTGTCAGTCTCATTCATTATCGAAGAGGGATTTAAATTGAACCTTCTTGAGAAAATAGTCATCTCCATGGCCTGTGAAGCCCAAAATGCCGGAGTGAGGATTGTAACAGGCGATACCAAGGTTGTCGAAAAAGGTAAATGTGACGGAATTTTTATCACCACCTCAGGGACAGGTGTTATAAAGAGCGACCGTACCGATACAGGAAAAGGAATCAATGTGCGTACAGGTGACTGGCTGATCGTGAACGGCTCTCTCGGAAACCATTCAATAGCAGTTTTAGGAAGTCGCAAAGGCCTGAGTTTTACTACTACCGTGGAATCAGATTGTACTTCGCTTAATCACCTTATTGAAAATGTTTTTCAGTCAGGGGCCAGGGTAAGCTTCATGCGCGATCTTACAAGAGGTGGCCTTGCCGGAGTTCTTAATGAGCTTGTAGAGATGACAGGAAAAAGTATTGTCGTGGACGAGGCTTCGGTTCCTGTCGATGAGCCCGTGAGAGGTGCCTGTGAGATGCTGGGATTTGATCCCCTATATCTGGCTAACGAAGGTAAACTACTGATCGTCGCCCCTGAGTATGATGCTGAGATGATAATTAATACTCTCAGATCACATCCCGCAGGAAGCAATGCTGCCGTCATCGGCGAGGTTGTATCAGGCACCAAACCCATTGTGGTGGCACGCACTGTTACGGGCGGGAAACGGATACTTGATGTACCTTCCGGGTTGCAGTTACCCAGAATTTGTTAAAGAATACAATATGCATGAATTAAGGATCGCTGAAGACCTGTTGGGCATTGTCACGGAAGTTGCTGCGGAGAAGGGACTGAAGAAGGTCACAAAGGTGAATGTAAGTCTGGGAAAGCTCGTTCAGATCGTGCCCGGCCTGCTCGAAACAGCTTTTAATGAGGCAGCATCCGGGTCGGTGGCCGAAGGTGCATCAATAAATATTGAAACAGTGCCTGTAAGGCTGGAATGCAGAATCTGCGGCACAGAATTTATGCCTGATGGGAATAGTTTTGAGTGTCCCGAATGCCGGCTTTCAGATATTGATATAAAAAATGGTAATGAATTGTTTATTAACAGTATAGAAGGAGAGTGAAAATGGAAATAAAGATTATGAGGAATATCCTCGACAGGAACCAGGACAAGGCAATGGAAGTAAGAAATCTGCTTGTTTCCAAAAACATAATGATGATAAATCTGATAAGTTCTCCCGGTGCCGGAAAAACGACGCTTCTGGAAAGGACTCTGGAAGCAATCTCCGGCAGATTCCGTGCAGCCGTCATCGAAGGCGATGTCACAACCGACAGGGATGCAAGACGACTGCAGCGATTTGATATACCAATCACTCTGATAAACACTGAGGGCGGATGTCATCTCGATTCCCACAGTATTTCAAAAGCCCTGGATTCATTTTCTCTCGACGACCTCGATGTGATCTTTGTTGAAAATGTCGGAAACCTTGTGTGCCCTTCACATTTCGACCTTGGTGAGACATTCAAAATTGCCGTTGTAAGTACAACGGAAGGAGATGACAAACCTGCCAAATATCCCATGATCTTTCGTGAGGCCAGAGCAGCCATTCTGAATAAGATCGACCTTATACCCTATACAAATTTCCGTCCCGGAAACTTCCGGTCCGATCTCAGAATGCTTAATTCCAATATTCCGTTATTCGAAATATCATGTACAAAGGGAGACGGACTGAAAGAATGGAATGACTGGCTTGCGGAACAGATTGCAACGAGGTTCAGAACCTGAAACCCCATCCCACCTCAAGACGGTGGAAGGTGTGCCGGAATGTACAGGGATATTCGCTGTCGGATGAATATTCGTATAATTTACCATCTTCAAGATAAATTCCGTATCTGTATCCCAGCCGTATATAAGATTCAAAAGTATGGACAGGCCACCTGTAACCGGTTCCTCCACCTATGGTCCAGCCCCCGTGATAAACTTCGTCAGATCCCGATTCTTTAAGTGTAAAAAGCTTTCCGCCACGAAGGTAAAGGAAAGGCGATACATTTCTTTTTAAAATGCCATATCTGTATTCAAGAAATACCGGGATATGAAAACGGTCCAAAAGTTCAATTCCCGTACCCAGACCTGCGACATGCTCCGGACTGAAGGCATAGGTCATAATCAGGTTCTGGGTTCCGAATATGGGGAAGTTATCTTCCGACGATCCCAGCAAAAGACTGCTTGTTATCACAAAACCCAGACCGTCAATACCGCTCAGATCGTAAATCTTTTCTTCTGTCTTTGCAGGGTTTCCGACAACAGTAAATCTTAGTATGTCTTCTTCTGCAAATACAAAAGTCATCCCCTCATTGGTTTTTATCTGATAGCCGCCCTTCCGTAAATGTTGAAGTTTACCTGCCGCCACACTTCCGTTTTTAAGATACAGGGTGTCGGATCCCTGTGAGTACAGCAGGGTGCAAAAGAGCATTCCGGTTACGGTAGATATGAGAAACCTGTACATTTTTGATCGAATTAGGGGTGGTCCGGTCTTTATTTGTTAAATTTACTATAAATATATGAGTTATGAGATCACGGGTATTCTTTTCCCTGTTTTATTCCGGGTTGACAATCTTTCTCATGACAGGTTGTGAAGAACCTGTTTACAGAATATACACCGGAAATGCACCTGTGTACATGTCGTATTCTGAGTTGCGTTCCTCTGTCGTTGTCGATAGCAGGGTTTTGCTTGAGAATCCGGGCAAAGTCTATTTTAGCGGTAATTACATATTTATCGTTGAAGAACTTAAGGGTGTGCATATATATGATAACACCGATCCCTCTGCCCCGGTAAAAAAGTCATTTATTAAGATACCCGGCGTTGATGATATAGCAGTCTCAGGAACAAGGCTCTATGCAAACAGCTATATCGATCTTGTTGTGCTCGATATCGGGAATATTGACAATATAAGTCTGGCAGGAAGAAGGGAATCTTTGTTTGTCTATACCCTGCCTCCCGTCGGCAACAACCTCCCAAGGGCTAATTTCGACAAAACAAGAGGCGTAGTAATCGGATGGGTCGTCAGAAAGATAAAGGAAAAGGATAACTATAATGATTACCACATCGATCATGTTGACCAGAAAACATTCTTCAGCAAAGTAAATCCGGGCGGAGCCTGCTACGGTAATAACGGCGACGGCACAGGCTCCGGCGGTTCTCTGCCCCGGTTCGTGATCTATGGAAATTCCGTTCTGGTATTCGGGGATTATCTGTCCCGCATATATAATTTTGCTGACATCCTGAATCCTTATGCTCCGGTAACGGAGTTATATGCCTCTGAAGTGAGAACAGTCTCTGTTTCAGATGACAGACTGGTACTAGGGAGCATGTATACAAACTTTATTGTTGACCTTAAGGTTCAATCTGTATCTCAATACCCTGTATACTTCGATGCGATGGTTTACTGTGACCCTGTTATTGCCAGTGACACACTGATATTTCTTACTTCCAGGACAGGAACCGAATGTAACAATGCTCCGAATTTATTGAGAGTTATCGGATTGGATGAGTTTAACAATTCTGATATTCTGAATTCCATTCCGATGTCGATGCCATTAGGTCTGGCTAAAACGGGAGATATCCTTTTTGTATGTGACGGGAAGGATGGATTGAAGATTTTTGATGCCTCTGATCCGCTTGCTCTCGATGAAAACCTGATAAAGACCTACCCTGGTATCCTTGCTGACAATGTATTTATTTATAATGACATTCTCGTTTTGTGTTCAGAGAAAGCTGTCTTTCAGTTCGACTATTCAGACCTGAATAACCTTTTACTTTTAAGCTCAATAGTTGCAGGGGAATGAGAGTTACATTCCGGGTTTAAACATTTTTCGACTACTGCCCACCTTCGCTACCTCCTTCGCTGGTGCTACGGAGGTCAAAGAAAGCTACAGTGGGTAATACATGACTGCGAGACCAACAGGTTTCCAGCCGCATCTTGTTTACAATCATTCTAAATTAAAAATAATGACATTTGTAAGCTTTTTTGAGAAAGTATTGTTATTAAATTAACAGCGCCTAAAAAATGGCTTTTTTTATATTTAAAATATTGTTTAATTAATTAAAAATCAGTAAGAAATGTATCAAGTAGGAGATCTTGTGAAGGAACTATCCGACAAGCATGGCCGCGAAAGGAGCAGTCTTATGCCTATACTTCAGGGTATAGTCGACAAGCATAATTACCTGACCGATGAGGCTATGGTTGAAGTTGCCAAAGAACTGGATATTTCCGCTGCGGAGGTATATGGAACAGCTTCGTTCTATACTTTTCTCGATACGGCAGAGAGAGGTAAGTATATTATAAGAGTCTGTAAAACAATAACATGTTCAATGAAGGGCAAGAATGAAATTATACAAACCCTTGAAGATATGCTCAAGATAAAAGTTGGCGAGACAACATCAGACAAGATGTTCAGCCTTCTGGAAACAAACTGTATAGGATGGTGTCATAAAGCTCCTGCAATTCTCATCAATGAAATGCCGTACACTGAGCTTACATCAGAAAAAGTGGTGGAAATTATTAAAAGTTATATGACCAAGTAAACTCCCGACAATATTATGATAAACAAAGAATTAACCAAGGTAGATCTTATTTTTGAAAAGGTCAGTGCTGAAGAAGTCCTCAGAAAAGCCTTTGAGATGACAAGTGAGGAGATAATCCAACAGGTGCTTGAATCAGGACTGAAAGGCCGCGGAGGAGCAGGCTTTCCAACAGGTCTGAAATGGAAGTATACTGCAGCTGAAAAAGATCCTGAAAAATATGTGGTTTGTAATGCTGATGAAGGCGAACCGGGTACTTTCAAGGACAGAGAGATCCTTGATATGGTTTCCTATAAGGTATACGGGGGAATGGCTATTGCAGCCAATGCCATAGGAGCAAAGGAAGGTATTGTTTACCTCAGGGGCGAATATAGATTTCTGCTGCCAAAGCTTCTTACCGAACTTGAGACGTTTCACAAAATGATAAAGGAGATAGGTTACGATTTCAGGATCCGTTATTGTCTGGGAAGCGGCGCCTATATTTGCGGAGAGGAAAGTGCTCTTTTTGAATCTATTCAGGGTCTGAGAGGTGAACCACGGAACAAACCTCCATATCCGACTTCTTCGGGTGTCTTTCATAAACCGACATCAATAAACAATGTTGAAACCCTTGTTACAGCCATGATGATCATTCAACATGGCCCCGAATTATACGCAAGTCTGGGTACAAAAGATTCAAGAGGATCGAAGGTATTCTCTGTCTCGGGCGACACTCCTACACCGGGAATCTTTGAGCTTGAGCTTGGTATGACGGTTCAGCAGTTCGTAAATGAGTTCGGAGATGGTGACACGAAAGCTGTTCAGGTAGGTGGAGCTTCCGGTTTCTGTGTCCCGAGGAAGAAATTTGCAGAGACCATAATCGGGTTCGAGGGAGTGCCTACGGGAGGTTCCATGAAACTATTCAACAGTTCCCGTTCAATGTACAATGTTCTTCACAATTACCTCGAATTTTTTGAAGAAGAATCGTGTGGCCAATGCACACCCTGCAGGGTTGGATGCCAGCAACTGCTGAAAGGTGTGGAGAAAGTTAAGAAGGGTGAGATGAAATCGACATATCTCAACGAACTGATGAAACTAGCCGACACCATGAAGATAGCCTCAAAATGCGGACTTGGCCAGTCGGTTGGAAATGCCTTTAAATCGATAGTCGAGAATTTCAGAGAGGAGATCATTTACTAATAAAAATAAAAGACCTATTATGATCAATTTATTTATAAACGACCAGAAGGTTTCAGTAGAACCGGGAACTACCGTTCTGGCTGCAGCAAAAAAACTGAATATAACGATCCCGACTTTATGTAACCATCCCGACCTGTGTGTTGCAGGTAACTGCAGGGTATGTGTGGTTGAGCAGGAAGGTGCAAGAACGCTTATCGCCTCATGTGCCACACCCGCAACAGAAGGAATGAGGATACATACAAATACCCTCAAGGTAAGAAATGCCCGTAAGCATGTTGTTGAATTACTCCTTTCGGAACACAGGTCCGACTGTACGAAGTGCTACAAAAACCAGAAATGTGAGCTTCAGGCTCTTGCCAATGAATTTGCTTTCGGCGACACGATCTTCATCGATCTTGTCCCATATCATAATTATTCGATCGACAGGTCTTCACCTTCATTCATGAAGGACGACAGCAAATGTATCCGCTGCCAGCGTTGTGTGCGTACCTGTTCGCAGCTTCAGCATATATCTGCAATAGCAGTTGCTAACAAGGGACTGCATCAGAAGATATCTTCTTTCCACGACAAGCCCATGAGCCACGTTGTGTGTACTAACTGCGGTCAGTGTGTCAACCGTTGTCCTACCGGAGCACTTGTTGAAAAGACAGCAATCGACCAGGTATGGGATGCAATATATGACAGCGACAAACATGTTGTGGTGCAGACTGCCCCGGCAGTAAGAGTAGCCCTCGGTGAAGACCTCGGATATGATCCGGGTGAAAGAGTAACAGGGAAAATGGTCACTGCCCTCCGTCAGCTGGGCTTTGACTCTGTACTTGATACCGACTTCACTGCCGACCTTACCATCATGGAAGAGGGTACAGAACTGCTGACCAGACTAAAGAAAGTGCTGGTCGACAAGGATCCGAAAACGAAAGTCCCCATGTTCACATCGTGTTCTCCGGGATGGATAAAGTTCATCGAACACAAATACCCGGAGTTCCTTCCAAACCTTTCCACTTGCAAATCTCCCCAGCAGATGTTCGGGGCATTGGCAAAGACATTCTATGCACAGAGAATTAAAGTCGATCCTTCAAAAATCGTATCAATATCAATAATGCCATGTACAGCCAAAAAATATGAAGCTGACAGGCCTGAGATGAGAGCAAGCGGTTACAAGGACATAGATTACGTTCTTACAACCCGCGAGCTGGCTGTGATGATAAAACAGGCAGGTATTGACTTCCGGAACCTTGAGCCTTCACACTACGATTCGGTAATGGGTGAATCGACTGGTGCGGGAGTGATCTTCGGAGCTACGGGAGGTGTTATGGAAGCTGCCCTTCGTACAGCCTATGAGATTGTGACCGGCCGTGAAGTGCCCTTCAAAAACCTGAATATTACACCTGTACGTGGAATGGAAGGAGTTAAGGAAGCCACAATAAAAATTGAAGGTTGTCTTGAGGACTGGAAATTCCTCGAAGGAGCAGAACTTAAAGTTGCGATAGCACATGGTCTGACAAATGCGAACAAGCTCATGAGGGCAGTCAGCAAAGGGCAGGCCTCATATCATTTCGTTGAGATAATGGCCTGTCCGGGAGGATGTATCGGCGGCGGTGGTCAGCCCATACCTACAAGCATGGAGATCAGGAAGAACAGGATTGATGCTATCTATTCGGAGGATGAACACATGACACTTCGCAAATCGCATGAGAATCCCGAGATAATTGCTATCTACAAGGAGTTCCTTGGCAAGCCAAATAGCCATGTTGCACATGAGCTGCTTCATACCCACTATACGGAGAGGGAACACTATTAATCTGATATTGTGTTTATGAGAATAATAAAAGCCGGTGATGAGCCGGCTTTTATGTTAATCGCACATATTAGTTTTTACAAGGTTTATCTGTGAATTATCGGGTCAGGATTACCGTCAGGATCGCCGATTACAGTGCCGTCTGAATTGGGATTGCCATTGGTTAACAGAAGCACTCCGCATGCATGAGGAGCAGCCATTGATGTTCCGCTCATGGACGCATAAGTATCGCCTTTATATGTTGAGACTATGCTGACACCGGGTGCACAAAAGTCAACAGGCGGGTTACCGTAATTTGAGAAAGAAGCCCAGAGATCGTCGGAATTACATGCCGAGATGGTAAAAATATTTTCTCCGTTTGCTCTTGCAGGGCTGTGATTGGAGGCATAGTCGCTCTCATTTCCTGCTGCAAGGGCTACAAACAGACCTTTATTGCTCATTTCAATAACCTTTAGGTCGATAGGTTCATAAACTCCGCCACCGAGGCTCATGTTCACCGCATCGCCGGCGTTTCCTTTTGCTATAACCCAGTCGATGCCCGCTATTATTACTGAATAGGCTCCGGAGCCCCGTTTGTCGAGAACTTTTATAGGGACCACTGCTGCTCCGGGTGCCACGCCTACAACGCCTATTGTATTATTAAGGGCTCCTACTATTCCGGCACAATGTGTACCATGGCCGTTGTCATCTTCCGGAGTTGTTGTCCTGGTGACGAATGTTTTTCCTGAGGCTGCATCTACATTAAGGTCGGGGTGGTTAAGGTCGATACCTGTGTCGATGATCCATGCTTTTTTGCCTCCTGTGTAGCCAGTTACACCGCCTACCCTGGTTATTCCGGCAGGAGTTGTCTGTGCCGGCTGAGGTGAGGGAACAGGTGCCGGTCTTTTAAGAATGAACATACGGTCGGGCCAGACACCCAGGACCGACTCATTTTTCCTTAGTGAGCCAGCTTCTTCGTCTGATAGTTTCACGGCAAATCCTTCTGTGCCTGCAGCATAGACCTGTAGTGGTTCACGGGGAGAAATGTCAGCTGAGGCCAGTACTTTGATCATTTCACTCTTCATCCTTATCCGGGCATCAGAATAGCTAAGTCTTGCGGCTTTTATTGAGGTAACTCCTTCTTTAAGGAAAACAATATATTGACCGGGGATGATATCGTCATTAATAGTCTGAACAAAAGATTGTTGGTCAGCCATTGGTGTCTCATAGACGGCCTTATCGCATGCTCCGGTCATAAAAAGTGCTGCTGCAGCACTCAAAAGGATAATTTTCTTCATAGGTCATTTTGGTTTTAGGTTTAATACGGATCAGAAGAATAAAAATATGAAATAAATCAGTTAATCTGCAAAACAAGTTATTAACAGCCGGATCAGAGTTTATTGATCCGGATACTGAAGGCTACCGAAAATTTATTTCAGAAATATATTCAATGATAATATAGCTCCCAGACCTCTGGATGAAACCTTTGCACTGCCTTCCATAATCAAATTAAAAATCTTACGGATCTGAGGCAGGTGCTGTTTCTGATGAAAGCTCAATATAAAAATCCTTGAGAATCCGGTATCTCAGACTGTGATTATTAACCAGGTCATGTAATCCTCCGAATTTCCTGATGAAATTATTATACCTCAATCCGGCATTCTTCAAAACCGCGGAGCAAAGATCAGGAACAGTAAAACCTCTTCTGGTATATATCTCAAAATATCTCAGAATACCTGTATGTCCAAATGCATCAAGGTCATCAGAAACAGAAAGTAGCAAATGCAGCCTGTTCCCCTCATCCTTATCGGAATAATGTTTGTCGTCGTGAGTTTCTACTGCCCCGGTCAAATCTTTATATTGTCCAGGATCCATCCCTTTTAAGAGCAAAAACTCTTCACAAATCTGTCTGCTGAAAACTCCGTGCTTCTCCCCGGTGCAGACCGACATGCCGGTGTCGTGAAGATAGCAGCCAATGATAAGCTTAACAGCGAAAAGGTAATCTGTTTCAGGGCCTTCGGCCGCCATCAGTTGCTTAGCATACTGCCATACCCTCTGATGGTGTGAGAGATCGTGCGACCATAGGTTTGTATCACCCCATTTATCCCTGAAAAATGACTCAAGGTCTGACTGGTAGTTACTCTCAGCCATTGATACCGGATCTCCTGTATAATCCTTAACTGACTTTTGTTGTGAGTTCATTTTCTTTTGATGGTGCATGTGAAAATAAAAAAAGCAAAAGACAATGCTTTTGCTTTTGAACAGAAATAATTCCCGAAAATTTAATCATTTATCATTTTCTGTGCCATATCGAGTATGGTTGTATCGTCGAACCGCACTATCCCGCCTCCGGGCCCCTGTTCAAAATGAATGCCTACTGTCTGACCGGTTTCAAAATTTCTCCCTCCGAAGTAGTTCCTTACAGTCTCCTCATTAAGATCGAGTTTCTCTGCAATTTTTCTGATACTACCGGAGGGTAACTGATCTTTGATCTTCCGGAGTTCATTGAAGGTGATGGTTGTGCTCATGGCCTTATCGTTTTTAATATGTGAAACATTACTATATTATTTCAAAGATAATCAATTCCGTTCTCTTTTCCTGAATGCTTATCTTAAAATGGTGTTAAAAAACAGTAAACACGGGATAACAGTTCTTTCCGGTAATTTAAAAATCTGATCCTTAGTACTTAACCCATTAAAGTAAGGAAGAGGTCTATTGCTTTTCTCTTATCATCATTCAGTTCGAAATTCATGTTCTTTGTAAGATATTCAAACAGACCGGCTCCTCTTATTACACCACTGCTGCCATATCTTTCAACTACCTCAGCAATATGGTCCACTCCGTATTTTAGTGCAAGGTTGAATTCTTCATGAAAATCCTGACCAAGAGGCTTGTTTGCCGTCCAGCAGGCAAAAGCAAAGGGCAGCCCGGTGAACCTGAACCATTCTTCTGCAAGATCAGTCTTGTAGCTGAATCTGTTCTCATATTCGAAGCACTGATCTCCTATCAGGACTACAGCTTCATTGTCGCCAATGTTTATAAAGTCAAATCCTTCGCTGGTGTTGTTCCAGATAAAATCCTTCTTCCAGAAGTTGCGGGCCAGTATCCTGGCAAGGTTAACCGAACTTAACGACCTGTAATCCAGATGTATCTTCCTGATACCTGAAAAAGGTGTGTTGCTGAGAAGCATTACCGTGCGGACTTTCCCGTATGCACCCAGGCAGTAATCGGTAATGATACGGTAATCCTTCACACGCGGCAGAGCCGCAACGGGTATCAGACCCACGTCCACAATGCCTTCTGCAAGTTTCTTTGCACATTCGGCAGGATGATCTGTCGTAAGAATGATCTTCCTGTCGAACCCCGTCATTTTCAACCCATGTATGAAAGGGTAGGTGTTGGCGTATTTTACCGCTGATACTTTAACTTTTGATGAATTCATAAACTGATTGGGAAGCTTACCTCTCTTCTGGTTTTTTTTAAACTTCTAAAATACTATTTTTGTTGTAACGTTATTATCAAATTATCAAAGGAAAACCGATGGATATTAACTCTCTTACAGCCATATCTCCTATAGATGGCCGCTACCGTCAGAAGGTTGATGAGCTGAAGCTCTATTTTTCGGAATACGGGCTTATTAAATACCGGCTCATGGTTGAGATAGAGTACTTCATTGCACTTTGTGATATACCGCTTCCCCAGCTCTCCGATTTCAGGAAAGAGAATTACAAGGAACTCAGGTCAATTTATGATGAACTTCCTTTAAAAGATGCTGAAAGGATCAAGGAAAAAGAGAAGATCACCAATCACGATGTGAAGGCTGTTGAGTATTTTCTGAAAGAGAAGTTTTTCCATCTTGGATGGGGTAAGTGGAGCGAGTTCATCCATTTCGGACTTACATCCCAGGATATCAACAACACGGCATTTCCTATGATGCTTAAAGATGCCATGACCAATCTCTATTTTCCGCTTCTCTTTGAGCTCAGGGAAGTTCTTTCAAACCTTGCCGACGACTGGAAAGAGATACCCATGCTCGCACGCACCCATGGACAGCCTGCCTCACCGACAAGGCTGGGAAAGGAGATCGCAGTCTTTATAGCACGCCTTGACGAACAGTTCAAATATTTCGGCCAGATACCCTATTCTGCGAAATTCGGTGGAGCTACCGGCAATATGAATGCACACAGAGTCGGCTACCCTGAGATTGACTGGATCACTTTTGCCAACAATTTCGTGAGTGAAGACCTGGGTCTGCTGCGGTCGCATCCCACCACCCAGATTGAACACTATGATAACCTGGCAGCCCTGTTCGACAACATGAGGAGAATTAATGTGATATTCATCGACATGGCAAGGGATATGTGGACATATATCTCGATGGAATATTTCGGTCAGAAGATCAGGAAAGGGGAGATCGGCTCTTCAGCCATGCCTCATAAAATCAATCCTATCGATTTTGAGAACGGCGAAGGAAACCTGGGATATGCCAACGCCATTTTTTCACATCTTTCTCAGAAACTTCCCGTTTCAAGGTTACAGCGCGACCTTACCGATTCAACGGTAATAAGAAATATTGGGGTTCCGGTAGGACATACCCTCCTGGCTTTCCATTCATTGCTGAAAGGACTTGGAAAAATTGTCATCAACCCGGATAAGATCAAAAGCGACCTTGATAATAACTGGGCGGTTGTGGCTGAGGCAATTCAGACAATACTGCGAAGGGAAGGATATCCACATCCTTATGAGACGCTGCTTGAACTGACACGTACCAGCACAAAAATAACGGCTGAAACGATTCGTTCATTCATCAATGGTCTTGATGTGAGCGAAAACGTCAGGGAAGAACTCCGATCTGTCACTCCCTTCAATTACACCGGCTATTAAACGTTATTATTCACGATGGGCAAAGTTCGACTGCTTCTTAAGTATATTGCACCATATAAATGGTCGGCATTAAAAAATATCTTTTACAACATTCTAAGTGCTGTTTTTGCTCTCTTTTCACTTACCCTCATAGTTCCTTTCCTTAATATCCTGTTCAAAACGGCTGATGTGGTCCAGCCACCCGGCGACTTCAGCTTTACCCTTGAATACCTCAATAATTTTTCAAGGTACTTCTTTTACAGCATCATAGAAAGACGCGGACCTGCAGGCGCCCTGCTCATGGTCAGTGCAGCCTATCTCATTGCCAGTTTCTTTAAGAACGGATTTATTTTTCTTGCAAATAACAGCATGGCTTTCATCAGATCGAGTACCGTACGCGACCTGAGAAAAAAAATGTATGGCAAGGTCCTCAGGCTTCCTCTTTCATATTTCACTGATGCCCGCAAGGGTGATCTCATGACCAGGGTCTCAAATGACGTCCAGGAAATAGAAGTTTCTGTAATGTCTTCACTTACAATGCTTTTCAGAGACCCGGTCATAATTATCATTTTTGTGGTATACCTCTTCGTCACAAGCTACCAGCTTACACTTTTTGCTCTTGCCCTGCTGCCTGTGAGCGGATGGCTTATAGGAAGGGTCAGCCGTACACTCAGATCCTCGTCGCTGGCCGGACAGGAAAGGCTGGGCAGGCTTCTTTCCGTCGTGGAGGAGACACTCACCGGACTGAGGATAATAAAAGGATTCAATGCCGAAAAGAAGATGAAGGATGAATTCTCAGTCATCAATAATAACTATTCCAAGATACTGAAGCGGGTTTTCAGGAAGGCATACCTGGCTTCACCTTTGAGTGAAGTTCTGTCATCAATTGTGGTGATTATGTTGCTTTATGTGGGCGGAATCCTGGCACTCAAGGGCGGCGGAAACATGAGCAGTGACAAGCTGATAGCCTTTGTCCTTGTCTTTTCACAAATAATTCAGCCGGCCAAAAACATTACAACAGCATGGTTCAGCATCCAGAAAGGCATGGCATCGATCGACAGGGTGGATGAAATACTTGAAGCGGAAGAAAAGATAAGAGAAAGAGAAAACGCAAGGGAAATAAGGGAATTCAATGATTCGATTGAATTCAGGGGCGTTTGGTACGCATATAATAATGACCCTGTTCTCAAAGATATAAATCTGACTATCAGAAAGGGACAGACTGTTGCAGTTGTCGGCAAATCAGGAGCGGGAAAATCGACGCTTGCTGACCTGCTTCCACGCTTCATCGATCCCGGAAAGGGAAATGTCCTGATAGACGGAACCGATGTACGTGACCTGAAGACCACAGGCCTTCGTTATCTGATGGGTATAGTGAGCCAGCATCCTATCCTCTTCAATGCAACCTTTGCTGAAAATATTGCCTTCGGCGTTGAAGAACCCGATATGGAAAAGGTCATCAATGCTGCACGTATTGCCAATGCACACGAATTCATAATGGAAACGGAAAAGGGTTATCAAACCACCGTAGGGGAAGGTGGCAACAAACTCAGCGGCGGACAGAGGCAGCGAATAAGCATCGCAAGGGCAATAATGGCCAATCCTCCTGTTCTGATCCTTGACGAGGCTACCTCAGCCCTCGATACAGAATCGGAACGGCTGGTTCAGGATGCAATACTGAAACTGATGGAAAACAGAACATCCCTGGTAATTGCTCACCGGCTTTCTACAATTCAGAATGCCGATCTGATAGTCGTACTTGATGAAGGCAGGATCGTGGAAACCGGGACGCATACAGAGCTTATGAACAGGGAAGATGGTTTCTATGCACGGCTGCGGAGCTTCCAGGCTATATGAGGAATTTAGTGGTGAGTGGTGAGTAGTGAGTGGTGAGCAGGGATATGAAGAAATTGGAGAAATATAGTACGGGTGATATATTAGAACTTAATAAGAGAATCATGATAAAGAGATTAATACTGTCGTTGTTTATTTATGTTTCGCTGTTAGCCTTTATGCCGGCGGATGCACAGAAGGCAAAGCACACTTTCCGACTGAGTCCAACAGAATTCCTGCTCGACGATCAGCCTTTCCAGATCATTAGCGGGGAGCTTCATCCGGCAAGGATACCGCGTGAATACTGGCAGCACAGGATACAGATGGCCAAAGCCATGGGCTGTAACACAATATCCGTATACCTGTTCTGGAATTATCATGAAACATCGGAAGGTGTTTTTGATTTTTCTACCGACAACAGAAATCTGAACGAATTTATAGATCTCGTGCAGAAGGAAGATATGTGGCTCATTATCAGACCCGGACCTTATGTTTGTGCAGAGTGGGACCTCGGAGGAATCCCGCCATACCTCCTTAAGATCCCCGACATCAGGTTGCGTTGCATGGATGAAAGATATATGTCTGCTGCCGAACGTTATATTGTCAGACTTGCCGAAGAAATACGGCCATGGCTTATTACCAGGGGAGGTCCGGTTATAATGCTTCAGATCGAAAATGAATATGGCAGCTATGCAAACGATCGTATATATATGAAGCGGTTAAAGGAGATCTGGACTGCAAACGGGATCGACATTCCTACCTTCACAGGCGACGGGCCCACAACCTATATGCTCGAGGCAGGTACTCTTCCGGAAAGCGCTGTGGGACTCGACTCAGGCAGTTCACCTGAAAATTTTGAGCTGGCTTCGAAAATGAATCCCGGAGTACCTGTGTTCAGCAGTGAAACGTACCCCGGATGGTTAACACACTGGGGTGAAGAATGGGCAGGACGGGATACAGCCTCGCTCCTTAAAGAAGTAAGGTTCCTCATGGATAATAAAAAATCATTCAACTTTTATGTAATCCATGGAGGAACAAATTTCGGATTCACTGCCGGGGCCAATTCAGGAGGCAAGGGTTATGAACCCGATGTAACCAGTTACGACTACGACGCTCCGATAAATGAACAGGGTGTCCCTACACCTAAATATATGGCACTAAGAGAACTCTTTGAGTCTTACCTGCCAAAAGGGAAAAAACTCTCCAAAATACCTGATCCCATCCCTGCAATTGAAATTCCTATGATATTCATGTCGAGGTTCACTTCGGTATGGGATAACCTTCCGCAACCGGTGAAATCAGTAACACCCAGAACATTTGAAGCTTACGGCCAGGATCAGGGATTTATCCTTTACCGTACTGAACTTATTGGTCATAAAAAGGGGAAACTGGTGGTTACAGATGTTCATGACTATGCCACGGTATTTATTGACGGCGAGTATGTCGGACGCCTCGACAGACGTGAAGGCATTAACTCTGTTGACCTGCCTGCAGGCAAAAAGGAGAATCCTGTTCTCGAAATACTGGTCGAAGCAATGGGGAGGATCAACTATGGTCAGTTCATGATCGACCGGAAAGGCATTACCGAAAGGGTGACTCTTAACGGAATGACACTTATGAACTGGGAGGTTTTTCAGCTGCCGATGGACTGGAAATTTGTTTATGATCTGCGCTCTTCAGGAAGAGTGATGAATAAACCCGGGGTCTTTTATAAGGGTAACTTCTCTCTGATAGAAACGGGAGATACATATATCGACGTGTCGAACTATCAGAAAGGTATCGTATGGGTCAACGGTCATAACCTCGGAAGATACTGGAACATCGGTCCGCAAAAACGCCTGTTCTGTCCTGGTCCATGGCTGAAAAAAGGAATGAATGAGGTGCTCATTTTCGATCTGCATTCACTGGAAGGAAAACCGGTGACCGGGGTTAAAACAATGAAATGAGACATTACAGATGTCCCGCTAAATAAAACAAAAAACCATGGTAAAGAAGAAATTATTTCCCGTACCGGTTGCTTTGCTGGTACTTGTCATGCTGGCGGTTGCCGCTTGCAATTCCGGAAAGCCGTCAGCGAAAAAGGCTGAAGAAAAATGGTCGGTCAGAATGGCAAATACAGTGATGGCTCAGGCTGACAGTCTGACAAAATATGTGGCCGGACCTCCGAAATGGGCTTATGATGTGGCTTTTCTTGGAATGGCAATAGACAGGCTCGGTGATATTGATCCGAAATACTCAGGATACATGGAGAACTGGATTGATTATTTTGTCCAACCCGACGGTTCAGTAATAAATTACAGGCTTGATGAATACAACCTCGACAGGATCTACCCGGGACGGAATATACTGACAATATATAAAAGAAAGCCTGAAGAGCGATATAAGATTGCGATGGATAATCTGATTGAACAGCTGAAAACCCACCCTAAAACAAATTCGGGAGGCTACTGGCATAAGAAGATATATCCGTGGCAGATGTGGCTTGATGGTATCTATATGGCATCTACCTATATGGTGCAATATGCAAAGGAATTCAACGCTCCAGGATGGTATGATGTTGCTGCGAACCAGGCAAAGATGGTGTACGGAAAAACACTCGACCCTTCATCAGGCCTGCTGATGCATGCATGGGATGAAAGCCGCGAACAGCGCTGGTGTAATCCGGAAACAGGTCAGTCGCAATATCCTTGGAGTCGTGCTATGGGTTGGTATGCAATGGCGCTGACTGATATTCTTGACTATCTCCCGCCTGACCATTCTGACAGGGATACCCTTATAAATATACTTCAGAATGTGAGCAAAGCACTTCTTGAAGTACGTGACCCTGAATCGGGGATATGGTACCAGGTTCTGAATCAGGGTGGGAGAGAAGGCAATTACCTCGAAGGATCAGGTTCTGCAATGTATATTTATGTTTTCGCCAAAGCAGCACGTCTGGGCTACCTCGACCAAAAGTATCGTGACATTGCATCCGATGCTCTCGATGATTTCATTCGTGAGCTGGTGACGGTCGACGAAAAAGGTATGGTGACCATAAGGAATATATGTGGAGGCTGTGGTCTGGGAGGAAATCCATATCGTGACGGTTCGTACGAATACTATATCAACGAGAAAAGATTTGAAAATGACACCAAAGGTGTCGCACCTTTCATACTGGCTGCTATAGAACTTGACAGATAATATTTTACACTGCTTGTTGTTAATTAATTATAAACCCTGTTAACCAATGCAACGTATTGTCCTGCTTTTGCTTCTGACCGCCTTCCTCTATACGGGATGTAACTATCAGCGATACAACATCGTATTGCTTGAAGATGATTTCTCATCACTCGACACCGGGCTGTTTACAGCTCCTGTAGGTGCACACACGGAATACCATTTTCTTCCTGAGGCCGGACCTCACGGAAACTGGGCTGTCTCAAGCTTTGCATCAGGAGATATATGGGGAACGGCATGGCAGGTAAAACAAAGTAATTCAGGGAAGATGCTTTGCCAGACCTATGAGAACAAAAATCAACGCTGGACACATCCAATGATAATTGCCGGAGATTCGCTGTGGAGAGACTACCGGCTAACAGTCAGCTTTGAACCCGAAGATGATTCCCATTATTCGGGAATAGCATTCAGATACAGGAACGACCGTTGTTTTTATTTCTTTGGTGTCAGGGATTCGACAGCATATATATCTGAATTCAGACATTCTGAAAAATTCAATGTACTGAAGGAAACTATTCTTGCTTCTGAACCCTTCGTATTTACACCTGGAGAGACTCTTACTGCCGTGGTAAAGGTCATTGGCGATCAGATCATTGCATCTCTGAATGAAGATATCAGACTTAGCGTTGCCGACGACACCTACAAAACAGGCAAGATCGGCCTCGTATCGAATGTGAAGGCCAAGTACCACCATGTTAAGGTCGAATCATCGAAAAATGAAGAAGAGTATTCCAGGTTGAAAAATGAGGAATATGACCTTGAATCACAGGAGCTTCAGAAATCAAATCCTGAAATGATAGTATGGAAAAAGCTTAATACGGAAGGTTTCGGGGCAGGACGTAATGTAAGGTTTGGAGATCTTAACGGCGACGGAAAATCTGATGTGCTGATCGGTCAGGTGATACACCACGGACCTCGGGACCGGCACAGCGAGCTGAGTTGTATGACTGCCCTTACGTTAGAAGGAGAGCAGCTGTGGCAGATCGGAAAACCTGATCCTGAAAAGTATCATCTTACCAATGACGTTGGATTTCAGATCCACGACCTCGACAATGACGGGAAAAATGAGGTGATCTATTGCATGAACTTTGAGATCATCGTTGCCGATGCCGCGACCGGCAGGACAAAATTCAAGACCCGGACACCTGTTTCAAAGAATCCTGAATACAGATTTCCCCGCATACTTGGAGATTGCCTCTTTTTCTTCGATGCAGAAGGAAAAGGGTGGGACTCGGATATTCTTATCAAAGACAGGTACACTCATTTCTGGGTGCTGAACAACAGACTGGATGTATTATGGGAAGGCAGCTGCAAAACAGGACATTATCCATATGCTTACGATGTTGACGGTGACGGAAAAGATGAACTGGCAATAGGTTACAGCCTATATGATGATGACGGCACCCTGCTCTGGAGCCTGGATAATGAGATCGGCGATCACTGCGACGGTGTGGCCGTAGCGCAATTCATCGAAAACCAGGAGGCAGGGCCTGAAATTATGTATGCAGCCAGCAATGGCGGCTATTTAAGGGTAAGTACTGATGGGAAGATACTCAGGCATCATCTGAACGGCCATGTTCAGAATCCGGCTGTCGCCAACTTCAGATCTGACCTGCCGGGACTCGAAACTGTAAGCATAGACTTCTGGGGAAGTCAGGGAATCATCCATTTATATGATGCTGAAGGAAATATCTATCACGATTTTGAGCCTAACCAGTTCGGAAGCATGTGCCTGCCTCTAAACTGGACGGGAACAGGAGAGGAGTATTTCGTTCATAATCCTTCAGTCAGGCTTGGTGGTGTCTTTGATGGCCGGGGCAGAAAAGTGCTTCAGTTTCCCGATGACGGACATCCCGACATGTGCAATGCAACACTCGACCTGACAGGAGATTGCAGAGATGAAATAGTTGTGTGGGATCAGCATCAGATGTGGGTTTATACCCAGTCCGACAACCCAAAAACGGGCAAGCTCTATAAACCGATCAGAAATCCGTTGTATAACTATTCAAATTACCAGGCAACAGTATCATTGCCCGGGTGGACAGACTGATCACATGAAAGGGAGTATTGCATTATCTGCTTTCTTTTTTCTGCTGTTAACGGCGGGGAGACTGAACTCGCAAACTCCGCTAATACATACATACAGGACAATAGTTAATGCCGACTACACCCACGGACAACTGCCAGCCGCATACGGAGTCCATAATATACAGATAATGCGTGCCAACAGGGAGGATCCGGAATGGGGCTCAAAACCCGGCTGGACCTATAATCACGGACCCGATATCGCATACTGGAATGGTAAATTCTATGTAGATTATCTGAGTAATCCGGAGGGAGAACATACAGCCCCGGGACGCTCATGCATACAGACTTCAGATGACGGTTATAACTGGAGTCAGCCAGTGATTGTTTTTCCACAATACAGGATCCCTGACGGGACAACCAAGAAAGGTGTTGAAGGGATTGCTAAGGATCTGGATGCAGTAATGCATCATCGTATAGGATTTTATGTTTCAAAGAAAAACAACAGATTATATGCTCTCGGATATTACGGCATCTGCTTCAGTCCCCGCGACAAACCTAATGACGGTAAAGGTATAGGCAGGGTAATAAGGGAAATACATGAAGACGGGTCATTGGGTGAGGTGTATTTCATAAGATATAATCATGGTTGGGTCGAATCAAATACCTCCTTTCCTTTCTATAAAAGCAGTAATGATAAGGCTTTTGTACAGGACTGCATTGAAATGCTGGGAAACCCTCTGATAACGCTGCAGTGGCTTGAAGAAAGTGATGTTAATGATCCGGTAATACCTAAGCTTAACGTAAGGGGACAAGCCTTCTGCTGGTATACTCTCGACGACGGACGCGTTATCGGAATGTGGAAAAGCAAGTTATCAGGAGTAAGCACCAACGATGGCAATACCTGGTTGACAGGAAAAACTCCGGGACTGTACACTGCATCGGCAAAAATGTGGGGTCAGCGTACTTCCGACGGCATGTATGCCCAGGTTTTCAATCCTTCAATTTACAGATGGCCGATGGCCGTATCCGTAAGTGATGACGGTCTGGAGTATAAGAACCTGCTTCTGGTTCACGGAGAGATATCCCCGATGCGTTATTCCGGTAACGAAAAATCTTACGGTCCTCAGTACCTGAGAGGCATAATACCTGGAAACGGTACTGTACCCGATGGCAATATGTGGCTTTCATACAGTGTAAATAAGGAAGATATCTGGGTGATGCGGGTGTCGGTACCAGTTATTGGCCTGGCCCCGGAACATATTAATGAAGATCTCTCACTTTATGACGACCTGAGCCAGATGACAAGGTGGAATATTTATTCTCCACTCTGGGCAAAGGTAAAAATCGGGAACTCTCCGGCCGGAGTAAAAGCGCTTCTTTTAAGTGACCAAGACAGGTATGATTTTGCTAAGGCCGAACATCTCTTTCCCGAAACCATAAAGCCCGCAGCTGAGTTTGCAATCATTGCCGGTCAGACTGACCATGGACTTCTGAACATTGAATTGCAGGACGGTTCGGGAAATGCCGGAATTCGGATCTCTTTTGATCCAGATGGTATGATAAAATCAAAAAGATCATATAAATTCAATAACCTCATACCTTATGAGGCAGGGGAGATATACAGGTTCAGAATAGAAGCTGACGCAGATAACCTAACCTGCAGGATTAAAGTTAACGGCAGGGAGATAGTTCAGGATCTATATGCACCGGTCAGATCATTCGGCAGAATAGTATTCAGGACCGGAGAGCTCTTCAGGGTGCCGACTCCCGATACTCCTGCATACGGAAACTTTGTCCTGGAAAATGCCGGTGAGAAAAGCGCCATGGCAAAATTCTACATCCTTGGTGTAAAGACTGAGGATCTGAAATAAAATACGGTATAAAAGACTCAAACCAAAAAATATGAAGGCCTCCCGGATTAATTTTGTCACTTTTACTCTGGTCATTTCTTTTTTATTTTGTTCATGCAGCCGGACAGATGAGAAGGTTCAGATGAAAGTTATCCAGTACCAGGTGCCGGTTCTGGTCAGTAAACCCGATAACCCCGTATTACAGATAATGCTTATGCCTGCCGGCAGCTCTGAAAGAATGGTAAGAGAGATCTCCGTTTCTCTTGAAGGAACCTCAGATATGAGTGATATCCGGACATTACGACTTTTCAGTTCCGGAGGTGATATGACTTTTTCGGTTGAAAATCCTTTTGGAAAAGACATGCCCCCGGCACCTGTTGTGAAATTCGAAGGTAATTTGCCGTTAAGTGACACGCTTAGCTTATGGCTCTCTGCTGAGCTAAAAACATCGGCATCGCTTCTCAATAAAATACAGGCTAGCTGTATTTCGGTTAAAACATCTGAAGGCAAGGTTCAGCCGGATACTTCTTTCATTCCGTTAAAACTGCGAATCGGTCTGGCTCTCAGAAAGCACCTCGACGATAATGTCCATACTTACAGGATCCCGGGACTTACTACCACAAAAAATGGGACCCTTCTCGCCATTTATGATATCAGGAGGAACAGCAGCAGGGATCTGCAGGGGGATATCGACATAGGATTGAGCCGCAGCACAGATGGAGGAAATACCTGGGAGCAGATGAAGGTGGTTCTGGATATGAAGGAATGGGGAGGTCTGCCCCAGAAATTCAATGGCGTAAGTGATGCATGTATCCTTGCAGATAATACAACAGGTAAGGTTTTCATTGCAGGTTTATGGATGCATGGTGTTCTCGACAGAAACGGTAAGTGGATTGAGGGCCTGACCGATGAATCTGATGCATGGGAGCATCAGTGGAGGAATAGTGGATCACAACCGGGATTTGGAGTAAAGGAGACCTCACAGTTTCTTGTTGTTTCCAGCAGTGATGATGGTGTTACATGGTCGGAACCTGTCAATATCACAAAAATGTGTAAGAGGAGGGAGTGGTGGCTCTGGGCTCCTGCTCCCGGGCACGGCATCACTCTGAAAGACGGAACACTGGTAATGCCCACCCAGGGAAGAGATGAAGAGGGAAAACCTTTTTCAAATATAACATGGAGCAGGGATGGCGGCATAACATGGAAAACAGGCAAACCTGCATATTCAAATACAACAGAATCCATGGCCGCAGAGCTCTCCGACGGATCAGTGATGCTGAACATGCGTCATAACCAGAACAGGAACAACCCTGGAGTAAATAACGGTAGGGCAGTTGCTGTGACCGGCGACCTTGGAGAAACCTGGACAGAGCATCCCTCATCCAGAAATGCACTTATTGAGCCTACATGTATGGGAAGTCTGCATCGTCACGATTATACTGAGAACGGCGTGAAGAAATCAATCCTTTTATTTTCAAATCCTGATTCAAGGACTGCGCGAACACACATGACAATAAAAGTCAGTTTTGATGACGGGATGACCTGGCCCCTTCAGAACCGGCTGCTGCTCGATGAACTAAGGTCGGCCGGATATTCATGCCTCACGTCGATCGATGAAAATACAATAGGTATCCTCTATGAAGGCAGCCAGTCGATGCTGACCTTCGAGATGATACCTTTGTCTGAACTTATCAGGTGATTTTTCTGAAATCTGAGACTTAATTTACACGAAGACCCTGCAAATATGTCTCTCGTATATATTGTCAAAAACACATTTTGCGACAGTTTCCTCATTCGCCTCAAGCAGTTTGAAATACTCTTCCATCCTGAGGGCAGCCAGTTTGAAAGAAACATGGACCAGCTGTCGCATATTTGAATTGTAATCCTTGTTTTCGGGTATATGTCTCAGTGAATCGACGAACTTTTTGCTGTTCCAGCCTTCAACTTCTTCCTTTGATGGCAGCAGTGACCTGTTAATGTCAATTACGTCGGCATAGGGTGCACACAGTTCATCAATTTTCTCAAGGGCTTTGAAATATATCTCCTTAACGAATGTGAGAGCCTCTCCGCCAGCTTCTGCGAGACCGATCACTTCTTCAAGCCATGTCGTTCCGGCGGTTTTCAGGTGAAGCCCCTTGTCGTGTTTTTTAATTATTGATTTGATGACAGGATATATTGAGAATTTGTCGGATCCTGAATGGACACTCATTTTGAGACTTGCCGGCAGTCCGAATTCCTTTACGGCATAGTCGATAACCATCAGGTCGGCTTCGAATTCTTCTGCAAACTGCTTAATATCTCCAACATAATCTACACCTTTATTAAAGCGTCCGGAAAATTTTGGAGCTATGGTCTGGGCCGGGATGTTTTTTTCTCCCAGCATCCTGAGGATGAAGAAAAGCTCTACAGGTGTCTGTGGAAGAGGCACTTCGTCCATTGAAACTTCTGAAACGAAATTTCCCCTGCCTTTTTCTTTTTCAATTTTCGTGTAGATCTCTGATGCTTTAACAGCTGCAAACAGGTAGTTTCCGGCAATATCTCTTATCCTTTGTTCAGTAACGTTCAGAGGTTTTTCGATTCCCGGGATATTCAAATCACCCGCGTACTTCAGTGAATCTGATACGAAAGCTTCTATTTCGCTTTCATCGGCACGTTTGCCAATGTAGGATGCGACATCGATGGTGAAGAAGTCGGAGCTGCTGATAAAGCGATCAACTGTGTCGAGATTAATATGGTCAGCATCAACAAAATAGGCTTTGCCAAAATCTGCCTGGGCAGTAACATGGTCGGCTTCCTTTCTGACATCAGAAGGTTCCGTCCCTATGATGGTATGCTCCCTGTTGGATTTATTCCATACCGGAGTTATATCAATCCCCTTTTTTCCTGCTTCGATAACCGCTTTAAGCTGGGCTGCTCCCTGATGTCCGAAACGGTCGCCCATTCCGATTGAGTATTTTCCAAGTGTTTTCATATATATAGTTTTAAAATTAATTAAAGGAAAAACTGAACATTCTCCGAAGTTACAACATCTACAGGGAGATATTCCATTTTCTCAGGTGTTTTATTCATTGAGATAAAATCGAATAGCTTCCTGACACCCTTGTATGCCTGTTCTTCAGGTCGTTGCCCTATCAGGAATCTTATTTTTCCTGTTTTAAGATATTTCACATTGTTTTCAAGCAGGTCGTATCCTATGATATTGACAGAATTGATTCCTTCCGACTCGAAATAATCAGCAATTTTGTATGATTTTGATCCTGTAACAAATATCGATCCCGTATTCTTATGCTGCCGCAGTATTCTTTTCAGTTCACGGTTAATAAAATCAGTCTGAGGATTATAGATTGCATAGCTTGTCAGCCTGTTCTGCCTGTCTTCCTGAAAGTAGCTTATGAATCCCTGTGTTCTGACATTAAGGTGATGTACATTACTTATGTTTCTGGCTATATTGATGATTAGTATCTCTTTTTCAGGTGGCGTTACCATATTGACAAGTTGTGCGGCCACTCTGCCGCTCTGGTATATGTTCTCACCGGTATAGCACAGGAAACTTGTTTCTTCGAGAAAGCCGTCGATGAAGACGAACGGGATATTACTTCGTGTAAGTTTTTCGCATAGTGTCAGTGCTTCATTTTTAAAAATGGGAGCGAGGATTACACCATCAGGATTCAGTCTGATCAGTTCTTCCGATTTCGATTGAAAATCTCTTTCATCAAGCATGTCGAATGTCACCTGTTCCAGATTTACAGGAAAGGGATCCAGCTCTTTCAGCGCTTTTTGAATTCCTTCCGGATGCTTCATCCAGAACGCACTTTCCTCAACAGGTTCAGGAAGGAGAGAAACCAGCCTGACTCTTTTTTTTGATTTAAGGGCTCTGGCGATGACGTTGGGAGAGTATTCCAGATCTTTGGCGATCTTTAGAATATTCTCCCTTGTCTTTTCCGCCACTTCACCCCTGTCATGAAGGACTCTGTCGACTGTCCCGATAGATACTCCGGCAAGTTCGGCAATGTCCTTTATCCTTGCTCTTTTCGGGGACATAATCAGTCTAATACAACCTTTTTCTCTTTAGGTGCAAAAACAGTCATAATTATCCATGCAAGAAGATAGGCACTACCTGCAATTGCAAACATTACAACGTATCCGGTCTCGATATGACCAAGATCTTTAAAATGCTGAAGTATAGCACCTGCGATATATGAAATGAAAGCTCCGCCCAGAGCACCTGCCATTCCACCTATTCCGGTTACAGAACTAACGGCTTTTTTAGGGAATGCATCAGAGACGGTGGTAAAGATGTTTGCCGACCATGCCTGGTGTGATGATGCTGCAAGGGCTATCAGGCACACAGCTCCCCAGTTGCCTATTGAAGGAGACTGGGCAAAAATAATAGGTACAACCAGGAGCGCGAAGATGAGCATAGTAACGCTTCTGGCTTTAAAGGGTGACATGCCTTTTTTGATCATGTAACCTGAGACCCAGCCACCACCGATACTTCCCACCGTGGTCATGGTGTATATGAATGCAAGAGGAAGTCCGAATGATTTTACATCAAGTCCTGCACCGCGAACCGTCGAAAGCCAGCCGGGTATCCAGAAAAGATAAAACCACCATATAGGATCAGTAAGACCTTTACCTATGAAGAAAAGCCATGTCTGACGGTATTTAAGAAGTTTTAACCATGATACTTTTTCTTTTGTCTCTGCCTGCTCGTCAACATCGCTGTTAATATATTCAAGTTCTCCTGCAGATATTTTCTTGTGTTTTTCAGGTATTTCGTAAAATATAAACCATAGAATTACCCAAATGAATCCAATTGCACCGGTAATAATAAATGCTGCCTGCCATCCCCATGCCACAACCATGGCCGGTATAGCCAGAGGAGCCACGATCGCACCAACGTTTGTTCCTGAGTTGAATATCCCGGTCGCCAAAGCTCTTTCTTTCTTCGGGAACCATTCTGCTACCGATTTAATGGCTGCAGGGAAGTTTCCAGCCTCACTGACACCAAGAAAGCCTCTCCAGAAACCAAAGCCGAGAGCTCCTTTTGCAAGGGCATGTCCCATGGCTGCGATACTCCATAAAATTACCGCAACACCATATCCGATCTTTGTCCCGAACTTATCGATAAGACGACCGGCAATAACCATTCCGATACCATACAGGATCTGAAAGGCCATGATAATGTGCGCATACTGCTCTTCTCCTATTCCCAGGTCAGTCTCCAGAAGCGGTTTCAGGATCCCTATAACCTGTCGGTCGAGATAGTTCACTGTCGTGGCAAAGAAGATCAGAGCGCAGACAGTCCATCTGTAGTTACTGAATTTTTTTGTTTCTGTCATAGTGTTTGGTTATTACTGAATTACACATTATAAGTTGTCGATGCTGTTGTTCCTCCCCTTCCTGTCCAGTTGGTATGGAAGAATTCCCCTCTGGGCCGGTCGATACGCTCATAGGTGTGGGCACCAAAATAATCCCTTTGTGCCTGGAGAAGGTTAGCGGGAAGCCTTTCACAACGATATCCGTCAAAATATCCCAAAGCCGAGGATATTGCCGGTACGGGTATCCCGTTTATCGTTGCGGTTGCAACCACATTTCTCCATCCCTGCTGGGCTTTTTCCACTTTGTCCCTGAAGAAAGGATCGAGAAGCAGGTTCGTTATTGAAGGGTCGTTGTCGAAGGCTTCTTTTATTTTTCCGAGGAAGGCAGATCTTATTATGCATCCTCCTCTCCACATGAGTGCAATTCCTCCATAGTTAAGATCCCATTTGTATTCTTCCGCGGCTGCTCTCATGAGAGCATATCCCTGGGCATAAGATACTATTTTGGATGCGTAAAGAGCGTCTCTTAATTCGTCGATGAACTTTTTCCGGTCTGAAGAAAATGAAGCAACAGGTCCGTGAAGTACCTGTGATGCTTTTACCCTTTCATCTTTTACCGCCGACAGGCATCTTGAGAATACTGCCTCACCAATAAGTGTAAGCGGAATTCCAAGATCCAGAGCTGCAACTCCCGTCCATTTGCCCGTACCTTTCTGACCTGCAGTGTCAAGTATCTTGTCGACAAGGGGAAGGCCGTCAGTATCCTTATATGCAAGTATATCCCTTGTAATTTCGATTAGATAGCTGTCGAGTTCACCCTCATTCCATTCCCTGAAGACCAGATGCATCTCGTCAGCGCTCATGTGAAGAAGATCGCGCATTATCTGGTATGCTTCGCAGATCAGCTGCATATCTCCATATTCAATTCCGTTATGGACCATTTTAACAAAGTGACCTGCACCATTTTCCCCAACCCAGTCGCAACAGGGAGAGCCGTCTTCCACTTTCGCCGCAATAGCCTGGAATATGGGTTTCACATGGGGCCATGCAGCTTTTGATCCTCCGGGCATGATCGAAGGCCCCAGCAGCGCTCCTTCCTCACCTCCCGATACTCCTGTTCCGATATACAGAAGTCCTTTACTCTCAACATAGGCAGTCCTTCTGTTGGTGTCAGGGAAATGAGTGTTTCCCCCGTCAATGATTATATCACCCGGCTCGAGATGAGGGATCAGGGTTTCAATCATATCGTCAACAGCACGGCCCGCCTTGACCATTATCATGATCTTCCTCGGTCTTTCAAGCGCTTTCACAAGCTCTTCAATTGAATGAGTACCGGTTATTTTCTTTCCATTTGCCCTCCCGGCAAGGAAATCATCGACTTTTTGTGTCGTACGGTTATAGACAGCTACATGGAATCCCTTGCTCTCCATGTTCAGAACAAGATTCTCCCCCATAACTGCCAGACCGATAAGTCCGATGTCAGCTAATTTGCTCATAATTATAGTTATATTAGTTAATCAATCTAAAACCTTAAACCTTTAAACCTATTTATAATATTCTTTAACCATCTCCTCCAGAACCCGGCTTGTTCTCGCAGCTGTAATGCCGGTACTAACTGCAGGGATCTTTTTAGTCAGTGCCTCTACCACCTGACCGATAAGACAGATCTGAACATGTTCGGGCCGTTCATTTATGTACTCCTGTTTACCTGCTTCATTCTCAACTATTATCGGATCGAAACTGAAGCAGGAGAACCTGATGTAACCTTTATCGCCTATTATCTCAATTGAATCCCTTCCGGCTGACTGGTGAGCGTTAAAGCACCAGATTCCGGTTCCGGTGACATTATTGTCGAACATAAAGCCGGCCGAAACATAATCTTCAGCTTTGTACCAGGCACCCTGGTTAAGAGCATACGATTTAACCTCTTTAACAGGACCAAACAAAAAATCCAGATAATCGAGCTGGTGTGAAGCAAGATCAAAAAAATGGCCTCCACCCGCGATTGCCGGGTCAACCCGCCATGAAAGCCTTCCTGATATTTCATCTGGTGAAGGAGCTTTAAAAAGCTGAAGATGAACCGATCGTACAGATCCGATCTTCCCTGAACTGATCATTTCCCTTACCATAACAAAACCTGGCAATGCTCTGCGGTAGTATGCTACAAATACCGGGACCTGTTTTCTTTCGGCTGCTTCATTTATTTCCAGACACTCTTCATAATTCAAAGCCATTGGCTTCTCAATGTATACAGGTTTGCCTGCATCTATCGACATGAGAGCGTATGTTGCATGACTGGAGGGAGGAGTGGCCACGTATACAGCATTTACTCCGGGATCGTTGATGAGCTCTGAAGCATCGGAATAGAACCTTGGCACATTATGTCTTTTCGCATAATCTTCAGCCAGCCCTGCATCTCTTCTCATAACGGCGGTGAGACGCGAGTCCTTTACTTTGTTAAAAGCAGGTCCGCTCTTGACCTCGGTCACATTGCCACATCCTATGATACCCCAGCTAATCATTTTTCCAGACGCTCTCGTGAACTCCACAATCCTATGGCGGGATTTGAAATATAATAGATATCCTCACCGTCGGGCATGGTGTTGAAGCCATCCCTGAGTTTTTCCGGGTTGTATCTTGCCGTCATCTCAGATAGGTCTCCGTAGATGAAGTTAACAGATTCTATTTCCTCTCTGGTGAGATGCCCGGGGCAGTAGGTAATTGAAAACCTGCCTTCAGAACTGCCGTGAATAAGATGGGCTGCAGCGCTAAGGTTCTCCTCCAGTTCTTTATTTCCCCTTAGTGCAGCCATTGTTGCAGGTGTTCCCCTGTATCCGTATTTCCGTATAAGCCTGTCTATCTCCTTATCTTCTCCAAATTCCTTAAGGCCCGGAGCTATTACTATCAATTCCCCGTTATCAGCCATGGCCATTCTGGTCCGGTATATACTTTTATTGCCAAGCCAGGTTGACTTGAATTCAGAAGGATCGAGGTAAACGACAGCTTTCTTCAAAGGTTCTTCGAGAACCGTGAAGTTGACTTTCAGGGAAAGATCGGCAGCCAGGTTGAATACATTTTCATCATCACCGATATAAAGGCCCCTGATCACAAGTTTGCCTGAATTGTCACGGCCTATAACCGTGTGGACGTACACTACAGGCAGATGAGGAATAAAATTCTTTGAAGCATAGTTCAGAAGTCTTCTCACAGGTGTGTCTGCCTTGCCCATCATCCTTTCCATTCCGAAAACAGCACCCACAAAATGACTTTTATTGATACCTTCCGGTCCTCCGGTTCCGACGAAAAGGTTCTTGTTATAATTTGCCATGCCGATAACCTCATGAGGCACCACCTGTCCGACTGATAGTATAAGATCATGTCCGCCGTTGATTACCAGTCTGTTCAGCTGCGCAGGCCATGAATAGTCTATGGCTCCTCCGGTAACTTCATGAACGTATTCTCCTGGTATTGTGCCTACTGTCACAACATCATTCCTCCAGTCATGGACCCTGAACAATTCGGGCGGCACATCCCTGTACATCTCACCGATCTCGCCGGCTGTCATTGCCACATGAGTTCCCAATGCAGGAAGTATGTCCTTAAGGCTTTCCCTGTAATATTTGTATATCAGGGTTGTAATCTCACCCGCCCGTGAATGAAACCTCGTAAAATCAGGGGGCACAACCAGGACATTTTTCCTGGGTCCCAGCTTTTCGAGAGCCGAATAAAGCCCCTGTTGAAGATCTTCCGGACTTATAACCGTATCTGGTGAACCAGCGGAAAAATATATCATTTCAAATCAGGATTTAATATTGTTTTATTCCATCGTCAGGTTGAGGATTGACTGTCAAAATCAGGTTCAACCTTTCAACCTTTCTCCCTACACCCCGCTGTAGGCACTGAATCCTCCGTCGACAGGTATTATTACTCCTGTAACGGCTTTAGAGAGGTCGGATGCCAGGTAAAGCAACGTTCCGGTCATTTCCTCAGGTATGCAGTAACGTTCCATGGGGGTTCCGTTTATTATTTTCTTACCCCTGGGCGTCATTTCTCCTGTCTCTTCATTGATAAGGAGGAAACGGTTCTGGTTTGTAAGCAGGAAACCGGGAGCTATGGCATTTACTCTGATACCCACTTTGGCAAAATGAACTGCAAGCCATTGTGTAAAATTGTTGACAGCAGATTTGGCTGCTGAATAAGCAGGAATCTTGGTAAGGGGCCTGTATGAATTCATAGAGGAAATGTTGATTATTGCACCTGACTTTTTATCTGTCATATCAGTTGCAAAAACCATTGAAGGAAGAAGAGTCCCTTTGAAATTCAGGTCGAAAACCTTATCAAAGCCTTCTATTTTTAGTCCGAAGAAGGTGTCCTCAGGATTTTCGTTCCCCTCCATCTTTTCAACCTTTGTTGTTGCCGCGGGAGAGTTGCCTCCGGCACCATTGACGAGGATGTCGATCGTGCCAAGCCTTTCATGAATTTGTTTTAAGGCAGATTCAAGAGAGGCCTTATCCAGAACACTGGCGGAAACCCCAATGGATTTAGTTTTGAATTCTTCCTCTATCCCGGCAGCTACTTTATCGGCAGCTTCCTGGTTAAGATCCAGAATCACCGTCCTGACTCCGGCAGCCGCCAGCGATCTGGCCATTGTGGAACATATAACACCAGCTCCTCCGGTCACGACGGCTATTTTGTCCTTAAGATTCAGTTCATTCATAATCTCAGAATTAAATTATATTTAGAAACCAAATTGTTCTTTCGCATTCTTGTATGATATACCTTCTATTATAGGTCGGAGAAGTTCCTCCTCTTCAGGTATAAGACCTTTTTCGACTTCGGTACCCACGAAATTGCATACTATCCGCCTGAAATATTCGTGCCGCGGATAGGAGAGGAAGCTTCTAGAGTCGGTTACCATACCGATGAATCTTCTCATCAGACCGAATGAAGACAGATCGCGGATATGTTTTTCCATACCGGTTTTCTGATCAAGGAACCACCATGCAGCACCATACTGGACTTTAACCGGGATAGTTCCGTCGTTGAAATTACCTGCCATCGTTAGCATCATTTCATTGTCGGCGGGATTGAGGTTATACAGAATTGTACGTGCAAGCTGGTCTGTTTCATCCAGGCTGCTGAGAAACCTCGACATTTTAAGAGCATCCTGCGGCACGCCAATGGAGTCCCACCCGGTATCGGGTCCCATTTTTCTGAACATGCGGAGGCTGTTGTTTCTCATGGCTCCGACATGGAACTGCTGGGTCCACCCTCTCTTGTGGTTCATCCTGCAGAGTTCTGTCATAACTGCTGTCCTGTATTTTTCGGTTTCTTCTTCCGACAGCGTTTCTCCCTTTAAAAGCTTTATGAATGCATTTTCAGCATCGGCAGTGGTGAACGGAGCGTAATAGAAACGATCAAGACCATGATCGGACGCTTTTGTCCCCATCCCGTTAAAAAATTCATGCCTGTGGTCGAGCACTTCTATAAGGGTGGAGAAGCTTTTTATTTCTGTACCGGCCGATTCTCCCAGTTTTTTAATGTAGGCATTGAATTTTGCAGGGTCATCAGTCTTGACAACATTGTCGGGCCTCCAGGTAGGGAGGATAAGAATACTGAAGTTACCCTTTAATTTCTGGTGGTATTCGAGGGTGTCGGCAGGGTCGTCGGTGGTACAGACCACCTCAACATTCATTCTGCTGAGCAGAGATCTTATTGCAAAATCATCTGTACGCAGCATTTCACTGGCTTTAGTGTAAATGGCTGAAGCTGTCGATGGTGAAAGAAGCTCGTTAATATTAAAATACCTTGCCAGTTCAAGGTGGGTCCAGTGATACAGGGGATTGCCCACAGCAAAAGGAACTGTTTCAGCCCATTTTGCAAACTTCTCAGGGTCGGAGGCGTTGCCCGTGCAGTATTTCTCATCAACACCATTGGTCCTCATGGCTCTCCATTTGTAGTGATCGCCTTCAAGCCATGCCTGTGTCAGGTTTTCAAACCTGCGGTTTTCATATATCATCGAAGGTGACAGGTGACAATGAAAATCAATTATCGGTTGATTTTCTGCATATTGATGATAAAGTCTTTGTGCTGTTTTATTCTCCAGCATAAAATCATCATGAATGAAAGGTTTCATATAATTAGTTTTAAATTATTGATTCGGTAATAGACTTCTAAAAATAGAAAAAAAATCGTTAACGATAACGAAGTGGCCTTCATTTGAAAAAAATATTTCTTAAATGTTGTTAATTTCCTCCCGCCATTATGGAAGTGATGTATGGTTTTAATATTGCGTTTACACTCAAAAATTGTATTTTTGTCTGACATCACCCTTAAAAGTCTGTATCTGAAATCAGGTTGCCCAGGCAATTATTAACATAAACTATTATATCATGAAAATTGAAATAAGGTACGCAGCACATCCGATGGATGTTAAAAATTATGACACCGGTAAATTAAGAAAAGAGTTTTTAATCGAGAAAATCTTTGAAGAGGACCAGATCCTGCTTGTTTATTCCATGTACGACAGGTACATCGTAGGCGGGGCCATGCCCGTGAAGCAGACTCTGAAACTTGAGAGTGCTGACGATCTTAAAATGCCTAACTTCCTCGACAGAAGAGAAATGGGGATCATTAATGTCGGAGGCCCTGCAATTGTATCCACCAAAGAAAAAACCTTCAATCTTGGCCATAAGGAGGCTCTATATCTTGGAAAGGGAACGACAGATGTTACATTTAAATCGGAAGACAGCGGAAATCCGGCAAAGTTATATATCAACTCTGCACCCGCCCACCATACATATCCCTCAAAACAAATAACTCTTAAGGATGCAGAAGTGATCATGCTTGGAAGCCCGGAAACATCAAATCACCGAAGGCTGAATAAACTTCTTGTAAACAGTATAGTCGAAACCTGCCAGCTGCAGATGGGAATGACAGAACTACAGACGGGCAGTGTATGGAACACAATGCCGGTACATACGCATAACAGAAGGATGGAAGCATATTTCTATTTCGAGGTGCCTGAAAAACAGGCTGTATGTCATTTTATGGGTGATCCCGATGAAACACGCCACCTGTGGATGACAAATGAACAGGCTGTTCTTTCTCCTTCCTGGAGCATTCATAGTGCAGCAGGAACTTCAAACTACACCTTTATCTGGGGTATGGCCGGAGAAAACCTCGACTATGGCGACATGGATGTCAGGCATCCGGATACGCTGAAGTAATAGTGAAACAAACATCAGTGCACAGGAAAATTTCAGGAGGAGGCTGTGCAGGAATCAAAAAGACAAACCGCAAAGAATGCAAAGCAGTAAATGCCATGGCCTGTGATCTTGAGTATCTTCCTCATTATCATTTCATTCAGCGGATATTAAATGACACATCTTCCTGATAATATAAATATAAAATATTTAATATGAACAATTTATTTGATCTTAAAGGGAAAGTAGCACTAGTTACAGGCGGAACACACGGCATCGGACTCGCAATAGGAATCACTCTCGGCAAAGCCGGCGCAAAAGTATGCGTGAACGATATCATGGATGAAAAACTTGACATCTGCAGGGAGGAATTCTCAAAGGAAGGCCTTGATGTTTACACTCTAAAATTCAATGTTACTGATGAGGCGGATGTTGACAAAAGTATAACTGAGATTGAAAGAAATGTAGGCCCCGTAGATATTCTCATCAATAATGCCGGGATAATAAAACGAATCCCCATTCTGAACATGAGTATTGATGACTACAAACAGGTTATTGATGTTGATCTGGTGGCACCCCTGATCGTATCCAAACGTGTTGCTCCGGGGATGATAGAAAAAAGAAGCGGAAAGATTATTAACATGTGTTCCATGATGAGTGTTTACGGACGGAACACTGTCTCGGCTTACGCATCAGCCAAGGGAGGACTGAAGTTACTCACCGCGAATATGACATGTGAATGGGCAAAATACAATATTCAGATCAACGGTATCGGTCCGGGATATATAGCCACATCGCAGACTGCCCCTATTCGTGAGAATGGCCATCCTTTCAACGACCTTGTGATGACCCGCACCCCGGCCGGACGATGGGGCGAACCTCAGGATGTGGCGAATGCTGCACTATTTCTTGCCTCTGAAGCCAGTAACTTCGTCAACGGACATATCCTTTACGTCGACGGTGGCATTCTTGCCAACTTCGGCTATGTAAAAGGAGAAAATGACTTATAACCCTTAAACCCTTAAACCTTTAAACCCTCTTCCAATGTCAAAAAGAATTGTAACCTTCGGCGAGATCATGCTCCGGCTCGCCACACCACTCCATAAGCGTTTTTCACAGGCTGATTCCTTCTGCGCTTCCTTTGGAGGAGGAGAAGCCAATGTGGCGGTTTCACTGGCAAACTTCGGAATGGAAGCCGATTTTGTGACACGTCTTCCTGACAATGACCTTGGAAGATCAGTGATCATGGATCTCAGGAAGCATAATGTCGGAACCGGTCACATCCTGAAAGGAGGTGAGCGTCTGGGTATTTATTTTCTGGAAACCGGTTCTGTATCGCGTCCCAGTAAGGTTGTCTATGACCGGAGTCATTCGTCAATTTCGGAAATTATGCCCGGAATGGTCGACTGGGAGAAGGTTTTCGAAGGAGCCACATGGTTTCACTGGACAGGTATTACACCCGCCATTTCAGAGGGTGCAGCCAAAACATGCCTGGAGGCAATACAAATTGCAAAAAAGAAAGGACTTACCGTTTCATGCGATCTGAATTACAGGAAGAACCTATGGAAGTGGGGAGCTGCTGCCGGAGACGTTATGCCTGAAATGGTTGAATACTGTGATGTGATCCTTGGAAATGAGGAAGATGCAGAGAAAGTTTTCGGGATAAAACCTGAAAAGGCAGATGTTTCGGCAGGAAAGGTTGAGAGCGCCGAATTTGAATCGGTATGTATAAAGCTAAAGGAGAGATTTCCTCAGGCAGGTAAGATAATCATTACACTTCGCGGATCGATCAGCGCCGACCACAATACATGGTCGGGGATATTGTATAACGGGGAAAAATTCTTCCGGGCACCGGTTTACCAGATAACTCACATAGTAGACAGGGTAGGTGGGGGAGATTCCTTTATGGGAGGACTTATCTACGGATTACTGGAATATGGGGACGATGACAGGAAAGCACTCGATTTTGCCGTCGCTGCATCGTGTCTCAAGCACACTATCCATGGCGACTTTAATCTCGTTAACGTAGCGGAGGTTGAGCAACTTATGAAGGGAGATGCCTCAGGAAGAGTAATAAGATAGAAAGAATTTCAACAGCTCTCTGTTAATTTGCAGGGTTCTCACGATCGGGGTTATCAGGATGATCTTCACTGTATGGTCTTGCGTAGAGATCTTCAACCCTTACCTTCCCCTCATCAGCTTCCGGGCTTACCCTACTTAGATCTGCTTCTTCTTCCCTCGCCCTTGCGTTGAAATAAAGGATAGCTGCAAGTATTGGAGTTAATGGCGTAAAGATCGCATTCGCGAGTGCAGACAGGATTATGAACCACGGATTTGAGAGGTAGTTCAATGCCCCGGAGGCTTCAGCCGGATCGGATATGATCTTAAAGAAACTTCCTGAAAAGGGTATCAGTATAAGTGATGAAAGGATTATCGATCCGACAAGGATGATAAGCAGGATAATGGCAGTATATCCCAGGTTTGGTCCGAAATGCCTGTGCGATAGCGTGAATGTCCTGGCAATGGCTTTACCGGGATCATTTCCTTCCACCATTAGTACCGGAAGGAGAAAAAGACCTATCATATAAACATACAGAGCGGCAAAAAACATCCCTATTACGAACACAAGAATACCTGCGACCATGGCAACAGTGGCAAAAACCAGGAACAATATCATTAGAAGCAGGTAGGGGAGGAGGTGCTTCATGGATTTATAAAAAGCAGTAAATAGATTCAAATCACTTCTTACCGGCTTGAAGATGATATAATACTGAAGTATCAGTATCATTATCAGTGAAATGGCAATCACTCCCAGCATTGGAAAGATCCAGTTTTTCAATTCGGCAAGCATCTCGTACGGATCGGTAAGTGATGTAAGCTTCGACATGTCGAGAGTTGAAGTTATAAACTGAATCAACAGGCTGGCCGCTAATGACACCAGGAAGAGGACGGCGAAATTCTTGATATAGAATGACCATAAAGAACTCATTGCACTGTCAAGATCATGCTTTCTGTAAAGAGGATGTCCGTTAAACTGTTCCATGATATTTATTTATGTTATTTAGCAAAATTATAAAATCTCCCGCTTCTCACTTCCCTTTCCTCCAGTCCCTGATTATTGTTGTAAGGGGAATAATTTTATTGCGTTTTTTTGGATGAAAAATACCTTCTTTCACATTGCGGACATCTTCAATGGTGTAAAATGCCTTGGGATTGAACTGATTGATTATGTCGAGAACTTCGGGTATCTCTGTTCTGTGAATTATTGAATAAATTATAAATACTTTTTCCTTTGCTCCGTAGGCTTCGATGGTTGTTGCACCATAACCTTTCTGATTCAGGTCTTTTACAAGGTCCGGCCCGTTCTGGTAAGTAAATACTCTTATCATCTGAAAACCCATTGCAAGTTTTTCCTCAAGGAGCATCCCTACAAAGTTACCTGTGGCGAATCCCAGTGCATAGGCAACATAGTTCACGTAATTATCCAGGTTCTGCATTATCTTACTTATGGCAATTATCCAGATAAACACCTCAAAGAATCCCAGCACCGGTGCGATATATTTGTTGCCTTTTGAGACGAAAATAATCCGTAGGGTCCCAATAGAAACGTCGCAGATACGGGCAAGAAATATCAACAGTGGCAGCACTCCGTAACTGAAAATTTCTGAATTGATGAATATAGGTGTTTCCATTAATACAGTGGTTTGCTACATCACAAATATATGAAGAAAGGCTTTGGTGAACAAAGACAATTTTTAACAGGACAGTTATCTGATATTATAGGATTTAATACTGAATTATCAATTTTAATCCACAATTTGGTATTTTTAAATTTTTTCACTATCTTTTAAAGATATACATCCTTTAAAATACTTTAGTCATGAAAAGAAGAAATTTCATTAGGAAAACAGCTCTTTCTGTCCCTCTGATAGCTCTTTTCCCTGCCGGACTCACAGGTCTTGAAAGGCAGCGCAGGACAAAAAAAATTGAAAAACGGGCCCTGGGCAAAACCGGAGAGATGCTTTCAATGATAGGTTTTGGAGGTATAGTTGTTCGTGATACAAGTGAGGAGGAAGCTTCATTCCTGGTAAGAAAGGCCATCGATGCCGGGGTGAACTATTTTGATGTGGCACCCTCATACGGGAATGCCGAGATTATGCTCGGACCTGCACTTGAGCCTTACCGGAAAGATGTTTTCCTGGCTTGTAAAACGCAGAAAAGAGACCGTGACGGAGCCAGAGCCGAGCTTGAAAAATCACTTTTCAACATGCGGACCTCAAAGTTTGACCTGTATCAGTTTCATGCTGTAACCACAATGAAGGATGTTGAAGCGATATTCAGCCAGGGCGGCGCGATGGAGACATTTCTTGAGGCCAGGAAAGAGGGCAGGATCCGTTATATCGGTTTTTCCGCTCATTCAGTGGAAGCAGCTATGGCGATGATGGACAGATTTGACTTCGATACAATCCTTTTTCCTGTCAATTTTGCAACATGGCATGCCGGCAATTTCGGACCACAGGTGCTTGCCAGAGCCCAGGAGAAGAAAATGGGTATCCTTGCACTCAAGGCCATGGCAAGAGGCCCCTGGCCTAAAGGAGCCGAACGCTCAAAATATCCAAAATGCTGGTACGAACCAATGATCACTCCTGACGATATTGTGATGGGACTCCGTTTCACATTGTCACATCCCGTAACAGCTGCTGTTCCTCCCGGCGATCAGAATTTATTCATGAAAGCCCTCGAACTTGCATCAGATGTTAAACCTCTCAGAAAGGCAGAAGTATTAAAGATAAAGGAAGAAGGGCTTAAAGGAAATCCTCTGTTTACATTCAGCGGCTAATACAGCTTCTCGTGAATTAATCTCTCCTGAGCTTCAGATTGACTTTCCTGTCATATACATAATAGCAGGGTGTGGAGCATTTTTCTTTTTCATAAACGAGACGGGGCGTGATGGATTCAACCACGTAGTATTTCTTGTCATTAAGAATATACATGGCAGTAAAGGAATATGTTTTGTTCATGGGTGCTTTGTAATAGGCTTCCTCTGAGTAGCTTTTAAATCTGTGAAAGAGAATGCTGTCTTCAACATAACCTTCATAGATACTTACTTCCACACCAAGTTGATTCTCATCGAGGCTCATAATTAGAAATACTTCAACAGGCTCATTTTCCGTACATTCCTCGCAATCCACTATTATAAATTTCTCGCAGGAAAAGAAGGCTGTCAGTATTGAAAACAATATCAGACCTCCAATTGTCCTTTTTATGCCTTTTAATACCATCTTATAACTTTAACGGGTGTCCTGCCATACAGAAAATCAAAATTATAGGAAATGCCAATCCTTAACCAGAAGGGGCCGGTTTTGTAAAAACCGGTCCGGGTGTATTCCAAACTTCCGAAAATACTCACATTTTCTTTCTGCCATTTAAGCGAAACGGCAGGTAATATGAGTAACCTTTCTTCAGGACCTTTTTGTGTTCCTTCAAAACGGTTGCCGAAGAAATATCCGCATGAAAGGGAACCTGATAAAAACCAGTTGCTTTTTAAAGGATTCTCTGTCAGGGTAATATCTTTGAAAAGACCGGCATATATTATCGAGCTTTTATCGGGATACTGGTAGTAGAGAGTTTTTGATTCCTTTACGAGTACCCGGGTTTGCCATAACTTTGTATCGAAACCTCCCATGAAGCCTATTCTGTTGCGTGGTTCTGTGAAGTGGAAGCTCATCCCGGAATAAATGTCGCGTGTGGTTAATTTTGATGAAATCGTAATATTCATCTGGTTGATCCTGGGCGAATATTTACCCGGGAAATCCTTGTCGCGCAGAATTTCAAGTATTTCTTCTCGTCCGAATTTCACTGCCACATTGTAATAGTTCAGCCACTGCCTTTCCGGGCTTGTCCATTTGTCGCCTGCCTCAACAAGGAGTCTGACTGCATCCATGTGGTTATGTTTTATCGAAAGACTTAATGCATCCCATCCGTTATAGTCGGTTTCATATATGTCGACACCTTTTTTCAAAAGGTAGTTTATGAGAAGTGTGTCGCCGTTCTGGGCAGCGGTCAGAAATGGGGTGAATCCGATGTCGTCTCTTGCTTCCAGGTTTGCTCCGTTCTGAACAAGCAGGTCGGCAATGTTTGCATGTCCTCCCCATATTGCAGCCATCAGTGGTGTTGTTCCGTCATTTGCCTTCTTATCTATGTCGGCCATATAATATAACAGCAGGTCAGCAAAACGGAAGTTTCCGTATACAGACGCGTAGTTTAGTGCTGTAACACCATAATTATCCTGAAAATCGATATCGGCACCGTACCTGATAAGCGACTCGGCAATCTCTAGACATTGTGCAATCAGGAATTCGGTCATTACATTTGGTTCCCTGGCTTCAACAGTAACCAGCCTTCTGAGGATTATCAGAAGCGGTGTTTCATGATTTGCGGTTTCCTTGTTGGGATCGGAGTTATACATCAAAAGGGTGTTGACCGCAAAGGGTTTAATGTTTGCAACGGCAATAGTCAGTGCCGTGGCCCCGTCTTCAGTTTCAGCCTCAACATCGGCGCCCCGGAGGATAAGTCTTTCAATTTCTGTGTCAAGTCCTTTGGAGGCAGCGATCATCAGATTATAATCAATAGCCCCGTCATAAAATTCGGGGAGATAGTCGATTGTATCCTTACTGCTTACCTGGGAAAAGGAATTTAAAACAATAAAAAGGAATCCAATTGAAGTTAGAATCTTTTTTAGTGCCACACCTCCATTTATCATAATCACAAATTTAATTTTTAATTGTTTATTCCTGATACAGCTACCTTATTTTTCTTACAGGCAGGCATGTGTTTCGGATAAAACTCACATTTTTTTTTAACCTTAATGAATACTTTTTATTTTTGCAACCAGGCGAATAATTCTGATGTTGGCAGGTAAACGGAAAATATTTTTTGCGGCGTTGCTGGTGTCTCTGGTAAGTTATAATCCGGGGGCTGAAAAAAGGACCAGTTTTGTCACAGATAAACTTATGCCTGAGAATATAAGGCTTTCGAACATCCACTCGTCAGGTCCGGAGTACGCAGCAGCAGAAAAAAGTGTCAACTCCTTCATGCGTAAATGGTCAATTGCCGGCGCATCCGTAGCTGTATCCGTCGACGGGAGGCTTGTATATGCAAGAGGTTTCGGCTATACCGATACTGCTTCGCGGGAACCGGTTCAGCCATATCACAGATTCAGGATAGCAAGTATTTCAAAGCTGATAACTGCGGTAGCCGTCATGAAACTTGCCGAGGAGGGAAAACTGTCCCTTGACGCCAGGGTATTTGGCCCCGGAGGTATTCTTGATGATCCGTATTTCGACAATCCGCGTGATCAGAGAGCATATAAAATTACCGTATCCCATTTGCTCAGTCATGAAGGAGGATGGACTACCCGCTGGGGCGATCAGATGTTCATGCCGGTTTATATTGCTGAGGAGATGGGAGTGAAACCACCCGCCGACACACGGACAATAGTAAGGTTCGCCCTTAACAGGCGGCTTCATTTTACGCCGGGAACAGGTAAAGCTTATTCAAACCTGGGTTATGCCATTCTCGGACTGGTAATAGAAAAAGTCTCAGGGATGCCATATGAAGCATATTGCAGGCTTAACATCCTGGAGCCAGTCGGAGTATTTGATATGCAGCTGGCAAATAACCTGCCTGAAATGAAGGCTCCGTTCGAAGTCTCGTATCATACTCCTTCCGATGTTCCGGCAAAGCCGTCTGTCTATGGCACCGGAGAGATGCTTCCTCCAAATTACGGCGGTAACGATATAGAGGCCCTCGGCGGAGCCGGCGCATGGATTGCCACAGCTCCCGACCTGATACGTTTTATGCTCGCAATAGACGGATTTCCTTCCCATCCGGACATTCTTTCCAGGGAGAGTATCAATTTTATGACAGATAACGGAAACGGATATGCCCCGGTGGGCTGGAAAACAACGGTATACAACGGCACCTGGTGGAGGACCGGTTCCTTCCCCGGAACGGCAGCGGTGATGAAACGCCTGCCCGATGCCACCTGCTGGGTTGTTCTCTTCAATTCCAGCGCCTGGAACGGCCCGGAGATATACACTTCTATAAATAACATGATGTACAAGGTGTTACATCAGATTAAACGATGGCCGGCAGAAGACCTTTTCGACTATTCGCTCCCTCTTCCGCTTAAACCTTCACTCATCGATTCGCTAACCTCTTCTTCATAATGTGTTTTACTGTCAATGTAAACCTCGTCAAGGACGAAATAGAGGAAAGGTACGGGATCAGTTTTCCTTCTGAATACCGTTATGAGCCAAGCTATTATTATCATGCTTTCAATCTTCCTGAATTGCCTGCGATATGCTCAGGTAAAGATGAATACATTGATATCCTGCGATGGGGGCTGATACCTTCATGGGTAAAATCGGCATCTGATGCCGATGAAATAAGGATGAAAACATTCAATGCCCGTTCAGAGACAATCAGTACCAAAGCATCCTTCGCCGAGTCATTCCGCAGTATGAGATGCGTGATTCCTGTTTCGGGCTTCTACGAGTGGCAGCACAGGGGGAATGTAAAGGTGCCCTGGTACATCTTTCCTGCAGATGAAAAAATCCTGTCGCTTGCAGGTCTGTACAGCAAATGGATTCATGCCGACACAGGAGAGAATGTGTATACCTTCTCAATTGTAACGACAGAAGCGAATGAACTGATGTCTGAAATTCATAATTCCGGTAAAAGGATGCCTGCAATCCTGGAGCGAAATGTTGAGAAAAAGTGGCTGGATGTCTCCCTGCCTATAAATGAAATATCAAACCTTCTCAAGCCGGCAGAAAAAGGAGTTCTGAAAGCTCACACCATAGGGCCTCTGATAAGGGACCGGTATGCAGACAGGAACACCCCTGCCCTGATCGAACCATATAACTATAATGCAAATACCCTTTTTCCTGATTTTAATACCTGAATATTCTGACGGAATGCTTTCTGTTAAATACCAGGCAAAAAAATCCTTTTATCAGTATATTATTGAGCTACAAAATGATAGGTTAAGGTGCCTGTCTGCCTGGCAGCTGCATTGTCATCAGCATTAAACCTCGAAATAAGTGCAGTTTTTACAGCGGTCTCAATAAGGCATATATCGTCAGTGGTGCTTTCATCTTTTATGATCTGGGCCGATTCTACTATCCCATTCCGGCTGACCTCTATTCGCATGACAACTTTCCCTGCGCCACGGCATTTATATATCGGCAAAGGCAGATAGGTATGTATCCTTCCTTCAAGATCGTAATATATCCGGGTAGGTCCCTGATAGTCTGCAGCCATCTTCTGGGATTCGGCCGGTTCATCCGGTTTTTCATCTTCCCCGCCGGCCTCATCTATCGACAGGTTATCGTCACCGTTTGTCTCATTAAGCCTCTTCTGCTCATCTATATAATTGTTCTCATCAAGTTTGCCGTCTTTGATCAGCTCATTCTTGACCATGTCAATATAATCTTCAGGATCAATATTTACTTCAGGCCTGTTTGCAAGGTTACGGGCAATATTGAGCATTTCTGCATCTCCCTGCAGTATCTTCTCTACCGTCGATACAGGCAATTCAATTAGTTGATCCTCAACCATGTCCTCCTCAATTTCGATAAATTCAACTGTGAAATCATCCTTTTTATCAACAGTTACAGACCTGAGTTTAAAAGACATGAATATTATAGCTGCGATCAGATGAAAGATCACCGTTCCCAGAATACCTACCAGTCTGCCCTCATTTTTTTTCATACTCTGCAAAGGTATAAAAACAGGGCCTTCAGTTTCTTTTCGGTTTCTTTCTTTTTTTGGCAACTTTTGCAGGTTCAGGTTTATTGTATGATTTGTTCCTAAGCAGGCCGTTCTTTATTTCGCTTACAAATTTTGCCCATGCAAATGGATTCAGCAGGTTATTTACAGGAAACATGTTCCTTGTTGACATGGCAGAGAAATTTTGTTCCATGGCATACTTGTATCCGGCTTCGGGAGAGATTCCTGTAGCTGCATCATTTGCTATCGCTACATAGATGGAAGCAAGGTTCTCATTCATGTATTCCACGACAGGATCCTTTGGCCTTTCTTTAGTAACGTCGGCAAGGAATTCGCTGTAGGTTCTCCATGGAAGTATGGTCACCTCTTCAATTGATATAGTATCAATTTCTAATCTTATATCTGCTTTACAGTGTCTCTCATCATACGATTCAGGTATTACGGTATGATACCTTTTGTACCCGATGGCTCTGAAGAATACTGTGTCACCTGGAGTTGTGGTAATAGAGTATATGCCTGTCCTTTCACTGATGGAGGCTCTTTGAAGTTTCTTAGATACCACTGCCACTCCCTGAACAGGCTGAGACAGATAGTCTGTTATTATCCCGCTGAGCTGCACAAATCTTTCATTTCCGGTGATCTGTGATCTTACAGGCAGGATAAGGACTACGAGGAGAAAGGCTGTATATGTATATTTCTTCAAGAATCGGCAAATAGCGGATTTTAAAACTAAATGTCCACAAAGTAAACATTATTGTATATAACGTTAAAACATTTAACCAAATTTTAATATTTTTAAAAAGGTTTAAAAAGAGAACTTGATATGAAAAGGATACTGCTGTTGGGTGACGAAGCAATTGCGCAGGCGGGAATTGATTCAGGAATTAGCGGGATGTACGCTTATCCGGGCACTCCGTCGACAGAAATAATGGAATATGTACAGTCTTCACCGGTTGCAGCTGAACGCAATATTCACAGGGAATGGTCGGCTAATGAGAAGACTGCGATGGAAGCGGCTCTGGGCATGTCGTATACCGGCAGAAGAGCAATGGTGGCCATGAAGCATGTGGGTCTCAATGTTGCCGCCGACGGTTTTATTAACTCTGCGTTGACAGGTGTTAACGGGGGGCTTATCGTTGTATCGGCTGATGACCCTTCAATGCATTCTTCACAAAATGAACAGGATTCGAGATTCTATGCAAAGTTCGCCTTTGTTCCATGCTTTGAGCCAACCAACCAGCAGGAAGCTTACGATATGGTTTTTGACGCATTTGAACTTTCAGAGAAATACAAAACTCCGGTTCTTTTAAGGATAACCACCAGACTCGCACATTCACGATCATCTGTCGAACTCAGACGTGACCGGGTACCCCTGAAACCACTGACACTTCCGGCCGATCCTCTGCAGTTTGTCCTTCTGCCATCACTGGCCAGAAAAAAATACCGGACACTCCTGGATTCATACGAGACATTAAAATATGATGCACGCATGGCAAAGTATAATGTCTTCCGGGATGGAAGAAAAAGAGAACTGGGAATAATAGCATGCGGAATAGCATATAACTATCTTCTTGAAAATGCCGGAGAAAATGAAATAGATTATCCTGTCCTGCATATAGCTGCCTATCCTTTTCCCGGTGATCTTGTGAAGGATATTGCCTCACGGTGCAGGGAGATACTCGTTCTGGAAGAGGGGTATCCGGTTATTGAAGAACTGCTTAGAGGATTCCTCGACAGCGGCAGAAAAATTATGGGTAAACTCGACGGTGCAATTCCCCGCGACGGAGAAATGACTCCTGCAGTTGTTGCAAAAGCACTGGGTTTGCCTGTAGCTGAGGGCAAAGTTGTTCCGCCAGCTGTCAGATCCCGGCCACCATCCTTCTGCAAGGGCTGTGGGCATGCCGATATGTTCAATGCACTTATTGAAGCTGTAAAACCATTCGGTCCCGGACGGGTATTTTCCGACATCGGATGCTATACACTGGGAGCCCTGCCTCCATACAATGCGATAAATTCATGTGTCGATATGGGAGCCTCGGTTACAATGGCTGTGGGCGCAGCTGATGCCGGACTATTTCCTTCTGTTGCTGTCATAGGCGATTCAACCTTTACTCACTCAGGAATGACAGGACTCCTGGATGCAGTCAACAAAAATTCTCCTGTTACAATTATCATCAGTGATAACTCCACAACCGGCATGACAGGCGGACAAAAATCACAGGCAACAGGACATCTTGAACAGATTGTTTCAGGTATTGGTGTCCCATCAGAACATATAAGGGTGATTGTACCTCTGCGGAAGAATCACGAAGAGAATATCAGTGTGTTGAAAGAGGAATTTGAATACAGGGGGGTGTCGGTGATAATAGCTTCGAGGGAGTGTATTCAGACAGCTTCAAAAAGGAAGAGAACAGCAAATGCAGAATAACGTAACCATATAACAGAATGAAGAATGATATAATTTTATCGGGAGTGGGAGGCCAGGGGATCTTATCCATTGCTGCTGCAATTGGTCTTGCTGCTGTTGAGAATAAATTACATCTTAAACAATCGGAGGTCCATGGTATGAGCCAGAGAGGTGGTGATGTACAATCACATTTCAGGCTCTCCGACAAACCGGTAGCTTCCGATCTGATACCACTTGGCAAAGCCCATCTGATAATTTCAGTTGAACCAATGGAAGCCCTTCGGTATCTTCCCTGGCTTTCTGATCAGGGCTGGATCGTGACCAATTCCACGCCTTTTATAAATATACCCGACTATCCTCCGGTTGAAGAGTTATTGTCCGGGATACGGAAAATTCAAAACCATATTATTATCGACGCTGAAACGATCGCCAGGGAAGCAGGGTCGGTACGAGCCGGAAACATAGTTGTACTGGGGGCTGCCTCACCCTTCATCCAGATTCCTTTCAATAGTCTTGAAAATTCCGTGAGGCAACTTTTTATGCGTAAAGGTGAGGAAATTGTCGAAATAAATATAAAAGCCCTCAGGGCTGGCAGAAAATTTACAGAATCGAATTGAAAAATATTTCTATATTTCGCCCTGAATATTTAAACCCGGAAAGTTTATGAATAAAATGATACTATCGGTCCTGTTGATAACATTCACAGGACATACCACGGGATTATTCAGCCAGCAGGCCGTTAAGCTGTATGATCCCTCTCTCGACGGAATGAAACAGATAAGTGAGGCAGTATCTGCTGCAAAGAGTTCCGGCAAACATGTTTTGATTCAATTTGGAGGCAACTGGTGCTCATGGTGTATCAAATTTGATGGTTTCAGCAAAGCCGATCCTGAAATATCAAAGCTGATGAACGATAATTTTATCCAGGTCAAGCTAAACTACAGTCCAGAAAACAGGAATGATGCTTCCAATATATATCTTGGAAATCCGAAGCGTTTTGGTTTTCCGGTATTTATAGTTCTTGATGCAACTGGTAAAGTGCTTCATATTCAGGATAGTGCATTGCTGGAGGAAGGTGCCGGATATAATCAGAAAAAAGTTGTGGGTTTTCTGAGGAACTGGACAGCTTCAGCATTAAAGCCAACGGTTCCATAGTGGCAGATAATAAAAGGCTGCCTTTCAGGGGCAGCCTCTCACGGGAAACGCAGCTGAAGTGATCTGACAGTTATTCTTCCTTCCCGTTTCCTTTACCCGACCTGAGCATCAGAAGGTTGGTCAGAACAATGTCGGTCACATTCTTTGTTACACCATTCTTGTCTTCGTAGGACCTGTAAACTATTCTCCCCTCTACGGCAACCTCATGTCCTTTTTTGAGGTATTTTGAGACCCTGTCTGCAAGGCCGTTCCATGCAACAATGTTATGCCATGTGGTTTCTTCAACCTTCTGGCCATCACCATTTTTAAAAGTGTCATTGGTTGCCATGGTGAATTTTGCAACTTTTTTCCCGCTGTCAAGAGTTTTTACTTCCGGATCCAGCCCGAGGTTCCCGATCAGCATTACCCTGTTTCTCATTGTCGTCATAATTTTATTTATTAAGTGAGACATAAATTATTATTCATCACAAACTTAAACAAGGGTAATATACTGTCTCGGTTATTAAGCATTTATATACGGACAGCAATCATTTATAGTCGTTTGAAAACGTTTTTTTGTATCTTTATCAAAACTTTAGTGCTGTGGAAAGGAAATGTCTCGACTGTGGAGCAAAGATCCATGGCCGCACCGACAAAAAATTTTGTTCCGACCAATGCAGGAACAATTACAACAACAGAATTAACCGTGACAGTAATAATTTTGTCAGGAATGTTCATGGTTTGTTAAGGAAAAACAGACGCATACTTGGTGACCTCTATGCTGAAGGAAAAACGAAATTCCACAAGGACGCGCTGTATGCCCTTGGATATAACTTCAACTTCTTTACCCATATAATTGAGACATCAAAAGGGGAGAAGTTCCTTTATTGTTTTGAATATGGCTATACCGAAACGGGGAATGATTTTATTGAGCTAAGAAAAAACAGCCGCTATCTGGAATATCAAAATGATACCCATTGACAACGGCCGTTCTGCCTTCAGATTTTTACCTGATCATTCTATCTCGCCGTTGGCAGCTTCCCACATCTGGAGATATGCAAGTTTTATAATATCCGTCATTTTTGTCCAGTTAACAAGACTTACCTCATCTGAGGGCTGATGATATTCAGGATGCATAGCTGCCATCCATGCTATTATGGGGATCTTGTTATTTGTGAACGCCGTATAGTCGCTGCCTCCCGTAGGAGCTTCATTACTCCTTATGTTGAGGTTAAGATTGAGTTTGTACTGTTCCAGGGCATTTTTTGTTATCTCTTCGAGCTTTGGATAGGCTTTTGTATAAGTAATTCCGGCCATGTTCTTTTCCGTGTCGTTGACTGCATCCCTGGAGATCATATCAAAATTCATGTAGAATTTGTAATCACTGATCTTTCCGAGGGATGGGTAAAGAGTGAAATATTCCGATCCGAGAAGGCCTTTTTCTTCTCCGGTCCATGCACAGAAAACGATGTTTCTCCTGGGTTTTTGACCGCTCATGGCAAAAGCTCTTGCAAGGGTTAAAACACCAACAGTCCCGGAAGCATTGTCGTCGGCTCCGTTCCAGATTTTTCCTCTGTCCATTCCCATATGATCCATGTGCGCGCCAACAACAACATACTCATCAGTTATTTCCCCCTCTATAACAGCAATTACATTGCTTACGTTAATTCTTTTGGTACTGACTGAAACATTGAGCTCTGATGTAAGCCCCGGAAGGATCACCGGCTTGAATTTCACCCGGCCCTGGGCAGCATCATTTTCATATTTTTCAATATCGAGGCCACCTTCCTTTATGAGCAGGTCAGACACTCTCTCAGTAACGGTTATCGTTGTCGGGTTGGAGCTTATCTCTCTGCCGTCGAGGCGCATGGGGAACCAGTTTGTACGCTGGCTGCTCTCGGCATATGCCGGATTGTTATCAAATTTATATACACCCCAGTTCTTTGCTATATCCCTGTTTACTGTCAGATCGATGATCCCGAGTACTCCGAGACGTCCCGCCAGTTCTGTTTTATTACGCTGAATTTCGTACTGGGCACGTGTGTTTTCGCCGACAAGCTTTTTGTACATGGTTGAATTTGGGTCATTATATCCGGGAAAGCCGTTAAGCCTTACTATCACTTTCCCTTTTACATCAACACCTTCAAAGTCATCTATGCCGTTTGCCTTGTCCTGCATTCCGTAACCTACAAAAACAACCGGTGCATCGAATTTTATATCCATTGTAGCCCTCGAGATCGAAAAATCTATATTCTCCCTGAAAACATATTCCCTTCCTCCTTTTTTGATTATGAATGTAGATTCTCCGGTAGGCTGGGTCTCAAGAAGAGTGAAATTCTGTAAATAACTTTTTTCGGATTGGGGAGGTCTCTGTCCCTGTGGACTTCTAATCATCATGGTCCTTCCCCTGCCTCTCATCTGATAATCACCGGCAGGAGATGCACCGAAAACCCTGAACATGCTTGCAACATAGTCAGCTGCTATAAAAGAGCCCCTTTCTCCGGTTCCCCTGCCTTCCATCCAGTCGGATGCAAGGAATTCCAGCTGCCCTTTTACAACGTCGACGGTGATGGTCTGAAGCCCTTGTTCTTTAGGGGTAGTCTGCCCCCAGATATTACAGGTCAGAAAAAATGCACCTGCCAGAATTGAAATAGTCTTTTTCATGATTTGAGATTTGTTTGTTTAATTTGGTTTTCAATATTATCAAATATTATTTACCGTAAATGAACAGCCAAATATACTTAACAACTTTTAACAATAGTATGTGCAAATACTACTTATGGTATGAAAAATATATACTCTGAAAAAAGAGTCAGTGGAATTCTTACGATAAAATAAATGATGACTCCCTGCAACCTTTTTATAATTTTTTTCGTTATATGTATGTTTATTAACGTCAATGTTCTTTTAACTAACACATCTTTTGAAACTTAAAAACTGGATTATGAAAAAACTACTTGTTCTTCCAATGGCATTGCTTTTTGCCTTTCCTCTCTTTTCGCAGGTTGATTTCGGCCTGAAAATAGGAGCCAGCACCAACTCCATCACAATGGAGGATGCCAAGCAGATCACCACTTCAGGCGGTGCCGAGTACCTGCTGGATAAGGCAGAAGGAGCATCATACGGACTACACGGAGGGCTTTTTTTAAGAGCTACCTTTAATAAATTCTTTATCCAGCCGGAAGTGCTGTTCTCCACACGTTCGAACGAATACACTCTTTCAGGAGTCAACTCAATTACCGATTCGCTGACGGTGAAACAGGCTTTTAACCGGCTCGATATCCCCGTTTTACTTGGACTGAAATTCGGTCCGGTAAGAATAAATGCAGGTCCCGTAGGTTCAGTAAGGATCGGTTCCCCCAAGGAGCTTATTGAAGATCCTGATGTGAAAGCAGTTTATGCATCTATGACATTCGGATATCAGGCAGGTCTTGGACTGGATCTTTTTGAAAAGCTTACCATCGACCTCAGATATGAGGGAGGACTTTCGAAATATCAAAATAAAATTCAGGATGTCACTCTCGATGACAGACCTAATGCATTCCTTCTGAGTATAGGATATATGTTCTGAGAAGCTGAAAGCCAAAAATATCAGGTTGGGACGTCCGTGGGACGTCCCTTTTTTTCACGTTGCCGAACAAAGTGATTTACTTCCAGATGAGCATCCGAAGTGCAACCATTAAAAGTACCAGTCCGAAAATCTTCTTTAATAAATGCTGGGGGATATTGATTGCAAATCTGGATCCAAAATAGGATCCAATAATAAAGGTAAGAGCCAGAATCAGAGCTATCCTAAGGTCAACATGACCCGCTTTCCAGTAATTATATGCTGCCACAATCCCTATTGGCGGCAGCATAACCGCCAGACTGGTGCCCTGAGCCATGTGCTGACTGAATCCAAGAAAAAAAATAAGCGCCGGAACCATTATTATGGCTCCTCCCACTCCAAGCATTCCGGCCGTTATTCCGGTTATGATCCCGATAATGATGACAATGATTAACATCGATACTGACATATTCATGATTTTAATTTGTTTTATCACTGAAAGCAGTAAAAATAGGAACAATTAAGTAATTTTGCACCTCTTGGCGATGGGATGAAAAAAAAGAACTTTTTAGCTTTTGCATATCTGTTACTCTTAGCTGCAGTATTATGCTCCTCACTCGTACTATGGCTTCTGTTTGCTAAAAATATAAAGACCGATGGTGAAAAAATCACCCTATATATTCCGGAAGATTCTGCATTTTCACAGGTGCTTGATACCATCGAAGTCAATTTTACTATAAAACATCCCGTTATACTCCGGTGGATAGCCGCCAGGAAACAATATCCCTCCCTGATAAAACCTGGAAGGTTCGTTATAGATCAGGATATCAGCTATATTGGGCTGATCAACCTCCTCCGCTCAGGAAACCAGGTGCCTGTGAATCTGACATTCAATAATATCAGGACCATCAGCGACCTTGCCGGAAAAGTGGGCGGACAAATTTCATCTGATTCCTCGGAAATAGCCGGATTCCTTTTAAACTCTGATAATTATGCAGGAGACGGGTTTTCGAAGGAAACTATCTTAGCTGCATTCATCCCGAATACATACCAGTTTTTCTGGAACACCGGTGCGAAGGAATTCTATAAAAGGATGCTCAGGGAGTACAATGACTTCTGGAATGAAGACAGAAGGGCGAAGGCGAAAGCCATTGGATTGACTCCTCTAGAAGTTTCAACACTCGCGTCGATTGTCGATGAAGAAGCTGCCAAAACAGATGAGAAGCCCCGTATCGCAGGTGTTTACCTTAACAGGCTGAGAAGGGGCATACCGCTTCAGGCCGATCCGACCATAATATTCGCCCTCGGCGATTTCAGTATCACCAGGGTCCTGAAGATCCATCTGGAAACAGACTCTCCATATAACACTTACAAATACAGGGGCCTTCCTCCGGGACCGATAAACTCTCCTTCAATCTCTGCAATCGATGCTGTGCTGAACGCTGAAAAGCATGATTATCTGTATTTCTCCGCGAAACCTGATTTCTCCGGATATCACAATTTCTCCCGTACTCTTTCGGAACATAACCGCTTTGCGGCAGAATATCACAGGGAGCTCAACCGGAGACGAATATTCAGGTGATGCCTGTAACCTCGACTTCTCTTTCAAGAACGATCCCGAATCTCTCAGTAACGCTCCTCCTTATCATTTCAGATAGTTCGAAGATGTCCCTGCCTGTCGCTCCGCCGTGGTTTACCAGCACAAGGGCCTGTTTGTCATGGACCCCGGCATCCCCGATCCTTTTTCCCTTCCAGCCGCACTGTTCTATCAGCCATCCTGCTGCCAGTTTCTTATTCCCGTCTTCTTCATTATAGACGGGGATTCCTGGGAAATCCTTTATCATTCGAAGAGCTGTCATGTTATCGACAACAGGATTTTTGAAAAAACTGCCGGCATTTCCTGTTAAACAAGGATCCGGAAGCTTGCTTTGCCTTATTCTCAGAACCGCTTGTCTGACTCTTTTCAAGGTAGCTCTGCCTTTCTTTTCAACCTCTTCTCTCAGAGATCCGTAGTCCAGTACCGGATTGAAAACAAGTCCCAGTATGAAATAGACTCTGGTAATAAGATATTGGCCTTTTACTGTTGTTTTGAAGATGCTGGAACGGTATCCGAATCCGCATTCATTATTCTGGAAAATCCTTACTTTGCCTCCGTGGACCGATACACACCTTACTTTATGAATGTAATCTCTGGCTTCAACACCATAAGCACCGATATTCTGGACAGGCACTGCTCCCACTGTGCCGGGGATCCCCGAAAGGTTCTCGATCCCGCTGAAGCCTGTTTCAACGCACCATTCAACAAATGAATCCCATTCCGTGCCAGCTCCGGCGGAAACTATCACATGGTCCTTCTCAAGTTTATCCACTCTGATGCTCCGGAAGTAAGGACAGACGATTGTGCCCCTGAAATCATCAGTGAAAAGGAGGTTGCTTCCTCCTCCGAGTATCAGCAGGGGCTTACCCGGATGCAGCTCATTCCCGAACAGATGTTTTGCATCCTTCTCCTTGTCGATACTGATCAATGTACCCGCTTTATAATCAAGACCGAAGGTATTGAAAGGCTTAAGCGATATGTTTTTCCGGATTATCATAGGTTTACAGGATAAAAGTATACTTTTTATTTATAAATAATTCCGCTCATGGGACAGGCTCTGAAGGGGGGCTAAAACCCTTAAAATTTAAACTTTAAACTTTAAACGAAAGCTGGCGGTCAGAAGTTGCAGTTGGAAATAATAAGAAGTAACGCCAGCTTATAATTCATTTCTGATCTCCGGCTTCTGATTTTATATATGATAATCAGTATATTATAGTCACTTAAAATATTTCCTGAGAAATTGCCCGCAATTGAGGATCTCAATCTCAGAAAAATGGAAGTCGCCTGTATCTTCAGTGATAATGATATTACAGCCGGCATTCACTGCTGAATAGTATTCAAGGCCATCTTCGAAATCAGATATCTGCCTTGCCGCGATGGTCTGATTAACTTCATTAGTACCTGTCGGAGCAATACTTATATGTGAGGCAAGCAATGATATCTTTTTCCGGGCCGATGCCGTGCCGCTTTTCTTTTCGGCAAAATAGAAAGCTATTGCAAGGCATATCGGTGAAGTATAAATGCTGAACCGCTTGCCATCCTGAAGGCTCAGGATCCTGGCGGCCAGGCTGAAGAGCGGATATTCTCTGTTCAGGACGGCTATCAGTACATTTGCATCCAGAAAGATCTTCATTTCCGGGAGTTCAGGAATTCGTTCTTCATATCCCTGCTCGTCCGTCTGCGGATCTGATATTCAGTACTTCCTTCCGATAGTTCCATCACCCAGTCAGATATCTGAAGATCTTCGAGCGAACTGTAGCTGCCACTGGTTATTCGCCTGAGCAGGAATTCCATAAGCCGGGAGAGACTTATGTTCTGAGATTCTGCATATTTTTTGGCCTTTTCAATCACCTCCCTGTCGAATGATAATGTGATCTTTGCATTCATATTGCTGAATTATACGACAAAGATATAATATTATTACGTATTAAAAACGATTCATTATTATTACAGTGTTTTTGCCAACAGTCATTTGCCAACTGCCAACTTCTTTAAAGACTTCCAACTTATTTTTTCCTACTTTTATCCCATGCATCACGACGAAATGAAATTGAAGATTGCTTTCAGCGTAACCAACTGCATCTGCTTCGACCAGCGGGTGCTGAAAATAGCTGAAGTCGTCAGCAGTCAGGGTTGCGAAGTTACAATCATCGGCCGGCACCTCGCTTTGCCAACCGTAGCCATGCGGAGGTTGGGAGAATGCTGCGAGGAGGATTCGATTCCCTTCAGGACAAAGAGATTCAGGATGATCTTCAAACGGGGATTCCTCTTCTATAAATTCATCAATATCCGTATCTTCTTCTACCTGCTCTTTCACCGCTTCGACACCCTCGTAGCCAATGACCTCGACACCCTTCTTCCCAATTTTCTGGTCTCGAAGCTAAAACGCATTCCACTGGTTTACGATTCCCACGAATATTTCACAGGTGTTCCTGAGATACAGAAAAGGCCCCTTGTAAAATGGGTGTGGCAAATGATCGAAAAAGCAATTTTTCCTCATCTGAAGAATGTCATGACCGTAAGTGATTCTATAGCAAACGAATATGAAAAACAATATGGTGTCAGACCGGCGGTAATTTGTAACTGCGCACGGGCATCGGACCATATCAGTCCATATTCGAAGAGTGAGCTCGGAATAAACGAAGATCACCTTCTTCTGATCCTCCAGGGCGGCGGGATAAACATCGACAGGGGAGGAGAAGAGCTTGTTGAGGCAGTAAGCAGGCTGGAGAATGTGACCCTCCTCATTGCCGGATCCGGCGACATTGTTGAACAGCTCAGGGAAAAGACTATCGCCCTGAATTCTTTCGACAGGATAAGATTCCTCCCTCCAGTGCCCTGGGCGGAGATGATGCGGTATACAAAAATGGCGGATGCAGGACTGACACTCGATAAGGATACGAACCTGAACTATCACTTCAGCCTGCCCAATAAGCTGTTCGATTATATTTCTGCAGGGATACCGGTCATTGCAGGCGACCTTCCGGAAGTCAGGAAAATCGTCAGTGACTGCAACTGCGGAATCATAATACCCTCGGTAACAGCCGAAGAGATTGCGGCAGCGATAATCAAGCTGAGAGACAACAGGGAACTTCTGAACAAATTACGGCAGAACGCTGTTAATGCTTTCAACAATCTTAACTGGAAAACGGAATCGGACAAGATTGTTAAATTTTACTCAACAGTATTAAAATAATAAAATGACTATCAGGAATCAATAATAAAGAGTTAATATTAAAATGTTTCTATTATTATAATGCTAATAATCAATTATTTTCATTTTGCTCTAAATGACCCCCTTTCCCGTTTCCCCCTGCGCCTTCGCGTAGCCGCTACGGCGGAGCAAGGCAGGGGGGAAATGCTTTACTCTCAGCTCCTTCCCCCGTGGGGGAAGGTTGGGAAGGGGGTTTAGGTGATAAAAATTTAATGCTATATTCATGATTCCCGATACTCATAAATAATAATTCATTGCAAGACCGTAAGACTTTTTATTATGGAATTGATTAAGAAATACAGGTTACTGATATTCTTCACCCTCGCCGGAGGCCTGGGAGGCTTCCTCTACTGGAAATATGTCGGCTGCCTCACAGGTTCATGTCCGATAAAATCAGTATGGTACTGGAGCACCCTCTACGGAGCCCTGCTCGGGCTTCTCGCAGGAAGCATAATTAATGATTTTATCGGTAAATACAGGAAGAGGAGAGACAGGGATCATTAGTCTGATTGAAATAACCCACCCCTGGCCCCTCCCAGGAGGGGAATCAACAGGAAACCCACTCTTCCGTCTCCCGTCTTCGGTCTTCCGTCTTCCATCTTCTGTCTTTTTAAAGTACCAGCAATCAAAATATTTATTACTTTGCAGGTGACTTAACCTGTTATTGATTCATTAAATATTTTAAGATGAAAAGCAACCGTCGTAATTTCCTTAAAACAGCAGCTTTTGCAGGTGCAGGAGCCGTTGCAGGCAGTATGATGCAGGGATGTGCACCCAAAGAGCCTGAATCCAACATGGCTGAGGTCCTTGCAGCAGTTAAAAAAACACATTCTCAAAAATTCAATATGTCGGGTTATTCTGCACCTCCGCTACCGGTGGTGAGAGTAGGTCTGATAGGCCTTGGCGACAGGGGCAGCGGAGCTGTCCAGCGCCTGTCACGGATAGAAGGAGTGGAGATAACCGCACTGGCCGACAAGCGGGAGGTTGCGGTAAAGGGATCGCAGAGATACCTTGAAAGCATAGGTAGACCTGCCGCCAGGGAATTCTTCGGATCGGAGGATGAATGGAAGAAAATGGCAGAACTTCCCGATCTTGACCTTATCTATATCTGTACACCATGGGTTCTTCATACGCCCAACGCAGTGTATGCAATGGAACATGGAAAACATGCGGTGTGTGAAGTTCCTATAGCCAGAACAATCGATGAATGCTGGCAGCTTGTCGAGACATCTGAAAAGACAAAGAAGCATTGCATGATGCTTGAAAACTGCTGCTACGATTTCTTTGAATTACTTACCCTCAATATGGCAAGGCAAGGTATGTTTGGTGATCTTATCCATGGTGAAGGGGCATATATTCATAATCTTCTGGAAGGAAATTTCCTGAAGGTGGACGAAACAACGCCAACCAGCCGGGGATATACCGATATGTGGAGGCTGAGAGAAAATGCCACCAGGAACGGGAACCTCTACCCGACACACGGGCTGGGACCTATCTGCCAGATACTCAATATAAACCGTGGCGACAGGATGGATTACCTGTCATCTGTTTCCACAGACGATTTTTCGATGGGCCCGAAGGAAAAAGAGAAAGTTGCGGCCGATCCTTTCTATGAGGAGTGGAGAAATGCTGAATTCAGAGGTAATATAAATACTACAATAATCAGAACGGCTCTTGGTAAAACAATGATGGTGCAACACGATGTGTCGTCGGAACAACCCTACTCCAGGATTCACCTTGTAAAGGGCACAAAGGGTATGGCTGTCAAATACCCCCGCCAGCTTATAGCCCTTGGAGAAAGATGGCTTAATGAAGAGGAAATGGCAAATATTTCAGCTGAACATACACCTGAGATAATCAAAAGGGTGGGAGAGATGGCCAGACAGGTTGGTGGTCATGGTGGTATGGACTTCATCATGGACTGGAGGATGATAGATTGCCTCAGGAACGGACTGCCTCTTGATCAGGATGTTTATGACGGAGCTGCATGGAGCGCTGTCGGACCGCTCAGTGAATGGTCTGTGGCTAACAGGTCTCAGTCGATAGAAGTACCTGATTTCACCGGAGGTTCGTGGAAAACCAATAAACCTCACGGTATAAACCTTGAAACAGGAGGAACGACAGGAATTATAGAGGCAAAAAGGAAAGCAGAAAGCCTGCAGATGAATGTCTGATAATGAAGCGTGGCTAATGAGACACCAATATTTCCGTTCCCTCGATTCTCAATACCCATACATATTTTCCCGGTACTGATGTACTGTCGGGCAGTTCAATTGTCAGACCCTCACCGTCTTCCCATTTCCAGGTGAGGTCGCCGTCGTGACCATACATACTTATTACTGATCCTTCAGCAGGTCTAACCTGTCTGATAACCAGACCGGTGTCGGGAAGGCTGAAGAGGAATACGTTAATATGATTTCCGTCGGATGACCGTGTATATCTGATGTTATCTCCTTCGCTGTACTGCCGGAGAGGTCTGGTATTGTATATTGCTTCACCGTTAATTCTGAGCCATTCGCCGGTTTCCCTTAGCCTTGAAATACTGGCATCAGGGATATCCCCTTCAGCTGTCGGTCCAACATTGAGAAGGAAATTTCCTCCTTTGGAAACTATTTCAACAAGATTCTTAATTAGAGTTCCAGAGGATTTCCAGTTCGTGTCATTTGTCTTAAATCCCCATGTATCATTCATTGTCATGCACGATTCCCAGGGAAAATCGGATTTTGTGGACAGTATCTCCTGCTCCGGTGTTCCAAAGTCACCGGTAGCAGTACTGTCCTTGTTCATACCCTGCATTCCCAGCCTGCCTTTACCAACTCTGTTGTTGATGATGATATCTGGCTGAATATTCCTGACGTAATTGTAGAGATCTCTGCCCTGTTCTTCAGTCCAGTCGTTTATCCACTCCCCGTCGAACCAGAGAACGCCAATTTTACCATAGCCCGTCAATAATTCCTTTAACTGGGGTTTGAGATATTCTTCCCGGTATTTTTCCCATTTGCCGGAATTGGCATCAGGGTGGTGCCAGTCCATTATGGAGTGATAAAAACCAAGTTTTATGCCTTGTCGCCTGCATTCATAGGAGAGAGCTTTCAGTACATCCTCCCCGTAGGGAGAAAAGTCGGCGATATCATATTTTGACACTTCGGAATCCCACATGGAAAACCCGTCATGATGCTTTGAAGTGATTATTATATATTTCATGCCGGCATCTGCGGCGATTTTCACCCATTCACGTGCATTGAACTTTTCAGGATTGAACACTTTTCCGAATTTCTCATATTCCTCAACGGGTATTTTTGCTGTGCTCATAATCCATTCACCAATTCCCGGTATCTCTTCTTCGTTATATACACCTGCAGGCACAGAATAGATGCCCCAGTGGATGAACATCCCGAATTTTGCATCGTGCCACCATTCCATTCTTTCAGCCTTTGCCTCAGGTTTTTCATTAAGGTAATCAACAGGTTCTTTGGGTTTGCATGAGAATGCAGTGAACAGCATACTGATAATTGCCGTTATTAACAGAGATTTTTTCATTTACAGGTTGTTATAATTATACATACCAGCAGATTTTCTGCTGATGCTATTGTGAATATCGGGTTGCATTTATTGTAAAGTTCAGTATCCGGCTGCCTGTCCGTCCTTTCTCGATTCTGAAGCTCCAAACCAGACTTTGTTAACATCATCCCACATTATAGCCTGATAACCTCCGTAACCTCCCAGGTCCCATTGGATTGTATGACCCATCGACAGGAGCTTCCGGATTATGTCGGTACTGAAACCGCTTTCCAGGTTGAGAATTCCCCCTGTTGTCATTTCAAGTCCTGTTGGTTCTGATGATCCTGTATGGTAGATCCTGGGTGCATCACCGGCTTCCTGAAGGTTCATTCCGAAATCGATCAGGTTGACGATAATCTGGACATGACCCTGTGGCTGCATGTCTCCTCCCATCACTCCAAAACTTATCCATGGCTTGTTATTCCTTGTTATGAAAGCCGGTATAATCGTATGAAAAGGACGCTTGCCCGGAGCGTACACATTGGCATGTCCCGATGCCAGGCTGAACATCTCCCCTCTGTCCTGAAGAACGAATCCGAGTCCTGTGGGACACATTCCGGATCCCATACCCCGGTAATTGCTTTGGATCAGTGACACCATATTCCCATGTTGGTCGGCTACCGTAAGGTAGATGGTATTGCCGGCTTCAATATTTCCTGCGCTGTACACCCTTGAAGCCTTTTCGGGATTGATAAGTTTTCTTCTTTCCGCTGCGTAGGTCTTTGACAGCAGCGTGGAAACGGGGACTTTCGTGAACCTGGGATCTGCATAGTATTTTGCCCTGTCCTCGAAGGCAAGCTTTTTTGCTTCGGTCAGTGCATGGATATATTCGGCTGATCCAAAACCCATGGTGGCTATGTCGAAACCCTCCAGAATATTCAATATTTGCAAGGCTGCAATACCTTGTCCGTTGGGAGGAAGTTCCCATACCTGGACACCACGGTATGTTGTGCTTACCGGTTCAACCCATTCGGAGTTATGTCTGGCCATGTCGTTATATGTAAGGAAACCTCCCTGTTTTTTCATGAATTCATCAATGCTTCTTGCTATCGATCCCCTGTAGAATTCGTTGCGGCCTCCTTTGGCTATTCTTTCAAGTGTAGCTGCGAGCTGCGGATTTTTAAATATCTCACCCTTTGAAGGAGACCTGCCTCCAGGCATATATACTTCCCTGATGTTTGGAAATTCCATAAGCCGCTCTGTCCCCAGCTCAAGATAATATGCAATCACTTCAGTAACAGGGAATCCTTCCCTTGCATAATTTATGGCTGGTTGCAGAATGTCTCTCATGGGAATCCTTCCGAACATATCATGCATTTCGAACCAGCCGTCGACACATCCGGGTACTGTGACAGGAAGAGGTCCCAGGGCAGGGATGAACTCATAACCATTTTCACTGAAATATTCAAGCCGCAGTGACCGTGGCGACCTGCCGCTGCCATTCAGACCATAGAGTTTTTTCTTTTCAGAACTCCATATCAGGGCAAAAATATCACCTCCGATACCGCAACCGGTAGGCTCAACCACTCCAAGGACCGCATTTGCAGCAATCGCCGCATCGATAGCGTTTCCTCCTTTTTTCAATATGTCTATGGCAACCTGAGTTGCCAGAGGATGGCTTGTGGCGGCCATCCCGTTGCGTGCAATAACTTCTGAACGAGTTGCAAAACTGTAGCCTGTAATCCTGTCCTGAGCCGACAGAATTACTGGAAACAAAAGGAGCAAAAGAGATATTTTTTCCCTCATGATTTTAATACATGTTTTGCAAAATTAGCAAATCCATGCTACTGTTTTGCCATTGCCAGCGATTTTAATTCAGCAGGCAGCTTCTCGATAGCATACCTTAATGCAGTTCTTGGCATGGTTTTTTTCCTTTGCATAACATAGCTGAAGACTTCCATCTGATGAGCCTGACTTGCCGCCTTTAGCATCCAGCCATATCCTTTCTGAACCATGTCGTCGGTATCTGAGTGAAGTATATCAGCTATTTCAAAGATGTCATCCAGGAACAAGCCTTTTCGGGCAGGAACGATCAGAGAAACTGCTGAAGCGCGTTTCATCCACCGGCCAGGCGCCAGCGCCCACTTTTTCAAATCTTTAAGACTAGAAGGATACATCATCAGAAATGTCCCTACATTATGGTTACAGAGTGTGTCGCATGTTGCCCAGTTTGTTACATATCTGGCAACCCAGTTTTCAAAAACCTCAAAATCACCCGGCATATACTGGTTTCTGATATTATATGACCACATACAAGCTATCCCCGCCTCTTCCAGATATCCCGATTTAAATAATTCTTCACATAGAATGAAAATCTCAGACTTATTCTTATCAGGCAATTTCCGGAAATATTCCCTGCTTATTTTTTCAACCTGTGCCGATTTTAATCCATGGATCTTTACTTCTTCCTTAAAATAGTACTCTCCCTGCTTCCTGGTCTTTTCATCGGAAAACCTTACAAGTTCTGCTCTTATTTTTTTTACAATTTCGCTCATAGTATGATATTTAAATTCAAAATTTAAAAACACTGATATGATATTCAGGAAAAATACCGTATCAGTTTTATGATTTTAAGATGAGACTGATATCACGAATTTCGTAAAATTACCTGAGATTAGTTCGCTTTTTAATAAATTAGCAGCATATGTAAACCAAAATCTGTTTTATGAAAAAGATCTCTTTTCTATTGCTTATGGTTTCGTTATCATTTACCATGATAATTGCGCAGACTCCGGATGCGATAATGTGGCAAAAGTATGAAATTGAATTCACAAGTTCTGTCGAATATGAGAATCCGGTTCAGCAGGTAAGGTCTTTTGAAATCACTTTTACTTCGCCCGGGGGTTCGGTAAAGACCATCAACGGATTCTGGGACGGAGGGTTGACATGGCGGGCAAGGTTTATGCCAGATGAAACAGGGAAGTGGTTTTTTGAAACAAAGTGTTCTGATGCAAAAAACCAGGGACTGAACGAACGGAAGGGCTACTTCAACTGTATTCAGAACAGCAGGCAGGAAGCAATCTATATGCATGGTCCGGTAATAAATCCAAATGGCACATACCATCTTACACATGCAGATGGCACACCTTTTTTCTGGCTAGCATGCACAGCATGGAACGGAGCTCTTAAATCGACAGAGGAAGAATGGGATCACTACCTGAAGCAACGGGTTGACAACAGTTACAGTGTAATTCAGCTTGTTACCACCCAGTGGCGGGGTTGTGACAGGAGCAGCGATGGATTGATCGCTTTTACAGGCTGTGGACGTATAAGCGTTAATCCTGAATTTTTCAGGCTTATAGACCGCAAGATAGACAGGGTTAATGATATGGGTCTTGTGGCTGCTCCGGTTGTTTTGTGGGCACTTCAGTCCGGTTCAGGAAGGGAACTTAGCCCTGGCTATTATCTTCCTGATGATCAGGCTGTTCTTCTGGCTAAATATATCGTTGCCAGGTACGGAGGCAACCATGTTGTTTGGTTTCTGGGAGGTGACGGGAACTATACCGGGAATTATGAGCAGAGATGGAAAACAATTGGAAGAGCAGTCTTTGACGGGAAGCATCAGGGGCTTGTGGCCCAGCACCCCCAGGGAAGATCGTGGATAGGGGAAATTTACAAAGATGAACCATGGCTTGATATAATTGGCTACCAGAGCAGTCACAGTAACGCAGAAGCTACTGTTAACTGGATAACAAAAGGACCTATGAGCAGGATGTGGGACAAATTGCCTGCACGTCCTCTGATAAACCTGGAACCAAACTATGAACAGATAGGGTTCAGGATCACTGAGAAGGATGTTAGAAACGCAGCCTGGTGGAGTCTTTTTGCCACACCAATATCCGGAATAAGCTATGGCGCCAACGGTATATGGCCATGGCTCAGGGAAGGAGAGAAGATACTTAATCATAACGATGCTCCGGGGACATCCCTGTGGAATGTAAGCATAGAATTTCCTGGTTCAGTCCAGATGGGCTATCTCGCTCAGTTTATTAAGAAATTTATGTGGTGGAATTTCTATCCGTCACAGGAGATCCTAATCGAACAGCCCGGAGATATAAAATACAATAATTTTGTGTCGGTCGTGAAGAGCACAGATAACAGATTCATCCTTGCCTATTTGCCGGAAAAGAATACAATAAGACTCAGAAAACCCCATGGTCATAATTATTCTGTCAGATGGTTTGATCCGGCAAATAACACTTATACATCAGGAACTTCTGAAGTGGAAGGGTCTGTAATAACGGTTACTTCCCCCTCCGACGGGGATCTGGTATTGATACTTGAGGAACAGAGTGACGTAAATCTCAAACCCAGGGACAGGCGGATTGTTACCAGGGGAAGAAACTGACAGTTGTAATTATTTCATGTTTTTCCAGAATTTTTCCTCAGAGGCCTTCAGTTCCTTATCTCTCTTTTTCTGAAGCAGCAAAACATATATGCCTGCTATTACGCTGATGGAAAGTATTATCAGAAAGATGTATCTGATCATCTCTGAAGTCTCCGGATCGGGAACCATCGTGGCAGAAGAGCTGTCAGAGAGGCCTTCCTCAATCCTGTGACCGACGTCGATCATGAACAGGTTCTTCATGAAGAATAATGAGAAATATGTAAACAGCCCGGATAGTACAGGAGTGGCAACCCATCCTGCAGCTATTTGACCCAGCAGTCTGAAATTTATATTCCTAACTCCCTTGTACAGACCTATTCCAATGACGCTTCCGACAATAACCTGTGAACTTGAAACAGGCACCAGCGGTATGGCAGGCAGACCGACACCTGCGAGAAGTTCTGACAGCCACGAAGAGCTGAAGATGAATAAAACGATTGATTGTGACAGCACGACAACCATTGCTGCTTCGGATGAAAGTTCCACAATGTTGGCACCAACCGTCTGCATTACTTTTTTTGAGTAGGTAATAATACCGGTTGCGATTGCAAGACCTCCAAGTAAAAATAGCTGCTGTGCCGACGAAAGTGAAAAAGGACCGATAATAAGCGGCTCAAGTGCAACAGCCGGAACAAAAACTCCCATCACATTGGCTATATTGTTGGCACCCAGGCTATATGCTCCCAGCGCGCCAGCCAGAAGAAGTCCGGTTTTTATATAGGATTCAAATCTGATAATATGGATCCTTGAAACTTTTTTGATGGCGGTAATGGAAGTGAAGAGTAATACCCCGAAGATGGCTCCAAGGACAGGCCCAGATATCCATGTGGCAACAATTTTGGAAAGAGTTCCGGCATCAGTGCGGTTTCCTGTAAAGAGATTCCATCCTATAATGGCTCCCACAATTGCCTGCGTTGTGGAAACAGGCAGGGAGAATTTTGTCATAAGATATACAGTGACAGCAGCAGCCAGTGAAAGGGTAAATGATCCTCCGATTGCATTTACGGCACCGAGTTTACCAAGTGTCTGTGCTCCGCCGGCTCCCTGCAGAACAGCTCCCACAATCACGAAAACAGACGCAATAATGGCCGCTCTCCTGAAAGTGACCATCTTTGATCCGACAGCTGATCCAAAGATGTTTGATGCATCGTTGGCGCCGAGTGACCACCCCAGAAAAAGTCCGCTTGTCAGGAAAAACAGGATCATAGCAAAAAAAATAATTCTATCGGGAAATGGAAAAGGATCTTTACTACATAACTATTTTAATAGCCATAACGGAAAGCAGGTCTGCTGCTTTCTGTGCAAGGTCGGAAATATTCTCTATATGATGTACAATGTATCTCAGGTGTGATTTCTGTGCAAGGTCGATATCTTTAAGCTCCCGGAAAACGCGTTTTTTGATCCTGATGGACAATTTATCAGTTTCGCTTTCAAAGTAATATACTTTAAGGAGTTTCTCTCTTACGGTATAGGGTGCCTTGAAATATGCACGGGCGGCAGGTACAAGCTCTTCCGCCGCATTTGCCGATGATTCGGCCAGTGTGATGAAATCCTTATCGAGTTCGGAGGGGATTACCGGCATTTCTGTTATTATTTCATTCATCGACTTTTTGATGGTGTCGATAATCTCATCAATCTTGTCGATCAGCATAGCCACTTCAGCCCTGTGCTGGGGAAGAATGGAGTGGGTGATCATGTCATTTTCAATGATCCTCTGAAGCTTGTCTGCATTTCCTTCCAGTGACTCAACCTTGTGAAGATGCCTTTCATAGGCTTCATAATCTTTATGTATGTAACTTTTTATCCCTTCCCGGAATACGAGAACACCAAGTTCAATATTGTCAAAGAATTCGTCAATCCTGAGGATTACCTTCTTTGTCGTTCTTTCAAATACTGCCATTGATAAGATTATGATTGCTAAAAACCGTCATTGTCCGTTTAACTCAAAGATAATAAAAAAGTGAAACTCAGAAATCTATTATTTTCCCGACCTTGTTTGATCTGAGATACTGCTTGATTATAACCTGGATATCGCGATTATCTGGGGATGGCACAATGCAGTCGTGCAGAGCTGAAAGTCCGAATCCCATGTCGCCGATATTGAAATATCCGTATCCTGCGTATTTCCCGTTAACAATCTTAATTGCGGATCTTTCTTCTTCATTCCTGCCGCTGTCGATAATAAAAAAATTCCTTCGGGAAAAAACAAACTCCCCAGCAGCCTGGGATGCTCTCTCATTATATTTTCCGGGAGCCTCCAGTCCGCAGCAAGCTCCCCTGCACAGGCCTACATGATGATGGAAGCAGGCACCGTCAGTTTCATATAGGCCGGAAAGCTTCTGGCAGAGCTGATAATACTCCACAAGAGAAGCCAGTTTAGACCTTGCTTTTTCACGGGTGGAAAAAACGGAGAGAGGAACATCTTCATTATCAATGTGTTTATATGTGAAGTTCAGGTAGCCCTTTTCGTCGGTATAACTATAAATTCCCCACTGGAACAAAGCTCTTCTCTGAGCCCTGTTGAAAAGGGGTTTGCAGGCTTTAATTTCCGACGATTCCCTCAGAAGTGCAACCAGCTCGCTTCCTGTTACTTCATAATCGATAGCAGCGATCATATCGCGCATTTCCATGGCTCTGCCTGTGGTGTTATTAGACAGGTGGGTGTAGATCCTCTGCTTCAGATCGCGGCTTTTGCCGATATAAATGAGATCGCCCCTGTCATTGTAAAAATAGTAGATACCGGGTTCTTCAGGTATGTTCTCAATCGTGGAAAGATCCAGCTGGGGATGAAGCTTCGATATCCTGGTGTTCCTTATCAGGTCCGATCTGGCACCATTTATTTCATTGTCCCGGCTGAGAAGTATCTCAAATAGTTTTACCGTGGCAAGGGCGTCGCCGGCAGCCCTGTGACGGTCATTGATCTTTATGTTAAGGTCTCTGCAAATGTTACCCAGGCTGTATGACCGGTGACCCGGGAACAGCTTCCTGCTGAGTGCAACGGTATCGAGTACATTCCTTCTGAAGTTGTAGCCGAGTGATTTGAATTCCTGCCTGATGAAAGAATAATCAAACCTCGCATTATGTGCAACGAATGTCCTTCCTTCAGTCAGTTCAACGATTGTACGTGCCACTTCGTAGAACCTGGGGGCATTTTCAACCATTTCATTGGTTATCCCCGTAAGGTTGGTAATGTAATATGGGATGTTTCTTTCAGGATTGACCAGGGTGGAATATTCTCCCGTGATTTTTTCGCCGTCATGAAGAAAAACAGCCACCTCAGTGATCTTCTCAAGCTTCGCGCTGCCTCCTGTGGTTTCAATGTCAACTATCGCGTACATGCTCCTATAAGCAGCTGTGAATATAGTAACAAATGAGGGTAATGAGAATAAATGTTTAGTATTTTTGTGGGAAAATCCCTCTATTTATGAACGAATGCTACGGAAAGAAATTCATCCTGAACGGCGACCTGATACCGGAATATCAGTTCGACAATTCTCTGGTCTATTCAGGGCAGTCTGTTTATGAAGTAATCAGAATGGTGAAAGGAAGTCCTGTCTTCTTCCATGATCATATGGAAAGACTGGCCATAAGCACACGTCTAATAAGGAAGAAAATGATAACAGACGAGGAAACACTCAGACGTGATATTATCAGGCTTTCGAAAACAGAAAGGAGGAAAGAGGTAAATCTCAAAATTGTCTTTAATTACAACAGGGATTCACTGAATTACCTCGTTTATTTCATCGAACCGATCTATCCAGATGATGAACAATACAGGAATGGAGTCAAAGGTATTTTATATTATGCCGAACGGGATGATCCCTCATCAAAGGTAATTAATCACATGCTCAGATCGTCAATATGGCAGAAGCTTATTCTTGAAGGTGCCTACGAGGCACTGCTTGTAAATTCAGAGGGACAGGTTACTGAAGGAAGCCGCTCTAACATATTCTTTCTGAAGGGAAAAGAACTGACTACAGCACCCGGCGAGATCATTTTAAACGGTATAACCAGAAAACATATTCTGGAAATATGCAGGGAAAACGGAATAACCGTCTTTCAGGAATGTGTGGCAGCTGATAAAATTGCCGGTTATGATGCGGTGTTTATGACCGGCACATCTCCAGTGGTACTGCCGTTTTGCTGCATTGATGACATTACCTTCAGAGTCGATTTTCCAATTATCAGACAACTCCGTAACCTTTATATCAGGAGAGCAGAAGAAAGTATAGACCTCTTCAGGAACATCAAAGGTAAAAGATGATCAGTTTTTAATAGAGGAAGAGAAAGAGGTAAAATGTCTGAATATCTGTTTTCCGCATGAAAGGCATTTTCCCTCCTGATCGAGATTTTGAATTTTGATTGAATATCCCGTTCTTTTTACTACCGTGGCACCGCAACCAGGACAAATAGTGTCCCGCCCTTTTTCTGACGACATATTTCCGATATAAACATGATCGAGATACCGCGAAGCTGTTTCATATAATCTCAAAACAGTTCCTGCGGGAGTAGGAGGGTCCTCTCTTCTGAACATGGGGAAGTACCTGCTGATGTGAAGCGGAACATCTTTGCCAAGCTCTCCGGCAATCCATTCAGCTTCGGAGGCCATTTCTTTATCATCATCATTACGTCCCGGTATTATGAGTGTTGTAACTTCCAGATGTCTGCCTGACCGGGCAATCTGCTTCAATGTCTCCCTGACCGGCTCAATTCCGGCTCCGGTAAGTTTCCTGTAGAAATCCGCGTTAAAGGCTTTCAGATCTATGTTGAAGGCATCGATGAAAGAAATATATTCTTTCAGCGGCTCTTTATTTACATACCCGTTGCTTACCATTACAGTATGAAGATTTTTCTCCTTTGCCATGATGGCAACATCCCTGACATATTCGAACCAGATAACCGGCTCATTATATGTGAATGCCACACCAATGTTATTTACCGTGGCAAGGGCATCATCGATTATTTTTCCGGGTTTTGTTATTTGGGGATAACCTTCAAGGATATGCTGGGAGATGTTGTAGTTCTGGCAAAAATCACATCTCATATTACACCCGTACGAGCCGATTGAAAGTATGTTCGTGCCCGGAAAGAAATGATAAAGGGGCTTCTTTTCCACAGGGTCATATGCATATCCTGAAACAACTCCGTATGTGATAAGGTCAATAGTGTCGCCGATATTCTTCCTGACCCTGCATACTCCTGTACGGCCTGGTGGGATCTTACACAAATGAGGGCACAGAAGGCAGGTAAGACTATCTTTATTTTTACGGAAAAGAGTGATCATACTAAACCTGACGGAATGTGTAAAGATACGAAATATCCGGGTCCCGATGTTTCATATTTTTGATACATTTGTACTATAGCTGTAAGGTGCAGTAAGGCCATTGTGTTGATAATTAAATATATATAATATGATAAAGCATCTTTACAAGTACATTAATCCCATGTTGCCAGATTGGTTCAGTTCTGTTGCACTGGCTTGTATGATGATCCTTATGACTGAATCTGTTACTGCTCAGGGATGGGTGGCAAATCCTGCCGTTGTTGAAAAGCTTTCAAAAGCCCGTCCACAGTTCAACTATTATGAGGAAAAGGTTCCTGAATACACCCTGCCGGATGTTCTTGCAAATTCTCAGGGAGGAACTTTCTCAAAAGCCCGTGAGTGGAAGAGATCAGGACGGGAAGAAGTCCTGGAGCTCTTCAGGGAAAATGTCTATGGAAGGATTCCTTCGACACCTTACTTACAGACTTCTAAGATTGTGAATGAGGATCGCGGGGCAATGGGAGGTGCTGCCACCCTTAAGGAAGTGGATATAATAATTGATTCTGACGGCAGGTCGCTCAGCATAAGACTTACTATGTTCGTCCCCAATAATGTTGGTAAACCGGCACCTCTTTTTCTTCTGATAGACAACAGGGGCCCGGTAAATACGGACCCGACCAGAAAAACCCGCAGTGAATTCTGGCCCGCTGAAGATGTAATTGAAAGAGGTTATGGAATAGCTGTATTTTATAACCGTGATGTTGACCCTGATAATTTCGATAACTTTCAGGATGGCATTCATGGTGTCCTCGACCGCGGTATACGTCAGGATGATTCATGGGGTACTTTGGCGGCGTGGGCATGGGGTGCGAGCAGGTGCATGGATTATTTCGAAACAGACAAAGATGTTGACGACAGAAAAGTAGCTGTGCTTGGCCATTCCAGGGGTGGCAAAACTGCATTGTGGGCTGGAGCCACCGACCAGCGTTTTTCAATTGTCATTAGCAATGAATCAGGCTGTGGAGGTGCTGCACTGGCAAGGAGAAGACTGGGGGAAACCGTGGAAAGAATTAACAGTTCATTTCCACACTGGTTCTGCCTGAACTACCGCAGATTCAACAATAACGAAGACGCCATGCCTGTTGACATGCACATGCTTCTTGCACTCATGGCACCACGTGCTCTTTACGTCGCATGTGCCGATGAAGATCTGTGGGGAGATCCTAAAGGATCATACCTTGCTCTTTATCATTCGCTTCCGGTATTCAGGCTTCTGAAAACCAAATCGGATCTTCCGCCTGAGATGCCCCCTCTCGATCAGCCGGTTACATCGGGTAAGGTGGGTTTTCACATTCGTACAGGTGGACATAACCTCATTCTGAAAGACTGGAACTGGTTCATGGATTTTGCAGGTCAGATCTGGGAATAATCCAGGATGCTGAGATCGATATACTAACCTTTATTACATTTTAATATTTAATCATTTATGATAAAAGTAGATGCAGAAGAGATGAGATCGGTATTCTTCACGATCCTCCTCAAAACAGGTTACAAAAAAGAAAAAGCCCGTGAGATTGCAGAAATATTTACTACAAACAGCCTCGAGGGAATCTATACGCACGGGGTGAACAGGTTTCCTCGTTTTATTCACAACACAAGAGACGGATATATAAAGCCTGATGAGGAACCAGTGCTTGTTCATTCGGCCGGATCGCTGGAGCAATGGAACGGAAACCTGGGACCCGGGCCGCTTAATGCCCGTTTTGCAACTGACAGGGCTACAAAGCTGGCCGACAATCATGGTATGGGTCTTGTTGCTCTGGCTCAGACAAATCACTGGATGCGCGGAGGGCTGTATGGCTGGCAGGCGGCATCAAAAGGATATGTCTTTATCGGCTGGACAAATACTATTGCAAATATGCCAGCCTGGGGAGCAAAGGATCCGCATCTGGGAAATAATCCTTTTGTACTTGCAGTGCCATGGGGGAATGATGCCGTAGTGCTCGATTTTGCGATGTCATTATATTCGTACGGTAAAATGGAAGCTTACGTCAATGCACAAAACAAGCTTCCGTTACCCGGAGGCTTCAATAATAAAGGAGAACTTACTGATGATCCTGCTGAAATACTTGAATCCTGGAGAACACTGCCGGTTGGTTACTGGAAAGGTGCCGGACTGTCATTGCTGCTGGATATTATCGCCACAATTCTTTCGGGAGGATCATCAGTATGCTCAATTACCGCACGGAAGGTTGAATATGCCCTGTCGCAGGTATTTATTGCAATAAATATTTCAAAACTTCATAACTTTCCTTCAATTGAAGGTGTTGTGGGTGAAATTATTGCAGATCTTCACTCATCTGTTCCTGCAACAGATGGAAGCACAATTCGCTATCCGGGAGAAAACGTGAAAAAGATAAGGAAAGAGTCTGTTGAAAATGGTATTCCTGTTGCGGAAAACATATGGCAGGAAATTCTTGATCTTTGAATAACAGTTTACCCACGAACGCTTACCGGTCAGATCTCTTCAGACATTTCTTCTGTTATTATATGGTTTATCGCCGCGAACTCAGCAATTGCATTTTTTACCGGTTCGATCAGGTCTGTATAGCTGAGACCAAACCTTAGTATGGTTCTCTTTTTATGTTCCATAATGAACCTGATGCTCATTGGGTAAAAGTCTATTTTTTTAATTGCTGAAGCCTTGAGAACGACCCTGGGCAGTACTGAATTTTGTTTCAATATCACCTCATCGGATCCGATTTCAAGGTATCTCGTTATCCTTCCAAAACCGGCCGCAATCTGATAGGAGCCGAAACCAGCGAGAAAGACTATGGTAATCCAGAGTGTTGAGTCGTTTTTTATTGATCCGTACTGAAAAATAATCCAGTAAAAGGCGATGATAATGCAAAGAATGCCGAAAACTACCTGTGCCGTTCTTACAAACCGGGAACTTTCCCTGGTCTCAAGCAGAAAATATTTTTTTTCCATTCCTGTAAATCTATTTTTGTGTATATCATGAAACTGTTCAGAAAGATAGAAAATTTAAGTTATCGAAATAACTGCTATTATGTTTGATTTTATTATTTTTATCGGATCAATAAAACTAAATCTACCTGAAAATGAAAGAAGATTCAAAAAACATTACGCGCCGGTCGTTTATCGGGACAACCGGAGCGGTGGCTGCAGGTTTGACCATACTACCCAGCTCTGTCATAAGCGGACTTGGCAAGAGAGCCCCGAGCGACAAGCTGAACATAGCAGTTGTTGGTATCGGAGGAATGGGGAATTCAAACTTAAAGGCAGTAAGAGCTACTGAGAACATTGTTGCCCTCTGTGACGTCGACTGGGGTTATTCAAAGAAAGTCTTTGAAGAAAATCCCAATGCAAAACGTTACTGGGACTGGCGAAAGATGTACGACGAGATGGCGAATTCAATTGATGCCGTAATTGTCGCCACAGCTGACCATACGCATGCCATTGTTGCTGCCAATGCCATGGTTCTGGGTAAACATGTATATGTACAAAAGCCTCTTACACACACTGTATATGAATCTCGACTGCTGACCAAGCTGGCTGCAAAACATAAGGTCGCAACCCAGATGGGCAACCAGGGAGCTTCGGGTGAAGGTATTAACCTCATAATGGAATGGCTTAATAACGGAGAGATCGGTGATGTGAGCCGGGTGGAAGCATTTACCGACAGGCCTATATGGCCGCAGGGACTTAATGTTCCCAAGGGAGAGTGGGTGCCTGAAACACTTAACTGGGATCTCTTCATCGGTCCCACAAAGATGAGACCTTACAACAGCCTGTATACACCCTGGAACTGGAGAGGCTGGTGGGATTTTGGCACAGGAGCACTTGGCGACATGGCATGTCATATCCTTCACCCTGTCTTTAAAGGACTTCAGCTGCAGTATCCGGTAAGGGCACAGGGCAGCTCGACACTCCTTCTTACAGATTGTGCACCAAATGCACAGATGGTTAACCTGGTATATCCGGAACGGCCTGCTGCAAAGAGAGCCAAAATGAAACTGCCTCAGGTTGAGGTTATATGGTACGACGGAGGTCTTCAGCCACCGAAACCGACAGGATGGCCTGCAGGAAAGAATATGAATGACGGCGGTGGAGGAGTTATCTTCCACGGAACAAAAGATAAACTTATCTGCGGATGCTACGGAAGAAACCCATGGCTGCTCTCGGGACGCAAACCTGAACTACCCAAAACAGAACGCAGGGTTGAGGGAGGAAAACACGAAATGGACTGGGTACGCGCTTGCAAGGAAAGCCCTGAAAACAGAGTGAAGACAAAATCAGACTTCTCCGAAGCCGGACCATTTAACGAAATGGTGGTTATGGGAGTGCTGGCTGTAAGACTTCAGGGACTCAATAAGGAACTCGAATGGAACGGCGAGAAAATGGAGTTTACAAACATAAGCGATACCGACAAGGTCAGGCTTACCATCTCCGACAACTTTACAATAATCGACGGTGATCCAAAATTCGACAGACCCAACATAACAATCGACGCCAAGGCATTTGCTTCAGAAATGATCAGACATACTTATCGTGACGGATGGTCATTGCCCGATATGCCGGCATAACAAATTTCAATGTCGTGGTGGCTTTCCCGGTCACCACGATACTTTTATTTAACAAAAAAGCAATCATTATGAGACTGATAAACATTTTCTTATCATTTGTAATACTAATGGCGATAACTTCTTGTGCATCTTCAGGTAAGAAAAAGACCGGAGCAGATGATAACTGGATCCCTATCTTTGACGGAAAAACAACGACAGGATGGCGTGGCTATAACAAGACAGCATTTCCTGAAAAAGGATGGGAAGTAGTTGACGGAACCCTTCGTTGCATAGGCTCCGGTGCCGGAGAAGCCGGCGGTGGCGGCGGAGATATCATATATGACAAAAAACTGGGGAATTTTGAGCTGTCACTGGAATGGAAAATCTCTGAAGGCGGAAACAGCGGGATCTTTATTCTGGCACAGGAAATCCCCAATGAACCTATCTATAAGTCATCTCCCGAAATGCAGGTGCTGGACAATGACAGGCATCCTGATGCACGTCTGGGCGTCAACGGAAACCGTATGGCCGGATCACTGTATGACCTTATACCCGCAGTTCCTCAGAACACCTTACCAGCAGGACAATGGAATAAAGTTTCCATACTTGTATATCAGGGAACTGTGGTATTCAATCAGAACGGTGCCAATGTCGTCGAATTCCACCTGTGGACTGATGACTGGAAAAAGATGTGTGCAAATTCCAAGTTCAAGGATTGGGAATGGTTCATTAATACCGCAAAAGAAGGCTATATAGGCCTGCAGGACCACGGTAACGATGTGTGGTTCAGGAATATAAAGATCAAAGAGCTTTAGGGGATTTCGGATTTCGGATTTGTGATTTCGGATTTGTGATTGCAGATTTTATTGTTATTTAAAAAACCTGCAATCCGAAATCCACCTTCCGAAATCCGCCTTCCGAAATCCGCAATCATTTCAACCCTATCTCTTCCGAAACCTCCCTCATTC
>DAIOVL010000001.1:254233-258699 GCA_036759025.1 Bacteroidales bacterium
CCTTCCGAAATCCGCAATCATTTCAACCCTATCTCTTCCGAAACCTCCCTCATTCCCAAAATACAGTCAGTTATAAGTTCATCGAGGCTGACTCCCAGCATCTCAGCTCCCTTTTCAATAACTGAACGGTCGACTCCCGCAGCAAAGCGCTTGTCGTTCCATTTCTTCTTTACCGACCTGGCTTCCATGTCCATTACACTCCGTGAAGGTCTGACCAGCGCACTGGTGGCAACCAGACCGGTAAGCTCGTCAATTGCGTAAATAGTCTTTTCGAGAAGGCTCAAAGGTTCTATATCAGTAACGAGACCCCAGCCATGACTCAAAACTGCCCTTATATAATCATCGGGCCAGTTATTTTCTTCAAGAATCTTTTTAGTCATTGTGCAATGCTGGTCAGGATACATTTCGTAATCAAGGTCATGGATCAGGCCGATAATACCCCATTTCTCTTCATCCTCACCCGCTTTTTTTGCCATGTGTCTCATTACACCTTCAACAGCAAGAGCATGCTTTAAAAGGCTTTCGGAGCTGTTGTATTTTTTGAACAATTGAAGAGCTTCGTCACGCGTCGGTATTCTTCCCATACTGTAAATTTATTTTTTCATTTTTACAATTTTAACCGTCCTGGTGCCTGACGGAAATTGTATCCTCAGATAATAAACACCCTGGTATGGAATATAAGGTCTTAACCCGAACAGATTTGAGCCCTCCGCTACAACTTTTTCAATATAATAACCTTCTCCGGGATTATCATTTATTCTCATCAGCTTCCCTTCAGAACTGACTACTGAGATCCTTACAGTTGATTCAATATCCGATTTGATAATTAGGTTCAGTTCCTCTGAAAAAGGATTGGGATATGCAAGGACCTGACCTTCAATATTGGTGTTTTTATAAGATGCCGACAGGGTGTCGTTATAAAGGTAATTGTCATTATTCCCGAAACTGTATACAACAAGATCATAATCACCAAACTGGGAGAGATTTACAGGAGTTGAGAATGTAACAGTCAGAGAATCATCGTTATAAATCAGTTTTTTATCAAAATACTCAACAACCGGCATACCCCCGTTTAAAGAATACGCCATATTAAAGCCGTTTATGGTATCAGGACCATGATTAAGCAGTTTGACACTAACATTTTCCCTGCCCAGGTTTGTCTTCTGTACGGGCGATATAAGGCGCGCTGCTACGACATCCCTGAAAATATAATTCCCTGAACCGGCAAAGTCTACCAGGTCAATGAATGCACAGTCGCTTCCTTCCGATACCGATCCGTCCTTTTTGTATGACCATTCAAATGTGTTCAGTCCCTCATTAACTTCAAACTCGGCTAATGTCCAGTCAATATCACCCGATACCTTCATTAACTCTTCTCCATTTAATCTGAATATCAGATTATCATAGTTCCTTTCCGAAGATATCTTGTAGTGAAACCTCAGCGTATCGGTATTAATGTAGAGAACCTTCATTCCAAGTGTTGAGTTCCCATTATCGGTAATATATCCTGACCTTGCTGATTTTATCCCGTCAAAACGGTCCGTTTCGGTAATGATCCATGGTTCGGGACTAACATTTATCCATGGAAAAACTTTGAATGAGGCAGACTCAAAAGTCTCCCTTATCCTTCCTACTTTCAGGGTGAAATCCCGTGATGCATAAAAAGGATCACAGTTCAGAAGGGTTGAGACATTTATCACTTTACCGGTAGGTGTTCCTTCCGCTATTCTTACTCTGTGCCTTAATTCAACTGATTCTCCGGAATTGAGGATACCGGAATTCTTTGTCGGCTCAATAATGGCAATTTCCGGATCTTCACTCGATAGAGAGAATATACCGGAAGTGCTGCTTCCCCCCTGGTTTATGACTGAAAAGATCAGGTCAAGTCTTTCTCCGGCTTCTGCAATTAAATTTCCATTCCCGTATTCTGTGTCATCGATGAGATAATGTGAGATAAACAGAAGGGGTGCATGAATGACGATATCGATCCTGTATAGTTTTTCCTCAGTTCCGTACCTGAGTGCCAGATCAAAAGTAACCGTATGTTTATCACTAATATCACCCTGAATTTTAAATGAGAATTCATCATACAAGATATGCACGGAGCCCGGAGCCATGGTTCCGATAAGAGCACTCGAACTTAGCAGATTAATATATTCTGATGTTGTTGAAATACTTGCAGTTACATCATTTACCTCAACGCTGCCGGGGTTTTCCAGTTTCAGTCTGAGAAAGATGGTCTCATTAAAATCGGTTTTCCCGTCTGAATTTCCTAAAGAATCGTTCACAAACCATGCTGCAAGATTTGGGAAGGGTTTGTTCACTTCTGAGAAGTATATGGTTTTGATCAGGGGTTTTCGGTTCTGGCCTGTAATGACCACAAGGCATGAATCTTCCGATATACCTGGCATCTCAAGTGTTACACTTCCTGAAGGACTTGTGTGCTTCGCATCCCAGAGGGTATCGAAATGTGAGATTGCCACATATGAAAAAGGTTCCGAGATGAATGAAAATGATTTCAGACCATTTGGAAGAGTATCGGGAAGACTTATGCTGAATGTATCGGGAGTGCCTATAACAGGTATTATGCTCGGATCTCCCACCAGATTATAGGTTTCCCAGTAATATTTCTTTCTCGACGAAGTGCTTGAACTTACCGAGAGGTTCCCTGCATAATTCACCTGGCCCATTGTATAGTACCATTCTGATGCTCTTTCACCATTAGTGTGAAATAATCTGTCGAGAGCTCCAAGACCTGTAGATTCGTAAGTTGGTTCAGGCGCAACCGGTCCGACCCCAACAGCCCAGTAATAATCTTCATCCCAGTATGAGTCGCCGGAACATCCTATAAAACCGATACCTCCTTTTTTGTCTGCAAGCACCAGGCTGTTCCCGAATGATGTGGTATTGAATCTTGAAGTCTGGCATGCATTACTGATGATGAAAGGATACATTTCCTTATTGCTGAAACCGGAAATGTCGGAATTGGTGATATTAAGATAAAGCCATCCGGAAGATGATCCGTGTCCGGTATAGTTAATGAATGACAGTCCCTTGTTTATCAGTTTAATGATACTGTCCTTGCTTGCATCAGGGTACAGAAACTGATATTCTGAAATATTTTCAGCCGGCCCGAGGTAATTGGAGACGAGGTAGTTTACCTGTCCGTTCATGTATATATCGTGGCTGTCATCCACACCGGCCGTGGCCAGGGCAGAGGAGTGAAATGAATTTGTGTCAGGATACTCGAATTTCTCGTACTGAACGATCTTGCTCACCACATTCTTCACATCATTTGTATCTGCAACAGGGAGCCTTCCGATGAACATCTCAGGAAAATAATCTCCGTTTCCGTCAAATTCCCCATAATAAAGGTCTGTCACAGAACCGGTCCCGTAATAGGGAATGCGATTAACTGAGCCTATTATCAGCAGGTAAACAGGAGGAGGATTTTCTTCCGTGGATGAATTATAGAGTTCAGCAAGTGAATTTTTTATTTCTGTATAGCTTGTTCCCGCGTAATCTGCACCATAATAAAGAAGTTCTGTTCTGAACCCTTTTTGTGTTTTCCATTCAAGGAAGGGACTCAGATGCTTTCTGAATGCGGTATCTGTTAAAATTACCATCCTTATTGGTTTGTCGGAGTAGCCGGGAATATAATCATCCGGATCATAATTGAGTATCCCCTTGCCGATGGTGGCAGTGAAAAGATCTGAAACAGGAGTTGAAGATTTTACAGTTGCATCTGATTGGACAAACATTATCTCTATGTTCATACCGGTAATCACATCGACTATATTGGAAGCGGGATTGTACCTTACCGGGTATACCGACAGGCTGGCTATATTCATTCCCCTTGATTTTCCGGCATGCTCAATGATAACAGTGTCGGATTCTATAAAATTCCTTGCTGAATAGATGGTTTTGTCTATTATGAACTTCTTACCTGACTGCTGTTGTTTCTTAGCTTCACTTTCCTGAGCAGGGAAGAGGTTCCCTTTAAATTTCTTCAGTGAAGGTTTTATCCTTTTTGATTGAACCTCCGTTATTTTTATCCTGCAGGAGTATCCTTCAGGTATCATTATCAGCCTTGTGAGCACGGGTACTTCCGGTTTGCCTGGATCGGCACTTTTTATATGTCCGGGAATTCCAATCCTGTACCATTCTCCGTATTCATTACTGAGGCTTTCAGCGTTAAGTTCTGAAATGGAATACTTTATGCTAAGTGTATTTGCAGCTGAAGTTACTGACATGGTTTTTTTCTCAGCGGCAAGCATATACTTGTGTTTATGAGTATCCTGTCCTCCTGCAGACAGTGATGTCAGCAAAAAGAAAACTAGACCTGCAATAGCCTGATTTTTATACCCCAAATACATCAGTGTTAAATAATTAACGCTGTACCTGTTATACCCGCAGCAAGTTAATTAAATTTGAATATATAACGGTCTCACAAATAATAAATTTGA
>DAIOVL010000002.1:0-200140 GCA_036759025.1 Bacteroidales bacterium
AGTAAAAATAATTATAACCTGCTTTTTTAAGTCCTTTATATGCATTTCTACATCGAAAAAAGAGGAAATGACTGCATCATTTTCACAACTTTTTCGCCTGTTTCTTTAATAATACCCTCATTATCAATGTTCGAGATAACGGAATCAATAAGGTCAACAATATCTCCCATATGCTCTTCTTTCATTCCCCTCGTAGTTATTGCCGGTGTCCCGACACGCAGTCCGGAAGTCAGGAAAGGCGACCTTGAATCGAAAGGAACCATGTTTTTGTTTACTGTTATATGTGCCTGTACGAGGGTGTTTTCCACCTTTTTCCCTGATATCTCGGGGAATCGGGTCCTGAGATCAATAAGCATCAGATGATTGTCAGTGCCTCCCGAAACGACCTTATATCCCTTTGCCATGAATGCTTCTGCCATCACCTCCGCGTTTCTCTTCACCCTGAGCTGATATTCCCTGAATTCAGGCTGGAGAGCTTCTCCGAATGAGACTGCCTTGGAAGCTATCACATGTTCCAGCGGCCCACCCTGAATGCCGGGAAAGACAGCCGAATTAAGCATCGACGACATCATTTTTACCTCTCCCTTCGGAGTTGTGATACCCCAGGGATTCACAAAATCTTTTCCCATCAGTATAATCCCGCCCCTCGGTCCTCTTAGTGTTTTATGGGTTGTCGATGTAACGATGTGAGCATGTTTTAGAGGATTTTTTAACAGTCCTGCGGCTATCAGTCCTGCCGGATGAGCCATATCGATCATAAGAAGAGCTCCTGTCTTATCGGCAATGTTCCTCATTCTCTCATAATCCCATTCCCTGGAGTAGGCAGAAGCTCCTCCCACAATAAGCTTTGGTTTCTCCCTGAGAGCTGTTTCTTCCATCATATCATAGTCGATATACCCTGTTTCTTCTCCTACACCGTAGGCTACAGGCCGGTATAAAATTCCCGACGAGTTGACAGGTGAGCCATGTGAAAGATGACCACCATGGGCAAGATCAAGGCCCATAAAAGTATCTCCGGGTTTCAGGACAGTAAGGAATACCGCCATATTTGCCTGGGCCCCGGAATGAGGCTGAACATTTGCATATTCAGCATCAAAAAGTTCTTTCAGCCTGTCAATAGCAAGCTGTTCTGCCTCGTCAACCACCTCACATCCACCATAATACCTGTGTCCGGGATATCCCTCGGCATATTTATTGGTAAGTACCGAACCCATAGCCTCCAGAACCTGCTGACTGACGAAATTTTCAGAGGCAATAAGTTCAATGCCGTTAAGCTGTCGCCGGCGTTCTTTTTCAATGATGTCGAAAATCAGTGTGTCTCGTTTCATGATATGATGTTATTAAATTCTATTCTTCCGAAAACTGTACAAGCAATTCTCTGTAAGTCGTGAATATTCTTGATTTTGAAATGAACCCCACATAGTAACCGTTATCCAGTACAGGAAGGTTCCACGCACCGGTTTTCCGGAATGTCTCCATAACCGTCTCTATATTTTCCTTTGTGTCGATATATGAAGGGGGAATGGTCATCAGATCTTTCACCGATATCTTATCATAAAGATCTTGGTTGAACATTATCTCCCTGACCTCATCAAGAAGGACTATTCCCTCCAGGATATTGTAATTATCGACAACGGGGAATATGTTACGTTTTGACCTTGAGATGACTTTAACAAGGTCTCCCAGTTTCTCTCCGGGCTTTACCGTAATAAGATCTTTTTCAATCTCTTTCCTCCAGTCCATCCTCGACAGAACAGCTTTGTCCTTGTCATGAGTTATCAGCTCTCCCCTGCTTGCGAGCTGAACATGATATATGGAATGTTTCTCGAAGCTTCTTACAGTAATGAAAGCCATCGTTGAAGTAATGATAATTGGTATCAGGAGGTCGTAGCCTCCCGTTATCTCAGCAATAAGGAATATGGCTGTGAGCGGTGCATGCATCACCCCTGCCATTACACCTGCCATACCCGCCAGCACAAATCTGTTATCGGCCAGGTCGACGTTGAAAAACTGTTTCAGGATAGTTGCAAAAAAATATCCGTTAACTCCTCCCAGAAACAGGGTGGGTGCAAAAATGCCTCCCACACCGCCTGCACCATTGGTGGAACTGCTAGCAAACACCTTGAGAAGTATCAGTCCTGCCATAAAAAGCACGACTCCGGCAAAGTTACCGGAAAAACGATTAAAGATGCTTCCTTCAGTCACCGAAGCCACATCGCCCTGTAAAAGAAACATTATTGTATTATAGCCTTCACCATAAAAAGGAGGGAACAGGAAAATAAGACCTCCCAGGACAGCCCCGCCGGCAAAAAGCCTGACGTAAATGTTATTTATTTTCGCGTACTGTTTCTCCAGCAGGATTGTCAGCCTCGAAAAATATAAAGACACGAGACCTGAAAGAACTCCCAGAAGAAGATACCATGGTATGTTAGAAATTATAAAAGACTCTCTGATATTGAATGAGAAGAGAACCTGGTTTCCCATCAGAAAATAGGCTACCGTTGCTGCTGTCACCGATGATATCAGCAATGGCACTATCGAAGAGATGGTAAGGTCGAGCATCAGTATTTCCAGGGTAAAGACGATACCGGCAATTGGTGCCTTGAATATACCTGCAATGGCACCTGCCGCCCCACAGCCTATCAGAAGAGTTACAGCCCGGTAATTCAGTCTGAAAAACCTTCCCACCACTGAGCCTATAGATGATCCTGTAAGGACTATCGGTGCCTCGGCTCCCACCGATCCTCCAAACCCTATTGTGAGAGTACCGGCGGCTATCGACGACCAGGTATTATGTGTCCGCAGGTAACTTTTTCTCCTGGAAATAGCATACAATATCCTGCTGATCCCGTGGCTTATGTTGTCCCTTATGACAAATTTTACCAGGATAACAGTAAGAAGCATTCCTGCAAGGGGATATGCCAGATAGAGATACCCCCCTGATTCGTATGTAATTCCACCTGTCAGAAATTCATGTGTATAATGCAGGGCATTTTTAAGCAGAGCTGCAGCAAGAGCACTGAGAAGTCCTACAACAAGGCTGAGAATGTAAACCAGTCTTACCTCGTCGATAAGTTCTACCCGCAAATGCTGTATTCTCTTAATAAACTTTCCGGCTGACATAGATTATGCAAATATAGAAACATTAAAAAAGCTTACCCTTTTTTTATTTAAGTTTGTCGAAATGAAGCTTAAATTATTATATATGTGATTACTCAGAGTAATAAGATGCCGTTAATTAACGTATTACATACATATTACTCGAGCATTTAATGAAAGCGTGGCATACCATTTTTTTTCTGGCAGCAATAATGTCCCTGACAGGTTTGAGGTTATGCGGACAGGCTGATTCCGTGCCACCCATCCCTCCCGTGATAAACCTGGTGTCGGTCGATCCATGGTCGGGAAATGTTGAGATCGCATGGATTCCAAGTCCCTCTGATGATGTTGCCGGTTATATCATTTACCTCGACAGGGACCCTGAAGGAGCCACTGAACTTGACACCCTTTATTCACCATCAGCCACATCATATACAAGAACAGGATCAGGATCTAAATACTACAGCGAATCTTTCGTAGTTGCTGCTTTTGACACTGCAGATAACGTAAGTCCTCTTTCAAATAAAAAAAATACCATCTTTTCAACTGCTGTTACAGATACATGTAACAAGCTTATCAGTATCAGCTGGAACCAGTACCTGGCTGCACCTGAAGAAATTCTCAGTCATAAGATAATGTATTCCGTTGACGGATCAGCTTTCTCTGAACTGACTTCTGCAGGCCCTGCTGCAACAGGTTACGTTTTTGACGAATTTGAAGTGGACAGGCTCTACTGTTTCTTCGTCAATGCAAATCTTACAGGCGGTCTGGTATCACGATCGAATCAGGTATGTGTCAGTACATCAATGCAAAGACTGCCAGAATGGATAAATGCCGATTATGCCACCGTCGGGAACGACAATGTGGTCAGGCTCTCTTTCACAATAGATCCGCTCTCAGAAACCGGAGATTTCATTCTTGAAAGAAGAAGCAGCAGTTCTCCGGATTTTACTCATATACATACATTTTCAGATACATACAATAACATTATTTATACAGATACTGAGGCTGACATAAAAAAAGTGAATCAGTACAGGCTTGTGGCAGTAAACAGTTGCAATATGCCGTCAATAGTATCAAACATTGCCAGCAATATTGTGCTGAATTCAGAGAGAAATGAAACTATTATAAGACTTACCTGGAACAGCTACAAAGAGTGGAGGGGATATGTGAGCTCATACAGGATATATGTATCGACAGGCGGTTATCCTGAGGAGAGGTACACAGTAACACCTCCTGATACGGTTTATGAGATTCCCTATACCACTCTGATGTATGAAGCAGAAGGTGACAGTATCTGTTTCATGGTCCGGGCCCTCGAAGCAACCAATCCACTGACTGTAAACGGAGAGAGCACTTCCATGCAGGCATGCATCGGTGTAGAAGAAAAGATAACTGTTCCCGACCTTTTCACTCCCGATCATAATTCCATCAATGATTTTTTCAGGCCTGTATTGTCTTTTACGCCTCAGTCATACAGGCTTATCATTACCGACATGTATAGAAGGACAGTGTTTGAAACTACCGACCATAATGAAGAATGGGACGGCACTCAGGGCGGTAATCCCCTCCCCGGCGGAACCTATCTCTGGTTTCTCAGAACAGTTACACCATCGGGAAGAGAAATTACAAAAACAGGCATCGTTGCCATTATATTTAACAGGTAGTATGTCAGCATGGAAACTGAGCTGCAATTTTTCAACTAATAAAGCTATATTTGTAGACCGGACAGACAGTTTCCTGATTATTTATGGGTAACAAGGATTTTTTCGACGAGGAAGACAAGGCACTTATTCAGGAAGAGTATGATTCTCTGATCAATAACCTTACCAGATGTGATAAGGAAGGTGACAGGGAACTCATTGAGAAAGCTTTCAGGATTGCTAACGAGGCGCACTGGAACATGCGCCGGAAGTCAGGAGAACCTTATATCATCCATCCCATTTCTGTTGCCAGGATCGTCAACCAGGAGATAGGGCTCGGAGCGAAGTCGATAGTCACGGCCTTGCTTCACGATGTGGTGGAAGATACCGAATACACCCTTGAGGAGGTGACCCGCGATTTCGGTCCGAAGATAGCTTCACTGATCGATGGCCTTACAAAAATATCAGGAACCTACAATAAGGAGAGTTCGTCGTCGATGCAGGCCGAGAATTTCCGGAAGATGCTGATGACGCTTTCCGATGACATCAGGGTTATCCTGATCAAGATCGCTGACCGGCTTCACAATATGCGGACCCTCGACTCTATGCCCGAGCATAAGAAGATGAAAGTGGCCGGTGAGACTATCTTTCTTTATGCACCTCTTGCTCACCGTTTAGGGCTCTTTGCAATAAAAAGCGAACTTGAGGATCTGAGTTTTAAATTCCGTCAGCCACAGATATACGAGGAAATTGCATCGAAGCTCAAGCACAGTGAGAAGAAGTTTTTTGCCCTGATAAATAAATTCGCCCTGCCGATAATTGATAAGCTTACCGATTCGGGGATAAATTTCGACATCAGCGGACGTCCGAAATCGATCTTCTCCATCTGGAAAAAGATGCAGGCAAAGAATGTTCCCTTTGAGGAGATATATGATGTGCTTGCAGTGAGGATCGTTTTTGAATCCACATCCGACATACCGGAGAAGACACAATGCTGGAACATCTATTCCATGATCACCGACACCTACCTTCCAAAACCCGACCGCCTGCGCGACTGGGTCAGCAGGCCCAAACCAAACGGTTATGAGGCACTGCATGTAACAGTAATGGGACCTGAAGGTAAATGGGTTGAGGTACAGATCAGAAGCCGCCGGATGGACGAAATAGCAGAAAGGGGTTATGCCGCTCACTGGAAGTACAAGGGCGACTCATCGCAGGAAAATGAGCTCGACAAGTGGATCAAAAAGATACGTACCATGCTGGAGAATCCACTTGAAGACCCTATAGAATTCCTCGACGAGTTCAAAATGAATCTCTTTTCGTCAGAGATAATGGTATTCACACCAAAAGGAAAGCTCATAAGTCTCCCCAAGGGAGCTTCGGCACTCGATTTTGCCTATGAAATTCATACGGAAATAGGCAACAAAGCCATCGGAGCTAAAATAAACTATAAACTTAATCCCGTCAGTGCCGTTCTTATGAGCGGCGACCAGGTTGAGATTATTACTTCCGACATTGCAAAACCCGAAAAGGAATGGCTTTCATTTGTTACTACCTCACGTGCCAAGGAAGCGATAAAGGATGCTCTCCGGACTGAGAGCAGCAACCGGATAAAAAGAGGTATGGAGATCCTCGAAAATAAACTAAAGGAACTGGGAGTCACATCCAATGCAGAAGTGGTAAGGAAACTTATGCAGGCCTACGATATCCCGAATAAAGATGAACTTTATTCCGGCATCGAACTTGGAATCGTCGACCTGGAAAACCTCAAAAAGATCGTCAGGAAATCTCCGGGAAAAAATGTCATTAAATACTGGGAACTCAAACTTATAGGTAGCAAAAAGGAACAAAAGGAGGAAGTTCCCCCAAAGAAAGAGAAGGTGGATACAAACGCACCTTTCCTGCTCCGAGAAAACGTTGAGAATGCGGAACAGTCATATGAGATTGCCAAATGCTGCAATCCGATACCCGGCGACGAGGTCACTGGTTACCGTTCACCCGAAGGCACCATTATTATACATAAACCTAAATGCCCTGTAGCCATAAGGCTTATGTCTAACGAAGGCAACAGGATCATAGCTGTTAAATGGGCCATTCACAAACTGGTGTCTTTCCCGGCAAGGATAAGCATGTCAGGCATTGACAGGATAGGACTTGTAAATGAGATAACAAATATCATCTCTTCTGAACTGAAGGTCAATATGTCGAGAATCAATATTTCCGTTCAGGAAGGGATCTTTGAAGGCACAATAGATGTGTATGTTCACCACACCAAAGACCTTAACAACCTGATGATGAAAATTTCCAACATCAGAGGGATCGACAGTGTCAAGAGAGTGGAGGATTTTTCTGAAATTACCACCTGATAGTTCACCCGGGCGGAATTACCAAAATTATTTTAATTTTGTCTTTATTTTTAATTAGTCCTGATATGAATAACGAGGATTCAAAAAATACGGTAAAGAAAATTTTCACTGACTATCTGGAAAAGAAAGGGCACCGGAAAACGCCGGAACGATATGCCATTCTGGATGAAATATACTCGCATTCAGGACACTTCGACATTGAATCACTGTACATTTCAATGAAGACCAAGAATTACCGGGTCAGCAGGGCAACCCTGTACAATACCATCGACCTGCTTCTTGACTGCAGTCTTGTGGTAAAACATCAGTTCGGGAAGAATATGGCCCAGTTTGAGAGAGCATATCAGTGCGGACAGCATGATCATCTAATAGACCTGGAGACGGGGCAGGTCATTGAATTCTGTGATCCCAGGATCAGTGAAATAATAAGGACTGCCTGCGAACTTAATCACTTTGTTCCGCAGTATCATTCCCTTTACATTTACGGGAATATTAAAGAGGATAAAAATAAAAGAAACAAGGGCGGTCCGGTTATGGACCACCCTGTATAATGTCAGATTAAACTAGTGTTTTTCAGAAGGCATAGCCAAAGGTGAGCCCAAATGGAACACTTACCGTGAATTTATTTGTAAGCTTCAGATCATCGAGGAACTCATCCATGTCTGATCCGGGGGAATCATAAGATTTATTCTTTACGCCCACGCCAGTGAAAATATCAAGGGCAAATCCTCCCTTACTGATGACCTGGTAGCCAAGTGCCACATGGATATTTAGTTTGGCAGCAGTGATATACTCATTGTCATCGGAGCTGTTCTTCATCTTGGCCCATGCGTATGAAACATGAGGGCCAACATAAAATCCCGATGGAGCATCATCATCTGTGAGGAAGAACTTGTACCACAACTGCCCGTGAAAGCCACCCGACTTGAGTGTGGTGTCGCTGTCAGCATCAGACATATCCATTATGGTTCTTATCAGGGGGCTGGTACCCAGATAACCGGCTCCGATCTGAACAGACTGTTTGCCGAATGTCTGTGCTTCAAAACTCAACTTGTATTCATTTGTCAGAGGAACAATCCATAGGGCGTAAATGGGGCCACCCAGAATAGTGAGAGGGTTGGTTTTAATAGTGAACCTGAAATCGTCATCGGAAGAGGATCCCTGAGCAGATACCTGACTGCCGGAGATCAGAATAGCCAACCCGGCTATCAAGGCAAAAATTGTCTTTTTCATAGTCAGTAACTGAGTTAATTAAAACATAAATTTACGAAATTTGAAATAATAACAACCCGCAAGCTCAATTATTGTGTATCACAACCCACATTTCATGTTTAGTGAACCTCCTCCGGGCATTTATCAACAATCGGATAACAGAAATGTGTGAGGTTGATTTATTTTGTAACTTGTGAACTGTTTAAAAATTAGTTTAGGTTATTGTATATGAATACAGACATCTTATTGGGATTGCAGTGGGGAGATGAGGGGAAAGGTAAAATCGTCGACGCAATCAGCCCTGATTATGATATAATTGCGCGTTTCCAGGGAGGTCCTAACGCGGGACATTCTCTGGAGTTCAACAATGTAAAACACATTCTTCACCTTATTCCGTCAGGCATTTTTCATAGTGAAAAGATAAACGTGATCGGCAACGGTGTGGTGATAGATCCTGCTGTCTTCAGGAAGGAAATTGAAAACCTCGGACCTCCGGTGGATGAACTTGCCGGAAGGCTTATTATTTCAGCAAAAGCCAATCTGATCCTTCCGGGCCACAGAATCCTTGACGCTGCTTATGAAAAGAGCAAGGGATGTTCCAGGATTGGATCCACTCTCAAAGGTATAGGTCCTGCCTACACCGACAAGGTGGCACGCAACGGACTCAGGGCCGGAGACATCCTTGCCGAAAATTTCAGAGACCTTTATGATGAACATCTGGAGGCTCATCTGAGAATACTGAAAAACTATGACCTGGAATATGACCTCCGGGAGTACGAGGCAGGATGGTTTGAAGGTATTGAGATTATGAAGCATTTCAGGATCATCAACACCGAGTATTATATCAATAATCTTCTCGGCCGGGGTAAAAAACTGCTGGCCGAGGGTGCTCAGGGCACCATGCTGGATATCGATTTCGGTTCATACCCATATGTTACTTCATCAAATACAGTCAGTGCCGGTGCCTGTACCGGACTGGGAATATCACCAAAGAGCATAGGAGAGATATTCGGTATCTTCAAGGCCTATTGCACAAGAGTCGGCAGCGGCCCCTTCCCCACCGAACTCAATGATGAGACAGGGGACTTTCTCCGCGATGCCGGGCATGAATACGGATCTACAACAGGCCGTCCACGCAGGTGCGGATGGCTTGACATTCCTGCACTGAAATACGCCATAATGCTCAACGGAGTCACAAAGCTCTTCATGACCAAGAGCGACGTCTTGTCGGGATTATGTACCATTAAAGTATGTACATCCTATCTCCTGGGGGGAGAAAAAACGGCCGAACTGCCTGTAAACACTATCCCCGTCGAACCTGTTTATACAGAACTACCGGGATGGAAAGAAAATATCTCCGGTATCAGGGAATTCAGCCTGTTACCGGTGAACCTCCGTAACTATATCAGATTCATTGAGGACCAGACCGGTGTTCCTGTGACTCTGGTTTCAGTAGGACCTGATCGTGACGAAACAATACTTCGGTAAGCTGCTATACCTTTGTGATTGAGAATACCTGAAAGGGAATTATTTCCTTTCGTAAACCCAGGCATCTATCTGTACTGTATCCAGAAACTGGTTAAGACGGCTGAAAGCCTTAGCTGCATCTGGATGTGCTTCTGCCACAACCAGTTCAAAACTTGTCCCGGGTAAAGGTATTATCGCCGGATCGTAACCTCTGTTCCGGTACTCCTCTACCCACTCCCTGGCATATTCCGGAGTAATAAAAGCTCCGACAACTATATTGAAACGTGTGGCAAGAGCCAGACGCTCTTTTTCGTCAGCCAGCCTCATGGAATCGAGACGTGCCTGTTCAAGCGCCAAAAGACGTTCCTGCACAGCCTTCAGGGAATCAGCTTCCCTGATCTTTCTCTGCTGTTCCTGCAATGCCTCCAGCTCTGCTTTCTTCTTTCCAAAGATCTTTTTGTCTTTAAAAAATTTACATGAAGGCATGATTACCAGGAGAACCATAAGTAAAAAAAGGGTCAGATACCTCATAGATTAATGTTTAAAATATCGATCAACTTATTGCCCTGTAATAAATTAAGAGGGCTATAAATCAAAGATACAAAATTCCGGGCACGAATCCAAATCACAAAAAAAGCCTGCCTGTTGTAATATTGCAGATTTTGTATCTTAGAGTCCGTATTTTATGACCTGAAAAACTTAAAAAATGAAATCACTTATCGAATTTTTTGAAGAAAGTGTTGAAAAATTCAGTCACAACATTTATCTGTGGGAAAAACCGGGAGACAAATATGAAGGTACCACCTATGAAGAGACCAGGCGGCTGGTATATGAATTTGCAGCCGGACTAAGGGTTATGGGTATAAAAAAAGGTGACCGCCTGAGTCTTATATCGGAAGGCAGAAACAACTGGGTAATCGGTGAACTGGGCATCCTGTACGCGGGAGGCGTTAATGTCCCGCTTTCAACGAAACTGAATCCCGAAGAGATCATGTTCAGAATAAATCATTCAGAATCCAGAATGATACTTGTCTCTGCAATTCAGGCAGCTAAAATAAAGGAAGTCATAGACCAGTGCCCTGTTATTGAAAAGATAATTCATTTCGACAAGCAGGAAGAGTACGGGAAAAATGAGATCCATTTCAATGAGGTGAGAAAGCTGGGCAGGGAGTGGCTCGATAAAAACGGCAACATGAAGATCTTTGAAGAGAGCATCACGAGAATCAGCCCGGATGATTTTGCTAATATCTGCTATACATCGGGTACCACAGCAGATCCCAAGGGTATCATTCTGACACATGGCAACTACGTCACAAATGTTTACCAGGCATATAGCCTCATGGATATACCTTCTTTCTATAAAACCCTTGTGATCCTTCCCTGGGATCATTCCTTCGGTCATACGGCTGCATTATTCGCATTCATGGGTAAGGGCGCGAGTATTGCATCGGTAAAAACTGGTAAAACGCCAATGGAAACACTCAGAAACCTGCCGTCGTGCATGAAGGAGATAAAACCAAACCTGATGATGAGTGTCCCTGCCATAGCAAAAAATTTCAGAAAGAACATCGAGAAGGGTATCAGGGAGAAAGGGAAATTGACTGAAATGCTGTTTAATTATGCCATCAAAATGGCATATTCATATAACAGGGAAGGATGGAACAAAGGCCAGGGCCTTCAGAGGCTCAAGAAACCTCTTTTAAGACTGTTCGATAAGATTCTCTTCAGCAAGGTTAGGGAAGCTTTCGGAGGGGAACTCGATTATTTCATTGGAGGAGGAGCTCTCCTGGATATTGAACTGCAAAGGTTCTTCTACGCTATCGGCGTGCCGATGTATCAGGGATATGGTCTTAGTGAGGCCTCCCCCATTATATCTTCCAATTCCGCAGCACGTCATAAACTTGGATCCTCAGGAGTGCTTGTAAACAATATGGATCTTAAAATATGCGATGACGATGGCAAAGAACTGCCTGTTGGTGAAAAAGGTGAGATTGTGATAAGAGGCGGAAATGTTATGTACGGATACTGGAAGAACGAATCCGCAACAAAAGATACAATAAAGGACGGATGGCTTCATACAGGCGATATGGGATATATGTCCCCCGATGGCTTCCTGTATGTCCTTGGCCGGTTTAAAAGCCTTCTGATAGCCGATGACGGAGAAAAATTCAGTCCCGAAGGTATCGAGGAAGCTGTCACCGAACAATCGAAATATATCGACCAGTGCATGCTTTACAACAATCAGAAACCATACACGGTATGCCTTATCGTACCTAATCAGCACTCTCTGAAAACATACCTTGACGAAAAGAATCTTACAGCCGAATCTGAGGAAGGCAAACGTTCAATACTGAATCTGCTCGAATCGGAGGTAAATGAATACCGGACCAACGGGAAATACGGGAAGATGTTCCCTCAGCGCTGGCTGCCGGTAGCTATCGGCATTCTTGAAGAAGGATTTACCGAGGATAACGGTCTGATGAATTCAACGATGAAGATTGTCAGAGGAAAGATAATGGACAAATATCAGGATCTTATTGATTTTCTTTATACACCTGAGGCCAAAGACATTACCAACGAGAGGAATATCTCGGAAGTGGACAAGATGAAGCTGGGTTAGAGGCGTGAGGCCGGAGGCATGCAGATGGAGGAGTATGACGTGAGAAGGCTGTAAAAAGTTGAAGAAAAAGCGGATTATTTATTTTTGAATGGTTCGAAGGCCATAAAATCGGCATGATGCACTATCCATGCCTCTGTTGATCTTTTCACAAGGTCGCCTTCATGAGCATGAGCTGCGATGATATGACATACTTCAGGGGGTACACCGCATTCTTCTGCCAGTGATACGCCCGAGAAAGGGTGGCGCAGGTATCTTCCGTAACTGCCCTGAATAGCTTTCCCATTATTATCAAGTTCATACTCAAGCAATTTACCGACATCAGCCAGGATTGCTCCTGAGATAAGTGTATCCATATCGACAGGCAGGTCATCGCGGAAGAAACTGTTCATAGCCTCACCACATGATCTTGCCATATGTACCACGCACCTCTTGTGAGCCATAAAGCTCACTTTAAGACCGGGACCGCAAAGCAGGGTAAAAGGTATTCTTTCCAAGTCGCCAGGCTCAAGAACACTTTTATCGAGTGCCTTCTGCCATGTGGCAGCCGTTTTCTCCCTCAGGGATAGGTCGCTGATCCATTCCAGTTCAGGCCAGAGTGTCTTTACCGTTTCAGTCATTAATTCCGGTTATTTGTTTAGTTTGGAAATTATCTCATCGGTCATCCTTATCGTCGACACAGCACCGTTATCAATTACTTCAGGCCGTCCCTGCATCTTCATCATATCGTATGTTCTGACACGGCCTTCAGCAATAACCTCAGCTATTGCCTCTCTGATCGAGGTGCTTATTTTCTTCTCTCCCAGGTAATCAAGCATCATACATGCCGATTCTATCATTGCAATTGGATTTACAATTGGGATGCTGTAGTCTGCATATTTTGGCGCCGATCCGTGAGTCGGTTCAAAAACAGCCACACCGTCGGCAGAGTACTGCGCGCTGCAGGCAAATCCCAGTCCTCCTATGAGTCCGGCAAATCCGTCAGATACAATATCTCCGAACATATTACCTGCGACGATCACTCCGTAGTCTTCAGGATTCTTTGTAAGCCACATCATCTGGGCGTCGATGTTTGTATTGACGAGCCTTATTTCAGGGAAGAGACTTTTCTGTATTTCTCCCGCCATTTTCCACATCATCCCGGATGTCTCACGGACAACATTGGGCTTTTCACAGACAGTAACTGATTTGTAGCCGTTCTCCCGGGCGTATGTGAACGCAGCCTTCAGGATTCTTTCTGTCGCTTTTTTTGTAAAGATCCTGACTGAGATTGAAAGTTCATCAACGGGTACACTGCCAAAATTTTTCCTGAATCTGGGATGTGACTGCAGGGCCTGGTAAACATTATCCGGGGGATTTGTCCACTCAACTCCTGAATAGAGGCACTCGGTGTTCTGCCGGAAGATGACGACATCGACACGAGGCTCTTCGATAGTGTTACCGGTTCCCCTCCTTATGAAATTAAGTGGATTACCTTTGTACGAACGGCAAGGTCTGACACATATGTCGAGATTAAAATACTGCCTTAGCCCCACAATAGGGCTTGAATATGTAAATCCCCTGTCGCGGAGTGCCGGATCAAGTTCTGCTCTGGCCTCCTCGTTGGGCTTTGAGGTTATGGCTCCGAACAATGCCAGCCTGTGCTTACTGATAAGCTTCAGTGTCCTGTCAGGTAAGGGATTCCCTTCACTGCACCAATATTTCCATCCAATGTCGCCGTAAATATATTCTGCATCAAAACCGGCAGCATCGAGCACCCTTATTGCCTGCTCCAGAACAACTGATCCTATACCGTCACCCGGTAGCACCACTATACTCCTTTTTGCCATAAATTATTATTTATTGATGTTTTCAATGATCTCTGTACAGAGTAAAAATAGGAAAAATAAACCACCTCAAAAAGTCCGGCTTCATTTAGCATATCACTTTTTTACGTTTAGGAAAATTAATTCTACCTTTGACGCCAGAAAAAAATGGCATGAGCATTTTCAGCGGACTGAAACCCGGACTTTTATGGACTTATTTTGAGGAGATCTGCAAGATCCCGCGTCTTTCTAAAAATGAAGAAAGGATAAGGGCTTACCTGATGCAATTCGCAAAGGATCACGACTTATTTGCAAAAGAAGACAGCGCCGGAAACATCCTGATCGTTAAAGATGCTTCACCGGGGATGGAAGACCGTAAGACAATTGTCCTCCAGAGCCACATGGACATGGTCGGAGAAAAAAATGCTGATCATCCTCACAACTGGTCAGAAGACCCAATAATACCGGTAGTCAGGGATGGATGGGTTACAGCGAGCGGGACTACCCTGGGTGCCGACGATGGGATCGGCATTGCTGCACAGCTTGCAATAATGGCCGATAAAAGTATTATTACCGGTAAAATTGAATGCCTCTTCACCACCGATGAAGAATCAGGAATGACAGGAGCCATAAATCTGAGTCCCGATTTCTTTGAGGGAAGGACACTTATAAATCTCGACTCGGAAGATGAAGGTATTCTTTTCATCGGATGTGCCGGAGGAATGGACACTGTGGCAGAGATGACATACATACCCGGCATTCCGGACAAGGATGGTGAAGCTCTTGAGATTTCGGTAACGGGTCTCAGGGGAGGCCATTCTGGTGATGAAATACATAAAGGGTTCGGGAATTCAGTGAAAATAATGAACAGGATCCTGTGGAATCTCTCCAATGAATTCACCATAGCGCTGGCCAGCTTTGACGGAGGTAATCTCCGGAATGCCATTCCAAGGGAGGCATTTGCCACAATAGTGGTGAACCACAAACTGACAGAACCTGTAAAAAACCGGATAGCAGAATTAACTGTAATTATTGAAGACGAGCTTAAGTCAATTGAGAAGGAACTGAAGATTTCGGTACAAAATGTGTCTATACCTGACCATGTAATGGATAAGGATAATCACAACAAACTTCTTGCAGCAATTAACTGTTGTCCGCACGGACCTCTGGCCTGGTCGACCGAGATGGAAGACCTTGTTGAGACATCAACAAACCTTGCGTCGGTAAAATTTGTTGAAAACAACACGATCAGGATAGTCACAACACAAAGAAGTTCTATCGAATCATCAAAAATCGATGCCGGATCGATGGTAGCATCATGCATGAATCTGGCAGGAGCCAGGGTGGAACACTCGTCGGGTTACCCTGGATGGAGACCGAATATTTCTTCAGAAATATTGAAGATCACCATTGACGCATACAGTACACTTTTCAGCAAAGAACCGCAGGTAAGGGCAATTCATGCCGGACTTGAATGCGGACTTATATATGAAAAAATCAAGGGTATTGATATGATCTCTTTCGGTCCTACAATCCGTGGTGCTCACACTCCCGAAGAAAGGCTGGAGATCAGCACGGCACTGATGTTCTGGGACCTGCTTCTGGAAGTCATTGCAAGAATCCCCCGGAAATAAATCTACGGTGACGGAAACGAATTATTCCGTTAACAGAAAATCATCTTTCCCTGCGGAACAAACCGGACATTCATAGTCTTCAGGCAGTTCACTGAAGGGAGTACCCGGCATAATGCCCTGTGACGGCTCTCCTTCTGCCGGATCGTATACATATCCGCAGATTTCACATTTATACTTCTCCATTGTTATTTATTTTTTGTTTTTATCTGCCTGACCACATCTATTACTGTACCGTCAACCCATTTAATTGCCGCCACCACCCTGTCTTCAAATTCAGGTTTCGCAGGCTTACCGCAAATACTTTCGGCTTCATCCTTAAGATCCCGTATAGTGGTTAACGGCAAACCGCTTCCCTTCACCCTTCTGATAAGGTCTTTCCGTAAGGGATTAATTGCAATTCCTCTTTCAGTTATAACCACATCAATAAGCTCGCCGGGGCCGCATAAAGTTGTAACACTATCTACTATCACAGGAATTCTGTCGCGGAAAAGAGGTAGTGGTAAAATGACATTCCTTGCATGAAGACAATTCTGCCATCCTCCTATTCCATGGAGAAGGTAACCATCAGAATGAGTAACCACATTTCCGTTGAAATTAAGATCCACTTCTGTTGCACCGAGGATCATAATATCCATCATGCTGGTAAGATTACCTTTCGAATGAAAATTATATGCATTGAATACCGGATATGGAAAATGCCGGGGATTGTCTTCCACAGACTTTACGGCTTCGAGATCAAATGCCTGTGCATCAAGTATATATCCCATCTGACCTTCTTCAAGCATCTTCACCATGTACCTGGTGCTTCCTCCAAATCCGAAAGCTGAGCTCCATCCTTTTTTCTTCAGTATTTCGTGCACAAATACACCGATTGCCAGCGATGTACCTCCGGCTCCGGCCTGAATCCTGACACCATCTGAAAGTATTCCGGACAATTCCAGGAATGAAGCTGTAAGTTCAGCGATAAGTAACCTGTCGGGGCTTTTGGTAATTTCTGTGGTCCCGGAGACAATTTTTTCAGGGATACCTATTTTGTCGACGACAACAACAAAATCGACGTAGTTCCCCTCTATTTCCATTGGGTAACATGGTATGTCGACAAGGTTATCTGTTACTATGATGACCCTTGTTGCATACATGGTATCGGGTTTTGCATAGCCGATGACTCCACACGCCGATTTACCACCGGTACCTTTTGCATTGCCGAAGGAATCAGCACTTGGTGCCACCAGAACGGCAATATCGATTTTCACTTCTCCATCCTGTATTGCCTGCACCCTGCCTCCGTGCGATCTCAGCACCGCGGTTCCCTTCATCTTTCCTTCCGATACAAAACGCCCGAGTGGTCCGTTCATACTACCCTCAATCCTGTTTATGGTACCGTCTTCGAGATATTTTATAAGAGGTTCATTGCAGGGAAAGGAAGCTGAAGGGAACCATACGAGATCCTTCACTCCCATTTCCGAGGCAATTTCGAACACCCTGTTTGCTATCAGGTCACCATCGCGCAGATGATGATGGGTTGAGATTGTCATCCCGTCGCGGAGCCCGCATCTGCTCAGGGCCTCGCCCAGCGACGCGACTACTTTATTTCCGTCGGGAGGGTAATCGATGCATGAGGGTATCGGGGGAGAGTATTTTCTTCCTTCCGGTAAATGCTTGCCCACGCCCATAAAGGGCAGGACCTTCTCTCCGTTGATCCGGAGGGGAACCTTTCTTCCGGCTGCATTAACTGTACTTTTAACTTTTATATCTTTCATTGGTCATTATTCAAGGGTTAACTTATTCCTGGCTTTTCCAGTCTGCCGGTATCTTTCCAAGCTTCACGGCAAGGTTTATTGTTTTTAAAGCCCTTGCAACAACAGGAGCATCTATCATCTTTGTACCCAGGGCCACAACTCCCAGTCCTTTCTTCCTGGCTTCTTCCCAGGCAAGGACTATCTTACCAGCCTTATCGATTTCATCTTCTGATGGAGCGTAACCCTGGTTAATGATCCTTATCTGACGGGGATGTATACAACCCATTCCTTCAAATCCGAGTGCCTTCGACCTGAGTACATTCTGTGTAAGGCCTGCAATATCCGTAATGTCGGAGAATACTGAGTCGATGGGTTGGATACGGGCTGCCTTTGCCGCATTGACAATTCTGGTGCGCGCATAAAATGACTCATTGCCATCAATTGTTCTCTGAACCCCAAGGTCGGCGGTGAAATCTTCCAGGCCTATTGCCATGGCAACGACGTTTTCTGATGCCCCTGCTATGCTGAAGGCATTTTCCACTCCGAGAGCGCTCTCCACAACCGGGATAAGAAAAGTACGGGTTTTTAACCTCAGTTCTTTTCTTATCTTATTTATCTCATAATCAACCTCTTTAACATGGTCAGGCGATTCACATTTAGGAATAAGAACAAGATTTACATTATTAGGTATGACGCATCTGAGATCATCCAGCCCGGCCTTTCCCTGGTTTATTCTGACCATCCGTTCAGCTCCTCTGAAGTCGATCTGTCTCAGGGCGTTCCTGACAAGGAAACGGGCTTCGTTCTTTTTCTCAGGAGCCACCGAATCTTCAAGGTCAAGAATAATACCGTCGGCAGAATGAAGTCCGGCGTTGATCATCAGTGCGGGATTATTCCCGGGGAGATACAGGCGTGAGAACCTTGTCCGGCCGGGCTCTGTCGCATACAGGTTCTTTGGAAGCATTGGAGGAAGGAACTCCTTGTCAGATTCTATAAGCTTTTTTATTGCCGCCTCGAGGCGTGCCATAATAACAAATGGCAAAGCTCCTGAGTCTTCGACCACCAGATCGGCGTTCCGGATTCCGAAATATGCAAGCACTTCATGGCAGAGTTCTGAAACAGAATCTCCGTACAGTGCTCCTACCTTTGACTTCAGATCGATGTTGATACCGCCTTTCTGAGTGATCCCGAGTGTAACTCCGCAGTCGGATCTTACTCTGGGGCCCGTATTACCTGCAAATGCCTTTTTCATCCAATATATTTCTGAAATAATAAAACCTTAGTTCCAGGTGAAATCCATAATACGAAAAGCAGAGGATTTCAGAAAATCATCATTCATCCCCCACAGCCATATAAAAATAATAAAATTATCCGAGATAGCTGAGAAGAATACCAGCTGCAATTGCCGAACCTATAACCCCGGCCACATTAGGTCCCATGGCGTGCATGAGAAGATGGTTCGTTTTATCGGCTTTCAGTCCTTCTGCTTCCGATACACGTGCGCTGTCGGGCACTGCCGAGACTCCGGAGTTTCCGATCAGGGGGTTTATCTTATTACCTTCCGGAAGGAAAAGGTTCATAGTTTTGGCAAAAATGACTCCCGAAAAAGTGGCAATTGCAAAAGCACCCGCTCCCAGGGCAAAGATAAGTACTGACTCTTTTGTAAGGAACACATCTGCCTGGGTTGAAGCTCCTACCGTCAGACCGATGAGAATTGTTACTATGTCTATCAACGATGTACGGGCCGTCTCTGCCAGTCGTTTTGTCACTCCCGATTCCTTGAGCAGGTTCCCGAAAAACAGCATTCCCAGAAGCGGAAGCGCGCTGGGGGATATGAAACATGTGAGCAGTAGTCCGAATATCGGGAAAAGTGTTTTTTCGGTTTTAGTGACCACCCTTGGGGGTTTCATCCTGATAAGCCTCTCCTTCCTTGTTGTAAGAAGTCTCATTATAGGTGGCTGAATTACAGGAACCAGTGCCATATAGGAATAAGCGGCAATGGCGATAGGTCCAATAAGATTTTTAACTGTGCTTCCGTCGGAAAGGATATTCATTCCGTTTGCCAGCCTCGATGATATGAATATTGCAGTCGGCCCGTCGGCTCCGCCTATTATTCCGATAGCGCCGGCCTCAGGCATTTTAAATCCCAGCACCAGGGCACCCAGAAAAGTTATGAAGATGCCTACCTGTGCAGCTGCCCCGAGAAGAAGAAGCCTCGGATTGGAAATCAGGGATGAAAAATCGGTCATAGCACCTATTCCCAGGAAGATGAGCGGAGGATAGACCCCTTTCATTACGCCGAAATAAAGGTAATTAAGTACGCTGCCTTCCTGATAGATGCCTATCTGCAGATTCGTACCTCCTTCAATGAAGACCGGTATATTTCCAATCAGAATTCCTGCCCCGATGGGTATAAGCAGTAATGGTTCATATTCATATTTTATTGCCAGGAAAATAAAAACCAGTCCGATCACTATCATAATGAGATGTCCTGCAGTTGCATTCCTGAAGCCGGTGTAATCCCAGAACTTCCTGAGGCCGGTGGTGAATCCCACATCGTTGTTCTTGTCAGGCTGATCCGCCGAAACAGTCACTACATTTTCAATGCCGTTGTCCGAAGAAATATCTGCACCTGTATTATCAGGTCTGATAAATGCCATCCAGGCCAGAGATAAAATGACCAGAATGGCAAGCATTGTATATGATCTTCTGTTCTGCATCAGGCGCTTATAATCATTAATACTTCATCCTGCAGGACAGACTGACCTGAAGAAATATTCAGGACTGATATTTTTCCTGCCTTCTCTGCCTTGATAGCATTTTCCATTTTCATTGTTTCGAGAGTACAGAGTGTCTGACCCGGGGTGACCTCATCACCAGGTCTGACGAGCACCTGGATGATGACCCCGGGAAGGGGTGCCCTTATCTCTGCTGGTTTATTGGCGGCTTCATCTGCGGGAAGTTTTTCTGCTTTTGGGATCTTTGTCCGCACAGGAGGCGCGCTGACAGTTTTTCCGGGTATTTCTTTCTGCATTTCCACATCGTACACGGTTCCGTTTACCTCTATTCTTGCATTATTTCCTTCAATATCAAGAACCTCAACCTCATACAGGTTTCCGTTTATCCTGAACTTGTATGTTTTCATAGTATTGCCGGTTTGGGTTTACTTTAAAGGTTGTTCATGTTATAGAGTTTTGAACTCCATGGAGAATAGTTACGTGAGACGCGTTTTATGGTTATTACTCCGCTTTCGACATCGTGCAGTTCATTAAGATGCAGATAAAGAGCCATTGCGATAGCGGCATTGACTTCACCCGACATCAGGGTTTTGGTTGTGACGGCTTCTGCAGGATCTATTCCCTTTTTGCGTGCAAAGCTGCGTAATCTGAAATTAAGCAGGAATGTCAGAACATACCTGAAAAAGAGATAGACTGTAAAAAGCGAAATAAACACTATTCCTATCCCAACTGCCACCACAGTCCATGCCAGAGGGTCAAATGAATTCAATGTCAGAAAAAAAAGCAGGGTCATGAGTTTTCCTTATAGAGGTATGTTTCCATGTTTCTTCATATGTCCCGGATCTTTCTTTGTCGAAAGTGTTCTCAGGGCTCTTATAATTCTGAATCTTGTATTACGGGGCTCGATAACATCATCCAGGTATCCGTATTTAGCAGCTTCATAGGGATTTGCAAATTTTGACCGGTATTCCTGTTCTTTTTTCAGGACATAATCTTTTCTTTTCTCCGGATCGGTGATCTCACTGATTGTTTTACCATCGAGGATCTCAATTGCCCCCTGAGGACCCATAACGGCAATTTCGGCTGTCGGCCATGCATAATTAATATCTCCGCGCAGTTGTTTTGACGACATTACACAATGTGCTCCTCCGTAAGATTTCCGAAGGGTAATCGTGATCTTTGGGACATTTGCCTCACCGTATGCAAACATAAGCTTGGCGCCATGGATAATAATACCTCCATATTCCTGAGCTGAACCAGGCAGAAAACCAGGTACATCAACAAAGGTTACCACAGGTATATTGAAGGCGTCGCAAAAACGAACGAAGCGGGCAGCTTTTCTGGAAGCTTCGATGTCGAGTACACCTGCAAGCCAGGCCGGTTGATTGGCAACGATGCCCACCGGCATGCCGTCAAATCGTGCAAAACCGACAACAATGTTCCTGGCATAGGCTTCATGAACCTCCAGGAAGTCATGATAATCGACTACCCTGGTTATTATTTCCTTAACATCGTAGGGTTGACTCGGGATATCCGGGATAATATCATTCAGTTCATCCTCAAGCCGGGAGATAGGATCATCACATTCAATCTGAGGTGGTTCCTCCAGGTTATTCTGAGGCATAAAACTTAGAAGCTTTCTTATCAGTTCCAGACCTTCATGTTCATCATCGACGGTAAAGTGGGCAACGCCTGATTTCGTTGCATGAACATCGGCGCCTCCAAGGTCGTCGATGGAAATATCTTCACCTGTGACGGCTCTTGCAACTTTAGGACCGGTTACGAACATATAGCTGCTTTTACGGCTCATCAGGATGAAATCTGTAAGGGCCGGTGAATAAACAGCTCCTCCGGCACAGGGGCCGAACACTGCAGATATCTGAGGTATGACTCCCGAGGCCAGTATGTTCCGCTCAAAGATCTCAGCATAGCCGGCAAGGCTTCTGACACCTTCCTGTATCCTTGCTCCTCCCGAATCGTTAATACCTATCACCGGGGCTCCTACCTGCATGGCCTGATCCATTATCTTGCATATCTTCTGGGCAAATGTCTCCGACAATGACCCTCCAAAAACAGTGAAATCCTGTGCAAAAACATATACAACCCTGCCGTCAATAGTTCCATGGCCTGTTATCACCCCATCGGACAGATATTTTTTATCGGCAAGTCCGAAATCTTCTGTCCGGTGGGTCACAAACATGTCATATTCTTCAAAACTTCCCTCATCAAGAAGCATTGTAAGCCTTTCCCTGGCTGTAAGCTTCCCTTTTGAGTGCTGGGTATCTATACGGTCCTCGCCTCCGCCTTTCCGGGCTTTTTCACGGAATTCAAGGAGCTGTTTGATTCGTTCCTGGCTGTTCATCGGGTCACTGTTTCTTTTTATGTTCCTCACATAATTCGGTCAGTACCCCGAAAGTTGATTTGGGGTGCAGGAAAGCGATATTCAGTCCTTCGGCCCCATGACGGGGAACTGAATCTATGAGTCTGATTCCCTGCGATTCGGCTTCTCTTAAACTGGCATTGAGATTATCCACCGCAAAGGCAATGTGATGGATCCCCTCTCCTTTCTTCTCGATGAACTTTCCGACAGGCCCGTCAGGGTCAGTAGATTCAAGAAGCTCAATTTTTGTCTGTCCGATCATAAAAAAGGCCGTTTTTACCTTCTGGTCAGCGACCTCCTCGATGTTATAACATTTCAGTCCGAGTACTTTCTCATAAAAAGGTATTGCTTCGTCAAGCGAATTGACTGCGATCCCAATATGCTCAATATGTGAAGGTTTCATAAAGTTATTTTGAATACAGAGGACAAATTTAGATGATTATCCCAAAGACAGAGCAGACAATTATCATGTTTTTGATAAGTCTGCGGTTCAATATTTTAAAGGCTGATTTTCAGAATGGGAAATCTTCGTGAGCTTCCATTTCAGCTTCCTCATTCTCAGGTGGCTGTGCAGCCTGATGAACAGGATTGCCGTCGACAAAAATAGCTTTGTAGGGTACCGTCGGGCACGCATATTCACAATGGCCGCAGCCGATACAAATATCTGCATTGGTCTCGGGGATCAGCAGGTTACCCTCATATGGTACCATGTAAACTGCCTTGGTGGGACAGGCTTCAGAACAGGCTCCACATGCTGTCTTTTCGGTTTTTACGATACAGTTATCCTTAATGAACTGAACCTTTCCAAGCTGGGTAAGTTGCTTGGCTTCAAGCGTCAGTGGTTTGAGTGCATATGTGGGGCACACCTCTGTGCATTTCACACAATTGAATGTACAGAAACTCTTATGATAGTCCATAACAGGTTGCATGATCCCTGCAATACCATATTGCAACAGAGCTGGTTTAAGTACGTCATTGGGGCAGGCTGCTATGCACAGCGAACAACCTGTACAATTGCTGTTAAAATCTTCAATTGATCCGGCTCCGGGAGGTGCAACAGGACAGGTTCTGTTTTCTTTTACAGTAGATTGTTTGAGCGGGACAGGTGAACCCTTTTCCTGGGCTCTTGCTCCCTGCTGCAAACCCATCAGCATGAGAAGTGATCCTGCAATAAACTTGCGTTTTCCGGTGTCAGTCTCCGTTTCTTTCTTCTTAAAGCTGACAAGTCCGTATGACATTGCATCATCCTGGCAAACGTCGATACAATTGAAACAGTCGACACAACGCGATACATCAACCTTCTGCTGGAGGAAGTCAATGCACGACGACTTGCATCTGATGGCACATCTTCCGCAACGGGTACATTTGCTCTCGTCGAATTTGATCCTGAAAATCGATATTTTTGAAATCAGTCCCAGAAGAGTTCCTACCGGGCATATTGTGTTGCAGTAGAGCCTGCCTCTGGTAAGAGACATTACCCCGACCAGGATGAAGAATAACACCGGGATGGTATATGTCAGAAGCCTGAAACCGGTAATTGTTATATGATCGAAAGTATAAATATCGAACTTGTGAAATACCCACGAAAGGAAGTTATTGATCAGCAAGGCAACAGGCTTGCCGAAAAAGGTCATGAATCTTCCGAAGACGGAATAGGGATCCAGAAGGGTGAGCAGGTAGATACCCCATACGAGGCTTACCACCACTGTTGCTCCAAGGATTGAATACCTTAATATTGTATGTGGTTTCTTTAATCCGTAGCGTCTGAATTTTTTTCTTATCCTGCCTCCTATCCTGCTGAAGAGATCCTGTCCTATACCAAGCGGACACAGAAACGAGCAATAGGTCCTGCCGGTAAGAAGAGTAAGTATCAGTACCGCAACAAAGCCTGCAGAAAGTATCACCGGGGTATCGATGTACTTCAGCATGGAAGGCACAAACTGCAAAGACATCAGTATATTGATGTACTTAGTGGGAATAAGATCCTTGTAATCAATAAATACCAGTATGAAACAGATGAGTATTATTGCCGAGAACAGGATCCGGATCTTTCTCAGAAGAGGTGATCTCATCTTGGATTTACATTTTAATTCTTCTGATGTTCAGGCTGTCAATATTCATATTGCCCAGTCCCAATTTGTGGGCATAAGGTATATATTCAATTTTTTCCAGATCTACACCCAGCATTTTGGTTGCAGCAGCATCGCAGGCTACCCAGTCGGTAGAAATGATCTGGGATTTCATCTGGACGACATCTTCCTTAGATACTCCCATTGGTCCGTGCTTGACCATAACATTGTAGCAATCAAGTATATTAAGCGCTGGTTTCTTTTCAAAAAGGGCATAATCTGCTATACACTGGTTGAGGTCGTTACGGTGCCAGAATCCCCTGTCCCAAACAACTCCCATCATATTCTTCATACAGGCGGTCATCCTTGTGGAATTGTGATCTTTAAGCACAGGAATATTGATAAATACATCGGTATCAAAAAGGAGTTCATGTACTTTTGCTTTCTTAAGCTTTACTCCGCCCGGGATTTCGATCTCCTGATAATAATTCTCCGAATTTCCGGGTACAACTTTCGCTCCTGCATCCTTTGCAGCTTTTTCAATACCTGAATTCCTGTAACAGTTTACCCAGTTATCACAGGTATGGTCAAAAACATATACTTCCTTTGCCCCTGCCCTCAGGCAATGTTCAATCACCCTTGATACAAGTGCAGGATTTGTATTAGCGCCCATTTCCGGTGGCCTGTCCCATCCGATATTGGGTTTTACCAGTACTTTCTGGCCCTTTTTTATAAAAGTACCCATTCCTCCAAGTTCCTGGATACCAAGATCGAACATCGCTTCAGGAGATCCCCCCATCACAGCTACCATATCATATTTTGCAGCCGATGGCGCAGCAGCCCAGAGTTTACTGTATCCTCCCAGACTTAATGCTGCTCCGGCCGCCAGCCCCGCACCAGCTGATTTTCTTAAAAAATCCCTTCGTTTCATAATCCTGACTGTTTTATTTAGGAGTATCTGCAAATCTGCCGCAAAATAATACTTTTTTCATAATATTTTACATATTGACCATGAGTCATATAATACATACATGTACCGGAGATTTTATCAAATTGCGTGCTTAATGCTATATTAGCAGGCTGAAGAAAATGATTTTTTAACTTTATTTAAGATATACCATGTTACAAATTTAACACATAGTAAGAATGAAAATACTCTATTATGATTGTTTTTCGGGAATAAGCGGTGATATGAACCTTGGTGCCATGATCGACCTGGGCGTGAGCAGTTCCTTGCTGGAAGAAGAACTCAACAAGCTTAATCTTCCGGGATGGCAGTTAATAACCGGGAAGGACCAGAGGCATGGTATTCACGGAACAAAGGTAACGGTAAAACTAACCAGACATGAACATCATCACCGCCACCTCAGTGATATTGAAACAATTATAAATGATTCAGGTTTAGATAAAAAGACAAAGGACCTAAGTCTCCGAATATTCAGAAAAGTTGCCGAAGCAGAAGCTTTCGTTCACAAGGTACCGGTCGAGCGTGTTCATTTCCATGAGGTGGGAGCTGTCGATTCGATTGTTGATATTGTGGGTGCTGCAATCTGTTTCAATGCCCTTGAAGTAGATGAGGTTCATGTTTCGGGAGTGGAACTGGGAAGCGGATTTGTCAAATGCGCACATGGTACACTTCCCGTTCCCGCACCGGCGACAGCGGAGATCATAAAAGGCATACCTGTTAAAACAGGAGGTGTGGATTTTGAAGCCACCACACCTACCGGAGCCGCAATAGTGGCAACACTGGGGAAGAAGTTCGGACCTCTGACTGGTATCAGGATTGAAAAAACGGGTTATGGTGTTGGCCAGAAAGACCATCCCGATGTCCCGAACCTGCTGAGAGTGTTTATTGGTGAGACTGAAAAGACAGAGACTGGTCATGATGCACTGCTGATCGAATGCAACATAGACGATATGATCCCGGAATTCTTCGATAACATAGCGGAAAAACTTAAAGAAGCAGGAGTTTCGGATGTATATATTACAAATATCATAATGAAGAAGGGAAGACCCGGTAATCTGCTCAGTGTCATCTGCGAGAAGGGAAAGGAAGATGCCGTTAAGGAGATAATCTTCAGGGAATCAACAACTGTCGGATTAAGAACCATTCCGTTCAGGAAAGAAACTCTGGAAAGAAAATTTGAACCTGTTGAAACATTATATGGAACAGTGACCGTGAAGCGTTCGTATTTCAACGGCAGGCAGGTTTCAGTAAAACCAGAATACGATGATTGTAAGAGGATAGCCAGGGAATATGACCTTCCCCTCAAAGAAGTTTACAACAAAATCATGGCTGCGATTGTTTAGTAGATAATGACAGATTTTAAATTATCGAAGCTGAATTCAATTCTCAGTGAACTGGATCCGTCGGTCATTGCTTTTTCGGGTGGTGTTGACAGTTCATTTCTTGTTTACATGGCAATGAAGCTTAAGAAACCGCGGATGATAGCAGTAACTATCAGCACTCCTTACATTCCGGCAAGGGAAGTTGGTGAGGCTGTCAAATTTGCCAGGGAACACCGTATTGAACACAGGGTTCTGGAAATGGGATTCGACGAAATGATAAGACACAATCCCGGGGACCGTTGTTATCTCTGTAAGAAGATACTCTTTGAAAAGATTGCCGGATTTGCAAAATCGGTTGGTTATCCGGTCCTTCTCGACGGAAGTAATGCTGACGATTCAGTAGAAATAAGACCGGGTTTAAGGGCGTTGAAAGAACTTTCGGTAAGGAGTCCGCTAACTGAGGCAGGGCTGACGAAAGACGAAATCAGGCATCTTCTTCTGAAGGAAAGTCTGTTGATATGGGATAAACCTGCAATGGCATGCCTGCTTACAAGGATACCTTATGATACTGAGATCACAGCTTCCATGCTTAAGATGATCGAAAACGCTGAGGATTACCTGCTTTCCAGAGGGTATCCCGGAACAAGGGTAAGGCTTCACGGCGATGTGGCAAGGATCGAATGTATGCCGGGTTACCTGACAAAAATAATAAACGATCCTGAAAAAGACATGATCGTGGCTGACCTGAAGAAATTTGGCTTCAGATATATATCTTTGGACCTGGAAGGTTACCGTACAGGAAGTATGAATCCTGAAAATTTCAAAAAATGACAGGAAAAGAAATTGAAAAGCTGCTTTACGATGTTAAGAAAGGCAGTGTAAGTGTTGAAGATGCATTTGACAGACTCAGGAGTTTCCCGTATACCGATCTTGGATTTGCCAGGATTGATCATCACAGGGAGATTAGAACCGGTTATCCTGAGATTGTCTATTGTGCAGGAAAAACGACAGAGCAGGTCAGAGGCATATTCGGTGTGATGATCAAAAAAGAGAACAATGTGATGGGGACCAGGGCCACGGAAGAGATGTTTGATGCTGTGAAATTATTAACAGCAAAAGCTGTTTACTATCCGGAAGCCAGGATTCTCTCTGTGCAGAAAAAACAACCTGAAATGCCTGATACGAAGATTGCCGTGATAACTGCAGGCACCTCCGACATCCCTGTTGCTGAAGAAGCCGCTGTTACTGCAGAATTACTTGGCAACCAGGTTGTAAGGATCTATGACGCAGGTGTGGCCGGCATTCACAGGCTGGTCGACAAGCTTCCGGAAATACGGAAGTGCAGGGTTGTTATCGTGATTGCAGGTATGGAAGGAGCCCTGGCAAGTGTTGTGGGAGGACTTGTGGACAAGCCGGTGATAGCGGTGCCGACAAGCGTTGGCTACGGAGCGAACTTCGGAGGAATCTCTGCACTTCTGGCAATGCTTACAAGCTGTTCTTCAGGTGTGACTGTCGTGAACATCGATAATGGCTTCGGGGCAGGATTCTCTGCAAGTATGATCAACAGGATGAAATAACTTGCCATGACTGGCAGAGTATTGCTCTCAACAGCCTATCTTCCTCCTGCAGAGTATTTTCACAGGATGATCTCAGCAGATGAAGTACTGGTAGAAAGAGAGGAAAACTATATTAAACAGACCTACAGGAACCGCTGTTACATACTCGGATCATCAGGTCCTCATCTTCTTACAGTCCCGGTTTGTCTTGGCAGCTTCCATAAAACACCTGTCAGGGACTTGCGGATAGACTATTCCAAACGCTGGCAGCAGGTTCACAGAGGAGCCATCATGTCGGCCTACCGCTCATCACCATACTATATGTATTATCATCAGGCTATTGATGATATTCTCCTGAAGGGATGCAGGTTCCTGATCGACCTGAACATGAATCTGCTTGAGTCTGTTCTGGAAATAATAAAACTCGATGTAAATGTTTCGTATACTGAAAAATTTGAACCTCCCGATAATCATGCCTCTGATTACAGGTATAAGATAAGTCCCAAAAGATCTGCGGAATATGAACCGGAACCATACACAAGAGTTTTCGGCGGAGGTGATGACATGGCAGGCCGTATCAGCATTATTGACCTGATATTCAATACAGGCCCCCTGTCATTGAAATATCTGGGAGGTGATCCTGGGGAGCAGTATAAAAAAAAGAGCCACCCGGCAGCGGGCAGCTCTTTTCAAGGAAGTCAAACAAAGCTTTAATAGCCAAATTTATATCCGAAAGAAACCGTGAATATCTTCCGGTTGATATCCATATTCGCTACAGGAGTATCCGTTAGCGTTGAATAAAGAATATATTTCTGAGGATTAGAAATTGTGGTGAATCCGAAGTCGACAAAGAGGTTCTGTTCCCTGAAGCCTGCTCCGAGTGAGAAGGAGTTATGGGATGTATTTTCATTCAGTTCACCTGTTTGATATGTTTTTCCGTAGTAGCCGTATCCTCCGCGAAGGTAGAATCTTCCAATCCTGCCTTCAGCTCCTACTCTAAAATTGTTTACACTGCTCAGGCTCTGTTTAATAGCATCATTTTTCTGAGTGTAATCATAATCATCTTCGCCTACTGTTGAGAATCTGGCCATGGCATAATCAGCAAATTCATATTCAGCACTGATGACCCCCAGTTTTTTTAACTGGAATGCGCCACCAACAGTTGCCCTGAATGGTGTGGTAAGGGAATATTTATACCACATCGGATCATTTGATTTGCTGTCTTCTATGCCGTTAATATGTGTATACAGGTTATCATATACATATTCGCTTATCCGGAATAGTGTCGGTGAATGAAATGAGAATCCTATACGAAGCTGCTCTACGGGGACATATATACCCCCGAACTTCAGTGAATAGCCTGTACCTGTGTTCTTATAATATAAGGCGTAGTTGAAGTCTTTGAATTCAGAAGGCAGTATTTCGTCGGTGGATTCGATGTGTTCATATTTGTTTTCATACTCAACATTTATTATACCGAGTGAAAGTCCGAAGTATAATTTGTTCGAAAAATTCCCTCCCAGAGCTATTGAGTGTTCACCTGTATAGCCGTTATTGTTTATAAGCCTCAGCATTGTTTGTCCGTATACTGATGGGAAGCTGCCATAATCGGAGTATACTGTTCCGTAGCGGTCGTTGGTACCGGAGAGAGTATCGAGGAGGTAAGTGTACCATCCCAGATATGCATCGGCTATATCATAATATTTATAAAGTGTTGTATCTACCAGTCCGTCGATTTTCTCGGCCCAGAGGTCAAGGAGCGAGCTGCTTGAACTTGTTCCGCTTATCCTGATGCTTTCACTCAGGCTGTTTGTTCTGCTGTATGAATACCCGAAATTCAGGGTTACAAGACCCGTGGTTGTATTATTGTTTCTCAGGTTCATTATTACACCAGCCTGTCCGAGTGTGAAATCATAAATATAATCGCTGGCATTATTACCGCTGAAGCGTGTGTCGGCCCTGAAGTTAATTAGTTGGGGTGATATTGAGAATTCTGATGATCTGAACACTCCTATACCCGCGGGGTTCTGTCCAAGGGAGGATATATCGCCTCCCAGTGCCGTGAAGGCTCCTCCCATGGAATTGAATCTTGCTGTTCCGTTATAGAATATCTGAGAATATCTCAGGGCATCGTCAACATTCTGAGCTGCCAACGTACTGAATGTCAATATCAGTACACTTATTAATAATCCTGTCCTTTTCATTTTCATCATTATTAGCTTAAAAGCATCTCTCCACTCTGTAAGAAGAATGTGATTTCAAAGAATCCTGTTATGTCAGAAGCCCTTATCGTCTGCCCCCTGATGATGAGCTTCCTGAAGAAGAAGATGATCTTGAGGAGGAAGAGGACGAAGATGAGCCTGAGGAGAATCCACCGGAGGAACCTGATGAGATGCTGCTTCTCGACATTGAGCCTGATGATCCTGAACTAAAGGAAGACCGGCTTGATGGTGAGCTTGTCCTGGGAGTATATGTTGATGAGCTGCTCCTGGTGCTTCTCGACGGAGCGGAATAGCTGTTGGCGTTGTTATAAGAAGGTGCTGTTCTTGTCTGCCCCGATGAATATGAGTTTCTCTGTGTGCTCCTCTGCGGTGTAACCGTAGTACCCACGCTGGTATTCGGTCTGCTGGTATTATAGGAAGGCCTGGTACTCATCCGTGGATTGTTATAGCTGGGAGTATAGGTTCTGTCCACACTGTTGTATGAGGGTCTTGTTGTTACCGGACTTTTGGTATCGACACTCCTTGTAGTTGTTGTTGCATTTTTAGGAACATCCTGTACCGATTTCAGATCAGATGTGTTAGTACTGCTTCTCACGGCACTGGTGACAGGAGGAGTTCTGCCTGTAACTCCGTCTGCAGCCACTCTTCTCGATGATATATCTGAGCTGCGGGCTGTTGAAAGATAGGAATCTCTTCTGCCGGTCGCACTGACAGGGACTCTTGTATTCCATCCTGATGAGAAATTGCTCTGCCTTTCTCTCCTGCCATAGTTTATGTTGCTGTAATAGTCGGTGTTACGGTATGAATAGTAACTGTTGTAGTAATAAGGGTTATAATATGCACTGAAACCCATGTATGGTGAATAAAGTCCGCCATAGAATCCGCTGTAGAATCCGCTGTAATACGGCCATCCGCCATATCCGTATCCGTAGCTGTAATAGAACGGATCGTAGTAATCATAGAGGAAGGGATCATAGTAGCTGTAAGGATATCCATAGTATCCGTAGCTGCTGTAGGGATAACCCCAGCCGGAGTAGTAGTAAGGATCTCTCCAGTAAGGATAGAAATAATTACCGTAGAAATTCCTCAGACGACCTGAATAGTAGGAATTATCGTAATAGTTGTAAATATTCTGCTGGTAAGCCGGATTATCATATGCAAGGGCATCATTGTATTCTTCCATAACCAGGGTGTCGGCAGCATATATGTTGTCATAATAGTCCTGCGACCTGAGATTACCCTCCGTGATATTCATCCCTGAAGGTGTTTTTATCCTTGCCACAACCTGATCGCCCGGCTGATAGTAAAGATCGTCATATTCAACTCCGGTATAAAGACTTGACGAACAAGACATTAACACCAGAAGAGCAAGACCTGTTATGTAATTTAATGCTTTCATGTTTGATTCCCTCCTTTGTTTCTAAATATAAAGCAAATATTGTACCAAATAGGCATTGGAGAACTACTAAATCATACAAGGTATCAAATTTAACAATTTTTGTTTCGATTCAGAAAATCATGTGAAAAATAACTTTTTATTTACGAGTGAAGATTTTGTCTATTTTTACCGGTTTATAAAACACAATTAACAATACAAACAGCGTACCGGAATTATGGCAAAATTTTTAACTAACAGGGATGAAAACTACGCCCAGTGGTATAACGACCTGGTGATCAAGACAGAAATGGCTGAAAACTCGGCAGTGAGAGGCTGCATGGTAATCAGGCCTTATGGCTGGTCTGTCTGGGAAAAAATGCAGGCACAACTCGACAAAATGTTCAAGGCGACAGGTCATTCAAATGCCTATTTTCCTCTGTTCATCCCCAAATCATTCTTCAGCAGGGAGGCAAAACATGTTGAGGGGTTTGCAAAAGAATGTGCCATTGTAACACATTACAGGCTTAAAAATGATCCTTCGGGAGGAGGCGTGGTAATTGATCCGACGGCCAGGCTGGAGGAAGAACTGATAATCCGTCCCACATCTGAAACTATAATCTGGAATTCATACAGGAACTGGATACAGTCATACAGGGATCTGCCGATACTGATAAACCAGTGGGCGAACGTAGTAAGATGGGAAATGAGGACCAGGCTGTTCCTCAGAACTGCAGAATTCCTCTGGCAGGAAGGACATACCGCTCATGCCACCCGCAAAGAGGCTGAGGAAGAAACGGTAAAAATGATCAACGTATATGCCGATTTCGCGGAGAACTACATGGCTCTGCCGGTCATTAAAGGCTACAAGACCGAATCAGAACGTTTTGCAGGCGCCCTCGACACCTACGCCATAGAAGCCCTGATGCAGGACGGCAAGGCGCTTCAGGCCGGGACAAGTCATTTTCTGGGTCAGAACTTCGCCAAAGCTTTCGATGTTCAATTCACCGACCGGAACGGAAAACTCGATTATGTGTGGGCAACTTCATGGGGCGTATCGACCAGGCTCATCGGAGCTCTGATAATGGCTCATGCCGACAATCACGGGCTTGTTTTTCCTCCCCGGCTGGCGCCTTTGCAGGTAGTCATAATACCAATTTACAGGGATAATCAACAGCTTGAAATCATCTCACAAACAGCATTGCGCGTACGTGATGAGCTTGAAACCGCAGGAATATCAGTAAAGTATGACGACCGCGATACAAATAAACCAGGATGGAAGTTCGCAGACTATGAACTGAAGGGCGTGCCTGTCAGGATTGCCATCGGCCCCAGGGACATTGAAAACGGGACACTTGAGATAGCAAGGAGGGACACCCTGCAAAAGGAAGTGGTCCCAAACAACGGTGTGGCTGAACATATTTCTTCCCTCCTGGAAAATATACAGAAGAACATCTACAATAAAGCTCTTGAATTCAGGACCAAAAACACATTTTATGTCGATACCTGGAAGGAGTTTGTATCAGTCCTCGATAACACCGGTGGATTTATTCTGGCTCACTGGGACGGCACACCTGAGACAGAGGAAAAGATAAAGGAGGAAACGAAAGCCACAATAAGATGTATCCCCTTCGACTCGCCCGATGAAGAGGGCAGGTGTGTTTATTCAGGCAAACCCTCCAAAAGAAGAGTGCTTTTTGCCAGATCATATTAATCATTTATTGTTAAATTAGCTTCCTGTAAAAACTTAAACTGCCGGCCATGAAAGATCCCAATGAAAAAAAACAAATGATCATCAATATTCTGAAGGACAAATCGGTGCTTAAACAAAAGGTAGCTGACAACACTTTCACGGCATTCAGCATCATCAAAGATATTCTGAGAAACCTTTCAAAGGATGTCAATACAAACCTGGGCGAAATTGACCCGAGGGTAAGACTCGAATACAACGACAGAAGCAACTTTGATGCACAGATCAAGGTAGCCGGCGACATTCTGCTTTTCAGCATGCACTCCAACACCTTCCAGTTCGACAGGGAACACCCGGCGTGGAGAACACCCTATATTCAGAAAGACAGGAGCAATGCCTATTCCGGAATAATAAACATCTACAATTTCCTGGCCGATTCCTTCAAATATTCCAGGCTTGACGACCTTGGATACCTTATCGCAAGAATATTTATAAACCACGAAAACCAGTATTTCGTCGAGGGCAAACGACAAATGGGCATGCTCTTTTCAAATTACGGCAATGAGGAGATAAGCCGTGAATCCCTTCAGATAATAATTGAGACTGCTATTCAGTATTCTCTCGAATTCGATCTCCTGGTTCCTCCCTACGATACCGTGAAAATTGCTACAGTAGGTCAGATGGAAGCCAAGATACAGCACTCAAGGATAATAACAGGCAAAAGACTTGGATTCCAGTTCAACTCCGATGATGTTCTGGTTGACAATCCCTCTGGAACCTGATGTGGTCATGTTCAAGAATATACCACTTTCCACCCGGATCAGTTGTAATACTGGCACTCTCTTTTATTATTACACCATCCTACTCCCAGGAAAAAGTAAAAAACGATTCCCTGCCGCATTCAAAACCCTTCCCGGCATTATCTCTTCCTGTATGCTCATCCCTTGAACTTCAGTCAGAAGGCTTAAAACTGCAAGAGTCACTAATACCTCTGGCAATCCTGCCCGAACGGAGAAATTATGTATTCTATGATTCTCTGGCCAGCAGGGCTTCCAGGTTTATCCTGACAAAAAAATTGTACGACCTTGTAGTCATAAGGGAGAAGACGGTGGCACAGACAAATGCTGCAAATCCGAGTCTATCCGATTTTTCACCTTATTCCGGGATGATTATCAGGGAAATCACTGTCAAAAGACTCGACGTTTTTGGCACCAGCATAACAAACCCCCTGCTCTACAATCCGACAAAAGCAGAGAGCCTGCTTAATAAAACCCATCTTAACACAAACGAATTCATAATCAGAAATAACCTGCTTTTCTCCGTTGGCGACACCCTGTCTCCTCTTCTTATAAGCGATAACGAGAGGCACCTGAGGGACCTTCCATTTATTGATGATTCAAGAATTATCGTCCTGCCCGCAGGCGACAATAAGGCTGATGTGCTGGTCCTTACCAGAGATGTCTACTCCCTGGGGGCCGGATTTGACTACCGGAGCATTGGAAAGGGCTGTTTTTCACTGTTTGACAAAAATATACTGGGACTGGGCCATGAATTCCGGCTCGATGTGCCATACGACAATGATCTTCCCGTCTCACCCGGCTTTGGAATTGAGTATAACATCAACAATATCAGGAGATCTTTTGTCAATATGAACCTATTTTATTTCAATGGGCTCGGCGAAAATTCATATGGGTTCAGTGCAGACAGAAAACTGGTAAGTTCAACCACAAAATACGCCGGAGGGATATCTGTAATCCACATGAGCTCGACAGAAGACCTTGATACAATGTCGGTACCAGAACCTTTAAAATATAATCTGCAGGATTACTGGTTATCACGCTCTTTCCTGCTGAGCAGGAAATCGGTCTCAAGACTGATATTTGGCATCAGATATACCAATAACAATGTCTTCGACCATCCATATATTATGCCTGACTCATATCATTATCTTCAGAAGTACAAAATGTTCCTTGGCTCGGTCACTTTTTCGATACAGAAATACTTTAAGACCAATCTGTTGTACGGATACGGCCGTACAGAGGATATTCCGTACGGAGGCCTCATAACCATTACGGCAGGGAAAGAGTTCAATGAGTTTAAAGAAAGGACCTATGCGGGATTATTTGCATCGACAGGTCATTCGGTCAGACCGCTTGGATATTTTTACACTTCCGCAGGGTTTTCCTCTTTTGTGAACGAAGGTCAGACCGAACAGGGACTGCTTCTTCTGAGAACCACCTATTTCTCTAATCTTATGTATCTCGGACGCCTGAGAATGAGAAATTTCGTTATAGCAGATTACACAAGGGGGTTCGACCGCAACACTGAAGAACGTTTGAATTACAGCAGGTTTAACGGTTTTTCGGGGTTCAGGAACGATTCTGTTTCCGGAACACAGCGCTTATCGCTAAGTCTCGAAACGGTTCTTTTTACTCCGCGAAATATACTGGGATTCAGGTTGTCTGTATTCGCCTTCTCAGACCTGGCCTTCCTCTTCGGGACGAATGAAATTCTGAAAAACGGCGAAGCCCTGTCATCTGTCGGAATCGGAATCAGAGCCAGAAACGACAACCTGGTATTTAAGACTTTACAGATAAGATTCAGTTTCTTCCCTGTGCTTCCTGATTTTTCGAAGGTTAATTATATATTGTTCTCAGGTGAACAGTTACTTAAACCTGATAATTTTGATCCCGGACCTCCCGGTTTAATCCCTTACCGCTAAGAAATGCTCAGGGAATTTAAGAACTATATTGAAGAAAGGAAGCTTTCCGGCTCAGGAGACAGGATTCTGGCTGCCGTGAGCGGAGGTATTGATTCTATGGTAATGGCCGATCTTCTTGCCAGAGCCGGATGCGATTTCGCAATAGCCCACTGTAACTTCAGCCTCAGAGGCACCGAATCGGATGGTGACGAGGAACTGGTGAGATCTTATGCAGGAAATAATAATAAAGCCTTCTTTTCCATACGCTTTGACACCTGCGGTTATGCCAGGGAAAAAGGAATATCGGCAGAAATGGCGGCGCGCGAACTGAGATACGCGTGGTTCGAAGAGATAAGGTCGCAAAATAGTTTCGACCTTATTGCCATAGCCCACAATCTTAATGACAATATAGAGACCATGTTGCTGAATCTTACCCGGGGAACAGGTATAGCAGGGCTGACGGGAATAAGACCGAGATCAGGCAGAATAATTAGACCCCTTCTGTTTGCGACCAGGAAATCGATAGAGGAATATGCCCTGAAACACAGGGTCTCTTACAGGGAAGATCACACCAATTCCGACACCCTCATCACCCGTAACAAAATAAGGCATGAAATTATCCCTGTTCTCAGGCAGATTAATCCTTCAGTAGAATTCACCCTTAACGAGACAGCCGAAAGGCTTATGGATGTAAAAATAACATTCATGAGCTACGCGAGTATGATCAGCAAGGAACTCTTTACAGAAAAAGGAGATTTGACAAGAGTGCCGGTACAGGGACTTACCAAGCACCTCGCAAACAATTCCCTGCTGTACCAGCTGTTCAGACCCTACGGAATCACGGGAAGCATGATCCCGACACTTATAAGGGTGATCAGAGGAAGAACCGGAGGCCGTGTATTCACATCATCACATATCATCCTCAAAGACAGAAAAGATATAGTAATAACAGAAAACAAAATTCCTTCTGATGAATTTATTGTAATTGAGACTTTTGATGAACTTCAGAAGGCAGCATTCTTCATTTCGGTTGATATAAAAAAAATTGACAAGGATTTCAGCATTAAGCCGGACAGCAATATGGCCTGTCTCGACAATGAAAAGGTCAAATACCCTCTGCTTATCAGGAAATGGCGCGAAGGAGATTCTTTTTATCCGCTCGGAATGGAAAAAAGGAAGAAACTCAGTGATTATTTTATCGATCGCCGGTACTCCAGGATTAAAAAAAAGGAGATCTTCCTGCTGGAATCGGCAGGAAAGATAGCCTGGATAATCGGCGACAGGATCGACAACCGGTTCAGGATCACAAATTTCAGTTCAGAAGCACTTATATTGACAATATAAAGGGGTGATCACCCATTCACCGGTGTATAACGAGAAGGATTCATTCCCCTGTCAATGAGCAGAAGGTCGGCTATTCCAATCGCCGTGACGGCTTCAATTATCACCGGCATTCTGAGTGCAATGCAGGTGTCATGACGGCCGGCAATGGTAAAGGGTTCAATTTTACCTGTTTCAAGATTATAACTTTTCTGTTCGACCCCTGTTGAGGATGTCGGCTTCACGGCAACACGGAAAACTACATCATTACCGTTGGTAATACCCCCGTTAATACCTCCTGCATTATTGGTCAAGGTGACACCCTGTTCATTTATAATCGGATCGTTGTGTTCAGAGCCTCTCATTGATGCAGCTGAAAAACCTGCTCCGAACTCTATTCCCTTAATAGCAGGAATTGCAAAAACCAGATGACTGACAACCGACTCAAATGAATTAAAGAAGGGTTCTCCCAAACCGGCAGGAAGTTTTTTTACACGGCATTCAATAATACCGCCAACAGAATCTCCTGATGCGACAGCTTTCTCCACAGCCCCTTCTATATCTTCTGAACCTGCCACAGAGACGATCCTGGCGCTGATCACCGTTTCACCTGCTATTTTACGGGCAATAACACCTGCAGCTACCAGGCCCCAGGTGATCCTGCCGGAAAAATGTCCGCTACCTCTCATGTCGGCAAAACCAGAGTATTTTTTTGCCGCTGTCATATCTGCATGACCAGGACGTGGTATTTTGATAAAGTCATTATAGTCGGAAGATATCCTGTCGCTGTTACGGGTTATAATAGTAAGCGGAGCTCCGGTAGTGTGCTCCCTGTATATTCCGCTAAGGAACTCGGGAAGGTCAGCCTCCTTTCTTTTTGTGGTTCCCCTGCTGCCGCTCTGTCGCCTGGAAAGATCGGCTGAAAAATCTTCAGGCCGTAACGGAATGCCTGCCGGACAACCATCGATAACAACTCCTATAGCAGGCCCGTGCGATTCCCCGAAAACCGAGACCCTGAATATCTGACCGAAAGTGTTCATTTTGCTCTTCTTATATTTCCCTGAAATTTTTATAAAAGCTTACGACCTCATCAACAGGAAGTTTTTTGACTTCAGCCTTCCCTATCCCTTTAAGGAAAACGAAATTGATCATATCGCCTGATTTTTTCTTATCGTGAGAAATTAATTCCCTCATTCTGCTTGGTGTAACTTTATATTCCCCGTAAAAATCATATTGCCTGAGCAGACGCATTACCCTTTCATAAACCCTGATGCCTATGTATTTTTTTTCGAGAGAGTACCTGGCAGCGATCTCCATGCCTGCAGCAACGGCAAAACCATGAGAGACCGACTGATGGAGTTCAATAGCGTGCCCGAAAGTGTGCCCGAAATTGAGTATCCTCCTCAGGCCTCCTTCTTTCTCATCCTTTGAGACAACAGAAGCCTTGAACATCACTGACCTTGCAACCAGGTCGGTTAGAAGATCCCTGTCACGGCCCAGAATTCCAGGCTTGTTATTTTCAAGGAGATCAATGATTGACCGGTCACCAATGAGACCTGTTTTTATCAGTTCGGCGAGTCCTGACATGTATTCTCCGTGAGGCAGTGTACGAAGCATGGTAGTATCGCAGATCACGAACTCGGGTTGCCTGAAGGTTCCTATAACATTTTTAATTGAGCCCAGATTCACTCCTGTCTTTCCGCCTGTGCTGGCATCAACCTGTGCCAGCAGACTGGTTGAGATATAACCGCATCTCACCCCTCTCATGTAAACCGAAGAGAGAAATCCGGCAACATCACAAACGACTCCGCCTCCTATGGCAAGGATAAAAACAGTCCTGTCGGCACCCATCCTGAGCATTTCCGATGCAAGATTCTGTATCACCTGCAGTTTTTTACTCTCCTCACCCGGCTTCAGTGTAAGAACAGGAAAGGAAGGAAACCTTTTTCCGTAAAGATTGAAAAGATTTTCATCAGTGACGATCACCACGTTGCCCTGAGGAAGCAATTTAGTCACAGCCTCCCACCTGGCTCCGACAATTATTGCCGATAGCGAACCGGGAGTCTCAATTATTATCCTTTTCAAAACAGATAGATTAAACCGCTAAAGTTATAAAAACCATTTTAATATGCATACCGGGTTCCGATATGACAGCAGAATGTAAAAATCATTACCTTAATGCCCTTTAAATTCTAAACAAAAGAATGACCTCGAAGGAAAGATACAAAAGAACGATTGAATATTTCATGGAAAAAATGCCCGTTGCTGAAACAGAGCTTGTCTATGCCAATCCCTTCGGCCTGATCGTTGCCGTAATACTTTCTGCCCAATGCACCGATAAAAGAGTCAACATGATCACCCCTGCCCTGCTGAATAAATTTCCCGATCCTTATGCTATGGCTGAAGCTGAACCCTCAGAGATATTTGAATATATAAAATCATGCTCCTATCCAAACAACAAGGCAAAACATCTTTCAGGGATGGCAAAGACACTGGTTACGGAATTCGGAGGCAAGGTACCTTCCGATCCGGTTCTCCTTCAGAGGCTTCCGGGTGTCGGCAGAAAGACGGCAAATGTTGTGGCATCGGTGGTCTACCGAAAACCCGTCATGGCCGTTGACACGCATGTATTCAGGGTAGCAGCAAGGATCGGACTTACACGGAATTCAAAAAATCCGCTCGATACCGAAATGCAGCTCACAAGAAACATTCCCCCGGAACTCATGCACAATGCACATCACTGGCTGATACTTCACGGGAGGTACATCTGCAAATCAAGAAAGCCTTTGTGCGAAAAATGCGGGCTGACAGGTATATGTAAATTTTATAACTCCATGAAATTACAGCAACAATAAAAATTGCCTGACTGCTATCCGATGATGGGATATAGTGCTTTATTTTATATTTTTATGCTCAAATTTTCACCTGCTGCCTGATGAATCCGGAAGACAAAATCAAGGAACTCGAAAAGAAAAATTACAAGCTGGAGGAGGAGTTAAAGGACCTGTATGCTAAGCTTTCCGAAAACAGGAACAGTAGCGACAAGATGATCCTCGAGGCTTTCCATTATGCAGATCATCTGATGGTTCTCTCAAGAGCCGATTCGGGAGTTATTTTCAATGTGAATGATGCATTTCTTAAAACCCTGGGCTACAGCCGTGAAGAAGTTATCGGGAGAACTCCTGAAGACATAGGACTCTATCCGGGACTTGAGGAAAGCAACAAGTACATGAAACTGCTCGTGAGGTTCAAGAAAATCAAGGACTTCGTTATAACATTGAAAAATAAGGCAGGAGAGGAAAAATCCTTCCTGTTCTCAGCTGATACGATTACACTCGATGACGGACCTTTCCTGATGTCAGTTTTCAATCCCATTGCATCAAAAAAGCAACTTAAAATCAGCGAAAGCCAGGGAACTCTTCTGGCCGAAATCTTCGATACCGTCAGCAGTTACCTTGCCCTTTTCAGTCCCGGCGACGATAAAAGGATTTATGTAGCCGATATCAACAGTAAGGTTGAACAGATTGAACATGTCGACAAAAATGAGATCATTGGCAAATGTATCGACGATACGCCTCTGGCATTAAGAACAAAGCTGGTTGATCTGATCAATACCATCAATTTTACAGGAGAAGCCAGAAAAACTGCCGCCTCACCTCTCGATGACGACTCTGAGGGCTACTACATAGGTTTCATCCTTTCCTCCGGCAATATTGTGATCTCGTGGGAGCCGGGCTACAGGCAGAAAAGTATCGAAGACATAAACAGGCAGACTTCTCTTTTCAGAAAATTTACAGAAATGCTTCCTGTGATAATTTATGAAGTCGACACCAACGGCTACATCACATATGGCAATAAGCTTGGGCTTACCATGTTCGGATACTCGGTCGATGATCTTAACAGGAGGATGCATATTTCAGATGTCTTCCCCGACGACTATCAGAGAATGATGACGAACCTTGAAGACCTGAATGAACCCGGACAGGTTTCAAGCAATGAATACTATTTCAGAAAAGATGAAAATACCATCATCCCTATTGTCACACACTCCTATCCCATATTTTACGACGGAAAGAAAATTGGATACAGGGGTACGGTCACCGATGTTAGCAAACACAGGAAATATGAAGAACAGATTGTAAGGGAAAAAGCCTTCCTTGAACATCTTATTGATTCGACACCTGAAGCGATAGTAATAACCGATCTGAACGGAAAAATATCACTGGTAAACAAAGAATTCACATCACTTTTCGGGTATGCCTACGACGAAGCTGTAAACAAATCAATAGATGATCTTATTGTGCCTGAAGACCTCAAGGATGAAGCCCTGGGAATAGAGACCCTGGCGTCGGAAAAACAGAAGGTAAGCAAGCATACTGTCAGAATAGATAAATCAGGCAACAGAATTGATGTAGCCCTGGTTGCTTCCTCAATTTTCGTGAACGACGAAGCAATAGCCAATGTAGGGATATACAGGAATATTACCACTGAAAGGAAGAACCAGTTGCTTCAGGAGATACTTTACAACATCTCGTCAGAAGCCCTTAAACAAATGGATATCAAAGATATATATCCTACTATTGTGCACGAATTAAGCAAAATATGGGATACAAACAACTTCTTCATTGCCATATATAACAAGATCACTGATACAATGTCACTTCCGTTCTTTTCGGATGAAAAAGACAAATTCTATGAAGTACCTACCAGAGGAACGATATCTGGTTATGTAATTAAAAATAACAGATCTGTTTTGCTCAGGGAGGATGATCTTAAAATTCTTGAAGAAGGTGGAGAAATTGACCTGGTTGGAACACCTTGCAAGGTATGGATGGGTGTCCCACTGAATGTCGAAGATGATACTATCGGTGTAATGTGCCTTCAGGACTATAACGACGAGGACAAGTTCTCCATGGATGATTTGTTTGTTCTGGATTTCATTGCCAATCAGATAGCTGTGGCAATTCAGCGGAAGATCATGCTCGATAACATAATAATTGCAAGGCAGAAAGCTGAAGAAGCAGCCCAGTCGAAGCAGATCTTCATGTCGACAATGAGTCATGAAATAAGGACTCCGCTGAATGAGGTCATCGGAATCACCAACCTGCTTCTTCAGGGCAACCCAAGGGAAGACCAGATGGATTTTCTTAAAACACTCCGCTTCTCAGGCAATCACCTGCTTACACTGGTAAATGATGTCCTGGATTACAATAAAATGGAATCGGGAAAGATAGTCTTCGAAAAACTTCAGTTCAATCTCGATGATTTTCTCGATGAGATCATGAGATCATATTCATTCCGTTCAAAAGCCAAGAATCTTACCTTCGACATCATAAAGGAAGGGAACCTTCCGTCTGAAGTTATCGGGGACCAGATCCGGCTAAGCCAGATACTCTCAAATCTTCTCTCCAATGCATTGAAATTCACCAATGAAGGAGGAATAACGGTTACCATCAGAGTGTCATCCCGGGATGAAAATGAGTCAAAACTCCGTTTCTCTGTTCAGGACACAGGAATAGGGATTGCTCCTGAAAGACATTCCGATATCTTTGAAAGTTTCACCCAGGCATCAGCCGACACCTCAAGGCGTTTCGGTGGTTCAGGACTGGGACTGGCCATCTGCAAGAAACTCATCGAACTCCAGGGAGGCACAATAAATGTCGACAGTGAAACAGGAAAGGGATCGACTTTCACATTTGAACTGAGCTTTACGGTAGCTGAAGAAGCTTCGGGAAGAAAGCCCGAAGAAGCTGAAGAGTCATTCAGGGGTCTCGAAGGAAAGAGAATTCTTGTGGCAGAAGACAACAGGATAAACTTTTTCGTAGCAAATAAATTTCTTACGGGATGGGGGGTTAATGTTGCTCATGCTGAAAATGGCAAACTGGCCCTTGAAATGCTTGACAAGCAAGAATTTGACCTCATCCTGATGGATCTTCACATGCCTGTTATGGACGGTGTTGAGGCAACACGTGTAATACGCAACTCAGAAGACCCTAAAATAAGTACAATCCCTATCGTTGCCCTTACAGCGGCAATAATGTCGGAAAATCATGACAAGATAGAAGAACTGAACATTAATGATTACGTTCTTAAACCGTTCCGGCCTCATGATCTTTTCTCCAGAATACTTAAGAATGTGAGGTGATCTGTAACTACTGTATTCTATTCCATACAATATTTTCCAAGATACTCAACAGCCTTCCTGTTGCCCATCGAAAAGGCTTTCCTGAAATCGTGGCAGGCATCAGCCTTTTTCCCTGAATTGAGAAGGGCTATTCCTTTGTTCAGCCAGACCCGGGAGTTATCCGGCTGAAGGTCAAGCGACATGCTGTAGTCATTTATTGCCCACTGCCATGACTTTGAAAGCAGGTAAGCGTCAGCCCTGTCGATATAACTTTCCGGATCATTGGGATGAAGCTTCACATTCTCCGAGAAATATTCCAGAGCTTTCAGATTGTTTCCCAGGGCGGATTCTGTTTTGCCTGCGAGACTCAGTCCTTTCTTACTGCCGGGAAATATAGAAAGATAACGTTCAATATCATCCATGGCTTTCTGTCTCTCTCCCGTCATGCGGTAGCTGGCAGCACGAAGCAAAACCAGATCCGCATCCGGAACTTCCAGTTCGATTAGCCTTGTGTATGTGGAGGAGGCTCCTGCATGATTTGAAGCTCCTGTCTGAGCCTCTGCCAGAGCCCTGAGGTACTTTTCATTAGCGGGTTCGGCGGCAACGAGAGCAGACAATGATGCAACCGCGCCTGAAAAACGTCCTGAGGCAGACTCCAACAAAGCCCTGCCAAAGAGTACTGATTCATGTCCGCTATAATTCCTTTCGAGCTCTGCCAGTTGCTTCCGGGCTTCTTCTGTCCTTCCTGCTTTTAAATAAAACTCTATTTCCGAGATTTTCAGCTCGGGAAAAGTGTACCACTCAGTCTTCCAGAACTGCCTCCACTCCGGTTTGTTCTCCATTTTTTCAAATGCCTTTTCGAGCATGATCTCCTTTTCACTCTTTCTGAACTTTGACTTCATGCTTCTTTCCAGGTGATAAAGAGAAGTTGAGGGATCACCGGAAAGAGCATAAGCTTTTGCCAGTCCGTATTCACCCGTACCGGTTTCAAGTTTGTTGGCACTGTTGAATGAAGCTATGGCCCCCCTGATATCCCCTTCTTTCAATTGAGCTTCACCCAATGCTTTTAAAAGACGGCTGTCGGAAGACAAGCCTGGAAAACCTGAAAGGACTGAAACAGCTTTACCTGGATTACCTTCAGAGGTCATTGCTTCCGCTTTTAAAAGAAGATCATAGGCTGACTGGCCGGAGACAGTCAATGTTAATAAAATAACAGTAAGTGATAATATTGCTTTTCTGATCATCATTTTGTCTGTTGTGGAGTAACCTTTATGCCTTCTTCGGTTATGACGTGAACGAAACCTGATATATGAAACTGTTCAAGTCCTGTTATCCGTCTTTCAAATACGTCGCATTGATAGAAATAGACTCCGGGGGAAACAACATTCCCCTTGTATGTACCGTCCCACTCTATCCTGGGGCGGTCGGTGCTGAACACCACAAGGCCGTTACGATTAAATATTTTAAAATCAACCTTTTCTACCAGGCCTGAAGTCTTAGCCACAAGAAAATCGTTCTTCCCGTCATTGTTTGGCGTAAACACATTGGGAATCTCATAGAAATTGCATGAATCGACACACACCTCAACCGACATGAGGCTTTCGTTTCCGTTGGCATCGAAAGCTTTGACACCATAACAGCCTGCAATTATTTCGCCGGGGTAATGATTGAAGGTAAACTGGTATTTATCATTGATGGTTTTTATGGTGTCGAGGGGGGAGTCATCAAATTTGAGTTTATAATATATCTTATAGCCTGCCACATCATCGAGACATGTTGGATCGGCAAAGCTCCATGTTACAGCATTATACATATCTTCACAGTTGCTTGTAACCTGGATATCAGGTACACATGGAGGCTCGTTATCTATTGCCACGGCGCAGGCTTTCTGTGAAAAGTTAATCAGGTTCACCGGCAGTCCTGCTTTCTGGTATCCCCCGGTCGATCTTACATAATAACAGTAATTTTGTCCGTTCTCCAAACCGGTATCGGTGAATGTAAGCTGGTTGGTAGTGCCAACAGAATCATACTCTGATGTTGTTTCATTGTAGCGGAAAAAATCATAGGCAGTGTTTATCCATGGCACATTGCGGTTTATAACGAATCGCATCTTTCTGTCGCCAGGGCTCAGTGTTATGAATGTTGAAGAAGCATAGGAAGTATCACCGATCACGAACTCATTTCCGGGGCTGCGGTTCCAGAATACGATTTTGTAAAGGTAGCCATAGTCGAGTGTATTGATAAGAGTATCGATATAAACAGTATCATTAAGGTCGGTTGTGGGTATTGAAGCTATGAAGCTGAAGTCGTCGCCTGCAACACCCTGAGCCCTGGAGATAACGTACTCATAGGGACCGGAAGCTCCCGGTATGGTGTCGAGTCTGTCGGGTTTTTTCCACGCCAGGTAGATAGATCCGTTCTCCGGATGTGTATTCCTGACACTCACATTACGTATTACGGGGATTCCTGAGATAAGTGTGGAAGTCAGTTCGTTGGATGATTTACTTTCTGTGCCGTTGGGGTAAACAGCAACTATCCTGTATGTATATTCTTCACCGAAGTCGAGGCCCAGTCCGTTATTGGTGTCAGTAAATTCAACTGTCGAGCTTCCGGCAGCATAACCAACTTTAATGAACCCGGCTGAGGCAGGAACGCCCGAGGTACAGGAGTCAGGGTCAAATGTCGAGGCTCCTATCCTCCTGTATATTGCAAATCCCGCTATAACATCTGTGCCATATGGCTCCCATGTAAGTCTGATGAACTTACCCTCGGGAACAGCCGTAAGGAGTTCCGGAGACGGTCCAAGTACTTTAATGGTCATATTGTCAATGTCGGAGAGCTTAAGTTCCTCATTGTCATCATCAGCTTTGATAATAATGTTGTAAGGCTGGTTTCTGACGGTTTCATGGCAGGGAGTCCAGATTAGACGTGCAGTAGAAGAGCCCGGTACCGAATCAATACCGCTGAAGAGGGCCGGACATTGTGATATTCCGAAGATACCTGAAGTAGCCCTGAGAGATATCCTGTCATTGTTTTCGTCGGTGGCACTTACAGTGAAGTCTACAGTCTCCCCTACCTCAACGCACAAGCTGTTAAGAGGACCGTTCACAGGTGGTTTATTGCTGGTCACAAAAACTTCGATCTGCATATCACGGACAACGCTGCCGATCTTTTTCCCGTTCCTCCATTCCTGTATTTCCATCGCGACATTGTAAATCCCCGTATCGGCAGGGGTATCCCATATTAGATCTCCTGTAATAGGGTCAACAGTAATAGAGCGCGTAGCCGGGGGGAGAGTGTAGTTTTCAATCGGTTTGCCATCTTCACGGGTACAGGTCGTCAGGGCATAAGAAAGTGAATCGCCGTCGGGATCATAAGCCGCCGGGTTATGTATAAAAACATATCCGAGGGCAGCCTTGTCGTAAGGCGGGTTAAGAAGAACCGGTGTATTGTTAAAGCCCATTGAAGGGTTTACCGTAAGTGTTGTGGCAATTGAAAAAACCACATTCACTGAATTTGGAATGTTCTTCACACCGTAATTCCTGTTGGGATCCTGAACAACAATTTTATAGACACCAGGGCCGGGAAATGTATGGGTAACTACATAAATGTTCCTCTGGTAGTAATTGGGCAGTACCACTTTACTTATCCGTGGCGCTATTGACATCGAATTGTCGCCCCAGTCAACATCGAGCTGGTCTCTGTCAGCAAGGCTTAAGGTATAGGTAAAGGTTGTAATTGTTATCTCATAAGTCAGGGCAGAAAGCTGTTTATAGGTTATCTCACCTGCCCTGTTATGAGTGGCGGTGACTAAAACAGCATTTACGCTGAACAGAAATAATGCCAGAATTTTTTTCATTTCAAATCAAGCAGTTACTGCTTACTACTAATAATGAAGGTTTGTTCCGTAACCCCGGTTGTCAGTTTCACACCTTCTTCAAAATCACCAGACCTTACAATCAGCATATTAGACTGATCATTATATAAACCGGTCATAATGAGGTTTCTTACTTTAATGATTTCGGGCCTTTTCCTCGTTCGGTAGAGAAAGTTAAGACTTAATTCATTATCGGTAAGCTTCGATTTTAATAACTCCCCTTCCAGCTCATTATTGTTTACAATGATAGTAACTTTCCTGTTAATATAATTGTTCAACATATCTCCGGGTAAAAGCCTGTCAGGTGAATATTTCATAACAGTATCATTGTTACTGTCAAAAAGCTGATAATCGAGTAAAAAATCATCATAGTACATTCTTACGAAAACTTTCAGAGAATCAGTACCGTTAACGTAATCAATGCTCGTCATTGTAACATGAACGGGATGAAGAACCAGGCATATGGCAAGACTAAGGGTTTTAATCATTTTTTAAGGTTCCCGGACTACTCAGAGCATCAAAAATCGGACCAATCAGCTATCTTCCTTTATTGAAATACGGTCATTCAGATATTGTACCGTTCCCACTTCAATGAAAGAGAATCCAAGCCTCCCTGAAAAGTTCCCTGCTAGTACCACAACAATATCGTCAGCCTTAAGATCGTGGGTTTTGGTTAGATTCTGCAGGGCAATATGGATGAATTCATCGACAGAATTTCGTTTTTCCTGAAAACTCGGGTAAACACCATAGGAAAGAGCCAGTTCTCTCATTGTCCGCGCTGAATAGCATTGAGCAAGCACCAGATTAGAGCCCCGGTAAGAAGCCATATCCCTTATTGTCCGGCCTGCAACTGTATCAGCAATAATGGCCTTAGCATGAACCCTTACGGATGTCTTCACAGCAACCTTGGCAAGGTAAGCTGAAATCTCTCCTGTAACCTCAATGTAAGGTGTTTCAATGAATTTCTCTTTGTTACGTTCCACTTCCATTGCCACCCTGGTCATAGTTTTAACAGCTTCGACCGGGTATTTTCCGCAGGCTGTTTCTCCGCTCAGCATCAGGGCGTCGGTGTGTGAATAAATTGCACTTGCTATGTCGCTTACCTCTGCCCTTGTGGGACGCGAATTCTCTATCATCGAATGGAGCATCTGCGTTGCCACTATAACAGGTTTTCTGCAATAAAGGCAACGTGAAATGATCATTTTCTGAATCCCGGGCACCTTTTCGTACGGGATTTCAATGGCCAGGTCGCCCCTGGCAACCATTATACCATACACAACCTCAAGTATTTCGACAAGATTTTCAACCCCTTCCTGGTTCTCGATTTTGGCGATAATCTTAATATCGCTTTTGTATTTATCAAGTTCAGCCTGAACATCAAGAACATCCTGTTTTGACCTTACAAAAGAATGGGCGATGAAATCAACTTCTTTTTCTGCTGCCATCTTAAGGAAGGCTTTGTCCCTTTCCGTTACAGATGGAAGAGGTATCCTGACACCCGGAATGTTCACACTTTTTCTCGATCCTATTATTCCCTCGCTGTCGGCCCTGCAGTATAGTGATTTCCCTTCTTTTCTTATCACCCTTAACTCCACATCGCCATCATCGATCATAATCACGGATCCCAGCGGCACCACCTCCGAAAAACCGGCAAGTGAAACACAAATATTTTCCGGTGTCGATTTTGTTCCCGGATCACCGGTCATCCTGTAAATATTTCCAATGACTACTTTGACAGGATCATCTGAAACCGTTGTTCTGATTTCGGGTCCCTTCGTATCGATCAGTATAGCTATTTTTTCGGATACCTGCCTGACATTATCGATGATCCTGATGGCTGCAGGTATATCGAGGTGTGCCGAATTTATCCTGACAACATCCATTCCTGCTTCATATAGCTGACGGATAAAATCAGGATCACTGTTTTTGTCTGAGATCGTCGCAACGATCTTTGTTCTCTTCCTTACCATTTGTGTGAAAAAATTACCTGTATATTTCCCTTAGGGCTTCCACCGCCAGCCTGTAACTATCTAGTCCGAAGCCTGCAATCGATCCCTTGCAACTGCCAGCTATCAGACTTGTATGACGGAACTGTTCCCTTGCCGCCGTGTTCGTTATATGTACTTCCACCACGGGAGCTTTAACTGAAGCTATGGCATCGGCGATGGCAACCGAAGTGTGAGTATACCCGCCTGCATTCAAAATAATTCCGTCGCAGCTAAATCCTGTCTGGTGAAGCATGTTTATCAGCTCACCCTCCACATTAGACTGAAAATAGTCAAATCGGATATCCGGAAACAACACTTTCAGGCTTTCCAGATAATCCTCAAAACCTGTGTTCCCATACTTTTCCGGTTCGCGTGATCCCAGAAGGTTCAGGTTAGGTCCGTTGATAATGCTGATCCTCATTTCAGGCAGATTGATTCAAATGGTAAAAATAGACAAAAAATCTTATCGGTAATGGCTCCGGAAGCATTAGGTTTGTTTACTTTGTAATTTGGTTATGCATGGTGGCATAATGCAACCTGACAACCACTGGCAAACCCGCTTTTTATGCTGAGTCACCTGTTTAATTAAGGTTTGATATGCTCTCGTGGAGACAATCTATAAAGGATTTCGGAAACTACCTGCGGCTTGAGAAATCGTTGTCGGAGAACAGCATTTCAGCCTATTGCGACGATGTTCGTAAGCTGGAAAAACACTTTTCAGTTATCCCCGGCCATGCAGGTCCGCTGACTGTCACTTACGCCGGGCTGAGAGACTTTCTTGCCAGTCCGGGTCTCGAAAACCAGAGTCCGCGCACCCAGGCCAGGATGATCTCAGGGATAAGGGCTTTTTACAGGTTTCTGATCATTGAAGGAGAGATCCGGGAGAATCCTGCGTCACTGCTTGAGTCGCCGAAACTTGGACTAAAACTTCCCGAGGTACTTTCAACGGAAGAAATCGATAACATGATCCGTCAGATAGACCTGAGCAAAGCCGAGGGTCACCGTAACAAGGCCATAATTGAGACCCTTTACGGTTGCGGGTTGCGGGTCTCCGAGCTTGTGACCCTGAGGATGACCGACATCCATACCGGTGAGGGATTTGTGACAGTGACGGGCAAAGGGAACAAGCAGCGACTGGTTCCTATCAGCGACAAGGCTCTGAAGGAAATTGATAATTACAGGCATTACAGGAACCTGTTACCGCTCATTTACGACACCAACATTATGTTCCTCAACCGCCGCGGGAAAAAGCTGACAAGGGCGATGATATTCACCATTGTTAAGGACCTGGCTGCCAGAGCCGGAATAAAAAAGAAGATAAGTCCGCATACCTTCCGGCACTCCTTTGCCACCCACCTTATCGAAGGAGGAGCAGACCTCAGGGCTGTGCAGGATATGCTCGGTCATGAGTCGATCCTGACAACGGAAATATATACACATATCGACCGTACATTTCTGCGCGACACCCTCATTATGTTCCATCCCAGAGCATGATACCCGATGCTTTTGACTCTTTCAGAAATCAAATTTTAATATTAACTTTGCGACCTGTTTTTAAAAACAAATAATTAATTATCTAAACAATAACATTATGTCAACTATCAAAAGAGTTTATTCCTTTGGAAACAAGACTGCTGACGGCAGGGCCGACATGAAGAATCTTCTCGGAGGCAAAGGTGCCAACCTTGCAGAAATGTGCCTTCTCGGACTACCTGTGCCTGCAGGTTTTACCATTACAACTGAAGCCTGCACGGAATATTATGAAAACAACCACACTCTTCATGCCGATCTCATGCCTGAAGTATGGGAAGCCATGAAGAAGACGGAAGAGACAATGAATATGAAGTATGGCGATCCTGAGAATGCTCTTCTCGTTTCATGCCGCTCCGGCGCACGTAAGTCTATGCCGGGGATGATGGACACTGTTCTGAACATTGGTCTGTGCAGTTCCACAATACCGGGATTCCTCAAAAAAACCGGCAATCCCCGTTTTGTATGGGATTCATACCGCAGACTCATTATGATGTATGCTGATGTGGTAATGGAAAAGGCTGAAGGAATAGAACTCGGAGAAGGAAAAGGCATACGTAAGCAACTCGACGAAATGCTTGATGCTTTCAAACACAGCAAAGGATATAATTCTGATACTGAGATCACTGCCGACGAGCTTAAATTCCTTTCAGAGGAATTCAAGAAGAAGGTCAATGAAGTGCTTGGCAAACCTTTCCCCGACGATGCCAGGGAACAGCTCGAAGGAAGTATCAAGGCTGTTTTCAAGAGCTGGAACGGGAAAAAAGCTGTTTCCTACAGGCGCATTGAAGGTATTCCCGACGACTGGGGCACTGCTGTCAACGTACAGGCTATGGTATTCGGCAATATGGGCGACAGTTCCGCAACAGGAGTTGCTTTCACACGTAATCCGGCAACAGGAGAAAATCTCTTCTACGGAGAATGGCTTGTAAATGCACAGGGTGAAGATGTTGTTGCAGGTATACGCACACCGAGCCCTCTGAACAACGAAACAAAAAACGAACAGAATAAACATCTGTCAAGCATGGAAGAGGCTATGTCGCAGACATATAAAGAATTATGTGACATCAGGGAGATCCTTGAAAAATCTTTCCACGACATGCTCGATATCGAGTTTACAATACAGGAAGGTGTACTATACATGCTCCAGTGCCGTGCAGGTAAAAGAACAGGAACGGCAGCTCTTAACATGGCTATGGATATGCTCCATGAAAAACTTATCGATGAGAAAACTGCTGTTCTGAGGGTTGACCCTGTACAGCTCGACGAGCTGCTTCACCCGATTTGTGACCCCGATGAAGAGAAAAAGGTCAGTCCACTTGTAAAAGGTCTGCCCGCCGGACCCGGTGCCGCAGTAGGAAAAGTGGTTTTCACAGCTGAAGATGCGGTAATATGGAACCGCAAAGGTGAAAAGGTGATCCTTCTTCGTGAAGAAACAAACCCTGAGGATGTTGAAGGCATGCGCGCAGCAGAAGGTATATTAACTGCCCGCGGAGGGATGACATCCCACGCTGCACTCGTTGCCCGCGGCTGGGGTAAATGCTGTATAGTGGGAGCCGGAGGCATTCATGTTGACGCCGCTTCAAAAACAGCAAAAATTGCATCTTCCAATACCGTTATTAAGGAAGGGGATACACTCACTCTTAACGGAACAAAAGGAAATGTATATCAGGGAGCTGTTCCTCTTATGGATGCATCAGAAAATCCGAGGTTTAAGGAATACATGACACTCGTTGACAAATACCGTACTATGGGAGTCCGGACAAATGCCGACACACCCGACGACGCAAAAGTAGCACGTGATTTCGGAGCCGAAGGAATTGGTCTTTTCCGCACAGAGCACATGTTCTATGGCAAAGGTTCGGAACAGCCTCTTTTCCTTCTCCGCAAAATGATACTAAGTGCAAATGTAAATGAACGCAGGAACGCACTTAACGATCTATTTGCATTCGTTAAAAAGGATATGAAATCAACTCTGGAAGCAATGGACGGATTGCCTGTCACCTTCAGGCTCCTTGATCCTCCTCTTCACGAATTTGTCCCCCAGAGCGCCGAAAAACAGGCAGAGCTTGCTCAGGCACTGGGAATACAAAAAGAAGATGTTGCAAAACGCGGCGAAGCACTGCACGAATCAAACCCGATGATGGGACATCGAGGAGTACGCCTTGGAGTAACCTACCCCGAAGTAACAGAAATGCAGGTAAGAGCAATGTTTGAGGCTACCATGGAACTGATCAGAGAAGGCAGGAAACCGCATCCCGAGCTTATGGTTCCCGTAACATGCGATGTATCGGAGCTCGATGTAACAAAAAAAGTCGTCGATAAAGTATATGCAGAAGTATGCACCAAATTCGGCGTCGACAAAATAGATTACAAGTACGGTACCATGATCGAGATCCCGAGAGCAACTCTCCTGGCGGATCGCATGGCCAAAACCGCAGAATTTTTCTCATTCGGGACAAACGACCTCACTCAGATGACTTTCGGATTCAGCCGCGACGACATCGGAGGTTTCCTTCATGATTATCTCGACAAGAAGATGCTGGCTGCCGATCCCTTCCAGACTATCGACCAGGATGGTGTAGGTCAGCTCATTACAATGTCGGTTAACAAAGGTAGAGCTACAAGGCCTGATCTGAAGATAGGTATATGCGGCGAGCAGGGTGGTGATCCTGCATCCGTGGAATTCTGCTTCAAAAACGGGCTTACATATGTCAGCTGTTCTCCATTCAGGGTTCCTATAGCCAGGCTGGCAGCAGCACAGGCTGCTATTAAGCACGGGAAATAGATCCTGACAGCTGAAACAAGACTGAGGCTGTTTCCGACGAGATCTTTTACAGACAGGAAACAGCCTCTTTTTTTTTATATGCCCTTCAGGGCCCCTGAATTGATATTTTCGCTACATTTCGGATTACTTCACAACCAATCAATTTTAACCCTACATGATCAAACCTGAAGACCTGACGGAATACGGGATAGAAAATGTTATAGAAATCATTTACAACCCTGATTACAACACACTTTTTGCCGAGGAGACGATACCAGGACTGGATAAATCAGAAAGAGGTGTGATTACAAAAAACGGAGCCGTTGCCGTTGATACCGGAGTTTTTACAGGAAGATCTCCAAAAGATAAATATATAGTCCTCGACGACAAAACACGCGATACTGTATGGTGGAAATCAGAAAAAGCCAAAGTGTCAGACAACAAGCCAATTACACAGGAAGTATGGGAACACTGTAAAAAAATCGCTGCCAGGCAGCTTACAGGAAAAAGGCTGTTCGTTGTAGATTGTTTCTGCGGTGCCAACGAAAATTCGAGGCTGTCGGTGCGCTTCATCACCGAAGTGGCATGGCAGGCACATTTCGTAAAAAACATGTTCATCAGACCATCAGAGAAGGAACTGTCGGAGTTTAAAGCCGGGTTCGTGGTACTTATGGCTTCAAAAGCTGTTAATCCCGACTGGCAAAAACAGGGACTTCATTCCGAAAATTTCGTCTTCTTCAACCTTAGCGAAAACATGGCTGCCATAGGCGGAACATGGTATGGCGGAGAAATGAAGAAAGGCATCTTCTCGGTTATGAATTACTACCTGCCTCTCAGAGGAATAGCTGCAATGCACTGCTCTGCGAATGTGGGTAAAAATGATGATGTGGCTATATTCTTCGGACTGTCAGGGACAGGGAAAACCACTCTTTCAACAGATCCTGACAGAGCCCTTATCGGCGATGATGAACATGGTTGGGATGATGATGGAGTATTTAACTTTGAAGGGGGGTGTTATGCAAAGTGCATTAAGCTAAGCCGGGAAAATGAACCTGATATTTACAATGCTATACGCAGAGATGCACTGCTCGAGAACCTGGTAGTGCGTTCTGACGGGTCGATAGACTTCGACAACGACTCGAAGACTGAAAACACAAGGGTTTCCTATCCCATTTACCATATTGAAAATATCGTCAAACCCGTATCAAGGGCAGGACATGCATCTAAAGTCATCTTTCTTTCAGCCGACACCTTCGGAGTGCTTCCTCCCGTGAGCCGGCTTACCGAAGAACAGTGCAAATATTATTTCCTTAGCGGGTACACGGCAAAAGTGGCAGGAACAGAAAGAGGTATAATAGAACCTATCCCATCTTTCTCTGCATGCTTCGGTGCTGCATTTCTCCTGGTAGACCCCATCATTTATGCAAACGAGCTAGCCAGAAAGATGAAAATCCATAATGCTGAAGCCTGGCTAGTGAATACGGGCTGGATAAACGGGCCTTACGGTACAGGACACAGGATCGACCTTCCTTCAACAAGGAAGATAATAAATGCTATCCTCGACGGATCGATAAATGAAAATGAATTTGTTAAACTGCCCGTCTTCAACCTTAGTATACCTGTCAGCATGAGTGGTGTTGACGATAAGATACTTGACCCGGCAAATGGCTGGGAGTCCAGAACAAGATGGCACATAGCTGCTTCCGACCTCGCATTGAAGTTCATAAATAATTTCAGCAAATTCACTTCCAATCCCGAAACAGCTGCTCTTGCTGAACATGGTCCGGGCCTGGCATAATTACAGTTGTTTTTATTACATGTCAATTGGAGTACATTTGTATATTTGCGGTCAAATTTGATGCGAAATGGATATTTTTCTATCTGTAACTGCAGTCATCCTTGCCTATCTGCTCGGCTCGGTCCCAACGGCTGTATGGGCCGGAAAAATGCTTCATGGCATAGATGTAAGAGAACACGGTAGTGGCAATGCCGGGGCAGCCAATGCCGTAAGGGTACTCGGGTGGAAAACTGGTATCCCTGTACTGCTTACAGATATGTTCAAAGGATGGCTGGCTGCAATGCTTCCTGTATTCTTTAAAATTTCCGATGCAGGCACAGCAAGTCTGATAAACCTTCAGATAATGACCGGAGTGGTAGCTGTTATCGGTCACATATTTCCGGTGTTTGCCGGTTTAAGAGGCGGAAAAGGGGTTGCAACGGTTTTCGGAGTACTACTGGCCCTGCATCCACTTCTGACATTAAGCTGCCTTGTTGTCTTCCTGATAGTTCTGGGCCTGACACGAATCATTTCGCTCGCATCCATGTCGGCAGGTATTGCCTTTCCTGTACTGCTTTTCACCCTTTTTAACACTCCATCGCTGATCTTCAGGATTTTTTCCGTTCTAGTAGCTGTGATCCTGCTGGTAACACATCGCAATAATATTAAAAGACTGATCAGAGGTGAAGAAAAAAAATTCTTCGGGAAGAAGGAATAATCTTCTGCCGGTCGCTGATAAATTAACTGTGTGAATTACCGGCTTCGGGCTTCCTCAAACTTATCCGGATTCTAAAATTGTTCAAGTATCTGTATCCTCTTTTGTATCGGGGGGTGAGTTGCAAATAGCCCTGAAAATGAGAAAGAAGAGTTTTTTACTTCATTTCTGGGGTTCTCAATGAACATCTGTGCCACATCATTTCTCTTAACAGCTTCAATAGCAGGGTCTCCTGAAATCTTTCTCAGCGCCGACGCCAGTGCAAGCGGATTTCTTGTCAGCTCTGCCGATCCTGCATCTGCCATATATTCGCGTTTCCTCGACAGGGCAAACCTGAACAGTGAAGCGACCAGATAACCTACCAGCGCGAGAACAAGTGCTACAATCACGGCTATTCCGGTACCGCCTTTTTTGCCACCGCGTGAGAGACTGCCAAAACGCATCGACCGGAAAAGGGTTTCTGAGATAAAAGCAAAAATCCCGACAAACACAACGGATATTATCAATAATCGTACATCACGGTTCCTGATATGAGTTAGCTCGTGGGCAATAACAGCTTCAAGTTCCTGATCATTAAGCTTATCTATGATCCCACGTGAAAGTGAAACGGTATAGGTTTTATTATTTATCCCGCTGGCAAATGCATTGAGTGAATCATCCTCTATGATGTTCACCTTCGGCATAGGCATACCTCTTGAGATACACAGATTTTCAACAAGGTTGTAAATTCTTTTGTTTTCCTTTCTCTCAAGCGGCTTTGAGCCCGTTGCCCTGCTGATCATGAAAGAATGGGTTGACCATGCTATCAGGAACCAGACTGTCACTGCTGCCAGTATCCATGGGATTGTTCTTATGAACCCGGAATTGACCCCCGTCAAGAAGGGAAGATTTTCTCGGTCTTCAATCGCAAAGTAGTTCGTCTGAAAAAAGTTTGTAAGGAAAAAAAAGAGCCATGTGAGTGCGACGATAACCACAGGAAACATCAGGAGGATCAGCACTGAATTTGTGTTGTTCCTCCTGATCTGGCTCTGAAGACCGAAATAAGCCATATTACTGGAATGATATCTTTGGCGGTTCCTGTATTGTTGTTCTCTGTTCGCCAAGGTCGAACATCGGTTCACGCCTGAAGCTGAAGAGTGAGGCTACAATATTCGACGGGAAGACCTCGGTTGCAACATTAAGTTCCTTCGTTGCAGAGTTAAAGAAACGACGGGCTGCTGCAATCTTATTCTCAATATCCGATATCTCATTCTGAAGGTCAAGGAAATTCTGACTGGCCTTAAGATCGGGATAGGCTTCAACTGCCACCCTAAGCCCATCCAGAGCTGATGTGAGCCTCTGTTCAGCCACGATTTTCTCATTTATGGTGCCGGCTTTCATGGCAGCAGCCCTGGCTTCGGTAATTTCGGTAAGAACAGCACGCTCATGCTGCATATAACCTTTAACAGCTTCCACGAGCTGAGGTATCATGTCATGCCTTTGTCTCAGCTGAACATCCACATCGGCAAAAGCCTGTTCACGGTTATTCCTGAGCTTTACGAGACGGTTGTACAGGGAAATTACCCAAAAAATAAGGAGCACGATGACCCCCAGAAAAATTAATAATATTGGCATTGGTGAGAATTTAAATGATTTGACAAATTATGCTTCATAAAGGTATAAAAAATAAAGATAGCAAATTTTGCTATCTTCGCCAACGAAAAACACAGTTACTGAACTATTGTTATGTCACTGATCGACGGTAAAGCTCTGCTTGATTTAATCTCCAAAAGGCAGAGCGACAGAAAATACAGCTCCTCCCCTGTTGAACAGGATAAAATTGAAAGGATAACAGAGGCAGGTCGTCTTGCTCCATCAGCATGCAACGGTCAGCCATGGAAGTTCATTGTGGTCAACGAAACCGGATTAGTGAAAAAAGTTGCAGCGGCTGCAGGAGCCAAAATACTTAAAATGAACATGTTCGTTGATCAGGCTCCGGTTCTGATAGTAGTGGTAAGGGAAAAAACCAATCTTTCGTCCGGTATGGGAGGACTTGTCAAATCAAAGGACTATTCCCTGATCGACATTGGTCTTGCCGTCGCAAACATCTGTCTGCAGGCTGAAGCTGAAGGACTTGGATCGTGCATAATTGGATGGTTCGATGAAAAGGAAGTGAAAAATATCCTGGGCATACCACGTTCCAGGAGGGTTGAGCTGATGATAACAATAGGTTATCCGGATACCATGCAGCGCCTTAAGACCCGCAAACCGAAGGATGATACTGTAAGCTATAACAGATACTGAAGCTTACTCCGCATCACTTCAGCCGGCCGAGTGCCTCTTTTATTCTCCCTGCAGCTTCCACAAGCAATTCATCGGAAGTGGCGTATGAAATCCTTATACAGTCGGGGGCTCCGAAGGCATCTCCTCCAACAACAGCCACCTGTGCCTTATCCAGAAGATAAAGCGCAAGTTCTCCTGAGTCTTTTATCTTTACTTCCCCGTCGGATTTGCCAAAGAAACTGCTGATATCTGGCATCACGTAAAAAGCTCCGTCGGGGACCCTTACTTTCATCCCCCTGATCTCCTTAAGCAGCTTACAAATTATGTCGCGCCTGCGAAGAAAAGCATACCTCATCTTTTCTCTTGAACCATCATTTCCGGTAAGTGCCGCAAGGGCAGCCCTTTGGGCTATTGAGCAAACACCTGAGGTAAACTGCCCCTGAAGTTTGTCTACCGCCTTTGCCAGCCAGAGCGGAGCTCCAAGATATCCTATCCTCCACCCGGTCATGGCATAAGCCTTCGATACACCGTTGATCGTTATGACCCGGTCGTATATGAAATCGAAAGATGCCATACTAACATGTTCACCACGAAACAATATATGCTCGTAAATCTCATCTGAAATGATATAAACACCTTTATATTTGCTTACAACATCAGCCAGTTCCTTTATCTCCTCACCCGAATATGCCATACCGGTGGGATTGGAAGGAGAATTGAAAATTACGAGCCTCGTTTTTGGAGTTATAACAACATCGAGTTGTTCAGGGGTTACCTTGAAGTTGTTGTCGAGTGTAGTCTGGATAATTACAGGCTTGCCTCCCGCAAGAATTACCTGGTCGTAATAGCTTACCCAGTAAGGTGCAAGGAGGATCACCTCTTCGCCCGGATTAACAAGCGACAGGATAACATTGATAATGGAGTGTTTTCCTCCGGCTGAAACAACTATCTGTTCCGGAGTATATATTAATCCGTTCTCATTCCTGAACTTTGCTGAGATGGCTTCCCTCAGATCGTTATATCCGGGTACAGGCGGATATTTTGAAAAATTCGCGTCGACAGCCTTTTTTGCAGCTTCCTTTATATAATCGGGAGTATTGAAGTCAGGTTCTCCAAGACTCAGGCTTATCACATCTATACCTTTGGCCTTTAATTCACGGCTTTTCTGTGCCATTGCCAGCGTCTGGCTCACTGACAGCGATCGGATACGGTCTGAAAGATGTTCCATAAACAGTAATTTGTGATTTTTGGATTAAAGTTACCGGTTTGAAGTTTAATGTTGAAAGTTATAAGCTAAATTTGATAATAAAAAGATAAGTTTGTCCAATGTTAATAATTTGAGCATAAATGGAAGCATTCTACGATATTCTTAAGATAAGCATCCCTGCTCTGATCGTCTTTTTCACAGCATGGTTTGTTATGAGAGGGATGATTAAAAATGATCAGGCCAGGCGAAGGCAGGACCTTATACTGCAGGGCAGCAGAACCGTTACTCCAATAAAGCTGCAGGCTTATGAAAGGATAGTCCTTTTCCTTGAAAGGATATCACTGGAATCACTCCTTGTGAGAGTCAACACCTCAGGGATGACGGCAGCACAGCTTCACTCAGCACTGCTCTCAGCAATCAGAAGTGAGTTTGAACATAATCTCTCGCAACAGATCTACATGAGCCCACAGGCATGGGAAGTTGTCAGAAATGCAAGATCCAATACGATCAAGATCATAAACTCCGAATACGAAAAAAAACCAGTCCCATCAACAGGACTGGAATTCAGCCAGAGGCTTCTGGAAGCAGTGATGGCCCTGGATAAGGAACCAACACGCGCCGCTATCGATTATATCAAGGGCGAAGTTGCAAGGATGATATAGCAATCGTGCAATCGTGCTATCGGTTGCCTGTTATGATATTATTTCCTTCTTTCAAGATCGCATGATTGCATGATTGCATGATCGCAAGATATTCACAAAAGATCCACGCTTCTCTTCACAAAAGTCGCCAGTTCTTCTCCCTTAAGCATATTATTGGCCAGAAGGGCAAGGTCAACGAGTTGTTTGACTTTCTTATTCTCCGTACCGTAAGCTTCAAGCATCGATCTCCGGGCATCTTCAGCATCCCTCAGGTCTTTTCTAAGTTTCTCCAGATCATCCTTTTCAACCTGTGGTATCTCTTCAGGTTTTCTTTTACCCTGTTCCTTCTCCATGAACTCCACCTCTTCTTTCAATTTTTTATTATTAGCCTCATTATCTGATAGTTTATCTCCAAGTTCAGTCCTGAGGTCTTCATTTATTTTAACAACGAGAGGATGGTTCGGATTTACGACGAGGTTGTAGCTGTCGGGCATTTCTCCATAGAAGTTCATTCCTCCGCCCAGTGCCGACATATCTTTCATTCGACGCATGAATTCCGACTGAGTAACAATCACCGGAGCTTCATTCTCGTCGAGCGTTTCTACCACCACATTAAAAATCTCTTTTGCTTTTGACTTCACGTTGAACAGACTTCTGAGATCGTTCTTTTCTGTTTCTGAGAGTTTTGATTCTTTATTTTCATCTTTCTGAATAAGCTTCTCGATGACATCGGAATCGACTCTTACAAACCTAGAATCCTTAAACTTCGTCTCGAGAAAATTGATAAGATGAACATCCAGTTGCCCGTCAAGGTGAAGCACGTCATATCCTTTGGCCCTGGCTTTCTCGATATAGGCATACTGGTCGGTTTTATTGGTCGAATACAGGTAAACTAAAGTTTTGTTACTGTCAGTCTGGTTCTCCTTTATCAGTTTTTCATATTCTTCGTATGTGAAGTATTTGTCATCGGTATTTTTGAAGAGAGCGAACTTTGAAGCTTTTTCATAGAATTTTTCTTCCGTGATCATACCATAATCGATAAAGAGCTTGAGGTTGTCCCATTTCTTTTCAAATTCGGCACGGTCTTTTTTAAACAACTCGTTCAGCCTGTCTGCAACCTTCTTTGTTATATGTGCTGATATCTTCTTTACATTCGAGTCGCTCTGCAGGTAGCTCCTTGAAACATTCAGCGGTATGTCGGGAGAATCGAGGACTCCGTGAAGGAGCGTGAGGAATTCGGGTACTATACCTTCAACTGAATCGGTTACAAAAACCTGGTTGCAATAGAGCTGTATCTTGTTCTTCTGTATCTCAATGTTGTTTTTGATCCTTGGGAAATAAAGTATCCCTGTAAGCTTGAAAGGATAATCTACATTGAGATGTATGTTGAACAGCGGCTCCTCTCCTGCAGGATACAACTCACGGTAGAATTTACTGTAATCTTCATCTTTCAGTTCCGAAGGTTTGATGGTCCAGGCCGGCTTTGTATTATTGATTATCTTGTCTTTTCCGGTATCGACATATTTGCCGTCCTTCCATTCCTGTTCCTTCCCGAAGGCGATCTCTACCGGTAAGAACTTACAGTATTTATTGAGCAACTGTTCTATTTTCGATTCTTCAAGGAATTCTTTGGAATCCTTGTCTATATGGAGGATCACATCCGTCCCCCGGCTCTCTCTTTCAGTTTCGTCGATAGTAAATTCAGGGCTGCCGTCGCAGGTCCATTTCACCGGTGAGGCATTTTCCTTCCACGATCTGGTGATGACTTCCACTTTGTCGGAAACCATAAAAGACGAATAAAAGCCAAGTCCGAAATGACCGATTATTGAATTGATCTGGTCCTTGTATTTGTCCAGGAACTCATTGGCACTCGAAAAAGCAATCTGATTCAGGTATTTATCGAGCTCCTCCGGTGTCATACCCACGCCACTGTCGGACACTTTTATGGTTTTCTTTTTTTTGTCGACTGACACCCTGATTGTCAGGTCTCCCATCTCGCCTTTCATCTCACCGGCCGATGCCAGGGCCTTCAGTTTCTGTGTGGCATCAACGGCATTTGAAATCAATTCTCTCAGAAAGATCTCATGATCAGAATAAAGGAACTTCTTTATTATCGGGAAGATGTTCTCGGTTGTTACACCTATTTTTCCGGTTTGCATATCATTAAGTTTTTTGGTTTGACTGTTTTCTGCCCGCTAATGTCAAAAGATATGCCATCAGGAGAAAATATGACAAATAGTCATTAAACCTCTCCTTCTATATCAAACGAAAAGAGCGGAAAGCAGGCCTGTACCTAAAAATATTGTGGAAGCTTTATCCTGGCAACCAGAAACATAAGGATGATGAGGATAAGGAATGCCAGGAGTGCATACAATGACAGGATTTTTCTTTTTCTGAAGATGGCTATATTCCTTTCGCTGATAAGGCGTTTCACGTTGTTGTGGATGCGCAGTACAGCATTTGAATTCCGGGGAATGTATGCATCGATATTAAAAACTACAGTTTTTCTTAACCCGTCCAGTTTGTCCTGATGTACCAGCAGAATGATACCGGTGTTCGTATCCGCCTTTTTTATTTCGACTGTCATTTCAGCTATTTTATCATACTGGCCGGCAGAGTCAGGGACTCCGATAATAGCCACCCTGCATGATCTGCTGTCTCTTTCCTTTCTGACATTTTCGAGGAAGTCGCCGGGATTGTGATATGATTCCACCACATAGCGTTCGCTGTCTGAAAACCTCTTCTTAACCTCATCAGTGAAACTGCGGTGGTCGTCATAACAGAATATGTACGTCATTTTTATTCCTGCCATAAACAGATAGTTTTAGAGCCTTTTATTTTTCGGGTTCCGGGCTTCAATCCCTGATCTGAATATCCATTTACCCTTTTTTAAAACATACCCATCGAACAATATCCCTTCCGCTCCCCTGAAATCGGTCGCGGATTCATCTCCCTGCGCAAACAAGGCAAGCTGATCAAAAACAATGAGGTTACGGGAAATGAATCTCAATGAAACGACACTCTCGGAAGAATATTCAAGCACTTCCCTGTAATTCCTGTTTTTGTCTTTTATAAAAATATCATCTCCGAAAGATAACTTTCCTTCGCTGTTGAAATGAAGCACATCAATTATTTTTCTTGAATCCCTGTCTCCGAAATCGTAACCCAGAAGGATAAAGTCTTTTTTGAAGGGCTGGATAGCATAATAAAGGGCGCCATACCAATCTTCGGACTGATACCGGCGGTCTGTCCTGGCTGCTTCCTCCCGGTGTTCACCTTCCAGAAAATATCTATCGTTTGATCCTCCTTTTTTTCCTTTTCTGATAAGGTAGCAGAAATATTTATTTGAGCCGTCGCGAAGCATGAGGTTCCAGGTGAGTATCCTGATTTCCGATCCCGGAGAAGCAATCTGACCCAGAAACCGTATTTCAGGATATTTCTTTTCAAAAACCAGTTCCGACAAAGTAAATTCATCAATAAGCAGCCGGATGGAATCGTTAAGCCTTATTTTTTCCTCATCGTCAGATGTCAGTAATATTCTGCCATAGAGGTCGTTAAGTCTGTGCTGAAAGCCGGCCGGCTGGCCTGAACTATTCAGTACATTAAAGAATATTAGAATGATAGAAAAAGTATAAATATTAAGTTTCATTATTCCCTGGCATTCATTTGTGTTTCATCGATCAGTGATAATAACCTGCTGCAGGCTTCTTTTATTTCATCATCTGAAATAATAAGTGGCGGAGCTATCCTGAATGAATCATTGCAGAACAGGAAATAATCGAGTATAAGTCCGTGACGCGGGGCATTTGCAACAATATAACTGACATGGGCAGGTTTTTCCATCTTAACCGCAAGCAGAAGTCCTTCTCCCCTTATTTGTGTGACAAGATCATGCTTTAACAGTTCTCTGAAGAGTTCTGATTTGTGTGAGGCCGATTCTGTCAGGCCTTCTCCCAGGATGACCTCCAGGGAGGCAAGACCGGCGGCGCAGCACACCGGATGTCCTCCGAAAGTGGTAATATGACCCAGCTGGGGATCTTTTACCAGCGATGACATGATTGCACGTGAAGAAATAAATGCCCCCAGGGGCATACCTCCTCCAAGTGCTTTTGCCAGGACCAGGATATCGGGGACTACTCCTGTTTTCTCAAAGGCAAAAAGTGAACCTGTACGGCCGAATGCTGTCTGCACCTCATCAAAGATCAGCATAGCTCCTTTTTCCGTACACTTCTTTCTGAGAGTTTCAAGGAATCCCGGTTCGGGGAGAATTACTCCGGCCTCGGCCTGAACAGGTTCCAGGATAACACAGGCAGTCTGGTCGTCGATGAGTGAGGCAGAATCAGGATCGTTGAAATCTGCCTGAATGGTGTCGGGGAGCAGAGGTCTGAAATCGTTTTTGTAGAGTTCGCTTCCCTGGATGCTCAGGGCGCCGTGAGTGCTCCCGTGGTATGAGTTGCGGAAGTAAATGAGTTTTGTTCTTCCGGTAAATCTTTTTGCAAGCTTAAGGGCTCCTTCCACCGCTTCACTTCCCGAATTTACAAAATAGACACTCTTCAGTTCGGGAGGAAGGAGCTCAGCCAGACGGGTTGCATATTTTACCTGCGGGCTCTGGATCATCTCTCCGTAAACCATCAGATGCAGGTATGAGTCAATCTGAGCCTTGATTGCCCTGATAACGTCGGGATGTCTGTGTCCGGTATTGCTAACCGAAACACCTGAAATGAGATCGAGATATACGCGGCCTGAGATGTCGTACATCCTTATCCCATCGGCTTTGACTATCTCAAGCATCAGAGGTGCAGTTGACGTCTGCCCGAGATGTTGAAGAAAAAGCTGACGGTTGGTAAGCATTAAAAAATCGGAATTACCTGGCCATCACGTTAATATCGTTCAGGAGATCTTCCCTGAAAGATTTACCCACAGGAATGTTCCTGAGGGTTTTTCCGACGGTAAGTTCAAGGTTGTTCTCCTTGATGGCCTGGATCATACTCTTATTAATAATATAGGAGCGGTGAACCCTTATGAAGACACCTGAAGGAAGCTGGTTCTCGATGGCTTTCATGGTGAAGTGAATGGTGAACTTGTCGTCGGAGGTTACCAGAGTTACATAGTTTTCAAGTGCTTCAATATAAATTATGTCTTTTAGCTTGAGTTTTACCAGCGAGGATCCTTTTTTGATAAATATCTCCTCATCGCCGGTATTGGAAGTTTCTTTTCTGGAATAATATTTTATGGTTTTGTCGATTGCCTTGCAGAACCGTCCATAGGTAACGGGTTTAAGGAGATAGTCGACCACGTTAAAGTCGAAAGCTCTCAGGGCATATCCTTCTCCCGATGTAACAATAATAATGTTTGGAGGGGAATCGAGGCTTTTAATGAAATCGAATCCGTTGAGTTCCGGCATTTCGATGTCGAGTATAATAAGGTCTACATCCTTGCGTTCGGTAATTACATTCCTTGCCTCAATGGAATCGCTGTATGAACCGATCAGGTTCAGTGAGGTGGATTTCATTACATAACCCTCCAGTAACTTGCAGCTTAATTTGTCATCGTCGACGATTATGCAATTCATCCCTCGTGAAATGATCAGGTTAAATCAAACTCAAAAATAGAAAAAAACTTTCACAAAAATTAACAGTTTGAAATTAGTTTGGCTCATTATAAAAAAATAAGGGGTGTCGTAACACCCCTTAGCAATCTCAATCGGTTGATACTAAAGACCTTTGTCGAGAGCAGGAGCTGCCTTGAATTTAACGACTTTCTTTGCAGGAACGTTAAGTTTGGCTCCGGTGCGGGGGTTGCGTACAACTCTTGCACTCCTCTTGGCTACCTTGAAAGTTCCCAGACCTGGAAGCTGAAGCCTCTGGCCTTTTTTCATGGCTTTTCCTACGGATACAACAAATGAATTCAGAGCTTTCCCTGAATCTTTAAGTGAAAGACCAGTGTCTTTTGCAATAGCAGCAACTAAATCTTTTTTCGTCATGTTAATAAGAATTAAAGGTTAGACCATTCTTGCTAATTGAATACAAATTTATTTTATTTTAATTCATATGCAAATTTATTTTACCCAATTACAAGAAATAATGAGCTTTTTAGGTAAAAAACGGTACATAAAACAATCTTCTGGACATGAAGGCCCGAAATATCGCTAACTGGCATCAGTCCGTCGTTTGAGGAACAAGCTGCAATGATTTTTGTTTACATGTTGTTCATAAAATCTATAAATCATTGATTATCTGCTATATAGGATTATTATGAGATTTCGTCCCGATAAATCAGAACCGGTTTTGCTTTTATAAATGCCTAAATTTTCTTCTTCTGAACCATTTTCCCTTATCTGACCCGGACCATTAGCAATAAAGATATTACTGGTTATATGAAACTGCCTGTCTTACGGTCCGTCGTCATACATTTATTAATATAAAAAGTGTTATATTTGCGGCGGTTTTGAAAACTTAAGGTCTTTGAAAATGGAGAAATGGCAGAGTGGTCGAATGCGGCGGTCTTGAAAACCGTTGTCCTGCTATCGTGGGACCGGGGGTTCGAATCCCTCTTTCTCCGCAGCGACAAATTACTCCCGTCAACTGCAAGGTTGACGGGATTTTTATTTTTCGGATGGCCGAACCAGACTTGTCTGAGTGAGGACAACTGAAAAATAAAAGGACATTATGAGCGACGCGAATAATGGAGTAATTTGTCGCTGCATGGATCTCCTCAAAGGGATCATGAGCGAATGTAATAAGCGAATAATCCCACCCCTCCTAACCGGCTCCTTCCATTGGCAACCGATGGTATAACGCAGGTGGCGCCAAAGACTATCTTAAAGATCCTTACTACCGGAAAGAACGCCATGCTCCCGGGTTTAATGCATTGGTCTTATTAAATCCTGGCAGAAAACTTATATGGTTCGTTACTGATTCGATGGCCTACAGCCATCACCTGATACTACATAGATCATTTTTCTACAATAATCTGATGATCTACGACCATATGCTTTGAAACAGAATCATTTATCGCCCAAAGACCCCCGTAGAAGATTAAACTATTGTAACACAAGGATTATGGTATACCGTAAGCGGATCCTCGTATAGGATCGAATTATTGTAAAAAAAGGATTATAGCCCCGCCTGTAGATCCTTGTAGAGGATCGAACTATAAAAAATACGTAGTAAAAGCCGGCTTTAAATCCGGTGATGGCAAACAGGAAAACGACCAGATTATCTGAACCCAATCGCAGGATACCCAACCCAGTGGCGGGGTGTTGCAATCGCAGTGTGGCCCATTCTTAGATCTTCCACTTTCAAATGCGGCTGGCTGATACTAGTTGTATAGGCTACCGGGATCCCCGTTAAGGGGCTGCTTCCCTGCAAAGACTGCAGATAGAATGAAGTCAATAATCCAACAGGAATTGAATAGCGACCGCACCAGGTCCACTTATATTCCCTGTAATTATCCGGATTTACCGTATAAGCATAAAAACTGGCAACCTTATCCCCGTTCAGTTCCGCTTCAAAACACGTCCTGATTATTTCCTGTTCATGTGATACAGCCTGCTTATTGCCTGTACTGTCCGTCCCATAAGGAGCATAATTCTTCCCACCCCAGTCTTCATCACCGTAATGCACCGTGTCGGATGTAATGAGCAGGGCAATATCTTCTCCCCAGCGTAAATTCTTCTGCATCATAATTGAGAACAGCGCCTTAGCCAGCTTCTGACTGATTGCTTGCATCCTTTGAAAATCCATCTGCCAGTCAAGATGTGCAAATCCTACTGTATCAACCAATCCGCGTCTCAGAATCCCGGGATCAGATTGACATCCCAGGAAACCGACTGATAAAATACTCGCAAAGAACAAAATCCTTGAAACAGACTTTCTCATTGCTTCCTTGTACTTACTATTCCCTGGATATTGTTTCAAGCGGATTAAGGTTCGCCGCCTTTATTGAAACCAGGCTGATTGTAATAAATGCAATTACAAGCGTTATCAGGAGTGAAACGACGAAAGGTACGGCGGTAGCCCATACAAATGGAGACAAGCCGAAATTTATCCTGTAGGCAAAACCGGTGAGCCATCTGTCCATCAGATAATACGCAAACGGCCAGGAGATAAGGTTGGAGATAAGTACAAGGACAAGGAAATCCTTATTGAGCAGCCAGACTATCTGGTCGGCTTTTGCACCCATTATCTTGCGTATACCGATTTCCCTCGATCGTTGCTCTGAAACATAAGAAATAAGGCCCAGCAAACCGAGGCATGCTATGAATATTGTCAGGAGGGAAAAGACATTAAAAAGGTAATTCAGCTTGTTTTCAGCAGTATACATCTCATCAAGCTTGGCAGCAAAGAAATAATAATTGAAAGGAAGGGTATTCCCGAGCTCCTGCTGTACTCTTTCCACATTTCCTGTAGTGGCAGCAATATCTTTATCACTTATCCTGATGTAAAAATACTGGTTAGGCTGGTTGCTGACAAGGAAAATGAATGGCTCTATCTGATTATGAATGGAAGTAAAATGAAAATCTTTTACCACTCCTATTACCACTCCGTCTCTTTGTGCTACCCTCGTGGTAGGATCGAAACCAAATTTAATATGTTTCCCCAGTGGATTGTCTCCCCAGCCAAAAGCCTTAACAGCAGCTTCATTTATGATAAAAGCCTGTGTCAGGTCAGATGGTCTCTCCTTTTCAAAATTCCTTCCTTCTGATAGCGTCATCTGCATAACGTCAATAAAATCATGATCCACAAGCGAAAAGCTTGTGGCAAGCTCGACCATGTTGCTGTCTTTTTCAACCAGAAATACCACCTTGCTCGCCATAAGGGGAGGCACGAGTACTGCTGATGTCACACCCTCAACATCCGGAAGCTTCAACAACTCATCCTTAAATGATTGCATTTTGTTTCTGATAAAAGCCGTGTCCCTTACCGGAACGATCATCACATTTTCCTTGTTTAATCCGAGGTCCTTGTTCCTGATGTACCTCTGCTGGCCCGAAACGATCATCGTCCCTATTATCAGTGCTCCTGAAACAGCAAACTGGAAGATTACGAGGATCTTTCGCAGCAGTCCTCTGCCCTGACGCGGATTCACATTGCTGCTAAGAACCTCAACGGGAGCAAAGGAGGACAGGTAGAATGCAGGATAGCTCCCCGAGATGATACCTACAAACAGCGTGATTACCAGTATTAAAAAAAAGGTTACCGGTTCAAAAAGACTGGCTATCCTTAAGGTCTTATCGGTCAGGGTATTAAATGTCGGCAATAAAAGGATTGTCGCGATCAGGGCAATTACCAGGGCAATAACCACGAGAACCATCGATTCGCTGATGAACTGTCTTATTAAAGTGCCTTTACCTGCACCTATTACCTTTCTGAGTCCGACCTCTTTCGAACGGTTTGTCGACCGGGCTGTTGCCATATTCATATAATTCAGACTGGCGATCAACAATATTAAAACACCCACCAGGGAGAAAATGATTATGTAGTTGAAATTGCCAACAGGCAGGTCAAACTCAAGGTCGGAATTAAAATGGACCTTATCGATCCTTGTTGCCCTCAGCTGAAATGTTGCATTGATCTGCCTGCCAAGGGAGCTCATATATTTTTCATAGAAACCGGGAAATTTGCCCAGGAGATCTTCCATACTGGCATTATCAGCCAGAAGAACATAGCCGAAAACGGAAATATTCCAGAAGGACCCTGCACTCCTGGAATTGAACCTTTCAACTCCTGCCATCTCTACAACCGTAGCCATTGAAAGGAGACAATTAAACCTGAGGTGTGAGTTGGCTGGTACATCCCTGATCACTCCTGTAATACGGAAGCTACCGAAGTTACTGGTTTCCAGGACCTCACCAATCGGATTATCCTTACCGAAATACCTTGATGAAAAACTTTCTGTTATTACAATAGTATTCGGATCGTTTAAGGCATCATCGGGACTTCCCAGGATGAAGTCATAATCGAAGACTTTAAACACTGTCGAATCCGCAAAATATAAATTATCCTCGAAGAATTTCAGATCCTTGTATGTGAACAGTATATCCTCCACCCCAAATCCAGCGAAGCGCACAACTTCCTCAATATCCGGATATTCATCTTTAAGAGTTGGTGCCATAGGCATTGGAACCAGTGCTGCCTTGGTGGCCTTGCCCGAGATATTAAAATCGCTTTCAAGGCGATAGATCCGGTGATAATTTTTATAATGCCTGTCAAAAGTAAGCTCCTCCCTTACGTACAAAAGGATAAGTATGGCACATATTATACCTATTGCCGGGCCGAAAATATTCAGGGCAGCGTATAACTTGTTCTTTTTGATATTCCTGTAAGCTGAAATAAGGTAATTTTTAATCATAGCAGGTTTTTATATGTCATTTTCGCATTACAATTTATGAAAAAGCATTTACAAAGGGAGGCTCTTTTCATTGAATCTTCATTCCTTTTTCGTATCTTTATAAGCATGTACCATGCTGTTCGAAAGCATCTCCCGATTCGGTCTCTGATATAAAAACCTGTCATGAACAAAGAAAAATCTAAATCCAGAAAGACGTTTTTGGTGTTTGCCGGCATGGCTTTGGTATCCCTGGTGCTGATTGGCTTCACAGTTCCAAGCACCCTGCTTGACTTCTTCTTCCCCGGGTCCCAGGACGGAGAATCAGGAAAATTTGAAACTCCCGGAGGCTGTGCCACCTGCCATGGAGGATATGACAAGACTGTAGAGCCAACATTCAGCTGGATAGGAAGTATGATGGCACAGGCTGCACGTGATCCACTCTATGAAGCATGCCTTACAATATCTAACCAGGATGTGGCATTTTCAGGCGATATATGTATCAGATGCCATTCACCCGAGGGATGGCTTGGAGGCAGATCGGTCCCTACAGATGGTTCTGCGCTGACCGATGCTGACAGGGAAGGTATTCATTGTGATTTCTGCCATAAACTTGTAAAGCCTTCACCAATAGGAACAAACCCCTATCCTGATGACCAGTTCTATACTGATAATACCTATCCGTCAGATCAGGTTTACCTGAGTTCAATATCAGCAATACCGGCCTATCCTTCCAATGGATCATTCGTTGCAGATTCATACGATTCCAAACGAGGTCCATTTACCGATGCCGGTGCCAAACACAAAATATTCTATTCGCCATACCACAGCTCCTCAGATATCTGTGGAATATGCCATGATGTCAGCAATCCGGTATACAGCAGAAATCCTGATGGTACATATTCAGCCAACACTTTCGGTCAGGCGGCTCCCTCATTCAGAACCTACGATCTTTTCCCTGTTGAGAGGACATACAGCGAATGGCTGATGAGTTCATATAATACGCCGGAGGGAGTCTTTGCACCTCAGTTCGGCGGTAACAAACAATATGTTTCGACATGCCAGGACTGCCATCTGAGGGATGTCAGCGGTGTGGCTGCAAATAAGACCTCGGCAGTGTTCAGAACAAACATGCCTCTTCACGATATGACCGGAGGCAATACTTTCATACCCCGGCTTGTCAGCATTTTGTTCCCCTCCGTAAGCAGGGAAGCGCTCGATTCAGGAATAGTAAGAGCCAGATATATGCTAAAAAATGCCGCTAAAGTAGACTTGTCGGTAAATACTGCCGGAGGAAATACCACTGCCATTGTGAAGGTCACGAATGAAACCGGACATAAATTACCTTCCGGTTATCCTGAGGGAAGAAGGATATGGATAAACCTGACAGCGAGAGATATAAACGGAGATATTGTCTATGAGTCGGGACACTACGACTATATCACTGGTATTCTGACAAAAGATCCTGAGATCAAAATATATGAAATAAAACCCGGTCTGGATGAAGCAGTATCATCCCTGACTGGAATTCCGGCCGGCCCCAGCTTTCATTTTGTACTTAACAATAAAATATATTCCGACAACAGGATCCCTCCAAGAGGATTCACAAACGAAAACTTCAACAACATTCAATCACCCCCTGTAGGGTATATCTATAACGACGGCCAGTATTGGGATGAGACTGTTTACTCTCTTCCGTCAAATACTGCTTTTGTCGAAGCCACCCTGCTCTACCAGACAATGTCGAAAGAGTATGTGGATTTTCTTAAAGATGAAAACATTACAAACAACACAGGTCAGTTATTACATGATCTCTGGACCGCTAACGGCAAGTCTGAACCTGAGGTTATGTCATGGAAATCTGTCGAATTGCAGACGACCGGTATGTCCGACCGCAACATACCCGTTGTTACAGTCTATCCCAATCCGGCAGATGAATGGATAACGATAAGGTTACCTCAGATGGATAAAGAAGCAAATCTGAAAATTTCTGTAACAGACATGAAGGGAGCTTTGGCGATCAGATCTGCCAGATTAACGATGACAGGTGATGAAGCTATTCTGTATACAGGAAAACTGAAACCAGGCAACTATGTCTTCTCCATCACCGACCGGAGATCAAGGCAGCTCTTCAAGGGTAAGTTTATTATAAAGTAATCTTCCGATAACAGGTCTTGCGGTCTTCGGTCATCCGTCTCATACCAGATCGACCCCTGAAACATAAACCGGGAGCTCCGAAAATTTACTCTTCTTCTCCTCATCCAGGTTTGAAAAGGAAGCCACTACCAGGCCTGGTTCCGTTTTCAGGATCCTGTTAAGTACACCCAGCCTCCTGTTACTTCTCAGGGCCCTGCAGATTGACGACTTTTCATCGTGCCACGTCAGAGCCGAACTGCACGACTCTGATGCGCATATCCCTTCAAAAAGCCGTGGCAGCTGATCTTCATATCCCGGCCGGCAATAAACTGAATCAAGGATCAGGAACCTGAACTTCCCCCGACTGAATAACTTCCTGAAATATGGTGTATATGGCAGGATATTCAGCAATATCCAGCCAGCCAATCCGGGGAAATCCACTATTTTAAAGACAGCTGGCATGGCATTGGCCCCTGCTACTATCTGGTTGTCTTTCCTGAGTACATAATATCCCTTGTTAAAAAACCTGAATTCGTCATAATAAAAGCAAAAATCCCTGTACTGTTCATCAAGCAGATCTCCCATTTCCTCTTCTTCGGTATTAGACAGCCTTGAAACTGCAGGATCCATCCGCGGATTGAACCTGCTGAAAGCTGTGGTATAAAAGGAGCTGACCTGTTCATATCCGCCCTGAACAGCAAAATTACGTGACCTTTCATTGCTGCTCTCAATGAAAGCATATGCAACATGCGGGTCTGAGGGATGACCCTTTCCCTGGATATCCTGCAGGGCATTGCTGAACATTGAAAAGATCTGCTTTTTGAATGAATCTTCGAATGCAGATAATCTTTCTCTTTTCCTTCGTGATACGTGTGATATCTGAAACGAGCTGCGGATCGAAAGATAGCGAAGGAAAGTAGTATTGTACCCTTCACCGCAATTAAATGTCTTCCTTTTACAGAGCCCAATTGCACCAATCAGGCTGTTCCTCTTGAAAAGCGCAAGGAAAGAAAGACCCTTGCCGTAGCTTTTCATACGCTCCTCATGATTGAGGACGGAATATCTGAGACCTCCCTCTGTGCCCAGGAGGGTATGGCCCAGAAGGGCTTCAATATCCTCGTCACATTCGTCAAGATGCCTTATCTCAAGCTTCTTATAATCACGAAGTATCTCCTGCGACATATTTTACCTTTTTGAACATAAAGAGTTTAAATAAAGATAAGAAAATTACCTGAAATTTGATTTCAGTCAATAAATCAGGAATAACATGAAGATCAACAACAATGATGAGATCACAGCCGCTGAAGTGGACATGGAAGGTGCAAGGGATGTCAGGATGAAGATGCTGACAGGCATGAAAGACGGCTCAGAGAACATTTTCATAAGACATTTCATAGTGGCTCCGGGAGGGAACACGCCCTTTCACCAGCACGATAATGAACATGGTGTCAAAATTGAAAAGAACACAAGGGTATAGCTGTTGACGAGTCGGGAAATGAGCATGAGGTGAAAGCAGGCCAGAGCCTTTTTGTGAAACCCGGGGAAAAACACCAGTTCAGGAATCCTTTCGGTGAGGATTTTGAGCTTACCTGTAATATTCCAAATCCGGACAAATAAGCATAACATCGTCCTGAATATTCTCAGGCCCTGATATCGTAGACAAAGATCTTGTCGGCATGACGGATATAAAGTCTTCCGCCGCAGACAACAGGATGAGCCCAGTACATTCCCTGTCCACCGGAGGGGACCCTGAATTCCCCTGCCTGCTCATACTTTTCAGATGCGGCTTTCACAAGCTTTACTGATCCGGTCCTCTCATCCAGAAGGTAAAGCATGCCGTCGGCAAAGGTTACAGAGCCCTTACCGTCTGTTTTCCACAGTTCCCTGCCTGTCAGGAAATCGAGGCAGAACCACCCTCTTGAGTTGGTCCCGGACCCGAAAAGAGAACCATTGTGCAGGATAACACCACCATGATGATTGTCCATCAGTTCTGTCTGCCATACTGTCTGAGGTACCAGCTTCTGTCCCGAAACATTGAGCTTCACCAGCATGCATCCTTTACCGTAACCACTGGTAATGAAGACATTCTCCCCGGATACTACAGTGTTTGTTATATTTAGTCCTCTCTGGTTCTCGAAATCAACTTTCCAAAGCAGTCTCCCTGTCCTGGTATCAACACCGTAATAACAGTTGGAACTTGCACCTGTGATCATCCTGTAACCAGCATGATTGTGGATTACAGCGGAGGTATAACCTTCTGAGCCGGGAATGTCGGTGTTGGCCCAGATCAGACTGCCATCGTTTTTATTGAGACATACCTGGACTCCTTTTCTTCCTGCCGGTCGTACATAAAGCCGGTCACCATCGATAAGAACTGATTCGGAGTAGCCGTATTCAGTAGGTGGTGCATCGAAATCTTTATCCAATAACCTGAACCATAACTCTTTACCAGTCTTTGCATCAAAGGCTCCAAGGCGGCCCGTCTCGTTTAAGTAATATAGTACCCCGCTATCGTATGTGGGAGTACTGCGTGGCCCAGTATAAGAACTGGCCCAGGATGCAGTTGTCGACCATGAATTGCCTGCTGCTTTTTTCCAGACAGGCTTTCCGTTCATATCGAAAGCAAAAAGGCTTGATACACCATTGCTTACACCGGCTGTATATATATATCCCCCGGCGATCGAGACTGAACTGTATCCCTCACCCAGTCCGCTTATTGTAAAAAGCAGTCTCGGACCACTTCCCGGCCATTTTTTTAACAAGCCTGTCTCAGCAGATTTATTTGTCCGGTCCGGACCATGAAAACATGGCCATTCGGCAGTTGACTGTCCGGTAGCGCTGCCAATAGCAAAAAAGGATAATAATACAGATAAAAAAATTACAGAAAGCACCGGCCTTTTGTTTATTCTATGCATAACTTTCAGGTTTTAGAAATATCAATTCAGGCTATTGTGCTTAATAAAAGCATCTCATACCTTTCCAACAACCACATGAGAGCAAAATACATAATTTTTTCGAAGTATTGAAATCCGCACCCCCCTTCACCCATTCTCCAACTCTCGCCCTCCTTCTTCGCTCTCCCCTACCCGAACCATTTCCTGGTCCTGGCCGGAAGGTTATTCAGAATATCTATTGTAGTGTTAATATCGCTAATAAGTTGAAAATCCAGCATTCCCGCGTTGACAAAATCTGCACCATTCTCGAATGCCCATCTTATACCATCACGGGGTGGAATAGCTCCGGCGGCCATGGTCTTGAAACCCATTACCGGGACCGTGGCCTTACTTACAAACTCAACTGTCCGGTCAGGGAATGTGCACCAGCAGTTATCATGCCATCTGTCATGTTCAGGTTGTCTGGCTCCTATCGATTCATATGCCACCCTTTTTTCCATGGGATGAGCAGACCAGTATTTGCTGTGGTGCATCGTGACCATATAGTAATCGGGTATTATTCCTTTTTCCGCACAGGCTATCTGCGAGTCAACCATATGGGCTCCCAGACCGACAGTCATGCCATGCTTTCTGACATATTCAAGAAGCCTGGCAATATCATCAAATCTTTTTTCTACGACCAACCTGTCACACCATTCACCATGCAGTTGGACGATATCGACTCCAAAATCTATCGCCTGGTCGAACTGTTCGAAAATATTGGAAGAGTTCCTAACCAGGCCTACCTGACCAATGATGATGATACTGCTACCGGTTTGTTTCCTGTATTTTGCAAGCAGAGCCAGCGATGCGAAACCTGAGCCTATACAGTTAATCCCTGACTGCTCTGCCAGCATAAGAGTCTCAAATACTTTCCTCTCAGTATTGTATGCCCTGAAAAGTGCACCAACATAGGTGAGGTCGCGTGAATGGGCAAAGCCATTTATCGGGTTGCTGCCTATGATAAGCCTGCTTATTTCATGCTTGCCGAGTTTACCTTTTGGAAGTACTCCTTTAAGGTCCTGAAATACTGCTGGCATACTACCGGAAACAGTTTCAGCTGCAGCGTTAATAATATCCTTCCCGGTAACACCAAGGAGAGGCAGCGCAGCAATATTCCTGATAGCTGTACGACGAGAACATGTACGTTTGTTTTTCATGATAATCAGGTTTAAAAATCAATATAATAATAAATCTTTTTCGCGAAAGGTGCAATACTGGTCTGCCAGTGATTTCAGTAAAGGATGATGGAAAGAATCAATAACAAATAATGCATTTTAACATTATTTAACATTTAACCATATATTATTAATTTTTAATATATTATATACTAAATGTGCTTGTTTAAAATATTTTTTGTACGTTTTCTATTATTTCTTTCCGAACATTTAAAAGCAGCTGTATGTTCTAATCTCAGAAATTAAAATTATTTAAACTTAAAATCAGAAAATCATGAAAAAGCATAATCTTATTTTAGCAGCGACACTCTTTACAGGATTAGCAGTGTTTACGTCATGTGAAAAGGAAGATGATTCCAGACCTGCCAATGCAGATATGACAATAGCTGAATATGTAATTGGCAATCCTACTTTTTCATCACTTGCAGGTGCACTTTCAAAAGCCGGACTCGTTGATGCACTCAATGGTGAGGGTGAATTCACTGTATTTGCTCCTTCCAACGCTGCATTTGCAGCTCTCCTTAATCAGCTTGGTGCATCCAGTCTTGATGATATACCAACTGAAACCCTGACTGCAGTTCTTCTCTATCATGTGTTCGGAGAAGAGAAAAAAGCAGCTTCTCTCTCAGAAGGATATTATAAAACCCTCAGCCCTGCCCAGAATAGTTATCTGAGCCTTAATATTATGATGAAAAATGGTGTTATGATCAACAATTCGGTAAAAATCCTTGCAACCGACGTGGATGTCAGGAATGGCGTCATCCATTTTGTAGACAAGGTCATTCTGCCTCCAACAGTCGTAGATCATGCACTTGCCAATGAAAATTTCAGCATACTTGTTGATGCTGTTGTCAAGGCCGGACTGGTTGAAACTCTTAGCGGCAATGGTCCTTTCACAATATTTGCACCCACAAATCAGGCATTCCAGGCTCTTTTTGCACAGTTAGGTATATCAGGTATCAGCGACCTGACACCTGAGCAGCTTGTGCCGATACTTACCTACCATGTTTTAAGCGGAAACATCAGATCAACCGATCTTTCAGCAGGTACAGTCGAGACTCTCAACGGGTCCATTAACATAACACTCTCTCCGGCTCCGGCCATTAATTCAACATCAAACATTGTTGCCACTGATGTTCAGGCAGCTAACGGAGTGATACACGTTATTGACGAAGTGCTTCTGCCTTCAAATTAAAACGTTCAACTGTATAAAAAATCTGCAGGCAGCAGCCTGCAGATTTTTTTTTAACTTTCCGCGAAGATTAGACTTTTTCTTGCACATCAGTACTATATCTCGAACCTATGGGAAAATACACTCTCAACGATCTTGAAAACCTGACGGGGATAAGAGCTGACACCATAAGGATATGGGAAATACGTTACGGCATCATCGAGCCTCAGCGGACACCAACCAACCGCAGATGGTACACCGATGATGACCTCATCAGACTGATGAATATCGGGTTATTGAATAATGAAGGGATTAAGATATCGAAGATCGCTAAGCTTACTTCTGCTGAGATCAATGAAAAAGTATCGGTGACAACAGGAGGAAAGAAAAAACCTGCTGATACTTTTGTGAAACTGATAACAGCAATGAATAAACTTGACGAAGAAGTTGTTGATGATCTGATAAATAAAGAGATTGCAGGTCTGGGTGTCGAAAGAACCTTTAAGAGAATTTTGTTCCCTTTCCTGAAAAAAGTCGGCATCCTGTGGCAGACTGGTGCGATAGATCCTGGTACGGAACATTTTATAACAGCAATATTGAGGAAACATTTAATTTCCGCTTCTCCAGGCATCGCAGGGCAAGGTTCAAAAAAAAGGAGGAAGTATCTGCTATTTCTCCCTGAGGGCGAATGGCATGAACTGGCCCTTCTTTACTTTAACTACGTGTTGTTGAAAAAGGGATATAAGACCTTATATCTCGGGCAGTCCACTCCTCTTTCATCAGTCATTTCCGCTGCAGAAACATGGAAACCTGATACAGTTATCACAGGTACCCTGAGCGGTCTGGCTGTCAGCGATGCTTCAGAATTACTCCTGAAAATGCACCGTGAACTTAAAGTTAAAAAGATCCTCGTTGCAGGAGGGCTGGCAGCAGATGCAGAAAAGCTAAAACTTCCGGATATTAAGCCCCTAATTAACGAAAGGTCATTAATCTGATATACCGGCTTTAATTTCATCAGGTTTCTGTCTGAATCAGGTCTGCAGTCCTAAAAGATATTATCACCTGATCTCAATCACCGTTACTTTCGTAATTCCCAGTCCGGCCAGCTCGGGATAATACTTATAGGTATCCTCCCTGGTTTCGAAACCGCCGATGACGATATAATAATAACCCCATCTTTCAATTATCTCCGATTCAAGGTCAAGAACCTTCCTGATCTTTCTTTGTGCCCTCAGAGCCTGAGACTTTTTGATGTATTCGCCAGCCCTCAGTGCATAGGGAGCCACAACCTCTATCTGAGGCGCCTTTATTTCTTCGGGCTCAACTTCCGGTAAAGGAACTATAGTATCTGAAGGTACCGGCGGAATAAGCTTAAGCTCAGGTTCAGCCTCAACAGTGTCAGCCGGCTGTTCCGCAGGCAGTTCATCAGGTGGAGCAACAGGGGTAACGGTCTCTGCAGGATATTTTACCGGAGGCACCCAGAGGTCTCTTAAACCCATCATCCCGAGTGTGGGCAACAGACGTTCAAGATCAATGAGGTTGGTAAAACCTGTTACCCTGACTTTATAGAGATCATCTTCGAGAACTATCTCCACGGGATTATCAACCATAGTCGACAGCCTTTTCTGAAGGGCCACTGCATAACCCTGGTTCCTGAAGGCGCCGACCTGTATCGACATCAGCTCCGGAATTGCAGGTCTTACTCCTGACGAGTCAACCCGGTCGCGAATATAGGCCACAGAATCGGACCTTTCGACAAGTATACGCTGCTGCTGTTTTGCCTTCAGTGTGATCACCCATAATTCAGTTATCCCGTTGCGCCTGAGCACTTCGATTTTTTCATCAACCTCGGCACGTGTCTTTATGTCGTTAATCCTTACTTTATAGAAATTGTCTGCAACAACGATATCCACTTTCGTTCCGAATATTTTCTCAAGACTCCTCCTCATTGCTTCGGCATTTCTTTTCTGTCTGAAGGCTCCCAGCTGAATGGCCCAACAATCCTCAGCAATAGTCACCAGCTCTTCAACTACCTCATGAACAATAATATAGGAAGTGTCTTTTCTCACTACCGGCACGACCGGAATGATTTTTTCTTCGTGTGATTCTTCCTTAACTATCTTTCTCAGCGTGAAATCGAGACCTTCAATAAAATCACCTTCTTTCCCGCCTTTTACGGTAAAGAATATCGAATCAGGTTCGGATGTCATCGAAAGTTTTCTGAGCTGAGTGGTATCGGGCCTGACAAAATAATTACCCGGTTTCAGACCGAAGAGGCTGAAATAGCCGTCCGATTCTGAAAGTAACCGGCCGGCAGGTTCAAGCCGGTCGTTGTAAAAATTCACAATGACCCTGTCCTGTCCTCTTCTGGTCCCGTCTTCTTCTTCAAGGTAAACTGTGCCTGATGCCTCTCCAACAACCAGTACCGGCACTTCAACCGTTTTGAGGATGTCAGGATCTGCTTTCACGCTGATGGTTTTGTAAGGAAGCTGCCAGGTTATGCTTTCAAAACCTCCGGCATCAAGTTCGATGTAGTAGCTTGTGTACGGCTCAAGTCCCAGAACCCTTAGAGTCGTATCTTTTTCAGAGATCATTACCCTGCCGCCGTTAACTCGCAGGTTAAGCCCCGGCACACGTGGTTCGCCCCTGTCGTGAAGACCATTGTTATCAAGGTCAAAGAAGGGAATTACCGTTATACCACCCTTCCCTACATTGGGCCTGTTTTCGGCTGTCAGAAAGTGTGTGGCCGGATCTGCGATAAGACTTCCCGAAGCCTGCTCAATGAAAGTCGTTCTCTTTCCGGATTGTCTGACTGAAAAACCTGTTCTTGCAAAGCTGAAATCGTACCTTATTCCTAACTCAGCTATGTTCATGCCATAGGCAAAAAGCCTTTCAAATGAAATATTCATAAAGGCTTTATCGCCAAGGTGTTTTTCTATCTTCAGTTTTGCTGAAAGGACTTCATTTTTAGTAATGGAATACTGTATCTGGGGCATAATAACGAACCTAGCAGGAAGCCTTGCTGCCACTGACAGGTTTGAATAGAAGTATGGTTTCAGCTCATCAATAAAAACGCCATATGTGGTCATATTGGCATTTACTCTTCCCATCGTCCCCGAGAACAACCATTCCCCGGTTGCATAATCCGATACCGGCAGTATTATCTGATTATATGAAAGCCGGTTGAAGGCTGCAAATCCCTTTATCCTGAATGGTGCGGATGCTGAAATTTTTCTTTCTTCAAGGTATTTATAGTTTATGGCAGTCTGGTCCTTATCATACCTGATGTAGTTTAGCTCCAACAGAATATTTGAGGGTGTACGGTATGAAAAGTTGCCTCTTGCCCTCACTCCGTATGTATATTCGCCAAAAAGCAGGATGTTTCCTCCCAGTCGCACCGAGGTTTTCAGAAATGGCATCAGCGGACCGGTGGTAACGGATGAGAGGTATTCAACACCCCCACCCACAGTCAGGAAGCGGTTTATTCCGTAATTTACTGAACCCCTTGAGAAGCGGCTGAACAGACTGTCCTCGACCATTCCGGCACTAACCGTATATTCCAGAGTCTTTTCAGGAAGGAAACTAAATGGAACAACGATGTTCTTTTCTTCCGATTTTTCTTCACCCCATGGTCCGTAGAATTTTAACTGCACCAGCGAATTGCCATAAACAAGTGGCACGTCGAAGGTATAGAATCCCGAGGCATCTGCTTTTTTATAATCAACGAGAACATTATTTACGTAAAGTTCCACAATCCATCCGGGTTCAGTTTTGTCGCTGAGGGTATAGGATCCGAACGAGCGTCGGTAAGTAGTAGGAGCATTTGTAAGCTGTACTCCGATGACAGGATTGTAGATGGAAGCTATGGCATCGGTACGGATTTTCCCCACAGCCACCTGTCGCAGAGGGCTGAAATCATTGTTCACATAACGCCAGAGATAATGTTGCTGTTTCTCTGTTAACCGGGTCATGCTGTTGTAGTTGAGCGAAATATTAGTTTCGCCTCCGAGCACCATGGCGCCGAGGGAAAGGTTTAACCTGGCCTCGCTCTGCCCGTTGATCTCCTGGCTGCTGATGGCTGACCAGTCAGCCATACCGAATCTGAATCCGGGATATGAACGGCCTATTGTTTTGTCTGCAACAAAATCGCCCCGCAGCCTGCTCAGGTTTCTGCGCATCTCCTCCTGTTTCATTTCCCTGATCAGTGGAAGTTCAAGTTCTGTGGTAATGACGGCCGACAGGCTTCTGAAATGAAAAGCACAGTTAAGACCGAAAATACTTCCAAGCCATGACGACCTGAGGTACAGGTTGAACTCTGTCCGGATGAGATCACCTTCAGGCAGCTCATAAAGCTTTTCACGGTAAATTATTTTATTTGAAGGTCTGCTGATGTAATACCTTGCATCAGGATCGATAAAGAATCCTGAAACAGAATCCAATCCCGCAGCAGGAACATTTTTAATACGCAGGAAGTCAAATAGATCTGTAACAGGAAGGTATAATTCTTCATTCCTGATCACGGCAGGAATCTCAAGGGCTCCTATTCCTTTTACCTCAAGAAGAATTGAAATTTCATCGTACTCGGGCAGTTCCTGTCCCTTAATAAAGTCTGGCACAAACCATATAAGAATGAGCATTATCAAAGTCCGTCCGGCCACTTCAGGGGAGAATATTCGCCGTGTCTGACTAATCCGGCGATATACTTCTTTTATGGTCATATTTTTCGAACTCTGTGATTATCAATATTATTCCTGGAAAAAAGTTATATTGTATGTTCCCGAATAATAACCTGCAGGGTTTAAGAGGAGATTTCCGACTGTGAGTGTTGCACCAAGATCGAGGCTGGTGGCGGAGGGTGGTGTGGTAGTGATAACCAGCGGCAGGACCGGAAAACTCGAATCGACATTAAAAGTCATCGTATTGGAACCGTCGCTGAGTGTCGAAGAAGGCCAGGCCAGAAGCGACACCACAGTGCCCGGGTTGGCAACCAGTTCAAGTCGTGTTGTTGAATGAACAGGCGACATATTCAGAAGGACGACATTACCGGTCGATCCCCTGCTTCCATCGGCATAAACTATCACCTCTCCCCCTGCTCCGGTAACTGTGAATGAACCGAAAGAGAGTTCCTGAGCTGTTGTGTTAACCTCCAGGGGCCTTGGTGGCGGCTCCTGAGCCATACATGAAATGCTGATAAGCAAAAAGAGAATAAAAGAGGATACAAATCTTCGAATCCGGATATTGTCTTCACCGTATTTATTCTTTCTTTCTGTCATCTGTTCAAGATAATTTTCTGTACCGCTCTTTCATGCTGCGAAAGGTATGATATCAGATATACGCCTCCTGAAATTAACGGGTGCATTTCATAGTGCCCTGCCTCATGAACCCGTTTTTCAAATAATGTCTGTCCGGTCAGGCTTGTAATTTTTATTATCGCGCTATTGCCATTTACTCTTTTAACGTCCATCATTACGACATCTCCTGCCACCCATGCATGAAATGGTTCTATTATGGTTTCTTTTTCTTCGTTGGTACCCGTGGTGAAATTGTTTATATCGAGAAAGAACCTGTTCTGATATTCCGCCGCAGTAAGAAAAACCGAATAATTACCCTTATCGAGAAGGCTACGGGATATTCCTTCAGTCTGGTCGTAAATGAAGACCGGGTAGCCGGAAAAAGAGCCGGAAACGGACTGCAAACTGAATACTACAGTTCCCGCAGTATTGGCTTTAAGTCCGAGTGGAATCCTGAGTTGTGATCCGCTATAGGCCGGCAACCCGGCAATCGAAAGTTTGCGGCTGTCATCCGATGCCACATAAAGATTAGGAACCTTAAGGTCTGTGTTCATTAATTTCAGGGCATCTAAATCGATGTCAAAATTTTCTGTTGCCTTAACATCACCATAGATCAAGAGATAATCTTTTGCTGAAGAATCGGCCGTGAAATGAGCTGACAGGCGGATGGCTGAGCCAGCTCCCTTTTCTGCTGATTTTGCAAAAGGATGTGATGTATCACCTGATCTTACTGAATTGTTCATCGACAATGTCGCAGTTACGGGAAAAGAGCCATCAGTGACATGAACAAAGAAACCCTGCATTGATGGGATAATATTGTTAACTGTCCCGTCGCTAGGGAAACCGTTCACATAACTACTGTATGTACCTCCATACTGGTCTGTGGTTCCGGGCTTAAAGAAATAGATGGCATTGTCGATATTGGTTTTCGTCCAGCCTGAAGCAGCATCCCAGTCGATAGCGGAGGGATAGGGGTTTCCAATCAGATTGAATCCTTTTGTATAAGTATTATTATGGTTATAGAGTGTCCTGGTGAATGCTCCGCTGGCTGCAGTACCTGTGAAGTCAACTGTTACCGGTAACGGCGATGAACCAAAGTTTACGGAATATCCGTGCACAGGTCTCAGAAGCGAGTCAGTATTAACATAACTGACCCATCCGGAGTAAATCCTGCTCTCATCGTACTTATATACCGGAGGGAAGGAGCTTCCAAGGTTTATTTCATCGGACAGCACGTTAACTGTTGAAGCTGTGAAGGGTGAAGAAATATATCTGTATCCGAAACCTGAGGGAAGATATCTCTGCATGGTCATAATGCCGGTCACTGCCCCTGATCCTGAACCGTCAATACAGGCTGTTGAAGTTGCATCTGATACGAGAGTAAGGTAACCGTCGGAGGCAAGATCGCCGGAAGACAGCATGACATATCCGGTAACATCGAGCTGACCAAGAAGTTGAACTCCTGAGCTGTTATTTACAATAAGATCCCTTATATTGTTTCCCGTGAACAGGTTAGCAGGTATCTGTTGCAGTGATGAGCCGTTCATCTCGATAGTACCTGCGGTGGCATCAAAAGATCCGTTACTGCTTACATTTCCTGAAATTCTGATCGTATTGCCGGAGATGGTCAGGGATGATCCGCTTTCTATTGTCAGGTCATCAACTGTTGCGGCTGATCCGCTGCTCAGAACAGGTTTATTGACCACATCGGGAATGGTCACCTCATGGATCTGAACAGGCACAATCCCACACGACCAGTTGGCGGTGTTGTTCCAGTCATTATCCACTGCTCCCGTCCACAGGTTGGTATTTATGATTGTCAGGATCGCATCACCGCTTGTCTGGGGTGAAGTACCACATGTTGTTGTCACCACACACCTGTAAGTTCTTCCGTCGAGTCCTGAGCCCGGATTTATCAATGTAAGGGTTGAGGTGTTCACTCCGCTGTAGACACCACCATCGCTGAGGTCGGATCCGTTTTCCTGCCACTGATAAACAGGGTTATAGCCTGCCACAATAACGCTGAATGAAGCATTTCCTCCGAAGCATGCTGAGCTGGCGACCGGATCTCCGGTAATGGTAAGCTCATCGAAAATGTTAAGAGTTGTGGTAGTGGCAGAGCTCTGGCATCCGTTAACAGTCTGTGTAACATAATAGGTATACACTCCGGCACTTGTCTCTCCCGTTGCAAAGGGTGTTCCCGTTCCTTCGAGAACCGTCAGGGCTGCATCGGAATACCACCGCAGATTATTTCCTGTTGCCGTCAGGTCGGCTATATTCGTGATACAACAGCCTGTGCCCGGGGCAACGGGAGGATCGGGTACGGGGGTTACAATAATATCCTTTGAAACAGAGTTTGAACACCCCAGACCGTCGGTCCATGTATAGGTAATCAGGTGTGTTCCTACTCCTGCTGACGAAGGATCGAAATTCGTTCCGCTGACTCCGGTACCGCTGTAAATGCCACCGGCAGGATAACCCTGGTCGAGTGTATAGGATGATGAGCAGACTCCTGTTGTGGTAAGAATGGTATTTGATGTTTCCGATCCCAGTGAAATGAATGATGCAGGATCGTTCTGATTAAGGTATTCCGTCATAATCCAGCCTGCACTCTTAGGGCTCATGGAGAATCGTGGTTCATCAAGGTTTGCAGCCAGGTACTCCCCGTCATTGTATCTTCCTATATCGCCTTCCGTTGGTGCGTATGTCTGGGGTGCCACACCCGATGAACCCATTAGCACTCCGTCTATATAAATATAGCTTGTTGTACCATCATATACATACACATAGTAATGCCAGGTGTTTGTTGAAGGAGCGGGGCCGCCGTTAGCAAGTATGGTTCCTCCCCATTTCCATGCAACGGCATTCCCGCCCCTGAACCCAAGCTGTATTGCGGATGACTGTGATGCATTCTGAAACGACATCAGGTTTCTGTTGAGAGTTGGTGTGGAGGCATAATTTGCCCAAATACTTATAGTCTGGTTATTGTCGTTTGCAACAAAACCGTTGGCAGGAGTCATTATATATGAATCACTCCCGTTAAATCCACGTCCTCCTGCTATTTTACCTGTTACTGATGTTGTGTTGTTATTGACTCCGTTATTAAGATTGCTTGTGGCGTCGTCGGTGAAGCCTGTTCCGTTTAAATGCCAGACACCCTTATAGCTGCTTGTCCATACCGATGTAAGTGAAGGATCGGTGCTGACTGCCTGATTTCCGTACCACATCCTGATCGTTGTCTGGGCTGAAGATGAAAGTAAAGGTATCCTTACCCAGGCAACATATTGCCCTGTTGTGGGGTCATAGTACTCGAGCTGGTGATCAAGTCTGTTTCCCGACAGGTCTGTAAATACCACGTCATAACCTGACGCGCTGTTCACGTGTCCCCCGTTAGCCTCAGACCTCAGCAGAACGGATGTGAAGCTCACCAGGGCCGGAAAATCGGTAAGGTCTTCCGTTCCCGAGGCCTGGTCAAGAGTCACATCCATAGAATATGCGTAACCCAGCGATACATCGGGAAGCGTTACTGTCAAAGTTGCACTGTTGGAAGTATAGGTGTTGCTGTTGCCGTCGGTAACCACGCAGCGGTACAGGTATCCGTTCATTGAGATGGTTGCACCCGTTATTACCAGGTCGGCTGTGCCAGTGCCTGAATACAATCCCCCGTCGGCGAGATCAGCAAAGCCTCCTCCATCATCTTCCTGCCATCGGTATGAAAGAGGTTCAACACCACTGGCAACTACACTGAAAGTGGCATTGCATCCTGTAAAATCGGAAGGGTGTGACACAAATACTGATGTCGATCTGCCGATAGCAAGGTCAGTTGTCGTTGTTGAAATCCCGCTCATACCTGTCCTGGTTATTTCAGGATCGGCTACAGTGCCATGAGTACCGTCGGCAATGAAATTTCCTCCGTTTGTTCGTTTCAGTATACGCGATAATGTGTTCACATCGGAAAAACCAGTATAGTTCAGATTAACGCTGTAGTTTGTAGAAGCGAGAGTGCCTGCTGTCATTCTCCAGAAACCTGTTGTGCAACGGTCATCTATAAGTACTCCCCCGTCGGTGACAGGCAGACCTGCTGTGCCGGGATCCGAAGCCTGAAACTGAATGGTAAGTGTACCTGCGCTAAGGTTGGCAAACGTGATCTTAAGCGGATTGTATGATGAAGCTGTACCTACAGGATAAAGGTACTCCGTTGATGTTAAAGTGAGATTCCTTTGCAGTCTTCCGATAACCGTTCCTGAGGTGTAATTAAGATTGTCGTCAACAGAAATAAGGTAGGATCCGGTATTTATATTTCCCTGGGTCATCGTCAGGTCATTATCAACATTTATGTCGGACGGCAGGCTGGTTCCCGAAGCATTGTCAATTTCAAGGTTAAAATAGGTATAGTCACCAAGTGTCTGTGCGGATGTGCCGTTAAAGACAACTGTTCCGGAGGTCGGAGCAGCATTCCCCCCGTTAACAGTACTTGTTATATTACCACCGGTTATCGATCCTCCCACAAACAGTGAACCCGCTCCCGTGAACAGGATGTATGTCCGCTGACTATTGGAATTCAGGGTCACATCGCCCGCTACGGTAACAGAACCTGTTGATATTCTGATGTATGCATCCCGTGAATTGTTGTTGGTAGATGTTGCTACGACAGATCCTGTTGAAAAAATACCTGCATCGACCAGGACAGCCTTCTGGTCATTATTACTGTTCGAGTACAAATATGTTTCTCCCGACACGGCAAGTGAGAAACTGCCCGTAAACGTAACATAAGAATCATCACTGCCACCGTTAATGCTGAGGGAGCCGATCGTATTTGGCACATCTGCTGTAACATTGACTGTTGTATTATCCCTGATATTCACCACTCCGGCCCCTGGGTTTTGTCCGGGATAGGTTGTATTTGAAGCTCCCGCCCATGTACCGGCAGTTTCACATCGTTGCCAGTTGGCTGCCGTATTCCAGCTCCACGTTCCGGTGGCATTGGTGCGGTAATCTCCTACTGCCTGTCCTGATGCAAGAAATGTCACTGCAAGCAGGATCAATGAAAATAATATCTTTCCGGCAAAATTGAGGAGGGTTTCAGCTTTCATTGAAAGAAATACATCATCTTATTAATCAAAACATGACAGCTTAATAAGGAGCTGTCATTGTTTTTCGTACACATCAATATCCGGTTCCAGTCCTGTATATCACGGCCGGCCGGATATTTCTTACCGGAGCGGAAGTTCTGCTTCTGCGTATCTATCAGGCTTTACATCCGAAGGAGATGAATAGTAAACCTTCAGGGTGCCGCTTTTCAGATCAATATTTTCGATCCTGGTCAGAGGAAGCTGAAACTTTCTTATTGTATTTGGAGTATATACAGCCACTCCGTTGGCTATTCCAACTCTTGAAATCATCCCCTGAGGTGATATGTGATCCACGGCAATGTCTCCGTATACCGACATATTGCCGGTTCTGTTGAAGGTGAACTTCAGAAATGGCGCTCCACCTGTCTGGTAATCCAAAGAAAGATCAGAAAGGGTTACCCTGGTGTCAGGTTCACCAACCCTTATTATTACGGGGATGGTAATCCCGAATATAGGTGTAAGAACCACCGATAATGTTGTTGTATCACGGTTAATCTGTTCTTCAGCAAGTGGTTTAACATCGGGTGTAGCCCTGAAATAGAAATGGGACCTGTATTCTCCTGGTGTCATTTCCCCTGTTCTTATCAGCTGTATCTTCACGGTTTGTGATTCATTGGGGCCCAGGGCCACAGAGCGTGGGAAAAATCTCACATAGCGTTCGGCGAACCGCTGACCCGGATCCGGTTCTGTAATCGTTTCAAAGCCACCGTCGTCTTTCATCCTGACCTGAACCATCGAGATTGAATACTTAGCTGTATCGTTCCCTATATTTGCCAGGTTAAGGTCGAATGTCCGTGTTTGTCCCTCGAAGACCACTCTTCTCGGAGTTATCAGCAGGTCGCCCTGAGCGGATACAGCCTGTACAGTTAGAAAAAGAAATACCAAACAGGCAGCCACGCTCCCACCGGCACACCTGTTTCTCTTCATCAGTATAAGTATTTTATTCATTCCGCTCAGTTAAAGTCAAAAGTTATATTGTATGAGCCCCTGTATCTTCCAACCGGATTGTCAAGAAGTGTGCCGATCCTGAGGGTAGCACCGACATGTACTTCCCTGAAACCGTTAAAAAGCATTCCTGTCCCTGTTCCATGGGCCGGTATCGACATCCAGTCCTTAACGATCATGGTTTTTGAACTGGTCTCGTGCCTGATAACTACGGGTTCTGAAGGCAAAGTTATTGAAAAAGCGGCATCTTCGGTTCCGGTCAGGAAGAAACAGGCCGGATTGTGGAAGCCGCCGCCTGAATAAACGCTTCCCAGTACAGATATAGCTCCGTCGGGAGTCAGAATCAATTCCCCTCCCTGGTAGCCCGGCGAGAACTTCCCGAAGTTAAGCTGGGAAGTCTCACTCGCCGAAAATACCGGAACAACCTCCGCTGTTATCTGTCCGGTGATAGTGAATTCCTGACCGGTGGTCTGGGCATGTAATTCCAGACCACTAAAAAGTATAAGAAGAAGGCTGAAGAATATCTTTACAGTCCAGGTCATACAATTGACTGAAAAAATTACAGGTTCTGTCAGTTATACTGAACAGTTACATTATATGTGCCTGTATATGCTCCTGTAACCTGACTGACGCCCACTGTCAGTGTTGCACCAACGCTGAATGTTTCGGATCCACCGGCAGGTATTGTTCCCGATGCATTTGAATTGAAACCGTCAACATCCATTGTATTGGTTCCGTCAGTTATTGTAACGGTTCCATCAACCGGAAGAGTCGTCGTATAGGTTAAGGTCGGCTCCCCGGTAATTGTGAAAGTACCGGCCGAATGTGCAGGTGCTGCAGCGGAAACGGCACAGGTACCGGATCTGCCGCCGGCGGTTGAGATGATGACCGTGCCTCCGGTATTGTAAACGGTGCCAAAATGGAGTGTTGTTCCTGCCGTAAGTGTTATAGGAGCAATCACCCTGGCAGCTGCATTGCCTGTGGCTGTCGCACTGCTCTGGGCGTTAAGGTTCATCGAAAAGGCAACAAACAGGCTTGCTGCACACAAATACATGAAGATCTTTTTCATTTTAGATTTCTGGTTTTAATAGTTATTATTTTACTTTTCTACATCATTTTAGGCCTGATGTAACCTTATGCAAAGAATAAAACAAAAGTAATCTCCGTGCCAGAAAGAGCCGGGGCCTGAAAAAGATAATAATTAACAAGTTTTAATAATTATTAACAATTGAAGGAAACAGCACCTGCATCCCGGGCTTTAAAGGTGATGGATAACAAAAATATGGGCTGGTAAGCCTGGCTATAACAGTGATGCTGATTCCTTATCAAGGAAAAGCCATGCGTTATGATGGTGCCTGAGTATTGAAGCAGGAATCTGAGGCGATACCGGATCGTTGAGAGTCTGTCTCACAGCTTCAGCTTTTCGCTGATCGGGAACAGTGCATATTATGGCTTTCGATTTCATTATCTGACGTATCGACATGCTGATGGCCTGCATAGGAACTTCCCGCAGAGAAGCAAACCAGCCTTCTCCCAGCTGTTGTTTCCGGCATGCCTCATCGAGGTTTACCACGATATATGGTTCTTCAGTATCAAAATCGGCAGGCGGGTCGTTGAATGCCAGGTGGCCGTTTTCACCTATTCCCACAAATGCCACATCTACAGGGTGTTCCCGGATCAGGTCGCCAAGCCGGCGACATTCCTCAGCGGGATTCCCTTCTCCATTCACATAATGGAATTCTTTCAAAGGCACAAGTCCTGCAAATCTTTCCCTCAGGTATTTTCTGAATGAGGCAGGATGTGATTCCGGCAAACCTATATATTCATCGAGATGGAATGCCGTGACTTTCGGCCAGTCGATTTTCTCCTTCACAAGAGCAGCGAGCATTTCAAACTGTGATGCACCTGTTGCGACGATAATATTGGCAGTGCCCCTGACCGAGACAGCCTTTCTTATCAGGAGAGCTCCTGTCATGGCAGCCTTGACTCCCATTTCCTTTGTACTATCGGAAATTATTAGTTCCATATCCTTGTCTTTATCATTTTTGCTTCCTCTGATTACAAACATAGTTCATCCCCGGGATATTTACATATAGTGCTAAAACCTCATTTTATTTTTCCCTGAATATTATCAGGCATTCTTCGTACTATCAGAAAAAATCTGCGATGGCAAACCAGCTTGTCACCAGGCTGAATACAATCACCAGCGAAAGCCAGATATTCATATTTGTCCCCGCTCTGTGCTCTCCCATAATATTTTTTCTGTTAACAAGGATAAACACCGGTATCGCGACAGCCGGAAGTATCAGTGCCTGAAAAGCCTGTGATCCCACCATCAGCAGAGGAGGTGTGGTTTTTATTACCTGCATACCGAAACCGAAAAGGATCCCAGCCAGACCGAGTATTCTGTACATCGGGGATTTAATATTCCGTTCTCTGCCGGTGTAATCACTTATCAGCCAGGGGGCTATGAGTATTATAGGGAATATTGAAGATATTCCTGCTCCTGCAATGCCCAGAATAAGGATGAAAGCCGCAACTTTCCCTCCCAGGGGTTCAAACAGACTGATCATTTCGACTGTATTATGAAGCTTCATGCCCATCACGTGAAGTGTGCCGGCAGAAACAGCCATGATGACAAAACTTAGAAAGAACATCATCGAAGCGGATACCGCCGAGTCCTTTTTCTCATTTTTAAGATGACTGATATTCCAGCCTTTCTCTGCAACAACAGTGCTACGCATTATAAAGACCGCGGCCGAACAGGTAGTACCGGCCATGGCTGCAATAAGTCTGAAGGAACCCGGTGTATCCGGAACACTGGGTACCAGACCCTTAACGATGGAATTAAGGTCAGGTCTCACCATGAAGAATACCGCTATGAAAGATACTCCCATTATGATCACCAGATAAATAAGGAATTTCTCGAAGGTTTTGTAGGCCCCGAACCACAGCAATGCATAAAGAGCTGCAACCATCACCGCAGTTATCCAAAGTGTGCTGAAACCATTTCCCCCGAACAGAAGACGGGAACCTTCACTGAGAAGATCGGCAACGATACCGAAAATCCCCATAAGAGCAAGTATTTCACCTGTAATTAGGGCGATCAGTATATATATGGCAATTGGTTTCCCGAACCTGAAGTTGTTTTTTATATTGTAAAGGGCAGTGTTCCCGGTGACGAGTGTCGTCTTTCCGTAAGCAACCATAAGGATATATGTGAAGACACAGGAAAGTACGAGGGCCCATGTGAGTGTCATCCCATGTTCAGCTCCGGCCTTCGCCATTGTGGTGACACTACCCGTACCTATATTGTAGCCTATGAGAAAAAGCCCGGGGCCTACTGCAGCAAGGGCAAGAGCCGCTTTTTTAAGAAGGCTGGATTTCATAATGTTAAGGGTTAAAGGGGTTAAAGGTTTAAGGGTTTAGGGTAAATTGGACTGGTTTCATGGTTATAATAAATTCAAATTTTCGTGGTATAACCTGGTAAGGTGTGAAGACCGACAAGGCTGTGCAACCCACTCCGCTGGTTGCATAGTCGAAATTAAAAGTCACGGCATCCAAAGGTATAAGCTGGAATGGGTACAATGCCCTTGTGAGGTTACCGGCCGACCAGGGGACAGAGCTGAAATTAAATAGTTTGTCCCCGCTGAATTCCAGACCGGCTCCCCTGTGATCAGTGATCCTCACCCACCTGTTGTCAGTCCGCAATCCATAATCCTGAGGAATCAGGTAAGGCTCATACATATCGTTAACAGTTGAACGGTAAAGACCTGTCCTGTAACCTGATTTTCTGTCGGGGTAATTTTCCTGTGGTCCCCTGCCGAACCATTCGACATTCTGAAGCGAACTGTCGAGTATCCATTCCGTACCAATCCTCGGCAGCCATGATGGCATGTTCCCGTCGGGTGTCACAGTATGCGATATCTTAATTTCACCGGAAGAAAAGATATGATAGCAAAATTCGCTAATAAAAGCCCCTCGTCCTGAAGAGGGAGATGAAACAACATGCACCCTGATTTCGGCGTATCCCTCCTTTTCGGATGAGAAGTTGAATGATACTAGCTTTTCACGGATTCTGTCCAAACCCCAGGTGTACCATTCTGAGGAAGCCCACCGACCCATAAAATCAGATCTGTGCCTGGTATTTGACCGTCCGAAATTCCACTCATCTGTTTCGTTGGCAAGAGGAGCTCTCCATACATTAAGGCCGGGACCTCTCCTGAGCATCTCCTTATCCATAAAAATATATGATTCAAGCCTTCCTGTAATTCTGCTGAATGTACAGGAAAAATTCTTTCCGCAGATAACTACCGAGCTGTCGCCGGCAGTTATTTCCGGCGGCCCTCCGGCAAGATCCCTGTTTTCACCTGACGGAACATTCCGGGGAAGTTCAAACTGAGCCCAGGCAACTTCGAATCCTTTATCTGCCCACAGTGTCTTCTCCCTGGTTCTGAAACTAAGAGTAAGACTGTACTCCCTGGCAGATTCATTAAGCGGTCTGGTGAAAGGAATAAGTATCTCCTCCGATTCCCCGGGATCGATATCCGTGCTAATCTCTCCTTCCTGAACAATCTCACCATCAGCTTCAAGAAACCACAGAGACTGCATTTCACTGAGGTTTGTAAAAAGGTTTCTGTTTGTTATCCTGACATTTCCTGATGCGGCAGACAGAAGCTCTGCCTTAACCGGCTCTCCCATTTTTTTTATCTGCCACATTTCAGGCTGGGGCCGGCGGTCGGGCCATATTGAACCATAGGTACGGGCTCCTATACCATAAGTGTAAAACTCTCCGTCGATTGTCATCTCCCCGAAATCGAGCCACAATAAAGATTTTGCCTTCAGTCCGGTAGCAGCGGATATAAGTTGTTCATGATCAATATTCTCATCAAAAATAGAAACCCTGTCAATTATGGCATCGCAGATATAAACTGATGTTTCCTGTCCGTGAATTTCCACGTTCCTTCCAATGTTTACAGGGAAGGGTGTATTGGTGATGGTGCCTGACACAGGCTTCCTTTCGCTTTCCCTTCCGTCGATGTTAAGAAAAATCGATTCCCCGTCATAATGAGCAGATACAAAATGCCAGTTATTTTCCCAGTCACCCGGAAGAGCTATCCGGACTGTATTACGGTTTCTTGTTGCAAGGTAAAATTCAAGGGACTCGTCTCCAATCTGGTGAATGCCGAACTGGTTATTTCCTTTTGTTATAAGTGTCCCTGCTGAGCTGCTCAGAGCACGGGGATAGACCCAGAGTGAAAGAGTAAGCCTGTCGGAACTGATCTCCAGCCGGGGATCATTATATACTTCCACCCATTGATCATGACCGTTAAGGTCGAGACTTTTTCCGTCATACCCACTTACCAGCTCAGCCCTTCCCATGACATTTACCTGAATGTTATTTGGAGAAGAGTCTTTCAGTGTTCTCACGCTGTCAGAGAGACCGGTGCTTACGAAATCCCAGATCGCACCCCCCATACTCCGCGGATACTTATGAAATAATTCCCAGTATTCATCAAGACCTCCTCCTCCATTACCTGTAACAGCCACATACTCATCGAGGAACGATGGCCGGGGATCGGCAGCAGGCGGAACAGTGAACACGTCGGTAAGAAGAGAGCGTATTGAAGGGTATCGCGGGCCGATTATTTCCTCACAATTATGTGCAAAAGCATTGCCTCCGTACATCCAGTAACGTGTATGGTCATATTTTCTGCCTTCATCAATGACAGCACAGATGTTATCGCCTTCTCCGCTTTCGTTACCGGCGCTCCAGAAAATAACACATGGGTGGTTCCTGTCGCGCAGCACCATTTTGCGGGCTCTTTCACGGTACATGTCTTCCCATTCGGTTCTGGCTGAGAGATATTCGAAACCATGACTTTCATCGCCTGTCTCGTCGACTATGTATATCCCGTATTCATCAGCAAGCTCCAGGTATCTTTTGTCGGGAGGATAATGCGATGTTCTTACACAGTTGATATTGAACTGCTTAAGTAATGTAAGATCTTCACGGGTTGTAGCCTCATCCATTGAATGTCCCAGTTGGGGATGCTGCATATGGCTGTTAATTCCATTGAGTTTTACAGGCTTGCCGTTCAGGTAAAAGACCTGTTCTCTTATCTCCGTCTCCCTGAAGCCTGTTTTTCCTGCAAGAGCCTGCAGGGATTTTCCCGATTTATCGAGAAGCTCAATTACAATTAAATAAAGGTTGGGCTTTTCTGCCGACCAAAGCAGAGGATTTTTGATTACATCGGTCAGGCTGACCGTTTTTTTTGAATGCGGATCAATCTCCGGGACCAGGAACGACATTTCTGATATAATCTCTCTTCCCTGTCCGTAAAGGGTAGCTTTAATCAGAAGGTCTTTTTCCGCAACCGGCTGTTCGTTTTCGAGGACCACATCAAGAGAGAATTTTGCATCCCTGTAATTTTCATCAAGATCGGTGACAGCAAACCAGTCAAATATTCTTACCTGGGGCGCTGCATAGAGCCATACATCACCGAATATTCCGGCCAGCCGCCAATAATCCTGGTCTTCAAGATAATAGCCATCAGAGTATTTCGTAACAAGTAAGGCCAGGGTGTTTTTACCGGTATTTAAATATTCTGTAATATTGTATTCGGCCGGTTCATGAGCTCCTTCATTATAGCCCAATTCTTTTCCGTTAATCCATACGAATGATGCCGATGCTGTCTTTTCCATTCTGAGGAAGACCTGCATACCTTTCCATGATGAAGGTATTGCAAAGGTTTTCCGGTAAGATCCCGTGGGGTTATATTCACGGGGGACACGGGGAGGATCGGGTTTAAAAGGCGGCTTTATATTCCGGAACAGGGGGTCTCCGAATCCCTGCATCTCCCAGTTTGAGGGTACATAAATCTGATCCCACTTTTTGTCGTTGAAATTTTGAGTGAAAAAATCTTCAGGAGCCTGTTCGGGAACATCACTGTAAAAGAATTTCCATGTACCGTTAAGTGAAAGGGTCAGCGGTACACCTGAACTGGCTGAGGCCAGTGCTTCATCCGAATTCCTGAAGGGGATAAAAGGAGTGTGGCCATCTTCCTGGTTGAGTTCAAAAACTCCCGTGTTTTCTATATAGCTGTAAATATCACTTTGAAAGGGTTTCTTCTGTGCTGTTGCCGACAGGGTTATTGTTAACAAAATAACAGAACCAAGGGATTTGTTCATCGGGCAGTATTTTTTAAGGGGACAGTAAAATAAGGGATACAATCAGGAAAAGCATATCATACTGAGGGTTCCCATCCCGGTTCATACTCTCTTGTCCATAGCTTTTGTGCTTTTCTGTTTTTCAGGATATGTCCGTCAGCAGGATCTATGTCGAGGGAAAAACCCGTTCTCTGGGCAATGTTACCTAGCTGAACCAACAAAGTACTCTTATGTCCGCTTTCTATATCCGATCTAAGCTGAGCCCCTGTCTTTATGGCATCGAGAAAATTCCTTATATGAACCGAATCGAGTCCTGCCGACGGATCGCTTGTATTCCTTGAGTCGATATCGGTTTTGCTGCTCACTTCCTTAACAAGCTTCCCTTTCAGGTCGTAGACGAAATATTCATCACCTCCATTGATCTGGAGAGCGCCTTCCTCTCCACTGAAAATTACTCCGACTGTACTTCCTTCGACAGGACGTCCGTTACAGCTCAGTCCTTCCCAACACATGGCAGTGTTGTTGCCGAATTCCATGGTAATTACCTGAGTGTCGGGTGTTTCCCAGTCGTCGTCGTAACGATACCTTCCACCTGTTGAGGTTACTTTCACCGGGTAATCCACGCCTAGTCCCCAACGTGCAATATCGACAAAATGAGTACCGTTATTAAGTGCTTCTCCTGTCCCCCAGTTCCAGAACCAGTGCCAGTTATAATGAATGAGATTATCCCTGAAAGGTTTTTCTGGAGCCGGACCCTGCCATAGTTGGTAGTCGAGCCAATCAGGAACCGGTGTTTCCTTTCCTTTGCCAATAGAAGCACGGTTGTTTGTATACCAGGTTTTAGCAAAATAAGGGCGGCCTATGATTCCGTTCCTGAGTTCTTCAATTCCCTGTATTACCCTTGGAAAGGATCTCCTCTGGTTACCCATCTGCACTGTTTTTTCGTATTTTTTCACTGCTTCCACCAGGAGCTCTCCTTCAGCAGGATTATGGCTGCATGGTTTCTCGAGATACACGTGCTTACCTGCCTTAAGTGCCAGAAGGGCAGCTGGTGCATGCCAATGATCGGGCGCTGCAATCACAAGGGCATCGAGGTCTCTGCTTTCGAGACCCTTCCTGAAGTCGGGCCGTGCTTCCGGTCGTTTAACACCGAGTTTTTCAAGAGTATCACAGCACTTTGAGGCTGCACGGGAATCTACGTCGCTTATGAAGATCACATCAACATCTTTCTGCCTGGCAAAGGACCTTGCAAGTGCCAGTCCTCTTGAATTGACGCCCATAACCGAAATACTTATCTTTTCATTTGATCCGGCAATCCTGGAGTAACTGCGGGCTCCGAAACCCGGTAAAATGCCACCCAGGCTTACTGCTGCAGCTCCGGCAGCAGCTCTCCTGACAAAAGTCCTGCGATTGTGTCCCATGGTGATGATAATTTTAAAATTGAATTTAAACCTAAGAAATAAAAATGAAAATGCAAACCACTGACTACTGCCTGGCATTTTAAAGAATTATCTTCCCCTATGACGCATCATTGTTATCTCATGAAAATTTAATAATTTCGCATTTCATACATTTTTTGTCTATAACAACCAACCTATATTATTGTATATGAACAAATTCCGTCTTTCTTTAGTCCTTTTCACATCAGTTATAATACTGTTGTCGGCAACTTCCTGCAAGAGAGAATCACACAGTGACAAACTCAGTGTCGATTATGAAAAGTATATCATGCCGAACGGCCTTCAGGTAATTCTGCACGAAGATCACTCCGATCCGATGATGGCCTATGCGATAATGTATCATGTTGGCTCCAGCAGGGAGATTCCGGGAAAAACCGGATTCGCGCATCTTTTTGAACATCTTCTTTTCGGCGGATCGGAAAATGTTGAACCGGGTAAATTCGATCTTGTAATTGAAGGTGTTGGAGGTTCAAACAACGGTTTCACCAGCCGTGATGTAACCACATATTTTGAGATGTTCCCGAAAAACGCACTGGAAAAAGTGCTGTGGCTGGAATCGGACAGAATGGGTTTCTTCATCAATTCAGTGACGCAGCGTCTTCTTGCAATACAGCAAAATGTGGTGCTCAATGAAAAAAGACAGACTGTCGACAATGCACCCTACGGATTTACACAGGAGGCAATATATAAAAACCTGTACCCCGAAGATCATCCTTACAGATGGGATGTGATCGGTGACATGGAAGATCTGCGTAATTCCACACTGGATGATGTCCGTAATTTCTACGAAAAATTCTACGGCCCCAATAATGCGACCCTTGTAATTGCCGGTGATTTCAATCCCGATTCAGTAAAAATTCTGCTTGATAAGTATTTCGGGGAAATAAAGGGATATGGCAAAGTCGAGGAACGGTCTCCCATGCCGGTCAGGCTTGAGGCTACAAAGAAGGTTTACCATGAGGATAATTTTGCCAACGTTCCGGAAATAAATATGGTATGGCCTGTGCCGGAATCTTACAACAAGGATATGTACCCTCTCGACTTCCTGGCAAAAGTACTTTCGGAAGGAAAGAAAGCACCTATGTATAATGTCCTGGTAAAAGAAAAACAGCTCACTTCCTCTGCGAGTGCCTACAACAGTTCCAGTGAACTTACAGGAGAGTTTACCATCAGCATCAGAGCCAATGAAGGCCATACTCTTAAGGAGATTGAAGAAGCTGTTTTTGAAGCATTTGGACGATTTGAGAAAGACGGTATCACAGATAAGGATGTGGAAAGGATCAAGGCAACAAGTGAAATGTCTTTCTACCAGGGACTGAACAGTGTATTCTATAAAGCACTTAACCTTGCATTCTATAATACCTTTTTAAAAGACCCCGGCTTCATCGAGAAAGATATAGAGAACATCAAGGCTGTTACAAAGGAAGACATCATCAGGGTTTATAATGAATACATTAAGAACAAACCATATGTTGTAACAAGTTTTGTCCCGAAAGGAATGGCTGAAATGGCTGCAGATAATTCCATCCCCGCAGTGGTTGCGGAAGAGAATATTAACGATGCCGCCCAGGTTGAGATAGCTGACGACATGAACGAAGCAATCGTGAAAACTCCTTCTCTCATCGACAGGACAACAGAACCACCGGCCGGACCTGAGCCGGAAGTTAAGGTTCCTGCGATATGGAAGGCACAACTCGATAACGGGATTGAGGTGTTTGGAATTCAAAATGACGAACTCCCACTTGTGAATCTGAGCATCGTGCTTTCCGGTGGTGCATATCAGGACAGGATTGAACTTCCAGGAGTATCAAATCTTGTAGCTGCGGTAATGCCCCAGGGAACAAAGAACAAAACACCTGAAGAACTGGAAGAGGAAATAGAGCTTCTCGGTTCCGGAATCTCAATGTACTCGGGCAGGGAGGAGATGCATTTCGAAGGTGCCACACTGTCGAGGAACTTTGACAGGACAATTTCGCTCATGAAAGAGATCCTTCTTGAGCCCAGGTGGGATTCATCCGAATTTGTAATTGCAAGAACAAGGGCATTGAACAGCCTGATACAGTCGGAAGCGCAGCCGTCAAGCGTTGCAAGCCGGACCTTCTACAGGCTTATCTACGGAACCGATAACATATTTGGTTATGACTCCAGAGGAACAAGGGAATCAATGGAAAAAATAACCATAAACGACCTGAAAGAATATTACGACAGAAATTTCTCTCCCACGGTCACCAGGGTTCTCGTTGCCGGCAATGTAACTCAGGAGGAGGTAATGAAGGCCCTGGCACCCCTGGCATCGGAATGGAAACCTAAAGAGGTTGTCAGGAAAAGCTATCCGGAACCCGTGAGACCTGAAAAATCAACAATCTTCTTCGTCGACATACCTGGATCAAGGCAATCGGTTATTTATCTTGGCTATCCGGCCATCAAACGCGACAATCCGGATTACATCAAGACAAGTTTCATAAACTACAGGCTTGGCGGTGCCTTCACAAGCATCTTCAACCAGATTCTCCGGGAAGAGAAGGGTTTTACCTACGGAGCTTCAAGCAGTTTTCTACAAATGGGTATAACTGCACCGTTCGTTGCAGCAACAAGCGTAAGATCGGATGCAACTTATGAGTCATTGAAAATATTCAGGGATGAAATGGAGAAATACCGCGAAGGGATAAGCCCTGAAGATCTTCAGTTCATCAAAAATTGCATGATAAGATCAAATGCCCTTAATTTCGAGACCAACGCCAATCTTGTTGGAATGCTTTCGACAATGACGAAATACGGGTTCCCTGAAGATTTCATCAAGTGCGAGGAGGATATAATCAGGAATATGACTATTGAAGAACACAGGGCTATAACGCAGAAATATATAATTCCCGACAGGATGTATTACGTGGTAGTGGGTGATGCTGCCACACAAATGAAGCCTCTCGAAAAGATAGGTTTCGGAAAACCTGTCCTGAAAGGAGCGAAACAATAAACCGGGAGCCTGTGTTAACGGGCAGCTATATCATACACCATCAGCGACGACCCGTGCCTTACATATAGTCGTTTGTTATGGATCACCAGGTGAGCCCAGTGAGGCCCTTCACCCAGGGGAACCTTGAATGTGCTGATTATATTGAATTTACCGGCATCCGGACTAACAAGGGCAACTCTTCCGCTCTCTGCATAGATATAAAGAAGTCCGTCGTTTGAGATGATGTTACAAGGAGCCAGGTCCCGAAGAGAATATGTAACTTTTCCGCTGTTCCAGTCTAAACAGAAAAGACTTCTGTTCCTGTCACCTCCACCGTATATTTTACCGTTGAGAACGACAAAGCCTCCGATTTTAGGATCGAGATTTGGATCCTCCCACAACCTGGTAACGCTCTTGCCATCGGCAGAAAGCTTAAGCATTATGCCACCTTTTCCGTAACCAGAATTGCAGTAAAGCATTCCGTTGCTGTAAAAGGGAGGATTCGGGTGAACACTGTACTGGTTTATATGATCGTGTTTCCACAGAAACAGCCCCGAAGCTGCATCATAGGCCTGAATAGTCTTCTCCATCATAGCCACAAGGATCTTCTTCCCTCCGTGATTAATTAACACGGGTGATCCGTATGCTGATTTCTCATCTCCGCCACGGCTTTTCCAGATTAGCTTCCCTGTATTTCTGTCGACGGCAATGATATTTGCGTCAGGGCCACCGGGAGAGCAATACAGAACGTTACCATCATATAGCAGGTTTTCGGTAACGCCCCACTGAATGTTCCGGCCTCCATATTCCCTGAAAGTATCGACAGACCATATAATCTGTCCGTTGGCAGTATTCATGCAGATAAGCTGACCATAGGAGCTGAACAGATAGAGTCTGTTGCCAATCACAAGAGGAGTTGTTCTTACTCCCTCATGACTGGAGGTCCATTCCCTTCCGTATTCTTTTTTCCATTTTAGTTTTCCGTTATGGTCAAGAGCATAAAGGACACCGTTACCGTCAACCATCCCGGTAATAAAAATATCTGTCGAAGTAACTGCAGCTGAGGAATATCCTCCTCCCAGTCCGGTATACTGCCATAAAAGCTTAGGTCCTGCCGAAGGCCATTGTTTCATCAGACCGGTTTCCCGGTAAATACCTGTACGGTCCGGCCCTCGCCATTGTGATACCTCCTGTGAAAAAACAACAGTGCTTAATACTGTCAGAGCAAATGCAACAAATATTCTTTTCATATGACCTTCTTTTAATTTTCGCAAATATAGATTAAAACACACACGGTTTATTATCAACAGGATTCTGAAGTGACAATTTTTGTGCCATAGCTGACCAGACCTCCACATCAGCAATACAAATCTGTATGTCATACTGCTGACAAACAACAACATACAAACAAGAAATTCAAATGATCGCCCTCCGGAAATTTTTATTTTCCGCTTATGTTCATAGAAGCAACATAATAATCAGGGTCAACAACTACGGTCACTCCTGTTTTTCCTGTTTCAAACGAGGTGTATCTTGATGATGGATTTATGAGTACCGGTTCTCCTGAAATCAGTATCCTTAAAGGCATATTGAAGCCGGGAACACAGTTATTCCATCTGAAATTAAGTTTTGTACCACTGACATAGTATTCAAAAACCGGGATCCTGACATCTCTCAGATATTGGTCAAAGAAGGGTTTGAGGTTCATTCCCGTTTTTTCGCTCAGGTAATCTTCTATCTGTGATCCTTTTACCACCTGGTGATAGAATTCGCTGTTAAGGCCTCGTAAAAGATCTCTCCATTTCTGATCATCACCAATTACATGCCGGAGTGTATGAAGCATATTACCACCCTTTGGATACATGTCGGCTGAACCTGAAAAATTTACGTTATAGATACCTGTCACAGGCCTGTCGTTCCTTATGCTCTTTCTTGTTCCCAGCACATATTCAGCTCCTGCTTCTTTCCCGTAGTGATATTCTACATACAGATTCTCGGAATAGTTGATAAAGCTTTCATGGATCCACATATCAGCTATATCCTCGTATGTTATGCTGTTGGCAAACCATTCATGTCCCGATTCATGGATGATGATGAAATCAAATTTATCTCCCCAGCCGGATCCGCTCTGGTCTCTTCCGAGATATCCGTTCTGATACCCGTTACCATAAGTAACTGAACTCTGGTGTTCCATTCCCAGATAAGGAGCCTCCACAAGTTTGTAGCCGTCTTCATAAAAAGGGTAAGGTCCGAACCAGTGCTCGAATGCTGCAAGCATCATGGGAGCCTGTTTGAAATGGACTTTTGCCTTTTCCATGTTGTCTCTCAGAACATAGTAATCGCAATCCAGATTACCTTTCTCCCCCTTAAACACTTCAGAAAAATGGACATAATCTCCAATATTTATGTTCACACCATAGTTGTTGATAGGATTAGCCACAAACCAGTTGTAAGTAGTTGTTTTCTCCTTTCTGTTACGGACAACGCTCCGGAGTCGTCCGTTTGAAACATCCATCAGTCCTGATGGAACAGTGACACTTATCAACATACTGTCTGGCTCGTCGTACATATGGTCCTTGCACGGCCACCAAAGGCTTGCGCCGTCGCCCTGGCAGGCGCTGGCGATGAAGGGATTGCCGTTGTTGTCCTTCTTCCATGTTATCCCGCCGTCCCATGGGGGTCTGGCAGCCACTTTAGGCTTTCCGCCATAGGTCAGCAGCAATGAATATTGCTGTCCCGGCTCCTGTTTTTCTGTAAGAGTTATCCAGTAAACGTTGCCTTCTCTCCTCAAAGCCAGAGCTTTTCCGTTCTGTTCTGCCCTGATCAGATTGAGAGGCGGCTGCAGATCGATCTGCATGGTCCCTGCTTCTTTCAGGACTTTATAATCAACCCTGTTGGTGCCGTATATAGATGAATCGGAAGGGTCAACCTTTACCGAAAGGTGATAGTATTTTAGATCCCACCATGCTCTCTCCGGAGTTATGGAACCACGGAGGCTGTCCTGCCGGGTATAAACTTTTGCGGAAGGCGGCATGAACTGTGCATTCGACATGCATGTACAAATAATCAGTAACAATATGGTAAGTGATTTTTTCATAACCTGTAATTTTCATCTTTCAGGATAAAAATAATCAATATTTTATCACTTAATGGAAACATTCCCGGAAGACAGGTCAGCAAAATGATTTAATTGCAATATTTTTCCCAAATTAGCAGAAGCTATTATTCACCAAAAATTAAACCAATCAAGACCTATGAATAAGAAAAAATGGCTTCATCTGATTATCTCTGTAACACTGGTAATAATATCCCTGAATTTATTCGCCCAGGATTCACCCCGCAGCCGTGAATCTTTCAACGAAGGATGGAAATTTGTAAAGTTCTTCAATGCTTCGTATGAAAATAACGGTACAGACAGGGAGCCGGAAGGTCTGCAGTCGCACCTGCTTGATGACTCCTCATGGCGCAGCATCGACCTCCCTCACGACTGGGCAATTGAGGGTCCGTTCAGCGACACACTTGAAAATAATACCGGGCTCCTTCCCTGGAAGGGTGTTGGATGGTACAGGAAACATTTCAATGTAGAAGCACAGGAAAAGGAAAAAAGAATTTACATCGAATTTGATGGGGCCATGGCATATTCTCAGGTTTGGCTAAATGGAAAATATGTCGGCGGATGGCCTTACGGCTATTCATCATTCAGGCTCGACCTTACCCCATTCATAAATTTCGGAGGCGAGAACATAATTGCCGTAAGATTAGATACAAAAAAATGGGATTCACGCTGGTACCCTGGCGCCGGTATATACAGGAATGTATGGCTGGTAAAGACCTCGCAGGTACACGTGGCATTCAACGGCCTTTATTGCACCACTCCGGCTGTCAGTAAAGAAAAGGCAACCGTCAGCGTCAGTGCCGAGATTGAAAATCATCTATCCGTACCTGTAGCTGTAAAAGTCAGAGCTGCGATTTACAAAACAGACAGGAACCTTAAGAAAAACGCTGCTCCTGCTGCTGTTTCAAGAGAAGTTTTAGTGGAGATACAAGGATCTGAAGATCATAAATTAAGACTCGATCTGAATGTCCCTGAACCGGTACTGTGGGATATTGAAGATCCCGAATTATATTGTGTGGTTCTTACAGTTTCGAACCAGGAGAATCTGACCGATATGTGTGAAACAACAATGGGTTTCAGAACTCTGGAGTTTACAGCAAGGGATGGCTTCTTCCTCAACGGGAGAAGGGTTGAGATCAGGGGAGTCTGCAATCATCACGACCTTGGGGCATTGGGTTCCGCAATTAACACCCGGGCTCTTGAGCGCCAGCTTGAGATATTAAAGGAAATGGGTTGCAACGCTGTCAGGACAAGTCATAATCCACCTGCACCCGAGCTGCTTGACCTGTGCGACAGGATGGGTTTTCTTGTTCAGGATGAAGCATTTGATGCATGGATGACACCGAAAAAAAGAAACGATTACAATAAACTTTTCTACGCCTGGCATACCGAGGATCTCAGGGCCATGGTAAGGCGCGACAGAAACCACCCATCGGTCTTTATGTGGAGTACCGGAAATGAGATCAACGACCAGAACAACCCTGCTCTGTCGGAAAGCCTCAGGGCCATAATCAAATCGGAAGACAATACACGTCCGGTAACAGTAGGATGTAACTGGGATGAATCGGGGACTAACGGCTTCCAGCTTACTCTCGACGTATTTGGAATAAACTACAGGCTTTACCGTTACGACGCTTTTTTTGAACACCCCGACAATAAAGATCTGCCCTTTCATTCAAGCGAGTCGGCATCGACGGTGAGCTCCAGGGGAGAGTATTTCTTCCCTGTTGTCGAAGGTGACCTGAACAACAATCTTCCGGGAAAGGGTATCTTTCAGATCTCCTCTTACGATCTGGCATATCCGGCATGGGCATCGACACCCGACCAGCAATGGGAGATGCAGGATAAACATCCCGGCGTTTTCGGCGAATTCGTATGGACGGGCTTCGACTATATCGGAGAGCCAACCCCATACGGAGGTGATCTCACAGGTCTGAGACCGGGCACAAGAGCCTACGAAAGAGCCAAAGCGCTTCTTGATAAACAGAATGTAACAGAGGTTCCGTCGCGAAGCAGTTACTTCGGCATACTCGATCTCGCAGGTTTTAAGAAAGATCGCTTCTGGCTCTATCAGTCAAGATGGAGGCCTGATCTCCCGATGGCCCATATTCTTCCCCACTGGAACTGGAGCGAAAGAAAAGGCCAGGTCACTCCCGTGCACGTTTATACATCAGGCGATGAGGCGGAGTTATTCCTGAACGGAAAATCGCTGGGGAGAAAGAAAAAAGGACAGTACGAATACCGCCTCAGATGGGATGACGTAGTATATCAGCCCGGAATTTTAAAGGTAACAGCTTATAAAAATGGTGAATTATGGGCTGAAGACGTAATGAAGACTACAGGTAAAGCCTCACAGATATCCATGAGCACCGACCGTCAGACTATTGCTGACAGTGGCACCGACCTGGCATTCATAACCGTGAAAATAGAAGACAGGAACGGACTTATGGTTCCACAGAGCAATAATCTGCTGACATTCACTATCGAAGGTCCGGGGAAGATAGTGGCTACAGACAATGGAGATGCCACCAGTCATGAATCCTTCCGGTCTCAATCAAAAAAAGCCTATAACGGAATGTGTCTCGTTGTGGTAGCTGCAGAAAAAGAAGCCGGAGGACAAATAACAGTCAAGTGTAAATCTAAAGGTTTAAAGTCAGCGACCGTGACTATTAATACCGGCAACACAGGATCCATTCCGGTTCTGCTAAAACCGTGAACCTATATCCGTCCTTCAGCGAAAAAATGTGTCATGCCGGCAATATCTGAAGGATATTTATATGGCATTATGCATACTTCCGACAGTAAGAAATTGATTACCTGCTGATAAGACAACCTTTAATAATATCAGATCCGTGTTAATTATCGTTAAAACTTATTTTGAAAACTGCTTATTCAGATCATTTTGTGTAATTTCACAGGCTGAATAATTATGGACAGCTAAGGTTTCAGAAATTAAAATGAAGAAAACACTTATTACCACAGGGATTATTATTGTTGCAGCGATGCTTGTGCTGTACATCTTCAACAGGCTGACAACAAAAGATGACAGGTCATTTTTACTTACTGAAGTTAACAGGGGTGCATTTGAAATATCGGTAACAGCCACAGGAGAGCTTATTGCCGAAAACTCGATCGATATTCTGGGTCCGGCATTTTCACAGGGCAGGGATGTACGCTCAACAAGCGTCAAGATCACTGATCTCATACCGGAGGGAACGGAAGTGAAAAAGGGTGATTATGTTGCCCTGCTCGACAAAACAGAACTTGATAATGCTCTGAAAGATGCACAGGAAAGAGTTGATGAAATGGAGGAGGAACTGGAGATGCTTCTTCTTGATACATCCATGACCATGAACAACATCAGGGATCAGATAGCCAACCAGATACACACTGTGGAGGAAGCCGAGATAACCCTTAAGAATTCAAAATATGAACCTCCCACGACACAGAGGGAAGCTGAGATCAAGGTAGAGCAGGCAAAAAGGGTACTTGATCAACTTAGAAGAAGTTATGATCTCAGAAAAGCCCAGACAAAAAGAAATGTCCAGATACGTGAGATGTGGCTAAGCAGGATGAAAAGAAGAGTCAGTGATTACCAGGAAGTTCTGGATGCTTTCACGATAACAGCTCCTGCCGACGGTATGGTGATATATTACAAGACCAGGATGGGAACAAAAAGGAAAACCGGTATGAATGTGAATGCCGTAGACCGGATTATTGCGACACTTCCCGATCTCACCTCCATGCTTTCCAAAGTGTATATCAGTGAAGTGGAAATAAGTAAAATAAAGACCGGTCTCCCGGCAGTGATAACTGTTGATGCTTTCCCTGAAAAATCATACACCGGAACGATACTCTCCATTGCTAATATCGGTGAGACCCTTCCCAATTCCGACACCAAGGTTTTTGAGGTAATGATTAAAATCGACGGCACAGACCTCAACCTGAGGCCATCTATGACAACCAACAACAAGATCGTCATAAACACCTTCGACGATGTGATCTATATTCCAACGGAATGCGTGCACACCGGATCCGACAGTATTCCGGTGGTATATACAAAGAGCGGGCTTCGTCAGAAGGTAAAACTGGGTCAGGCTAATGATAAATTTATTATCATCAGGGAAGGTCTTGAACCTGGAACCCCAATTTACATTGAGATCCCGGAGGGACATCATACTTTCAGAGACGCTGTGTGAACAAATGATATATGTAAGAGGGTGACTCATAAGCCCTCTTCCCTTGCAATTACCCCTAACCCCCTTAAAGTAATCTTATTGATTATCAAATCATTAACAAACCATTATCAGTAGGCCGGGCGTAAAAAAGGTGTCTCATAAGCCCAGCTTCCTTTAATATACCCCTAAATCCCCTAAAGGGGACTTGCTGTTTATCTAATTTTTAATAATCCTCTGTTAGTGTGGCCGACGAAATATGAGGGGCTTAGGAGACAGCTTCTATTTTGTTAATGTATCTACTTATTCTTCTCAAAAAAAAAATCAAAAAAGAAGCCGCCTTGTTCTTTAAAACAGGCGGCCTTTGTTTTTTGCCGGAAAAGAAATTAATCCCTGTGCAAATTATTTTTTATCGTAAACAGCCGTGGTGACCCTGTCGCCCTGTTGTGAAGCCCTGGTGGTCTTGATGGTAAGAACCGAAGGACTGGTAAGTGTCCACTCTTCGGTAGTTTTCATCTCTGTAGTCTGACCATCACGTTCGAACGAACGGGTGGTGACTATCTTGAGAGTTTTCCCGTCAGCTGACCATGTAGCTACCGATTTGCTTTCACCCCTTCCTGTGCTGTTAACTGTCTCTTTGCCATCGAGGGTGTATTTTGTTGCCATGGTCTGTTCTCCAAAACTCCTTTCAACGGTTAGCGCATTTGCATCCTGCTTTGCAACAAAATCCCTTCCGCCTCCAAAACCGCCTGGTCTCTGACCCTGTCCCTGAGGTGGCTGACCCTGACCCTGGCCCTGACCCTGGCGAGCGGGTCCCATGTCGCTTTTATCAACATTCAGACTCCATGTTCCCGAAAAATTTGCCTTACCTGCCTGTGCATCCAGGGTGAATGGCATAGCCAGAAAAGCCAGAATTATCATCGCTGATAATGCAGCTTTAAAACCTGTAAATTCTCTTTTCATTTTTTTCTTTTTTTTGGTTGAATAATATAAAGACAATATATCAAAGGTATTTATTCCCCGTTATACAGATATACATTTAAGTTTTTTTAAGAGTCACTGCATCTTATCCTTAAAAAAATGCAAATGTGATTTTTAAAATAAAATACTTATAATTGCAGGCTTGAATATTTAATCTTAAAAACCATTAAAAAGAACATTATGATACGTTTACTACTAACACTGGCAATTACGGGATTTTTGTTTTCATCGTGTGGAAGCAGACAGGGCAGCGATGTGTCTGAAAATAAAACAGATGACAGTCAAGCCATTAAAGTGGAATTTGCATCGCTGATTGAAAATCCGTCAGAATACGTCGACAAAAATATTGAAGTTAAAGGGAAAGTGGTTCATGTGTGCATGCATACCGGCAAAAAAATGTTTATTGTAGGAGATGATCCGGATACCAGACTGTTCATTACGGCGGGAGAAAATGTACCCAAATTTCCGGTTGAGCTTGTCGGAAGCAGCGTGAATGTGGAAGGACGTCTGGAAAAAATTGTGACAGCCGATAAACCTTCAGAGGGAACAATGGCTGCAGGCCTGGAGAATGCAGCATCGGCTGTGCCTGCTGGTGAAAGTGCAGCAAAAGCTGAATCGGGAGAAGATTGTGCTACGGAGGCAGCTGTTGCAAAACAGGCAGCTCTCAGCGACCTGATGATGGTCTATAACAAGCATGTGGTAGTTAAATGACCTCATGGCTCTGAAACTTTCGAAATTAAACAGGGTTACACATCGTGATATAGGCTACCTGATAACGGGCATGACGATCATCTATGCCCTTTCAGGAATTGCACTGAATCATAAAAATGACTGGAATCCCAATTATATAATTGACAGCTACCAGTTCGACACGAGCATTGATCTGAACAGGGATTACTTCACCGATGAGACTGCACGCGATATACTTGCCGGCCTTCCGGGTGAGCTGAAATACAAAACATCGCATTTTCCTTCGGGAAATATTGTCAATATTTTTATCGACGGTGGATTTGTACAGGTTAATACGTTAACCGGCAAGGGAGTGGTTGAGAAGATCAGCAGGAGGCCTTTCTTTTTCCAGATAAACTTCCTCCATTACAATCCCGGTCCATGGTGGAAATGGTTCAGCGACATCTTTTGTGTTGCCCTTATAGCTGTAACGGTTACCGGGCTGTTCATTGTAAAAGGCAGGAACGGAATTACCCGTAGAGGAGCTGTACTGACCATTGCAGGAATTCTGATACCTATTATCTTCCTGATCATCTATGGCTCCTGATAAAAGTCACAGTCCACTGACACATACTCCTTTTGAGCCGTTTACATAAAAAAAGCAGGGAAAAGTAAAAACTCTTCCCTGCTGTTGCTTAAAAAAGGGTAGAAAACAAAATTTTATACAACATCAGGCACAACAAAAGGTTTGCGTGGCGGACGGGTGAGGTATTTATCTGCCTTCTTGTCCTTGACGAATTTTTCTGTGGCCGGATCAAAATAAAGGGTTCTTCCCGTGCGGTAGGCAATGTTGCCCAGATGGGCCAGCCCTGATGACAGGTGAGCTGTTTCGACAGGACCATTAAGGATCGATTTATCGTGAGCCCTGACTGCCTTGATGAAATTGGCATAATGATCGCCGCCTTCCCGCCTTGACGGACCCGGTTTGTTGTTCCTGCCGAGGAAGGACTCATATCGGTCGTAGTTATAAACGACCAGATAGCCTTCGCTTCCATAGAAAATATTACCTACGGTAGCACCATTCTCGCTGTTGGTTATCCATGGTCTGACTTCAAATTCTATCATCTTCTTCTCTTTAGGATAGATATAGGTTGAAGCGAGAACTTCCGGTGTCTCTTTTGAATCGTCGAAGAGGAATTTACCGCCTCCGGCAGTAATTATCTCAGGCAAACCGACGTCGAGACCCCACATACAGAGGTCGGTTTCGTGTATCCCCTGATTACCTACGTCTCCGTTACCATAGTTCCACTGCCAGTGCCAGTTATAATGAACCCAGTCTTCAGAGTAAGGAAGCATTTCTGCCGGGCCTGTCCACAAATCGTAATCAAGGCCTTCGGGTATTTTTCCGGGACCTTTTTTACCTATATCGCCACGCCAGCGGAATACCAGACCCCTTGCCATATATACATTCCCGATAAGTCCGTCGCGAAGGTGCTTAATGGCTTCCTGAACTGCCACAGAGCTTCTCAGCTGTACCCCGTGCTGGACTATCCTGTCGTACTTATTGGCAGCTTCAACCATTTTTCTTCCCTCGTGGATATTATGGGAACCTGGTTTCTCAACATATACATCCTTTCCGGCCTGGCAGGCCCAGATAGTAGCAAGTGAATGCCAGTGGTTGGGCATGGCAATACTTACTGCATCAATCGACTTGTCTTCAAAAACCCTGCGGAGATCCTGTTGCTGGATGAGTTTTTTATTGTACTTTTTCTCAAACTCACTCACTCTTCTGTTAAGGACATTCAGATCGCAATCGCAAAGGCACACCACTTCAGAATCAGGTTGCTGCATAAATCCCGAAATATGGCTTCCTCCGCGTCCGTTAACTCCGATTACTGCAACGGTAGTCTTATCATTTGCCCCGAATACGCTGGATGAAACGATCGTGGGCATCGAAAGCAGTGCTGCTGCACCTGCCGATTTTTTAATGAAATCCCTTCTGGTTTCTTTTCTTTTCTCTTTCATAGGTTATATTTGGTTAAGATTAGATCCGGTTTGGGGATGTAAGTTAGTAAAATTATTTACTGGAGGTGTTCTGTTATAATTATTAAATAGATCATTAAGTTTTTTTAACTCATTATCCTGCAGGCCGGAGTGTATTATTTTATCATCATATCAAGCAGCACCCTGTCACAGATACGTCCGGTAAGATGGTCATTCCTGCGCAGAGTCCCCACTCCTGACGGAGTTCCGGTAAAAATAAGATCACCGGTTTTAAGGGTAAAAAATCCCGAGACATATGATACTATCTGATCAATACTAAAGATCATGTCAGCGGTGCTGGCTTTCTGGACTACCTTGCCGTTTATTTCGAGAGAAAAATCTATGTTGCCGGAATCGGGAAACTCGTCGGCCGGGATAAAGGTACCAACAGGAGCCGCTCCGTCAAAACATTTTGAAAGCTCCCAGGGAAGACCTGATGCAGAATTACGGTTCTGTATGTCCCGGGCCGTAATGTCAATCCCAAGCGACAACTCATCATAATAGCGACGGGCGTATTTCACATCAATACCTTTTCCGAGTCTGCTGATCTTTACGACAATTTCAGCTTCGTACTGTATCATTGAAGAAAAGCCCGGAAGAAAAAAAGGCTTATTGTTTTTTAACAGTGAAGAATCAGGCTTAAGGAAAACGACAGGTTCCGACGGAAGATCCCGACCCATTTCCAATGCATGTTTCCTGTAATTCAGGCCGATACAAATTATCTTCATATCATTCCTTCCTGTTGCCGAAAGCTTTAAGTCTCAGCTCTGTAAGCACCTTTTTCGTATAGAGAGGAAAGTCACCGTTCATCATCCACGAATAGTAGGAAGGGTCGTCACGGAAGACACTCTCAACAGTCCTGCCCTTGTACTTTCCGAAATTGAAAGTCTCCAATCCATTGTCATTCATAATAATCCTTCCGGCAAAATCGACTATCTCATTGTAAGTACTGAAGTCTGCAAGTCTTTCAACGTCATTTTCAAGGTCGGGATACATGTCGAGCTGCGATTTGAGAACCTCATAGGTAGCGAGCGTGTCAGCTTCAGCAGTATGAGCTTCAGTTAGTTCCTTACGGCAATAAAACCTGTATGCCGCAGAAAGATTTCTCTGTTCCTTTTTATGAAAAATCACCTGAACATCAATATATTTCCTTCTCCTGAAATTGAAATCGCTTTCAATTCTCAGAAATTCCTCTGCCAGCAGCGGGATGTCAAACTTGATGGCATTGAAACCGGCAAGGTCACAGCCTTCGAGAAAAGCTTCAAGCTTACCGGCAATTTCGCCGAAAGAAGGGGCATCGGCAACATCATGATCGGAAATGCCATGTACGGCTGTTGATGCCGGGGGTATGGGTATACCCGGATTTACAAGGGTAGTAAGCCATTCCTCCTGGCCATCGGGTTTAATTTTAAGAAGAGATATCTCTACTATACGATCGGATGTTACATTTATTCCTGTCGTTTCAAGGTCGAGGAATACAAGCGGACGTTTAAGTTTGAGTTCCAAACCCTATGCATTTATCATCATGGGCATCAGCAGCATGAGAAGGTCTTCTGCCTCACTCTCCGTTTCGGAGGGAAGGAAGAGACCGGCTCTTGTCGGATCGGCGAGCTCGATTACAACATCCTGTGAGGTAAGGTTAGCCAGTATCTCCAGGAGAAATACGGATTTGAAACCTATTTCTATTTCATCGCCGTCATACTGGCATTTGATCCTTTCGTATGCAGAGATGGAGAAATCGATATCCTGTGCCGAAACCGTAACCTGGTTTCCTTTAAGCTGAAGGCGGACAAGATTGCTGGCCTGGTTGGAGAATACAGAGACTCTCCTGAGAGTATTATAGAATTCGACGCGGTCGATAGTTATCTTCCTGGGATTGTTTTTAGGAATGACAGAATTGTAGTTGGGATAGTTCCCTTCCACCAGACGGCAGATAACCCGGTAATCATTCAGGTTGAAAAATGCATTTTTATCGTCGAACTCCAGGGTGAAGGGACCTTCTTCCCTGGGCAGAATATTTTTCAGGAGAGAAGCAGGTTTCTTTGGAAGAATAAAAGATGCATTTTCTTCGGCACTGGCATCACTTCTCTGGTACCGAACCAGCTTATGTGCATCGGAAGCAACGAAAGTTATCTTTTCAGGCGATGCCTCAATAAAAACACCTCCCATGACAGGGCGAAGCTCATCGTCAGCTGTCGCAAAGAGTGTCCTGGAAATGCCGGCAAGCATAACTTCGGCATTGATGGTAAATGAAAATTTTTTATCCTTCTTTATGACCGGCAGGGCCGGGAAATCTACTCCATTCTGTCCCATCACGTTAAACTGCCCGTTTTCAGATATTATGACAACGGCCAGCGTATCGGGATTTATATCGAATGTAAGAGGCTGTGAAGGGAACTCCTTAAGGGTTTCAAGCAATATCCTCGCGGGAAGAGCTATCGTACCATCTCCTTCCGTATTCTCCAGTTTTATCCTGGTTATAAGAGTTGACTCGAGGTCCGATGCTGTTATCTCAAGATCATTTCCGCTCAGATTGAATAAAAAATTGTCAAGAATGGGAAGTGTATTCTTTGAACTTATTACCCTGCTGATTGCCTGCAGATGACCAAGAAGTTCGGTGCTGGAGACTACAAATTTCATTTCGCTTTCGGTTTAAGTTATATCGTATTACTAAATATATTATCTATAAAATTAATCTTCAACCGGTTAAGCCTTAGAACCTGCTGAAATCCCAATTATCAATATTACAAAAAAAATATAATCCCTCAAATAAAAATTATTCCGGAAAGAAATAGGAAATCTTCTTGAGAAGAGGATCGATATCGAAATACCTCAATATAAAAAGCTCTTCCCTGTTATCTGTTTTGCCCCAAAGCCTGTCAGTGTCTTTCATACCCGTTTCAGGATCTTTCTTTTCCCAGAGTGTGAGCTTAATCTTTCCACCCTTCGTTTCTGCAAAAGTAATATTGCAGAGAGGTTCTCCGGCGATAATTTTTTTCCTTTCCTCTTCATCAATATCTAAGGCCCAGTTTTCAAAAGGCACCAGGGTGAAGTAGGAAATATACCTTCTCACTCTCGCAGAATCCCATCCCTGAGTTAAATTGCCGTATCCGTAAAGAGAGAAAGAACCGTTGCTGCGTTCAATTTTAAACGAAGCCTGAGGGTCAGCAATATTCTCGAAATCGACCGATGCTATTTCAGAGGGAAGAAACCTGAACAGGGTGAAGGGAAGCCAGAAAAGCTCGGCAGTCGTGAATACCGAACCTATGTCGCCTTCAAATCCGGGAAGATGAACTATAAAGGGTTTCGCCCGCTCCCTGACTTTCATTATGTTACCGTAAATATTCGAATTTGTCTTATATACAAGAAAAGAGCTCAGCAATTTTCTGTTTTCAAAGACCCTGATCCTTACCGGCCGGATATTTTGCTGTATAACAAGCTCATCAAAAAGTACGGGCGATACCGGCGATTTTATTTTCATGCCTGTAACTATATGCGTTATGAATGAGACTTCGCTGCTACGGGCTTCATGCATGCCGTTCACAAACCACTTCTCTCCTTTCCTGTCGAGCGAAAGAACTGCAGTGTCGGATGATAATTCGATACGGGTTATCTCCACAGCGGCATTCGCAGAAAAGGAAGTCTGATCCCTTCCAAAGGGAGACCGGTTCCTCAGAAGCATTACCACGGCAACAGTGAGTATCAGAAGAACTGCCAGAAGAATATTTTTCGAATTTAGATTTCTGATCATCCGTTTCCTGCATATTTTTTCCTTCTGAAATAGCCGTACAGGAGTCCTGAAAGGATTACTATGACGACAGGTCCGGCTACATTTATAGTCTGCCATAGGCCTGCCGAAGCTCTAAGTTTATTTCTGTCGAGAAGTCTCATCTTCACTTCCCGGGAGCGGAGTTCCATAAGTCCGTTATTATCGACCAGGTAATTCACACAATTGACCAAAAAATCCTTGTTCCCGAGGATTTCTTCGGTATACCTGTCTTTACCCAGGGGATAAAAGCCGGGACTATTGCCTGTCATGTTTACTTCATTCTTTATTATGTCACCGTCGGCTATCACAATCATCTTCGTGGGAATGCTTTGTTCCTGAAAAACAAAGTCGCTGTCTGACACGATACTTTCTGTCATCCTGTTTCTGAAAGCTGAAGGAAATATTCCCTCAAGGAGGATTGCAACAGGAAGGTTCTGCTGAGTAAAGGTCTTTTCATCAGGTATAATGTCAGCCTCCTTAAGGCTTATATACATGGGAGGTCCTATTGTTCTTGAATATCCTGAAGTCGAAAGCAGTACTGTCTTCCTGATCGCAGGATCGAGACCCACTGTGTCGATGGTATTCACGAACTTTCCGGCCACTCTGTTCAGGTTACGGGTAAGAGGATGGCCTGATGATGGTATGAGACGGGGGTAATATAGCCAGGGCACCGGGACGATCTGTTTTTTTTCAGGACCGGTAAGTACGGTAAGAGGTATTACCATACATTCAAGGTCCTGAACCACCTCAGGATTGATCCGGGCTCCATACCTGAACAACTGATCTTCAAGATTCAGAGGCCTGTAAAGTCCCATGGTTTCTCCAAAAACGAGAGAATCGGAGTTTACATCAACTTCCTCCAGAAGCCATAGTACCTTGCCTCCCTTCATTATATACTGATCGATCACTAGTTTGTCAGCTTCGTTGAATTCATCCTCCGGACCGGCTATAATTACAGCTGCATAGTGATCTGCTATCCCTAACCTTCCTCCTATTTTACCCCTGTCGATGGTAAAATATTTTGCCAGGCTCCTCGTAATATCGGCCACATAAAGCTCATCATACTCACCGTGTCCTTCAATAAAGGCTACCCTGTAGATAGTATCGGAAGTAATGGTTGCAATGGTTTGTATCAGTTCATATTCCAAACCTTCAACCGAATGTTGTATATTCTGCTCGTAGGAAACCGACTGATTATTTCTAAGGAAATCGAGAGGCATCTCAATACCGTTGTAATTGATTATCATTCCCGGAAAGATCATTTTACGACTCGATCCGCCCTCGTCATCGCCCGACATAATATTCACGGGAGCCAGTCCTTTTCTGATAAGATCCTCATACTGAGCTTGCCTCGTGCTGGCATCCGGAGCTTCAGCCGGATTGATGAATTCATAACCAATGTGTCTGCCTGAGGCGACCCTGAACTCTTCGAGCATATCTCTCACCGACCTTTTGAGCCTTTTCAGGGGAACAGGCATCTCCCCGTCGAGGAAAACCTGAATATATACGTCATCACTTATTCCTTTCAGTATTTCGCGTGTTGGTTCAGAGAGTGTATAACGCTTATCCTCAGTAAGATCGAGACGTATCCTGAGAAGGCCGGAAACCACAGCCGCGAGAACAATTATCACTGAAACAAGGATGAATCCGGTCCAGCTCCTGGTTCGTAAATTTGCTCTATGACCTTTGCCTATGACTTCCATCATCCTCTTTTTTTCCATTTCCTCGATAAAAGCACCAATCTTGTGGCTTCGTTGAAAATCACCGACACGGCAACGAAGTAAGCTACATCCCCCATGTCGATCACCCCCCTGCTTATGGATTTGTAATGCTCGTTGATGCCTAACGATGCAACAATGGTGTCAGCCTTCTTCAAGACCGGCAGTCCGGCTACAGAATCGAATCCCATAAAAAGAAAGAAAGAGAAGAGTACCGCAAGTATGAAAGCCACCACCTGATTATCGGTAAGCGATGATGCCAGAATGCCGGCCGAGGCATAAATGGCGGCAAGGAAGAAAAGCCCCGTAAACGCACCCCAGGTTGCTCCCCTGTCGAGGTTTCCCGGTGTTTCACCGAGAGCATACACCGAAAAATAACTGACAAGGCAGGGTATCAGGGAAAGAAGTACCAGTGAAACAGCTGCCAGATACTTGCCCCATATTATTTCCCGTTCACTTACGGGTTTTGAAAAGAGAAGCTCCAGTGTACCCAGTCTTTTTTCTTCAGAGATCATCTTCATTGTCACTGCCGGAACCAGAAAAAGAAAAACCCATGGTGAGAGAAAAAACAGGGTATCGAGGCCTGCATAGCCATTGTCAATAATGTTCAGTTCACCCGGAAAAACCCACATGAACAGTGAGTTGACAAGCAAAAAGACTATAATGACAATATAGCCTGTAAGGCTGCTGAAAAATCCGCTTATCTCTTTCTTAAATATCGCAAACATATCTGGTAACTGCCGGTAAAAATAATGAAATTACTGTATGTAACGAAGATCTCACAAGGGTATCGTTCAAAACAAGAGAAACTACACAGGCGGTCTTTCAACCGGCTTTGTATCATCAATATCAGCTATTTTCACCCCGGGATAGTAAAATCCGATTATCTGACGGTATGAAAAACCTTTAAGGGCCATGCTTATCGCTCCTTCCTGGCAAAGCCCGACTCCGTGTCCGTAACCCCGGCCCGTGAAAACTGCAGAATCTCCCTCCACGGCCACCGAAAAAAAAGTGGACCGAAGGCTAAAATCATCACGTATCTGTTTTAAGGGCATGGTGAAGTCTCCTGCCTTATACTCAGTGGCCCGGTTTTTCTGTGAATAATTTAACAATCCGTGAGCCGTATTGTTCTTTTCACAACCCGATCTGATAAGATAATTTATCCAGACTTCCAGTGGAATGCTTTTCCTCCATACCGAGTTTCGGGAACTCCGGCAATGAGGATCCATGATCCTTGTAAGATATGACTGGGGAGTTAACCACACATCGCCGGCACAGACCGTCTCTCCGCCACAGTTTGAATGAAAAGCTGCTATAATCACTGAAGAATCCGGCCCGGCAATCACCTCATTACGTGTGACTCTTGAAGCTTCCACTACTGCAGGATCCGTGGTGATACCCTTAAAAGCCTGGCAGTGGATGTTGTCGCATAGATTGAACCCGTCGCTCAGGTGCCTGTCCATATACCTGTACATGTAAGTACGGGCAATTACAGCCTGTGTTCTGAGATACTCCGGATGCCTCCCCGGGCCTCCTTCGGTCATAACTACTCCTGCGATATAAGATTCTGCCTCACAGATATTTATTAATAATATTGACCCCATATCCGGAAAGCATTTCAGATCGCCGCTGTAAATCCTCCAGGCAGAAGAGTTGTTCCCCTCCCTGAGGGCAAAAATGTTATCAGCTGCCCTTCCGCTAATGAAAATGGAATCGCATAAAAAGATTTTTTCTGTCCGGGTTTTAACCGCCAGTCTACTTCCCGACCGGCTGATAAAGACGATGTCACCTTCGCTGATAATTAAAGATTTCCCGCTTCCGTCATCAAGAATAAATTCTCCTTCCCTGGCAGAGAACACTGCCGAAAGTGGTGCTGAATCAGAAAACAGCCTTATTTTAACCTGTGATGATATAGGGATATTAAATAAGAAAACCAGGCAGATTATAGATATAGTCTTTGTGATCATGTCATTAAAACACATTCCGACATCCTGTTCCTGTTATCCTTTAAGCTCCTTCAGCATCTCACGGGCTATTCTTGCTGACGCTCCTGCCGGGCCCAGTTTATCACCCAGTTCCTGGTAACCTTCAAGTATAATTTGTCTCTTTGAACCTCCCGGCAGTAAAGCATTAAGTTCACGCACAAGATTTTTTTCAGTTACACTGTACTGAAGAAGTTCCCTTACGATCTCCCTGTTCACTATCAGGTTCACCAGCGAAATAAACCTTACCCTTATAACAAACCAACTGAGGAGCATGGTCAGAAAATCGTTTCTGTAACATACTACCTGGGGCACGCCGAAGAGAGCAGCCTCCAGGGTGGATGTACCTGATTTCACAATTGCCGCCCGGGCTACAGAAAGTATCTCATATGTCTTTTCCCTTATCATAGTCACCGGGGCATCACCCAGTATTTTACTGTATATCCCATCGCTTATGTTCTTTACTCCTGTAAGAACAAACTGGTAGTCAGGAAAATGCTTTACTGTTTTCACCATCACAGGCAGGATATTTTCCACTTCATGCCTGCGGCTTCCTGCCATCAGTGCGATAACTGGTCTCCCGTCAAGCTGCAGTGAAGACAGGATCTCCGAAGCCCGGGCCATCTGTGATCTTTTCTTTTCTATCTCATCAACAAGGGGATTACCGTGATATTCAACCCTGATTCCATGCTTACAATAGAATTCCGTCTCAAAAGGAAGAATGATGAACATCCTGCTGACATACTTTTTCACCTTTTTCACCCGTCCTTCATTCCATGCCCAGAATTTAGGCGAGATATAATAAAAAACCTTAAATCCCTCACGGGATGAAAATTCAGCTATTCTCAGATTGAAGCCCGGGTAGTCGATAAGTACAACAACATCGGGATTATGCTCAATTATCTGTTCCTTACACAATTTCAGATTACGGCGTATGGACATGATGTTTTTCACAACAGCGGTAAAGCCCATGATAGCAGTTTCGCGGTAATGTTTAAGCAGCCTGGCGCCGGCAGATTCCATAAGGTCGCCACCCCAGCATATAACCTCAGCATTATTGTCGGATCTGATAAGTTCCCTGATAAGGTTTGATCCGTGCAGATCTCCCGACTGTTCCCCTGCTATAATAAAATACTTCATCAGGCCAGCTTTACCAATAAAACCACCAGTGCCCATACTATCGTTATTCCAAGGACTCCCCTGGAGGCCCTGAGCATGTCAAAATGGTTAAATATGAAAAAAATGACAACATTCGGAAAAACACAAAGAGAGATGATATGTGTCCATACGCCTGCAAGCGAAATTCTTTTAATCCATTGGGCAGGAGAAGGATCTTCCTTTGCGAAGAGGAAAATAAAAACTGCTACTGTAAAAGGCAGGATAATACCTGACAAAACGCCGGTTAAAATTTTGTTATATTTTTCAGATGTCATCATTCGCTGAATTTGTCTTTCAGTTCATTCAGGTACCAGTGAGCTGTCATGTCGACAGTCACAGGCACAACCGAAACATAGTTGTTTGCAAGTGCCCATTCATCGGTATCAGCCGAATCGGGTTCATGGTTCTGAAAAAAACCTGTAAGCCAGTAATATGTCCGGCCCATGGGGTCTTTCCTTTTTTCGAACTCCTCCTTCCAGTTTCCTTTCGACTGGCGGCATACTCTTATCCCCTTTATTTCTTCGGCAGCTGTTGCAGGTATGTTTACATTCAGACATACTCCGGGAGGCAGTTTTTCCTTAATAAGTATCTTCATTACCGTTCTGACATATTCCCTGCATACACTGAAATCGGCAGCTGGAGAAAAGCTGTTGAGGGAAAATCCAACCGATGTGATTCCGTAAAGACAACCTTCAAGTGCTGCAGCCATTGTGCCTGAATAAAGGATGCTTACCGAGGCGTTGGCTCCATGGTTGATACCTGACACCACAAGATCCGGAAGCCTCTCAAGAAGCTGGTTAACAGCAAGTTTAACACTATCAGTCGGAGTCCCGTTGCATGTATAGACCTTCCTGGTTTCAGTTTCCTCAATCAGTTTCACCCTTAGTGGCGTTTTTACAGTAAGAGCCTGCGACATCCCCGACTGGCTTTCCATTGTCGATATCATTACCACCTTCCCGAACTCCTCCACAACACCGAGAAGAGTTCTTAGTCCGGCAGCATATAATCCGTCATCGTTGGTCAGAAGTATAAGCCTGTCATTTTTTTCAAGAACCATATAATAAAAGTTTGTTCACAAAGATAGATATTTACGTCTCTCAAAATTCTTACTTTTGCGTTTTGTTATCCGAATCAGATTTAAACACATGAAGATATCTTACAACTGGCTCAGGGATTATCTCGACATAGATATTGAATCCCGGAAACTTGCTGAAATTCTTACGGGAACAGGTCTGGAGGTTGAAGCCATCGAAGAATGGGAATCGGTTGAAGGGGGATTGAATGGTGTGGTCATCGGTGAGGTCCTCACCTGTAAAAAGCACCCTGCTGCCGACAAATTGTTTGTTACAACAGTCAGCACCGGCAGCGGTGATCCGCTCAGCATTGTTTGCGGCGCTCCAAATGTTGCAGCCGGTCAGAAGGTTGCAGTTGCCACGGCAGGTACTTTTGTTTTAAAGGGAGACCAAAAGCTGGAGATTAAAAAATCAAAGATCAGGGGTGAACTGTCCGAAGGGATGATTTGTGCAGAAGACGAACTTGGCCTGGGATCTGATCATGAAGGTATTATGGTCCTCAATGATAATGCCGTACCGGGAACACCGGCTTCCCAATACTTCAATATTGTAAAAGACACTGTTTTCGAAATAGGCCTGACACCAAACAGGATCGACAGCGGATCCCATTTCGGAGTGGCAAGGGACCTGGCTGCATATCTCAATATCAATGCAGGAATGACATGCAGGGCATCAAAACCCGACGTGGCGGCTTTCAGACCCGATAATAACGATAATCCCTGCGAGGTGATCATTGAAAACACTGTTGACTGCCCCAGATACACAGGCCTGACAATCAGTGGTGTTAAGGTAGAAGATTCTCCGGAATGGCTTAAAAACAAACTCAGGGCAATAGGACTGAATCCGGTCAATAATGTTGTCGACATCACGAATTTTGTTCAACATGAAATAGGACATCCTCTTCATGCATTCGATGCCGATATGATTGAGGGCAGGAAAGTCATCATAAAAAATCTTCCCGATGGCACTAAATTCCTCACCCTCGACGGCGTTGAAAGAACACTTTCATCAAAAGATCTTATGATCTGTAACGCCACTGAAGGCATGTGTATTGCAGGTATCTTCGGAGGAATTAAGTCGGGAGTGACCACCAGCACAAGGAATGTGTTTCTCGAGAGCGCCTATTTCAATCCTGTATCGATAAGAAAAAGTTCCCGGCGACATGGTCTGAACACTGACGCCTCGTTCAGGTTTGAAAGAGGAGCGGATCCGGAGATCACAACCTGGGCCCTGAAACGTACTTCAATGCTCATCAGGGAAATTGCAGGAGGAAAAATAACATCTGAAATAGCAGATATATATCCTTCAAAGATCACAAAAAGACAGGTGGAAGTCAGCTATAAAAATATGGCGAGGCTTACAGGAAAGACAATCGAAAATGATGTGATCAGAAAGATACTTGAGATGCTCGACTTTGAAGTGATAAGTGAAAAGGGCGATACGCTTATTCTGGAAGTTCCCTCATACAGAGTTGACGTACATCGCGAAGCAGATGTGGTTGAAGAAATATTGAGAATTTACGGTTACAACAATGTCGAAATTCATGATCATGTTAACTCCACACTCTTCTACACCGAAAAACCCGACAGGGAAAAGCTTGTGAACATAGTCTCCGACATGCTCACTGCCGGAGGTTTTTCGGAAATTATGTGCAACTCTCTCAACCCGGCCTCATTTTATGAAAATGAGGATTTCGAACCCGACAGACTTGTCAGACTGGCCAATCCTCTCAGTTCCGACCTGAACGTGATGCGACAGTCGCTTATCTACGGTGGATTAAGCTCGGTTGCAAGGAACATTAACAGGCAGAATGCCGATCTGAAGCTCTATGAATTCGGTAATTGCTACTTCCTGGAAAAGAAAGACAAGCAGAAACCTGCTGTGAGCGATTTTAATGAAAAGCGGGTTCTGGGTATCTTCATATCAGGCAATTACCTTCCGCAGCGCTGGAACAACAAATTAAGGACATCAGATTTTTTCGACATCAAATCGACTACCGAGATGGTCCTGTCAAGACTCGGACTGGATCCTGATAAGCTTCCCAAAAGTGAAAACGGCAGAGGTTATTTCTCTGAATCTCTTGTATGGAGCTTTCAGGGAAAGATCGTTGCCGAAGCAGGCCGCATATCAGAGAAATACCTTGCTAAATTTGACATTGAACAGGATGTCTATTATTCCCAGACAGACTGGGATTATCTGATGACAGCTGTAAGAAACCATTCACTCTCATACAGTGAATTGCCGAAGTACCCCTGGGTCAGAAGAGATCTTGCGTTACTGATTGATAAAGAAGTGCAATTCAGCCAGATACGTGATCTGGCTTTCAGGACTGAGAAGCATATCCTGAAAGCTGTCGATCTGTTCGACGTTTATGAAAGCGACACACTGGGCGATAACAAGAAATCATATGCAGTAAGTTTCATACTGAGAGATGACCTGAGAACCCTTACCGACAAGAGCATCGACAAGGTTATGAAATCTCTTGCAATGGTCTTTGAGAAGGAGCTCAATGCGAAAATAAGGTGATGGACACAGAACGTCTGGAACTCCTCAGGGGTGATATTACCGGTTTAAGAGTGGATGCTATTGTAAACGCAGCCAACACCTCTCTCCTTGGAGGAGGAGGTGTCGACGGAGCTATTCACAGGGCAGCCGGACCCGAATTACTGACGGAATGCAGGGAACTCAACGGATGCAAAACGGGTGAGGCTAAGATCACCTTAGGTTACGGCCTTCAGGCCCGATACATCATCCATACTGTCGGACCGGTATGGTATGGAGGCTACCGTAATGAACCCGAACAGCTTGCATCGTGCTATTTGTCAAGTCTGAAACTGGCTGTGGAATATAAACTGAAAACCGTTGCCTTCCCTGGAATTTCAACTGGGGTATACAGATTTCCGAAAGAACTGGCAGCAACAATAGCAGTTAACGAAACCAAAAGATTCCTCCTGAAAAACACTCTTCCAAAAAAGGTTATCTTCGTTGCATTCGACGACGAAAGCTATAAGATATACAGCAGCCTGCTCAAAACATGAACCCGATAATCAGCTCTGTTAAAAAATACCTTGCGCTGGTGAAATTCAGCCACACCATTTTTGCCATGCCTTTTGCCTTTATCGGATTTTCCCTGGCGGTGCTGGCCGATGGTTACAGTTTCAGCATCAGGCTCTTTATTCTGGTCATCCTCTGTATGGTCTTTGCTCGAAATGCTGCGATGGGATTCAACAGATACGCCGACAGAAAATTTGATGCCATGAATCCCAGAACAAGACAGAGGGAGATACCGGGAGGGACTATCAGCAGCCGGGCAGCAATGGTTTTCGTAGTCGTGAATGCAATACTCTTCATTACAGCGGCCGGATTTATAAACACGCTTACGCTTTTCCTGTCACCGGTGGCACTTTTCATTATCCTTGGATACAGCCTGACCAAACGGTTTACCTCCTTATGCCATTTTATTCTTGGTCTCGGACTGAGCCTCGCACCGACAGGAGCATACATTTCTGTTACAGGGTCATTTGATATTGTCCCGGTCATTTATTCGGCCATCGTTCTCACATGGGTCAGCGGTTTCGATATAATTTATGCCCTCCAGGATGATGAATTCGATTCAGAAAACAAACTCTTTTCAATACCATCCTCTTCAGGAAGGAAAACAGCTCTCAGAATCTCATCTGCTTCGCATGCCCTGACAATACTATTTGTTCTTCTGGCAGGTTATCTGGGAGAAGGAAAAATATTTTTCTGGGCAGGCGGATTGATATTTGTCGCTCTCCTGATATATCAGCATGCAATAGTTAAGCATGACGACCTTAGCAGGGTGAATATTGCATTCGGAACCACCAATGGTGTTGCAAGCATACTTTTTGCCCTGTTTGTCATCACAGACCTGTGGATAGGCAAATCATGATAATATTATTACATTTCACAATCATTAAGATGCTATGGACGGTGTTATAGTTAAAGAAGTCAGATCGCGTAAAGACCTTCATGATTTTATTTTTCTTCCCGAGAAGGTTCACAAGGGAGAAGCGGAGTGGCTTCCCCCAATCTACATGGACGATAAGCTTTTATTTAATAAGAAGAAGAATAAATCGTATCTCTATGCCGATGCGATTTTGTTGGTTGCATACAGCCAAGGGAAACCCAGGGGAAGGATAATGGGAATAATAAACAACCGGTATAATGCCATTCATAATGAGAATCACGGAAGATTCTGCTTTATGGAATCCTACAATGAACCTGAGGTTTTTCATGCTCTCATTACCAGTGTGGAAGACTGGGCCCGGAAAAAAGGCATGACGCATCTTGTTGGTCCCCTGGGCTTTTCCGACAAGGACCCCCAGGGTTTTCAGATTGAAGGGTTTGAATATCCGCTGTTCATCACAGCGGCTAACAATTCGCCCTACATGGTCAGTCTGATTGAATCGGAAGGATACGGGAAGAAGATCGACCTGGTAAATTATCTTGTAAAGATGCCCGAGGAATTACCCGAAATTTACAGGAGAGTCATTGACAGAGTTGGAAAAACAAGCGAATACAAAATTGTTGAATTCACAACCAAAAAGGAGCTCAGGCAGGTAATCGTACCTGCACTGGAACTTATGAATGAGACCTTCAGTGAGATATATGGGTTTGTTCCGCTTACTGACAAGGAGAAGGTGGAATTTGCCAACAGATATATTCCAATACTCGATCCGAAGTATATAAAGGTAGTAATGTCCGATGGCCAGATGGCAGGTTTCGCCGTAGGGATGCCTGATGTAAGTCCGGGAATAAGGGCCTGTCGGGGAAGACTTATTCCATTCGGACTGCTGCAGGTTCTCCGGGAGTCAAAGCGGACAAAAAAACTTATGATGATGCTCGGTGGGGTAAAGAAAGAATACCGCGGAAGGGGTCTTGATGTACTGATGGGTGTCAAGATCCTCGAATCGGCAATAAAGAGCCGGATGGAACTTATCGACAGTCACCTTGTTCTCGAAGACAATCACAAGATGAGAGCCGAATATGAAAGAGTGGGCGGAAAAGTCGTTAAAAAATTCCGCATCTACCAGAAAAGTCTCAGAACCTGAAAACAAAAGAGAATCCGAGAAGCTCCTTGAACTGTATCCTCGCCGTTTTTTTCTGCTTACCGTCCGGATTCAGAACCGGGTTATCGTCCTTGTCGAACAAAGGTGACTTTGTGTCGTCGTCAAAGATGAGGTGAGTGTTGAATCTTACATCAGTAAACCAGTTCAGGTTAGCTGTCAGGATCATTTCCCAGTCAACATCAATATTCAGGGGGTTGTGAATATAATTTGTAAATAGTTGCAGACGATTTATTATCTTGATATTAGTCCGGGGACGGTATTCATGTGATATCATAAAACTGGCTCCCGGTTCATGTTTTGCACGCTTATCAGAAGGCACACCATATTTGGTCTGATCGATTGCATCAATCCCCTTAATACCTGTTGTGTCAGGAACAAATGTTCCCTTGTATGACAGCGGAGACAGGTTTATGGAAGTAAGCTTGTTAGGTTTGTAATCCAGACCCAGACCGACCGTTATCGTTGCCGGGTTGAAAAATTTCGACACCAGGTTTCTGGTTGTATCGTTTGGATAGGTGAATCCTTTTGCCAGCTGGGTTTTAAAAAGCATTATGGCGCTGAAATCAAATTTCCCGAATGCCTTATGATTAAGCTTTGAATTTGTCTCCAGCAGGTCGAGATTTTTCCTGATACCATCTTCGTCGGTCCAGATAAGTCCGTATTTCAGTCGTGCAAAGTTTTTGGAAGTTACTTTCACGTGGGTATTGTTGTAATCGGCAAATCCGGTAATATCGAGCGAAGTTGAAAGGTTGCTCTCCCCTCCTTTCACCCAGTTGGTAAGTGATGCCTGATTAAGGGCAAATGCCGCCTCAGATCTGTATGTCCAGTATTGTGGCTTGACAATTATTTTTCTTACTTCCCTGAGTTTTGATCTGTCTATTTCCTTTATTTCAACACTGGGATCGGCATAAAGCTCCTGTCTGGAGGGTCTGATGAAGCTTATCCCGTTCTCGAGATAAAGTGCAATTTTATTTCTGCCCTGACTGCCTATCCACACGGTGACTGAATCATACAGATCGGTTTTGAGCCAGTACCTGTGCATCCTTCCCGTGGTTGAATTCAGCCATACCGGAGTCATATCGTCTCCGGCTCCCGTGAAATATATCAGGCTCGAATCGCGGGCTTCAACATAATTCATCAGGATTCCGACAGCAGTTATTATTGAGTCAGCCTGGTAGGGATAATCATAATATGCAAAAGGAGTATGCTGATCGTGGGTGTCAACCCTGTACAGAGTGTCAATGACAACAAGAATTGTCGTATCCCTGAATAGTGCTTCAGTTGTATGTGGTTTAACAGGAATGTCAAGTGAATCGGCCCGTTCAGGTAGTGTGGTTGTGTCGGCGACAGCCATGCTGTCTTTGGTAACCATTGCTTCGGTCTGTGAAATAACAGGAATTTTAAGCCTCAGTGGCTCCCAGATGAAAAATTTGTCCCATGGAACACGCAGAGAGTCGAAAGGAAATTTTTCAAGGTAAACCTGTGCCGAATCGTAAATATCATGAGAAGCTTCAAAAACGAGCTGACTCAAAGCTACCCTGAGAGGATCGGCCGGATCCTTCCAATAACGAGGCCTTATCTTTCGCTGCAGGAACTCAATGGCCTGTTCGTGTGAAAAATCGATGGTGTCCGGACGCTTATTCTCAATGAAAACATAGCCTGTCTTCAGGAGGGAATCCACAACCGTCCCCGGTAAACCATGACTACCTTCATGTTCCTGACCAGACGTGTATAGAGGAATTACCAATAAGATCAGAAAAGACAGTACCCGGGAAAGAATTTTATACATTTCAACAAGTTTTCTATTTTATTTTACGGATTGAATATAACAAAATACTATTACTTTTACCTTCAGGAACATCACAGTTATCTATGTCCTATCTTATAATAACGGAATACCTGGCCTTTAATATATACAGGAATCTTAAAAACCGCGATTCATTTGTATCTTAAGATTTATTATCATTCGATTTCCGGGTGAAGGCATATCACATACAGCTTTCTGATCTTAATGTCAGACAGCCTGCAGCAACATCCCCGGTTCCGGCCACGAACCTTATGCCGAAAAAATAAAATACACTGTTAATAATAATTAAAACTATTATGAAGCTCCCATTCATAGAACCATATAAAACCAAAATGGTCGAGCCTGTTTATAAAAGCACACCCGACCAGAGAGAAAAATGGATCACTGAATCCGGTTTCAACCTGTTCAACCTTAAAGCAGAACAGGTTACCATTGATCTTCTTACCGACTCAGGAACAGGAGCAATGAGTGACCGGCAGTGGTCTGCCCTCATGATGGGCGATGAAAGCTATGCCGGTGCATCATCGTACTACAACCTCAAAAACGCAATTACCGAAATTACCGGTTTCAGCCGGTTCCTCCCAGTTCACCAGGGAAGAGCTGCAGAGAATGTCCTCTTTTCCGTACTCGTGAAGGAAGGTGATCTGGTGCCGGGAAATTCACATTTTGACACTACAAAGGGACATATTGAATTCAGAAAAGCCGTACCCGTCGACTGTACTGTGGATATTGCATCAGACACCACAATCAACGCTCCGTTTAAAGGCAATGTCGATCTTGAAAAACTGGAGAGGATACTTAAAAACAACCCGCCTGACAAGATAGCCTGCATCATTGTAACGATAACAAACAATACAGCAGGAGGACAGCCTGTAAGCATGGAAAATATAAAAAGCACGGGGGCTCTCGCCAAAAAGTACGGAGTGAAATTTTTCCTCGATTCCGCAAGATTTGCTGAAAATGCGTGGTTCATCAAGACCAGGGAAGCCGGTTATGCCGATAAAGACATCAGGGAGATTGTACGTGAAATGTTCTCCTACAGCGACGGAATGACGATGAGCTCAAAAAAGGATGCTATTGTGAATATGGGCGGATTCATCGGCTTCCGCGATGAGGAAATTTTCCGAAAGGCCTCAGCTTTCAACATCATCTATGAAGGGTTTATAACATACGGAGGAATGTCGGGACGAGATATGAATGCTCTTGCCCGCGGGTTGTACGAAGGAACAGATTATGAATTCCTGTCGTCAAGGATAGGCCAGGTGGCCCGACTGGGATCCCAGATGAAAGATTACGGCATTCCCGTGCTGGAACCTTTCGGCGGACATGCAATTTTTATTGATGCACAAAGATTCTTTCCTCATATACCTCTGGAGGAGTTCCCGGCACAGTCGCTTGCTGTTGAAATATACGTTGAAGGAGGAATAAGGGGTTCGGAAATAGGAACCCTTATGGCTGACCGTGATCCCGTAACCCGGCAGAACAGGTACACCGGAAGGGAACTGGTCAGATTAGCCATCCCAAGAAGGGTGTACTCCGATAACCATATGGATTATGTAGCTGCCGCTGTCAAAAACGTTCTCGACAGGAGAAACTCAGTAAAACACGGCTTCCGGATAATACAAGAAGCTCCCATATTAAGACATTTCACCATCGGGCTCGAAAGGATCGTTTGATATTAAAAGGGATTGTGTAACTTTCCATTCTCATTAAAATATACCGGATTATGATCAAATCGATGACCGGATTTGGAAAATCGACAGCAGAGATCTCCAATAAGAAAATATCAATTGAGATCAGATCTCTGAATTCCAGATCGCTAGATATAAATACCAGGATACCTGTAATTTACAGAGAGAAAGAAGCCGAGATAAGAAATCTTATAAGCCAGAAACTTGACCGCGGGAAGATTGATTTTTCGATAACCGTCGACGTTATCGGTGCCGATATCTCTTCTTCCATTAATAAGCCTGTAGTAAAAAATTATTTCATTCAACTGAGAGAAATAGCTGACGAACTGGGCATCAACGCAGATGATCAGATGTTGAATACAATAATGAGACTCCCCGAGGCTTTGAAAACAGAGAAAACAGAACCTGACGAAGAGGAATGGGAAGCTCTGAAGATTAAAACCGGGGAAGCCCTGGATCAGCTCGACAGCTACAGAATCGAAGAGGGACGATCCCTGGAAGCCGACATGGTCAGTTGCACCCGTAAAATCATGGCTTACCTGGAAGAGATAAAAAATTTCGAAGGAGAAAGGATCACAAGGATAAGAGAGAAATTCAGCTCTGTGCTAACTGAATTTCAGGGAAACAGTAATATCGACATGAACCGGTTCGAACAGGAACTGATATACTATCTCGAAAAGCTCGATATAAATGAGGAAAAGGTAAGGCTCAGAAAACATTGCGAATATTTTCTCGAGAAAATTGAATCACCTGCACCCAATGGGAAGATCCTGAATTTCATCTCCCAGGAAATGGGTCGGGAAATAAATACCATCGGGTCAAAAGCCAACGACGCTTCTATTCAGAAACTTGTTGTGATGATGAAAGACGACCTTGAGAAGATAAAAGAACAATCGCTGAATGTACTTTAAATGAAAGGTAAGCTGGTAATTATTTCAGCCCCGTCGGGGGCGGGCAAGACAACTATAGTAAGGCACCTCCTTGCAAAACAGATGAATCTTGAGTTTTCTGTTTCTGCAACTACAAGGGCTCCCCGTGGAAGGGAGAAAGATGGCCGCGATTATTATTTCCTTTCTGTCGATGAATTCAGAAAAATGACGGCCGGAGGAGATTTCATCGAATGGGAAGAAGTATACCCCGACCAGCTTTACGGTACTCTGAAAGGTGAGATCGACAGGATTTGGAGAAAAGGCAATCATGTTCTTTTCGACGTCGATGTAAAAGGAGGATTAAACCTTAAAAGCATTTTCGGGAATAATGCTCTTTCAATATTCATAATGCCTCCTTCGGTGGAAGAGCTTGAAAAAAGGCTCCTGCACCGGGGTACCGAAGACAGTTCAAAGATAAAAACCAGGCTGAACAAGGCAGCTGAAGAAATGAAACTTTCCCCGGGATTCGATTATACAGTGATAAATGATAACCTTGAAAAAGCTGAAAATGAAGTATTTGCCCTGGTCTCAGAATTCCTGAACAATATCAGAGCCGGCAACCATGGCAGGAAATCCAGTATTTCAGGGGACATATAGAAACACTTATGTCAAAAATCGGACTTTACTTCGGATCTTTCAACCCGATCCATATCGGACATCTTGCAATTGCAGGATACCTGACCGAGTTCACATCTCTCGATGAAATATGGTTCATTGTGAGTCCCCATAATCCCCTTAAAAAAAAGGATTCGCTGCTTGAGGACTATCACCGTTTATATATGACTGAGCTGGCTATTGGTGATAACTACAGGCTTAGAGCTTCAGATATTGAGTTCCGGCTGCCCGTACCATCCTATACGATCAACACACTTGCATATCTCGGGGAAAAGCACCAGCAGCATGCATTCAGCCTTATAATGGGTGAAGACAATCTCTATACACTCCACAAGTGGAAGAATGCCGAAGAACTTGTAAGCAAATATGATATTTATGTTTACCCCAGGCCATATACCAGCAGACCTGTATCGGCAGATCTCGATTTGATACTGTCAAAATCTAAAATACACAGGGTTAAGGCTCCAATGATAGAAATTTCAGGCACCTTTATCAGAAACGGTATCAAAAAAGGTAAGAATATGTCGTATTTTCTGGCACCCGCCGTATGGAAATACATTTCGGATATGCACTTCTACGAGAAATAGTATCCGGATACCAGGATCCTTCCCGGATCAATATTCTAAACCTTCTTTATGATATCCATACCTCTCTGCAGAGCGGATTCATTCACAGGTATGAGGTTATGGTACCTTTCCGGAAGTGATTTCCTGAGTCCTTTGACAACATTTTCCAGTGTGATCAGGGGTTTGATCTTCATGAAACCTCCAAGTACGATCATATTGTTCACCTTCGGGCTTTTCATCTTACCGGCTTCCTCTGCTGCATCAATCCTGTATATTGAAACATCATTCCTTACAGGGTGGCGGGTTATTCCGTTGCCGTCGTAAATCAGGACACCACCGGGCTTTATTGAATCCTCAAATTTGTCAAGCGACTGCTGGTTAAGCAATATACATGTGTCGAAGTGTCTTATTATTGGTGAACTTATACGCTCATCGCTGATTATCACGATCACATTTGCGGTTCCACCACGCATTTCGGGTCCGTACGAAGGCATCCAGCTAACTTCCATATCCTGCATCATCGCAGAATAGGCCATTATCTTGCCCATCGATAAAACTCCCTGTCCGCCGAATCCGGCAATAAGTATCTCCTCTGTCATTTTTCCTGATGTTAATAGTTTTTTGATTCTTATTCCACGGGTACCTTCAGATCACCAAGGGGATAAAAGGGGAACATGTTTTCTTCCATCCATCTGTTCGATTCGACAGGCGTCTTTTTCCATCCCGAAGGGCAGTTTGAGACTACTTCGATAAAACAGGTGCCCTTATTAAGTTTTTGATATTGAACTGCTTTGCGGATAGCCTTTTTTGTTTTCCTTACATTGGCAGGAGTATGCACACTCTGTCTTGTGACATAATATGTTCCGGGAAGGGATGCGACTATATCCGTCATCTTAACAGGATTGCCCATCATTTTCACATCTCTCCCGTAGGGTGATGTCGACGATTTCATACCGGGCAGAGTTGTCGGAGCCATTTGTCCTCCGGTCATTCCGTAGATTCCGTTATTGATAAAAATAATCATTATATTCTCTCCCCTGTTGCAGGCATGTATCGTTTCGGCAGTACCAATTGCTGCAAGATCTCCGTCACCCTGATAGGTAAAAACAAATTTATCAGGCAGAAGTCTTTTTATTGCAGTGGCAACGGCAGGAGCCCTGCCGTGTGCTGCTTCCTGCCAGTCGATATCGAGATAGTTGTAGAGAAGTACTGAGCATCCTACCGGTGAGACACCAATGGTCTCAGACTGTATTGCTTCCTCTTCGATAACCTCGGCAAGTATACGGTGAACAGTACCATGACCGCAACCCGGACAATAATGAAGTATGTTGGGTGTCATTACTTCTGTTCTCTTATAAACCAGATTTTCCGGTTTAATGATCTCTTTTGCTCCTGTAGCTTGTGGCATATTTTAACCTCCTATTATTTTTTTCTTAAGAAAATCCATTACCTCCTCAGGTTCAGGAACCATTCCTCCCAGTCTTCCGTAGTGAAATACAGGCACTTTTCCGCCCGAAGCCAGCATTACATCTTCCACCATCTGGCCGGCACTCATCTCTACTGATATCATCATTTTAACACTGTCGGCAAGATTGTTTATTCTGTCAGTTGGAAAAGGGAACAGTGTTATCGGACGAAGGAGACCAGCTTTTATTCCCTGTGCCCTGGCAATCTGGATCGATTTCTGGCAAACCCTTGCAGAGGTTCCGTAAGCGACAAACAAGTATTCTGCGTCTTCGCACTGGAACTCCTCATAGCGCACTTCCTTTTCTCTTATTTCATTATACTTGGCTATAAGTTTCTCATTAAACTTTTCCTGAGCCATGGGGTCAAGGTCGAGTGAGGTGATAATGACTCTTTCCCTTGAAGGAGGCTTACCTGTTGTTGCCCATTCAGGAACCGTTTTCGATCTTTCTTTCTGAGGACTGAGCCACACTTTCTCCATCATCTGTCCTATTGCTCCGTCGGAAAGCATCATGACAGGGTTCCTGTATTTGAATGCCAGTTCGAACGACAGGTCTACAAAATCAGCCATTTCCTGCACCGAAGAAGGGGCCAGCACTATAAGATGATAATCGCCGTGTCCGCCTCCCTTTGTAGCCTGGAAATAGTCAGACTGGGAAGGCTGTATGGTCCCTAGTCCGGGGCCTCCCCTGACAACATTTACTATCAGGCAGGGCAGCTCAGCCCCTGCTATATATGAGATACCCTCCTGTTTAAGGCTGATTCCGGGTGAGGAAGATGAGGTCATCACCTTTTTCCCGCAGGCAGCTCCGCCGTAAACCATATTAATGGCAGCAACTTCGCTTTCAGCCTGTAATACAACCATGCCGGTCCTCTCGTGAGGTTTCGCTTCCATAAGATACTCGAGTACCTCGCTCTGGGGAGTTATGGGGTAGCCGAAATAGCCATCAGCTCCTGCGCGTATTGCAGCCTCAGCCACCGCCTCATTCCCTTTCATCAGTCTAAGTTCTTTTTCCATTATTTTGTCAGATTTTTGTTCTGTAAACAGTTATTACGCCATCGGGACATACGGCTGCGCAATTAGCACATCCTATGCAAAGGTCGGGATTGGCAGGATAGGCATAAAAATATCCTTTATGATTTACTTCTTTTGCCATGGCGATTGTTCCTGTCGGGCATGAAACCATACAAACCTCACATCCTTTGCATCTGTCAACGTCAACAACTATGCTTCCTTTTACTTTTGCCATATCTGTGTGTTTAATTATTTACCTTATGATCTTCACTGAACTTCCGCAACCTCTCTGTCAGATCACCGAACATAGCCACAGGGACCATTGAAACACAGGCCCGAAGCCCTTCCCTGTTGCTCCCGGTAATGTCGAGAGTTATTGCACTTATTCCATAACCCAGGAGTTTACTGAGTAATTCTCTGCCTGTCATCCCCGGATATGAAACAGTGAAATAAAATCCATCTGCAACAGGTTCGTCAAGGTCCATGTCGTATGTGATAGAAAAATTGTTACTCAGGAATATCTCTTTCATGATATATGCCTTATGAGCATATTCCCTCACATCGTCATGATACCTGTAGGTACCGTCATTTACGGCTTTTAATAACGCTGCCATGCCATACTGGGCACTGTGACATACTCCGGCTGAAAGGGCGTACAGTGCTCCAAAGATAATTGAATGTCCGAATTTTTCAGATGAATAATATCTTAACAGATCCGGATAAGATCTGTTGAAAAGATGATCAGAGATGGCCATCATACCTATCCTCTGACCTGCGTAACTGAATATTTTAGAGCTCGATATCAACAGAACATAATCGTCGGTATAGTGTGCAACTGTCGGCTGGAATGGAGGTTGGCCGGGAACGGAATAATCTTTCCTGAAGTCCATCCCGAAATATGCAAGATCTTCAATAACAATAACATCATACTGTCTTGCCAGCTCTCCTATTATCGATAGTTCTTCCTCGGTAAGACATATCCATGACGGATTATTCGGATTGGAATAAAGAAGCGAGGATATTTTACCCGTCGACAGGTAAGATTCAAGTTTATCCTTAAGCTTCCTTCCCCTGTAATTATAAATGTCGAATGATTTATAGTCATGACCGAGCATTTTTACCTGCTGCTTCTGTACAGGGAATCCGGGATCGATAAACAGGGTTCCCTCTTTTTTCCTGTCGTTCCTGTTGGCCACGAGGAAGGTGACCATTCCGCCCATCATCGATCCTACTGTGGGAATACATCCCCTGCTGCTTATATCAACATTAAGGAACAACTTTATGAAACGTGAGGTTTCTTCTTTCAGTATCCTTATTCCGGTAATATCGGGATACCGTGAGACTTTTCCGCTTCTGAGGGCTTCTATCTCAGCCTCGATACCTATTGAAGGAGCAGGCAGGCCGGGTACACCCATTTCCATTCTCACGAATTTTATACCGGTTTCACCTTCGATGAGGTTTACCAGATGAGTTACTTCCCTGATTGAACCAGATCCGGGTGCGGGCAGGCCGTTCCTCTCAGCGATCTGTTCAATTAATTGTGAAGATATTGGTATGTTATTCATTATCCGTTTAAAATTTTAAACCGTCATCACCGGTTTTAAGAGCTGATTTTTCAATTCTTATTCTGGCATCCACGACAGTTATCTCTTCAGGTGTTCCGATAAGCGGATTAAGGTCCATCTCCTTTATCTCGGTAGCATACCGGAGAAGACTGGACAGCCTCACGATGATCTCTGCAAATTTTTGTTCATTGATACCTGATTTACCCCTCGTTCCTTTGATGATCCTGTATGCTTTCAGACTTTTTATCATCGAATCAGCCTCACTGAAGGTCAGGGGAGCAAGTCCAGATGAAACATCTCCGAGAACTTCAACGAAGATACCACCCAATCCGCACAGGATTACATGTCCGAACCTTGTTTCATATTTTGCACCTATGAAAAGTTCCGTTCCGCTTATCATCTGTTGGAGGAGAACGGCAGTTACGCCCCTGATTTTCTTCATCCTGCTGAATTCAGCAACAAGGTGGGTCCGCGATTTTATGTTCAGAGTAACACCTCCTACGTCCGATTTGTGAACAGGACCCACCACTTTCATCGCAAGCGGGTATCCCAGCTTCTCTGCGATGGCTGTCAGCTCCCGCCTCGTCCTTACCACGGCCTCTTTCACAACCGGTATCCTGGCTGCACCAAGAAGTTCGGCAACTGATGCCGGATCGAGGTAGCCATCGGCAGACCGGTCAATAATCTTTCTTACTGCGGTGATATCAATCCCGTCGAGAAATATTTTCTCTTCAGCCGGGAAAGGGGTGTTCATGATCTTTGTAAGAGCTCTTCCAAGGACTACTTCATCGGGGAAATTGATATGACCCTTTGATAGAAAATACTCCAGCTCGGTATGTGAACTTGCAACTGACGGGAGAATCGGAAACAGTGGCTTGTCAGATTCCTGTATCTTCCTGTGCAGAAGATCATATATCTGCATCATATCATTCAGCCCGTTACTTCCGAAGATCACGGTCATAGCCTCTATTCCGGGCATCTGCTTGTCGACATATTCAATAACACTGCCGAGCTGCTCATTTGTGGCTGTTGCAATCAGGTCGATAGGATTGTCGGCCGATGCACCCGGATTCATCATTGATAAAAGCCGGTCGTGATGTTCACCGGTTATCGGAGGAATATTCATACCACCTGCGGCAAGAGCATCGGTAAGCATTACGGCAGGTCCTCCTGCATGTGTAATAATTGCTATATTCCTTCCCTTCAGTGGCTTATAGAAGAAGACTGAAGCAACCGTCGTCAGTTCCTCCCTGCCCGAGCATCTCACAATACCGGCCTTGCGGAACAGTGCTTCGACAGCCGAATCGGATGATGCCAATGCACCTGTATGAGACGACGCCGCACGGCTTCCGGCTTCGCTGGTCCCGGCCTTGATGGCTGCGATACGACATCCTTTTCTGATAAGTGAGGAAGCATGATGAAGCAGCTTGTCAGGATCCTGAATGCTTTCAACGTAAATCAGCTTGACCCGCGAACTGGTTTCGGGATCAAAAGTCCTGTCCCAGTATTCAATCACATCCTCCACTCCGGTCTGTGCACTGTTGCCCACCGAAAATACGCTCGAGAAGTTGACTCCCTTGGGAATGGCCGACTCAAAGATAAACACAGCAGTAGCCCCTGAACCTGAAACAAAATCGCAGCCGTATCTGCTCAGACGGGGAACCGGAGTCGTGAAAACACCGCTGTATGACTGTGTGATCACTCCTATGCAGTTAGGGCCTATAAGGCATCCGCCCACACTGTCAATCATACCGGCAATTTCATTTTCGAGTTTCTTTCCTTCCTCACCTGCTTCACTGAAGCCGGCAGAAATGATTATGAAAGCTCTTGTATTCTTATCCCTGATCAGTACCTCAACTGCAGAAAGACATTGCCTGGCCTGAATTACAAGTATTGCAAGGTCGACCGGGGGTAATTCACTTATGTCCCGGTAAGAATTTATACCCTGAACAATTTCTTTTTTTGGATTTACGACATACAGACTCCCGCCAAACCTGCCGTCAATGATGTTTTTTATTATCCTGCCGCCCGGTTTATACAGGTCTTCTGAACCTCCTACAATGACTATGCTTTCCGGATTTAATAGTTTATCGATTATCATTATCAGAATAGTTAGAGAACTGAATTTTTATTTCAATTTTCCGATAACAGGGAATACTATAAACCGTAAAAGCGTTTCAAAAACCCGACATTGCGTGCGGTAGAATATAAATAAATTTCTGATTTATAATTATTTAGTAAACACATATCATGACTCGTCATAAAAGCAATATAATAAAAAATAAGCTCAAACAACAGGACGGATTGCATAAAAATCAACATCTTTATAACCGTTGATAAATAAAAGGGACAACTTATGAAGCCTGCCACTTCATAATTGATATAAAAAATTAAATTTGCGCATAGCAGTAATAAAGTTCACATAGTCCTGATCAGGCAGCCCACAGGTTTTGCAGACACAAACTGACACGGTCATAATTTGTGTAAAAAGTGGATTTCCCTGGTAATCAGGACAGGGTATGTGACAGTGAAAACTGAATTTCTTACATATGATGAAACCCGCATATATTTCATACATAAACACTTATGTATATAATTTTAAGATATATGGATTCCATCATACCATTAAAATAAAAATTATAGACTGATGAAAAAAATGTACACTCTTTTCCTGTCGGTGGTCTTCTCCGGCATATCGTCAATCTCATTCTCACAGTGGGTATATCCTGAAGCTGATAATCCGGGTTATGATGAAAACTGCACCACGATCATGGTTGGAAGGCTGGCATCGTCGGACGGATCAGTGATGACCTCACATTCGTGTGATGGCAATTACAGGACATGGCTCGATATTATTCCTCCGGCAAAGCACGAGCCCGGAACAATGCACCCGGTATACTGGGGCACGCTGCATACAGAAGAAGCATGGGATATGTCGAAGGTGACAAAAAAAGGAGAGATCCCAGAAGCTGAAGAAACATTTGCATATCTCAGTACAGCCTACCCCTGCATGAATGAAAAGCAGCTTGCCATTGGAGAAACAACAATATACGGACGCCAGGAACTCAGAAATGAGGAAGGCCTCTTTCTGATCGAAGAACTGGAGAAGATCGCGCTGCAGAGATGTTCTACCGCCAGGCAGGCAATTGCCCTTATGGGGAAACTTGCAGAAGAGCATGGTTATGCCGACCTTGCCGAATGTCTGACAGTAGCCGACCCGAAAGAAGTCTGGCACTTTGAAATTGCAGGATCTGGAAAAGGCAAACCATCAGCCTTATGGTGTGCCCAGCGTATTCCTGACGACCATGCAGGTGTCTGCGCCAATATTCCAAGGATATCAACAATCGACTTCAACAATCCCGACATGTTCATGTACAGTTCCAACCTCAAAAGTAAAGCTAAGGAACTGGGATTCTGGGACGGAAAAGAGCCGCTGAAGTTCTGGAAGGTCATCAACGGCAGAAAACCTTTTGCAATTCGCGATTTTTATGTCCTCAGCACCCTGGCACCTTCAATGAAACTGTCGATGGATGCCGAAGAACTGCCATTCTCAGTAAAACCCGAAAAGAAACTGTCGGTACAGGATGTCATGAAACTCTTCAGGGAGACATACGAGGGAACAGAATGGGATATGACCAAAAACCTCATGGTTACTGTAAGAAGAAGAGATGCCGACGGAAACACAGTTGAAGATAAAATTAAATCACCGGTGGTAAATAACTGGATGAACAACGACCTGAGAACTCTGATCAATGAACTTAAACCCGAAACCATCGAAAGGCAGAGAACTATTGCCATTGCCGGCTGTTCATACTCCCATGTCATTCAATGCCGCAGCTGGCTTCCCGACGAGGTCGGTGGTGTTGCCTGGTTCTCATTTGACAATCCTGGACAAAGCCCCAGAATACCAATCTTCGCGGGAGTAACCAAACTACCGTATTCATTCACCATCTGCGGCCAGCACAGGTACCGTACCGACGCAGCCCTGTGGGCGTTCAGGGAAGCTAACAGACTCTCGACAGTAAACTGGACAAGAAGCAGGGCTCTTCTTGAACCGGCAGTTCTGGAATTCGAAACGAAGGCTCTTAGCGAACTGCCGGTGCTCGAGAATAAAGTAAAGGAACTGGTAAAGGCAGGGAAGAAAGAAGAAGCAAAAGACTTTGTTACCTCCTATACGGCTTCTTTCGCCGGAGCTGCAATGCTAAAATGGCAGGAACTGAAAACCACATTCTGGGGAATGTACGGAAGAGGGTTCTGACGGTGTAACGGCATAAACGCCTGACGGCAAAAAAGAACAGATGTAAGAATGACAATAAGTGATCTGTAATGAACCTGCAGGATATTCTTGAGAAGGAAACTCTGTCAAAAGAGGAGATCGTCAGACTTCTTGAGTCAAAGGTTAAAGAAAGGACTCTTCTTTTTCGCAAAGCGGCTGAGATAAAAGAAAAATATATCGGAAAGAAAGTCTGGTTCCGTGGACTTATTGAGTTCTCAAATATTTGCAGCAAAGAATGTTACTACTGCGGCATCAGGAAGGGAAACAAAAACCTGAAAAGATATAATCTGAGCGACAGGGAGATACTTGCAGCCGCAAGGTTTGCGTATGAAAATAATTACGGCTCAATAGCTCTGCAGTCGGGAGAGATAGAAAATGACGCTTTTACAAAACGGATTGAAAAGTTACTGCACGAAATAAAAAAAATGTCGGGCGGAAAACTGGGAATAACCCTCTCGACTGGTGAACAGAAACACGAAGTCTACAGGAGGTGGTTTGAAGCAGGAGCACACAGATATCTGCTCAGAATTGAGACTTCATCAGAAGAACTCTACAGAAAATTACACCCTGACAATCAAAAGCATAGTTTCCACCGTCGCCTGGATTGCCTTAGAAGCCTCCAGGATATTGGTTATCAGACCGGTACTGGGGTTATGATCGGCCTGCCTTTTCAGACCACCTCCCATCTTGCAGATGATCTGATCTTCATGAGAGACTTTGATGTCGATATGGTTGGCATGGGCCCTTATATTGAACACCCTGATACGCCATTGATTGAACATGCCGGCCTACTCCTTCCGCTTGCCGAACGCTTCGACTTATCCCTCAAGATGATTGCGATAATGAGGATTATGATGAAAGATATAAATATGGTGGCATCGACAGCCCTGCAGGCAATCGACCCGGTTGGAAGGGAGAAGGCAATAAAGGCAGGAGCTAATATTCTGATGCCTAACATAACTCCCGGAAAATACCGTGACTCATACAGGCTATACAACAACAAACCATGCACCGATGAGGCTGCAGAAGACTGCAAGGGATGTCTTGAAGCACGTGTAAGCCTAGTCGATACTGAAATAATCTTCGGAGAATGGGGCGACCCTATACATTATGAAGAAAGAAGAAAGAAAAACATGACCGGATAGTCTGAATAAAATTCCGCGTTATGTGAATACTATATATTCCCTCAACAAAAAGTTCATAAAAAACAGAGCAATGAAAAGAATCTTTTCCGTTTTTCTGATAAGCTCCTTCATTCTTCAGGGCTTTTCACAGTCTACATCCGCATATTACCTTAATGGAAATATAACTTTCGACAAATCAGTTACATCTCCGAAAGAATTTTTCGGTCATGAAATCGGAGAATGGCACCTGTCTCATGATAAACTGGTATCGTACATCATGGATCTCGCCCGTATATCCGACAGGGCGGTCTGGGAGGAGTATGGAAGGAGCCATGAGAACAGGCCGCTCGGACATCTGATAATAAGTTCTCCCGAAAACATAAGGAACCTGGAAAACATAAGGCTTGAGCATATCAAACTTTCCGATCCTTACAGTTCAGGTGAGGCAGACATTAAATCCATGCCACTGGTAATAAAACTGGGATACGGCATTCATGGAAATGAGTCTAGTGCATCTAATGCATCAGCAATTGTTGCCTACTATCTGGTTGCCGCTACGGGAAAAGAAATAGATGAGTTGCTCGGCAGGACAGTGATTCTGATCGATCCCTGCCTCAATCCTGACGGCTTTCAACGTCATTCCACATGGGTGAACTTTGCCCGGAGCCTCAACGACAATCCTGACCCCAACTCCTGGGAGTTCAGCGAATCCTGGCCCGGTGGCCGTACAAATCATTACTGGTTCGACCTTAACCGCGATTATATCATGCTTCAGCACCCGGAATCGCAGGGAAGAGTCGAAGCTTTCTACCGGTGGAGACCGAATATTAATACCGACCATCACGAACAGGGATCATCCGCAACTTTCTTCTATATGCCGGGGATACAGAGCAGAAATAATCCTTTAACACCTGCTGTTAATCAGCAACTTACTGCTGAAATAGGCAAGTTTCATGAAAAGCACCTCAACAGGATAGGTAGCCTCTATTTCACCGAAGAGGGCTATGATGATTACTATCTGGGAAAGGGGTCATCATTCCCGGATATACATGGTTCGATTGGAATATTGTTTGAGCAGGCCGGAGTCAGAGGACATCTCAGGGAAACACCGGGATTTTTACTTTCTTTTCCATTTGCAATAAGAAATCAGGTCACAGTATCTCTGTCAACCCTTGAGGCCGGTCTGCAGATGAGAGAGAAGCTCCTTGGACATCAGATAGATTTTTATAAAAGTGCTCTTGATGAGGCTTCAGGACAAGCCGTAAAAGCTTATCTGTTTACTGAACCGGACGACAATGCCAAAATTTCGGAATTCATCAGAATACTTCAATGCCACAGAATAAAAGTGTACCCCCTGAAGAAGGATCTTACCAGGGAGGGTATATTTTTCGCGGCAGGAAAAAGTTATATAGTTCCCATGAGCCAGCCTGAGCACAGGTTCATAAGAAGTCTCTTTGAACCTGTGAAGGAGTTTACCGACAGTTCATTCTATGATATTTCTACGTGGAACCTTCCTATGTCATTCAATATACCTTTCACAACTATCACATCATCAAAGGAAGCTGAAGCTCTTACCCTGAAGGATGTGGCGGTCAGACCTGCTCCCGAAGGTAAAATTATCGGACCTGAAGAACCATATGCTTACCTGTTTGAATGGAACGAATACCTTGCTCCAAAGGCTCTGTATGCCCTGCTCGATGCCGGAGTAGTGGCAAAAGTGGCAAAAAAGGAGTTTGCCTTCGCCAACAGTGAGCTCAGTCACAAGTTCTCCTACGGAACAATAATGATCCCGGTTTCGGGTCAGAAGACCGGCAGCAGTGAGCTGAAAAAACTTATTTCTTCAGTTGCAGCAGACTGCGGTCTGACCGTTTACGGGGTAAGCACAGGATACACGGAAACAGGTATGGATCTGGGAAGCGGAAGCTTTGCTGTTCTCGAAGTGCCATCTGTTGCCATGGTCGTGGGTGACGGTGCTTCAAGCAGCGATGCCGGTGAAATATGGCACATGCTTGATACCAGGTTCAGCATTCCTGTTACATTGATCAACGGTTCTCGATTTGCTTCAGTAAACCTCTCAAAATACAATGTGATCATTATCACCGGGTCACCATCCATCTCCCAGTCAGGTGTCGAGAACATCAGAAGATGGTCAGGAGAAGGCGGTGTTTTAATTGGTTACAAGGGAGCTAACAGCTGGCTCTCAAGAAACAAACTTGCAGATATTCAATATGTGCCGTCTGCAGAATCAAATATCATCTCTGGTATTTATGCCGAAAGATCAGCCAACAGCGCTGCCGGAAGCATTCCCGGTTCAATATTTGAAGTCAGGCTGGATCTGACTCATCCGTTATGCTACGGTTATACAAGAGACAGGCTTCCGGTTTTTAAATCAGGAACCACAGTGGCTTTACCCGATGCGGGAATATATAACAATCCGGTGAGATATTCAGATTCACCTCTTCTGAGCGGTTACTGTACGGAAAAGAACCTGAAAAGGCTGGAGGGTGCTCCTTTTGCAAGTATTCACGGGCGGAATATTATTTCGATATATGACAATACCAATTTCAGGGCTATATGGTACGGTAGCACAAAAATATTCATGAATGCCCTCTTTTTCGGGCAGGTGATTTAAAAACTGTACTCCTGGAAGTTAAAAAGATATACTCTTCACCATCAGCCCTTTAACAGCTGACAGATCTTTATACAGAAGTCTTCTCTGTTCAGGATCTCCGGTTAGTTCGAGTACTATCAGACCTGCAGGTTCTCCGTACATTGTCTCATTAACTCCCAGTCTTGAGCTGATATTACAGCCATAGGAAGTAAGGATCTTCTGTACCGACCTGATAATGGCAGTATCTTTTGGCACAAGGATACCCAGTAATGCTAACGGTTCTTCTCCTTCATATGAAGCAGAAGCGATTTCATCAAACAACATCTGTTTTATGATGATTCCTCCGAGTTGTTCGAGTTCTTTAATAAGTTTTTCCGACTCATCACTATCATCCCTGAGGTGAAGGATCATGCATGCTTCCCGGCTACAGACATTGTCTGTCACTTCATGAAATCCGAGACGGGTGGTTATCACAGCGGCGTGCCCCGACAGGATCTCCTGTGTGAGGCCGGCTTCCTTGATCCTGTCAACGATCTTGATTCCTACAACTTTAATCATACAGATATATAATATATTTTCATTAACCAAGGAGTTTACTCTGAACCTGCTCTTCTTAAAAATAGAGGTCGCGTTCTCCCTTTTTGATCCGTTCAATCTTTTCGCGTGTTGATTTTTCCACTCCCGGGTCAAGTTTTTTCAGGTTCTTCTCGATTACCTTCCAACCCTTTTCAGCTACGGATTCCGTTCCATAATCGCACAGATATTCTGAAAGAGTAAGAATAGCATTGGGAGTACAGAACCTTTTGATGAAACCAGGGACAGAAAATTCCATGAAATGTTCCCCTGTCCTGCCCATTCTGTAACATGAGGTGCAGAATGATGGTATATAATCATGTACCAGAAGTTCGTCGATAACATCTGACAGAGATCTTGAATCATTAATTTTAAATTGTTCCCTGTTAAGATTCTGCTCATCATTCTTTGAATCGGAGTATGAGCCAAGTTCCAGTTTTGTTCCGCCATCTATCTGCGAGACTCCATACTGAAGGACTTCTCTTCTTACATCGGGAGTTTCCCTGGCTGTCAGGATCATTCCGGTATAAGGGACGGCCAGTCGCAGTATGGGAACAAGTTTTTTAAAATCTTCGTCGCTGACCTGGTATCGCCCGTCGATATTCAGGCTGAGGGCATCTTTTATTCTTGGAAATGATATGGTATGAGGTCCGACATTATAGCAGGCTTCAAGATGGTTTGTATGCCTCACCAGGGCCAGAACTTCAAAACGCCAGTCATAGAGGCCGAACAGTGCTCCTATCCCGACATCATCAATACCTGCTTCCTGTGCTCTGTCGAGTGCAGTCAGACGCCATTCATAGTCTTTCTTTTTACCCCCCAGGTGATACCACTTATATGCCTCAGGATGATAAGTCTCCTGGAAGATCTGATATGTTCCTATACCTGCCTCCCCCACGGTTCTGAAGCCCTCTATATCTAGAGGTGCAGCATTGATATTCACTCTGCGGATCTCTCCATGACCTTTTTTTATGTTGTAAACGAGCCTGACAGTATGGGCAATGTAATCGGGTGAATATTCGGGATGCTCACCATAGACCAGTATGAGTCTTTTCTGCCCGTTATCCTCGAGTGCCTCCACCTCCCTGACAATCTCTTCATCGGTGAGGGTTTTCCTTACAGCTTCTTTGTTTGAGATTCTGAATCCGCAATACTGACAGTTGTTGGTACATTTATTTCCAACATACAGTGGTGCAAAGAGTACGATCCTGTTACCGTATACTCTTTCCTTAAGTTCTTTTGCTCCCTGCCGTATCTCATCTTCCAGTCCGGTTTCCATGGAATTGACAAGGACGGCTGTCTCTTCCATCGTAAGCCGGTTCTTGTCAAGTGACCTTGCTATCACGTCCCTGACTCTCTGTTTATCGGGCTTTGTATTGTTAATAAATCTCCAGATCTCATCGGGATCGATGAATGGTTTCATTCTCTGATCCGGTATACTTAGTTTTTCAGGTTTAAATCGCATTTTTATTATCCTCTCTTCAGCAAAATTACTTTATTATGATGGTTCAGGGCATGATCCCTGTCAGTATATAAGTTCATTTATTTCGGATCTGGCCCTTTCAAGATCGCGGATAACATTTACTCCTCCGAGTGGAACATTTCCATGGACCATTTTACGGAACATCAGTGTTGTCTTTTCTCCGGCGATGTCCGGAAGGTTTTCAAGAAGATGAAGAAGCAGTTCCTGCTTTCCTCCCGGCAGCTGATTTATTATAACCATACCTTTTACATTCTTTTCCCCTGCGAAAGCACTAACTGCATAGATACCTGTCGCCGGAAGCAATTTGCAATCATCCGTTACGGGAACCTTCAGAAAGGGCATAGCGTCGAAGTCACCATATTTTTCAGGTACGCCCATCACGATGTAGTAATGGTCGAGATAGGCATTGGCTCTCTGGATATAACCTTCACTTATGGCTTTACGGATCTTTGTGGAGCTTACCGTTTCATTATATACTTCCTGTTCGGGAATTTCTTCCGCCTCAAAATTATATTTTTCTCTCCATCCCCACAGGTGCCTGTAATCACCTTCCTTATTGAATCCGAAATGGTGGTTGAATCCGGCAACCACTACCCTGGCCTTTAACACCGAGTGAAGATAGTCGCGTACGAATTCTTCGCTGGTGATTCTCGAAAAATCTCTTGTAAACTCAACCACAATAAGGTTATCCAGCCCAGCTTTCCTCAGGAGTTCAAGTTTTTCATCCTGTGAGTTGATCATTTTAAGGTCTTTCCCGGCAGTCTCGGGGTAGAGAATCTTCCTGGGATGAGGGTAAAAGGTTATAAGAACCGATTCGCCGTCATAATTACGGGCCAGCATCTTAAGCCTGTTCAGAATTGTTTTATGCCCGATATGGACTCCGTCGAATGACCCTGTTGTCACAACCGGATTCCTGATTCCCGTCACCTGTTCAAACCCACTGAAGACCTTCATTTGCAATACGGATGACTACAGGATGTTTTCCTTGACGAAATATGCGACTTTTTCAATTGAAGTTATCATGTCATATTCCTCGAGGTAGACCCAGGAAGGGACATTCAACGGTATAGTAGTGAAATTCAGTATCCCTCTTATACCATATCTGACAGCCTCTTCTGCCGTTTCTCTTGCATAATCGGGCGGAACTGTAAGTATAGCAACCGTTATGTTGAGTTCTTTAATGATCTTTTCCATTTCAGTATGAGGATAGCATTTCACACCTGAAATTACTTTATTCGTTTTTTGAGGGTCGTTATCGAATGAGGCTACAAGATTGAGTTTTGATCTTTTACCCTTAAAATAACCTGCCACTGCCCTTCCAAGGTTGCCAATCCCTATCACCGCCACGTTAAGACCTGATTCTGAATCAATTATAGTACTGATCTTTTCGATAAGATCTTTTACGTCATAGCCTTTTCTGTGAACTGACGAATATCCTATGAGCATGAGGTCACGTCGTACCTGAACAGCCGTTATATGCAGCCGGGCCGCAAGATCGTGTGAAAAAATGAAGTTCTTCTTCTCATTCAGACATTCCAGAAGTGTCCTTCTGTACTCACTGAGCCTCTCTACAGTTTTTCCCGGTAAGTTCATATTGATTTCAAGATTTATTAGATTGCTTTTTTGGCAGAAGCACCGTAAATGTTGAGCCCCTGTCGGGAGTACTTTCTACCTTTATTGTTCCATGATATAGTTCAATAACTTTTTTTACTATCGATAATCCCAGTCCGCTTCCGGAAATATGCTTTGTCCTTTCGTTCCTGACTCTCATGAATTCCCTGAACAGGTTTTCCCTGTCGGCCACGGATATACCTATCCCTGTATCGCTGAAAACCATTAACACTTCGTTGTCGGTGCTTTCGAGTCTTATCTCCGCTTTACCACCAAATTTATTGTACTTGACTGCATTGGAGATGAGATTATTAAAGATGATCTCCATGTCTTCAGGGTCAGCCATTAGTTTCGATTCGTTTTTCAGGTCCAGGGTTACAGTAACCTCCATCTGGATTGCGTATGGTTGTACAGTTACAACAGCGGCACGGGCGACTTCAGCAAGATCCACTTCCTGGATTTTCTCTTCCTTACGTTCAAGGCGGATCTTTGTAAAATCCAGGAGGTCCATTATGAGATTTCTCATTCCCTGGATCCTCTGGAGCGAACGGTCGATATGGTCAGCGTAATCGTCAATTCTGTCACCAGCCTGTTTTTCGTGCATCATTCTGAGATAGCCTTCAAGAGCATTGAGAGGTGCTTTGAGTTCATGTGAGAGCACGGAAAGAAACTGATACCGTACTTTCTTTCCCTCCTGTTTGAGCCTGTCGGTTACCTTACGGAGGTAAAGTTGCTTGGTAATGTTTTCAATACTCGATTTAAGCTCCTGCGGAGTAAAGGGTTTTGGAATAAAATCTGTAGCCCCGTCGCGTGTAGCCCTTATGGCAACATCGAGAGAAGCATAAGATGTTATCATTGCAACAACGATGTCATATTTTCTCTCCCTTATATATTCCAGCACTTCTACTCCCTGTATCCCGGGGAGCTTGTTGTCCAGCAGAATTATATCGGGTTTATCGGTCTCAATAAATCTGATGCCTTCTTCTCCGGTAGGGGCTTCGGTTATCTCAAAGGAAAAATCCTCATCCATAAAAGGATATGTAACCGTGAAATTCTTAAGTATACGCGTTACACCCGACCGGATTCCGGGTTCGTCATCAATAACCAGGATTTTCAGTACTCCCATTTTACAGTTTTAATAGTTTCATGATCTCCTGGTCGAGCTGATCAGCTCTGATGCCTTTTTCAAGATACCTATCGGCTCTGATCCATGATTTTTCCGTTTCAGAGTCGAGGCTGAATGACATTCCTGTCTCTCTTGCGACGGCGGTGGCGAGGATTACCGGCACGTCGGGATATTTTCTCTTGAGCCTGTAGCACAGGATAAATCCGCTGTCATCATTTTCCATCATAAGGTCGAAGATAGCCAGGTCGGGTTTAATTTTCAATATCACTGACTCCGCTTCTGTCTGGCTCTCGACTGCGATGGTTTTATATCCGGCCTTTTCCAGCATGTATACTGTCTGGAAAAGATAGTCGGGATCATCATCGGCAATAAGTATGGTGTAGTCACCTTTATTCATTTCATCGTAAAGTTCGTAAAATTTGTTAAAGTTTATTCTTTTCTTCTTGGCAGTACTATTTTAAAACTTGTTCCCACAGGTCCTTTTTCCGGGTCAGCATTTGAATCTACCGTAATCTGTCCCTTGTGCATCTTAACGATGCCGTAAGCTGTTGCCAGCCCCAATCCAGTTCCTTTTCCGAGTCCCTTGGTTGTAAAGAAAGGCTCGAATATCTTTGACCTGTCTTCTTCCTTTATTCCTGTTCCTGTGTCATTAATAGTAATGATCACGTCGCTTATGGTATCCTCAAGGATAATGTTTATCACACCGCCATGAGGCATAGCATCGACTGAATTCCTTACCAGGTTGGTGATAACCTGTATCATCTGGTCCGAATCGAGCATTGCAACCGGATTGGTCGTCCTGTTGCTTATTTCAATTTTAACACTTTCAGGCACTATAAATCCTTCGAGGCTGTGATTTATGAATTCCATAAGGTTGACCTGCTGATGGTTTACCTGGTTCTTTCTGGCAAAATTGAGAAGCCCTGCCACGATCTTTTTACATCTGCCGGCCTGTTCGACAACAAGTTTAAGATCTTCCCTGACAGGATCGTCGGGTTTGGATTCTTCGAGGAGAATATTGCTGTACATTATAACCACCCCAAGAGGATTGTTGAGCTCATGAGCTATTCCGGCAGAGAGCTGACCCATATGAGCAAGTTTTTCGGATTGTTTCAGTGCCAGCTTCATGGTTGTAAGTTTCTCATTTGACAGAGCAAGGTCTTTCACCGACTTGTGGAGTTTTTCAATAGTATAGGGAAGACACATTTCAACCTCCGCAAGTCCTTTTTTTATTGCCACAGCATGTTCAATACAGGTTTCGTATCCGCAGGCTCCACAATTAAGATGGTCTTTATCGGTGAACTTACCCATCGATATGAGTATGTCGTTATAATCTTTCACCTCTGGGCTGTCAAAGCGGTGATCATCAGGCTTATGTCTTACGGAAAGATCGAGGTCGGAGAATTCGGTTACGGATTTCTGCCACATGTCATGGTCAATTTCCTCCATCTTAGTGTTTGCGTAACAGCTAACCAGTGCTCTTCTGTTGTATTGTTTACCGTTCCTTGACATACCCGGACCCATAATACAGCCTTCGCAGCAGAGCAGTTCCATGTTCTGAGTCTTTATCAGTCCTGCCTCAAACTCTTTCAGGGCTTCCTGGAAGTCAATCCTTCCTTCGGCAGCAATTATGTTACCTGTTATTGCATCATCATTGATATTTGCGGTCTGCAGCAGCCCTCTGGTAACAGGGAAAATGGCACCCCTGCCACCGGCAGGCGGATCAAACTGGCAGGGTTTGCTGTTTGCAGGAGAGATTCCCAGCTTTGCAAACAGGTCTCTGAGTTCGGTAAAGGTAATAGCCTCGTCAATTTCACCGTTTTCAGCTTTTTTTGCAACGCAGGGACCTATGAAGACGATCTTTGTGTGGTTGCCATATTTTTTCCTGACAACACGGCTCATTGCAACCATGGGCGACACTATCGGAGCAAGGTTTTCCACAAGGGCAGGATGATAGAATTTTATGTAATTGACAATGGAAGGACAATCGGATGAAATATAATTACCATCGCCTTCGGTAAGTAGTTTCTTATACCTCCCTGCAACAAGGTCGGCCCCGAATGACACTTCCGTCACATAAGTAAAACCAATAGCCCTTATCATCCCGATCAGCACCCTGTAGTCTTCAATCTCTGAAAATTCAGCAGGGAAACTGGGAGCTATCATGGCCGCCACCTTTGGTTCGTCCTCAATAATTCTCTGAACCCTGTCGGTTGTATTGAGAAATACCTTTGCCCCCTGGCTGCACACCTTGGTGCAGTTTCCGCACGCTATACACCTTTCAACAATAACTTCAGCCTGTCCGCCCACAATGCGGATGGCCTTGGCCGGACACTCCCTGACACAGGTATAACATGTCCTGCAGAGTTCTTTTATAGTATATACTAGCATTCCTTTTTTAAAGCTGGTTTTTTATTCAGCCGGATTTCTTATATTTCTTCTTTGCAAGGTCATTACTAACAGTTGCCCTGCTCCTGAAATGTTTATAATAATACATCTCTTTTTTCAAAATGTGTATGAAAGATCTTCCTGTCAGAAATCTCCATGTTATCACTCATCATCTTTTCATAAATATTTATGAGCACCGGCGATTTGGAAGGAACATTAATTGCATCAGTATCGTCGGCGAGATATATAGCTTTCATCCTCGATTTTTTCTCATCCCGGCCTGAGCTGAAAGGAAGGCCGGCTCCGTTAATACATCCTCCCGGACAGGTCATCACCTCTATCAGGTCAAATTTTACACCATCCGACTGCTCTTTCCTCAGCTTCTCCAGACCAGTAAGCCCATCGACGACTGCAATGTTAATGTCTTCCTCACCTGTACTGATACTGACTTCCCTGAAGGAGCCGTTCATACGGAGCTTCCTGAACATCTGCCGGTCAGCTTCTCTTCCTGTTTTCATAAACCAGAACAATCGCCCGACGGCTTCAGCAAATCCTCCTGAGACTTCAGTGAGAGAAGCTGAAGAACTGTATCCCGAAAGCGGCTCGTCGAAGGGTTCGGGGGCAACATTGGAAACGTCAACTCCATACAGTCGGATCAGCCTAGCAAGTTCCCTGACAGTCATGACAGTATCAACATCGCTGATACCTTTTCTCATCATCCCGTCCCTGCGGGCTTCGAATTTCATGGCCAGACAAGGTGTTGCCGAGACTGAAAAAATTTTCTCAGGTCGTGTACCTGTTTCATCAGCCACGACAGTTTTAATGAGTATCCCTGTCACCTGCTGAGGTGATTTCACTGTCGAAAGGTCCGGGATCAGTTCAGGCATGAACTGTTCAGCATATTTTACCCAGGCAGGACATGCAGATATATAGAGAGGTCTATCCGATTTCCTTTCCACTTTTTCCTTCAGCTGTTCCGCAATCTCGGAAAGACAAATATCTGTTCCTGCACCGGCAGCAAAGACTTTATCAAAGCCTATTTTCCTCAGGATCGAGTTAAGTATCCTTTCAAAATCCCTGTTGTATCTGATACCAAGCTCTTCGGCTATGCCTGAGGCAACCAGAGGTGTGTACTGGATGATCTTCATGAATTCAGGATTGTTAAGATATTCCTGTACCTCTGTAATATTATGCTTTTCGTGAAGAGCTCCTGTAGGACATACCATAACACACTGACCGCAGTTGATACAACTGGAGAAGTTAAAGTCTCTGTCCATGGAAGGTCCGACATGGATGTTGCCGCCCTTGTTTATAAAATCGAGAGAAGTTGTTGTAATAACTTCTTCACAAACCCTGACACAGCGGCCGCACAGGATGCACTTCGACAGTTCTCTGACTATGGCATGGCTCGACTGGTCGAGTCTGGGTTTTATTTTCCGGGCCCTTATCCGTCTTTCCCTTATGTTAAGCTCTTCTGCCAGGTTTTGAAGTTCGCAGTTCAGGTTTTTATCACAGTACATGCAGTCGTCAGGATGGTTTGAAAGCAGAAGTTCAACGATTGTTTTGCGTGCTGTAATGACCCTTGGTGAATGTGTTCTTATTTTCATCCATTCTTCAACCGGCTGTGAGCAGGCTGTTACAAGGTTTTCACGCCCTTCGACCTCCACTACGCATATCCTGCAGGCTCCTGTCGGGGAGAAGTCCTTCATCCTGCAGAGAGTAGGAATGATTATTCCGTTACGGTTCAGTGCCGAAAGTATTGTTTCTCCCTTTTCAGCCCTGATCTTCCTGTTATTTACCTGGATGGTGAAGAGCATAATCCTTATTTTACCTTTATTGCGCTGAATTTACAGATATCGAAGCATATACCGCATCCGGTGCATTTTTCCTCCACTATAAAAAAGGGCTGGAGCCTTGTTCCATATATTGCGTTTACCGGGCATTTTGAAGCACATGCAGTACAGCCGGTACATTTTTCAACATCTATTGAAAAGGTTCTCAGTCCCCTGCAAACATTAGCCCTGCATTTCCGGTCAAAGATATGTTCCTCAAACTCTTCCCTGAAGTTCTCAAGAGCGCTGAGGAAAGGATTTGGAGCCGCCTGGCCGAGTCCGCATAATGAAGTGTCCTTCATTACTGTAGCTATTGATTCGAGCTGCATTACACCCTTGAATCTCTCCAGGGTAGTCCCCGAATCCTCGTTTGCCGGTTTCCGGATCACACTGTCGAGTATCTCCAGCATACGACCGGTGCCTTCGCGGCATGGGATACATTTTCCGCAGCTCTCGTTTCGGATGAACTCCATGTAGTACCTCACAAGTTCAACTATACATGTCTGGTCATCCACTGCAATAAATCCTCCCGAGCCCATGGTTAGCCCCTTTTCCCTTATGATATCAAAATCGATCTGCAGACCGAGGTTCTCAGGTGTAATAAAAAATCCTGAAGCTCCACCCATCTGAACAGCTTTCAGCTCCTTTCCCTCCCTTATTCCGCCGGCTATATCCCCGACCAGTGCACGAAGTGTGGTTCCCATCTCAACTTCGATAACACCAGCCAGACGTGCTTTACCACCAACGGAGAACACTTTTGTACCGGGACTGTTTTCCGTTCCCATGCTTCTGAACCACTCCGGGCCGTTCTGCATTATCAGCGGGACATTCATGAGTGTCTCGACATTGTTGATTACTGTTGGTTTACCGAACAGACCCGAGGTTGCAGGATAGGGAGGTTTAAGCTGGGGCATCCCTCTTCTTCCTTCGAGGGTGCTTAAAAGGGCTGTTTCCTCACCGCATACAAATGCACCTGGTTCGACTCTTACAATAATATCGAGGTTGTAGCCGCTTGAAAAAATGTTATGTCCAAGCAATCCGTAATCCTTGGCGCTTCCGACAGCATTCTTCAGCTTGCGTAGTGCATAGGGAGAATCTTTCCTCAGGAAAACATATGCGGTTGTTGCCCCGATGGCATACGCGGCTATTGCTATACCTTCGACCAGACGGTGCGGATCGCTTTCAAGGATGGTCCTGTCAGTAAAGGCTCCCGGATCACTTTCCTTCGCATTACAGATCAGGTACCTTGATGCTGTGGCAGTGTTCAGTGCCTGTTTCCATTTCAGGCCGGTAGGATAACCTCCGCCACTGCGTCCCCGAAGCCCGCTTTTTTCAACGATTGTACATACTTCATCCCAGGTATAATGGCGAATTGCTTTAATGAAGGCCCTGTAACCACCCCTGGCAATATATTCTTCTATACGTTCAGGATCATAGCATCCGCAGTTTGCAAGAACGACTCTTTTCTGAAGGGCAAACCAGGGCAGCTCATCAATAAAAGGAATACCCTGCCATATCCCGAAACCCCTGTTTCCATGCTGACCTACAAGATCCTCTCCGCTTATATCACTATGGAAAATGCCGTTAAGCAGGGGTTCCACCTTCTCTTCGGTTATGTTTCTGAAGAAAAGCTTGTTTTTACCGGGAAGCTGGACACACATAAAAGGCTCATAGGAAAGAGGAGCATTGCATCCCACCCTTACCAGTTCCGTGTCTTTTGAGTTTTCTTCAAGATAAGTTTTTACAGACGACCATGTTTTTTCCGATCCTGCAATGATGCTGCTGGTCCCGGAAGATAAATAAACGACCGGTTTGTCTGTCTTTTCCCTTCTGATATTTTCCAGTACCTTCTCTGTTTCAGGAAGAAGAGTATCTGATTCAAACAGTAATACTTTATCTGTAAGGAATTTTTTCAGGTCGTCCATCTAATCATTTTCAATAATGAACTTCAGCTTTTTCAGGAGATCCGGTATCTGTTCCGGCTTCACCGTTGTAAGATATTCACCGTTGACACTAACCACAGGTCCGTGATGACAACCACCCATGCAGGTAGTTATCTCATAGCTGAAGATACCGTCCCTGCCAGTCTGTCCCTCCTCAAGTCCTGTCTCCTCCCTTATTCCGTTGATCAAAGCCTTGGAACCTGACATAAAACATGAAGTTCCGTTGCATATTTTCAGGCTTACCTTTCCGGAGGGTATAAATCTGAACTGATCATAAAAGGTTGCGACGCCATAGATCTTTGTGGTGCTCAGTCCTGCAAACAGTCCAACTTTAACAATGGCTTCTACGGAAAGATGACCGTTAGTATCCTGAATCTCCTGAAGCAGGGGTATGAGCTCCTCCCTCCTGCCCGGTTTATATTTCTTTAAAATGAGATCTATATCCTTACTCATATATTGAAAGCCATATCTTACAAATATAATATTTTATTGTTATATAATTAACAATGTTTATTAAATAACAATAAACTGTATTACCTTTGTGTCTTGCTCTGATGCATAATATACTGTTTATCATTATATTACAAATCCATTATACTTACAGGTAAAAAAATGTATTTTAAGATAATGGTTTGCAGTTACCAGAGTGATTTAAGAAAATGCAATTTTCTTTTAAATCTGACCCGGAGATTAAGCTCAGAATAAATTATTAAATTTGTCTGACTGTTTTTCAGAAAACAACAAAGATGGCACAGTCATTTGAAATGCAGATCTGTCTGGGAAGTTCGTGTTTCTCACGGGGGAACAGGGATCTGGTAATGTTTATCAGGGATTATCTTAAAAAGAATCACCTGGAAGACAGGATTGTATTCAGAGGAGCAAGGTGCATGGGGCATTGCAGTAACGGACCGAATCTGACCATTAACGGAAAACTGTTTGAAAATGTAGCACTTGCTGATATCGAAAGTATTCTTGAAAGCGAATTCAGGAACCTTAAATAACCTATGTTAATAAGGAAGTATGGCCAGACCTACCGTGCCCATTCTCAGAATTGACGACAGCCGCTGCAAAAATTCCTATTCCTGTGTGCGTGTTTGTCCTGTCAATGCAATTGAAGTAAGGCCCCAGAAGGAGCACCCGACCATAGTACCGGAACGATGTGTGGGCTGTGGCCTGTGTTATGTCTCCTGCTCACCCGGAGCCATCGAATTCCGTGATTCAAAAGAAGAAGTCAGGAACCTGCTTGCCTCGGGGAAGAAAGTCGCAGCTCTTATAGAACCTTCTATAGCCTCTGAGTTCGACGACATAACCGACTACCGGAAACTGGTTGCAATGATCCGTAAGCTTGGCTTCAGCTATGTGCATGAAGTCTCCTTTGGAGTAGATCTGATTGCAGCAAAATACGCCGACCTCTTCAGCAAGTCGGAAGGAAAATACTATGTCACGGCTAATTGCCCTGCAATAGTCAAGATAATAGAAAAGTACCATCCGGAAATGATACCCAATCTTGCCCCCCTGGTCTCGCCGATGATAGCAACAGCCATGGTTGTAAGGGATCTTTACGGAGAAGATGTTCCGGTTGTACAGATAGGCCCGTGTATTGACGCCAAGGATGAAGCCCTCATGTACAGCTCCGGTAAGCTTATTGAGGGCGTACTCACGTTTATTGAGCTGCGTCAGCTGTTCGACGAATTCAAAATACAGGAAAGGCTGGTGAAAATGTCAGACTTCGACTCCCCCTTCGGAAACTGGGGAGCCCTGTATCCGGTACCGGCAGGTATCATTCAGGCCGGAGGACTGAAACGCGATATGATCTCCAGCAGGGTTATTACTGCATCCGGAAAAGAAGACATCCTTGAAGCAATACACGACTTTGACAGGTTCACCGACACGATAAAGCATCATTTCAACCTGTTCTTCTGCCATGGTTGTCTTCTTGGTCCGGGAATGGAGCAACACACTGAAAAGTTCAGACGCAGAGCACTGGTAAGCAGATATACGGAAAAAAGGATAGCGGCACTCGACCTGAAACGATGGCAGGAAGATATGGAAAGATGGCTCCGGCTTGATTTCTCAAGAACTTTCACTCCCGACGACCAGCGTATTCCGGAACCGCCGGAAGATGCTGTTGAAGAAGTCCTTAAGATAATCGGTAAACCAAATCAGTCAGAAGAGCTCGACTGTGGTGCCTGCGGTTACGGTTCGTGCCGAGAATTCGCATCAACCGTAGCTAAGGGACTGGCTGTACCAGAGATGTGCCATACCTTCAACCTCCGGAATAAGCAGGAATATATTGAAACTCTCCGTCAGACAAACAGGAAGCTGGCTGAAACCAAAAAAGCCCTGAAAGAGTCGGAAGAAGTTGCCCTAAGGGAAAAGGAAATGGCCCAGAGCGCATCCGACATGCTAAATAATATGCTCGACAAACTTCCAACAGGCGTGGTGATAGTTGACAACAACCTGAAGATCCTCCATTCAAACAGAAGTTTTATCAATATTATCGGGGAAGATGCCAGGGCTATCTCCGACATCATCCCAGGACTTGCCGGCGCAGATATAAAAACTCTTATCCCCTTCAGCGTGTACAATATGTTCACCTACGTGATGAAGGAAGATGAGCCTGTCGTAAGCAAGGATATTCATTTTGACGACAGGATGCTGAATATATCCATCTTCCCTATTAAGAAAAACAGAATATGCGGCGCCGTTATCCGCGACCTTTATTCTCCGGAAGTCCAGGGAGAAGAGGTGATAAACCGGGTCAGTGAAGTTATTGAGAAAAACCTTGAGATGGTCCAGAAGATAGGATTCCTTCTTGGCGAAGGAGCTTCCGAGACCGAGCAGATGCTCAATTCCATCATAGAATCGTACAGGAGAAGAACTAACGCGAAAAACAACCGCTGAAAACTACGGTGAACAACGATTTCTACATAGAAGTAAATGTTCAACAACGTAACCACGATGCTGAAAAGATCTGCGGCGACGTTTTTCTAAACAGGTATATCAGGGAAGAAGATCGTGTGATCGCAGTTCTTTCCGACGGCATGGGGCACGGTGTGAAAGCCAATATTCTTGCAACTCTCACCTCGACCATGGCTCTTAATTTCACCCGGGAACATAAGGAAATAGACCGTATCGCGGAAATAATAATGAAAACACTGCCCGAATGCGCAGAAAGAAAAATTGCATATGCCACATTCACCATTGTAGATATTGAAAGCCGGGGCAGAACAAATATCCTGGAATATGATAATCCCCGAACCATAATACTGCGGGGAAACCGTGAATTTGATCCATCATGGAAAGAAGTAACTCTTGATAGCGGAAGGCATGCAGGCAGGATCCTTAAAACATGCACTTTCATGCCTGAAAAAGAAGACAGGATAATTTTCTGTTCCGACGGAGTGGCTCAGAGCGGTATGGGCAGCGAAGCCTTTCCTTTCGGATGGGAACGGGATAATATAGTTACATATGCTTCAAGACTTATTACCGGAGAACCTTCAATATCGGCTTCGATGCTTGCAGGAAAGATCGTAACCATGGCTCATAAAAACGACGGATATAAAGCCAGGGACGATATAAGCTGTGCCATAATTTACTTCCGGGAACCGAGAAAACTGCTCCTGTGTACCGGTCCTCCCTATGAAAAAGAAAAAGACATTATTCTTGCTCAGAAGGTTAAGGAATATGAGGGGAAAGTGGTCTTATGCGGTGGCACCACCGCCGATATCATCGCACGCGAACTTAACAGAACAATAGTTGATGAACTTATCTTCGAGGATCACGAACTGCCACCCGAAAGTTTTCTCGAAGGCATCGACCTTGTAACCGAAGGGATCCTGACACTTCAGAAAGTAAACGAGATATTAAAGACATACAACAACAGCGTGAGGCTGGGTAAAGGACCGGCTGACAAAATCGTTAGGATGCTGATGGACAGCGACGAGATCCATTTTGTGATCGGAACAAGGATCAATATCGCCCACCAGGATCCAAACCTTCCTGTGGAGCTGGAAATAAGACGTACCGTTGTAAAGCGAATCGCAAGGCTGCTCGAGGATAAATGGCTCAAAAACATTACCTTCGAATACATCTGAGAAACCATAAAACATTTATCTGAAGCTATAATGATAATTACGGCACTAATTCTGCTGACCCTTGACATCCTGGTCTTTTTCATTATTAGAGACCGCCTGAAAAAACGGCCTGCACCCGTATTTTATATTTTCGTCACAATCCATACACTCCTGAGCCTTGCCATCTGGATGCTCCTTGTCCGGAACCTGGTATTCAGAGGCGATTTCGACACTCCTTCCAACATACGCAACCACATGAATTTCAGAGGTCTGTTGATAGGAGTTGCACTCCCCTGGGCGATACTTGTTTTCCTTCATTATACAGGAAAACTCGTCAGATTAAGAAGAGGAGGATACTCACGACCACTGACAGATACGGGATTCGTTATCGCTGCTGCTATCTTTATAGTGGCGACTGTCAGTATTATCCATGGCAGGTTCAACTTTTCCGTTGAGGAAGTGGACGTAAACATTAATGGCCTCGACCCTCGACTTGAGGGATTGAGAATAGTCCATATTTCAGATCTTCATCTGGCATCTTATGATGGTCACAAAAAGAGGCTGGAAAAGGTAGTCGCGATAGTCAACAGCTGCAATCCTGACCTGATTGTCAACACCGGTGATTTCGTCAATTACGGATGGAGGGAATATAACAGATGCGACACCATCCTGGTCAAAGCCCTCAGCAAATACGGAAATTTTGCTGTGCTAGGTAATCACGATATGGGAACCTACTACCCGGGAGTTACTGAATCCATAAAGCAGGAGATAGTAAGCAAAGTAAGTGAATATATAAAGGCCTCCGGGTACAGGCTCATAGTAAATGAAACTATCAAACTAACGATCAACGGTGTTGAGGTGGCCTTTATTGGGGTAAGCACAGCCGGGCGATATCCTGATATTATTCATTATGACGTTGAGGCAGCCGCAAAAGGTTCCGGCAGCGCAGCTTTAAAGTTGCTGCTGATCCATGATCCAAACCAGTGGCGCCGCGATGTCTGCGGCAAAACGGATATTGAACTGTCTTTTGCCGGCCATACCCACGGTCTACAGGCAGGAATAATAACCAGGAAATTCAGATGGAGTCCTGCAAAATATATCTATCCGGAATGGGGAGGCTTGTACAGCGAGGGCGATCAGTATCTGTATGTTAACCGCGGCCTGGGCTTTGTCGGATTTCCATTCAGAGTGTGGATGCCGCCGGAAATAACGGTACTTACACTTTCATCTGAATAAAAAAAGAACGGGTGGCTACAGACTGCCACCCGTCATTTCAACCCACATGATCTTAGAAATTAACCTAAATAACCTAACTAACCTATGCAAAGAATGTCTGTACTATACTCAGAATCGATATGGGTCGTTTAATTCCTGAAAATATTTACTTAACCTCATCTAACACCTTCTGATTCTGTATTACTGACAACAAAAATAAGATCTTTATTCCCTTGAAAAATATAAAAAAAGAGTTTTAAGTTTTATTTAACACAATTTCAGAAAAATTAAGAAATGGACAGGTTACCGGGCGATGGGTCATATCAGGAGATTAACGGCATAACTTACAGAGTGATATTTTCAAGAAGAAAGTCAATCAGCATAATCGTAAGTCCGGGAAAAGGGGTCACGGTCAGGGCACCCTTTGGCACAGGGCTTAAGTCGCTGGAGAAATTTGTGAATTCAAAAACCGGATGGATAAGGAAACATCTCGACAAACAGAACTCATTAATAAGGATAAACGACGGCAGAAAGTATGCTGACGGAGGATCACATCTTTTCAAAGGTGAGGAAAAGATTCTGAAAATCCTAAGATCAGAAAAACAATACGTGCGGCTGAATGGCAGATACATTGAAACAGGAGTCAGGGATACAGGAAATGAATCTCTCATAAAGAGGGTACTTGCATTATGGTACATCAGGGAAGCACATGATTTCACATCGTTAAAGCTGAATGAGATCCTGATGAGGTATGCCTCCTACAGCTTCAAACCAACATCTCTGGTCATCAGGCCACTGAAGAGCAGATGGGGAAGCTGTACATCAAGGGGAAAAATAACCATCAGCAGTGAGCTTATCAAGCTGGATCCGGCATATACCGATTATGTGATTATTCATGAGCTCTGCCACCTGAAGCACCATAATCACGGGAAGGATTTTTACAGGCTCCTTGAAGAACTTGTTCCTGATTATAAGGCTTTAAGAAAGGAACTGAAAACCCACCTGACTGTATAGCAAAAATTCAGGTATATTAAAGCACATCATACTCCTCCCCTCTGGCAGGAATTTCTATATTTCTGAATCCTTCCTTCTGAAGCTCTCCTGCGTAGAATCTCTGGACCTCATAGTCGCCGTGAACGAGGAAGAGTTTTTCAATGCCGTGCTTTTCCTGACAGCTGAGGAACTTTATCATCTCCCTGTAATCGGCATGGCCTGAAAAGGAATCAATTTTCCTTATGTCGGCCTTAACCTTGTAAACTGTGCCATGAATTGATACTTCCGGAGATCCTCTCAGAATTCTTGCGCCCAGTGTCTCAGGAGCGCAATAGCCTACTGCAAGGACGGTGTTTCTGCTTTCTGAAATACTGTTGGCAAGATGATGCTTTACACGGCCGGCTTCCATCATGCCTGAAGCTGAAATGATCACACAAGGCTCCCTGTAGTCATTCAGTTTCTTGGAATCTTCAGCACGCTTTATATAGAACAGGTTTCTGAAGCCAAAGAGATCATCATCCCTGTGCAGCAGATGCCTGAATTCCTCGTTAAAATATTCGGTATGAACGCGGAACACTTCCGTGGCATTGACGGCCAGCGGACTGTCGACATAAATATTTACCCTGGGCAGTTTTCCCTCGTTGAAGAAGTTGTTGAGGTCATATATTATTTCCTGGGTCCGGCCGACGCTGAAAGCGGGGATGATCAGTTTTCCTCTTTTTGTCACACATGTGTCGATCAATATTTTCAGTAATTCGTCTTCAGCCGATTTCGGATCTTCATGCAGCCTGTCGCCATATGTCGATTCGGTAATAATGATATCGGCCTGAGGAAATGGTTCAGGAGGGACCAGCATCCTGTCACCGGGTCTCCCGATATCTCCCGTAAAAGCTATTCTTTTAATCTGCCCGTTTTCAATTATCTGCAGGTTTGCTACGCCGCTTCCCAGCATATGGCCTGTACTGGTGAACCTTACTTTAATGTTTTCATCAATTCTGAAATTCATATTATAGGGAATACCTATAAACAGACTCATACAGGCTGTTGCATCTTCCCTCGTATATATCGGAGTTACCAGAGGAAGGCCTTTTTTAGCCCTTCGCTTATTATATGTATGCGAATCATTTTCCTGAATGTAACCCGAGTCGGCCAGCATGATTGCACAAAGGTCGCGTGTTGCCGTTGTACAGATGACCGAGCCCCTGAATCCGAGGCGGTAAACGTAAGGGATAAGCCCTGAATGGTCAATATGGGCATGTGTCAGAATAATATGGTCGATAGTATCAGGTTCAAATCCCAGGTCTCTGTTCATGCTGTCGGTTTCAAGCCCTTTTCCCTGAAACATGCCACAATCGAGAAGAATACGCTTGCCCCTGTCAGTTACTATCAGATATTTGCTGCCGGTTACTTCGCGGGCAGCACCGAGAAATTTTATCTTCATTAATAAAGAGTTTTGTTAAAGATAACTGTTTTAGAGAAAAGCAGGTTAAAAAACAGGGGAAGAAAGGCAGAAGGAGATTTAAATTCTTATCCCTATTATCGTAACATCATCGGTCTGATCGTTGTTACCCATCCACTGTTCAAGCTCATTCTGAAGTATGTTTCTCTGTTCAACCATTGGTCTGTAATAGATTTCCCTTAAAAGTTTCTTCAGGTTTGCCGACTTGTATTTTCCGCCGCCGGGGCCTCCAAACTGAGAGTTGAATCCATCAGAGAAAATATACAGAGTGTCACCCCTGTTCACGCTGATAACATTATTGGTAAATGGTCGTTCATCACCATAATGGATTCCGATCGGCATCCTGTCGGCTCTGAACTCCCTAATTTCACCCTGCTGAAATATCACAAGGGGGTTGAAAGCGCCTGAATACTGAAGGAGTCTCCGGTTTTTATTCAGGATACAGAACGCAACATCCATCCCGTCACTGGCCTCCCCCTCTCTTCCGGTCTGATGCAGAGCCCGTATAACCTTCTCCCTAAGCAAGTTAAGTACGTTATTTGCCTGCAGGTCGTGATTGTTAGCCACTATTTCATTAAGTGTTGATATGCCCATGGTGCTCATGAAGGCACCCGGAACGCCATGGCCTGTACAGTCGGCAACGGTAAAGAAGATAGACTTGTCATCCTCGCTTATCCAGTAAAAATCACCGCTCACAATATCACGCGGACGGAAAAAAATGAAATAATCGGAAAAGGAATCCCTGAAATGCTCATCAACATGGAGCATTGCCTTCTGAATCCTTCCGGCATATTCAATACTTGAAGTTATCTCCCCTTTCTGGGCTTCTATCTGGGCTGTTCTCTCCCTGACTCTTTTTTCGAGGAGCCTGGTCTTTGCATGAAGCTGCCTCTCCCTGAATCTTATAATGAACACTATAAGCGACAGAGCCAATATTCCGGAAACAATATAGAACACTGCGGTGCGGGTAAGAGGAGCCTTGATAGTGAAGCGTACCGACCTTCGCTCACTTATGTTACCCCATAGATCCCTGGCCCGTACCTGAAGAATATAATCACCCGGGCGGCTTATAGGAACTTCGTAATGAGTTCTTGCCGACCATTCCGACCAGTCGGGCATAACCCTGTAAATGAAATACTGATATTTTGTCGTTCCGTTTTTCAGGTAACCAGGAGCAACGATATCGAAATAAATAATATTATCGCCCCGGTCGAACTGTACATTCTGGAGATCAAAATTTGTCCCCCTGGCATTACTGATATTTTTTATCAGAACATTTATTTCAGGGCTTGTGCCCTTCACAGTGTTTCTCCTTATTCCGTACAACCTGTTGCTTCCGTCGATAACCCAGATATGATTATCTTCGACCGTTATCGATACAATATCATCAAATATTTTCAGAAGGGAGAGTTCGAGTGATCGTATATCGTGCTGCGGATCCAGTGAAATCCACTCATCACCTTTCCAGATAAGATTTACATTTGACACAGGGATATAGAATGAACTTTCCCTGAAGGCAGTGTTACCACCCTCCCGGCAGGGATTAAAACTATCGGCTTCATAGTCGAAGAAATATATCTCCGATTCAGTAAAAAGAAAAAGTGTATCGTTGATAAGGTCGAGCGTAAATCTCTCAGGATAGTCATTTTCGACATTATATTTCTTAAAAGAATTTTGTGAATTTTCTTTGCCTTTTTCAGACCTGTACACGGTATTGTCGCTGCCAATCCATAAGGATCCTTTAAGGTCGTCAGTAACTGAATATACGGGGCGTAGGAAGCCATCGTCGGGGAATTCCGTTATCCAGCCTCTGTTTTTCTGGACTATCGAGAAATAACCATCACTGGTTGAAACATAATATCTGTCTTTGGAGGCATTCCAGCTTATATGATTAATATATCTGTTGGGGGTAAGCAGGTAAGCCTTATGCTGTCTTATAACATATAGTCCTTTGTTGGTTGCTGCCAGCATACCTCCCGGTATTGGAACTAGCTGGCGACACTTTTCGTTGAGACCTTCCACTTTCTTGTAAATATGATTGATCTCCCTAAGACGGTCGACTGTTTTTGTCGTGTAACTACCTGTAGTTGAGGCTGAAACATAGACTGATGATTCTCTACCTTCCTCAGGATTAACATGGTCCGGCTCATCATCCGCCTCCTCATCAGCACGCTTTCCAAATATTCTTGAAAAAATATTTCTTCTGGCATCCTGCTTTCCCTGGTCAGGATCAGGGGTGATGAGTTCCTGAATTTCCTCCTGCTTCAGCTCAAACTGCTGATCATTCCGTGATGATGCATCATCCCTCACCAGCACTTCAATCCTGTCGTAGCTTCTTACCTCCGACAGGTAGAAAACTCCTTCGCTTGTCGCAACATACAGCTCGTTGTCGTACATCAGGGCTGAAGTAAGATTCCCCAGCAGCCCCGGATAAATGCAAAAACTTCGAACGGGAATACTAAGGTCGGCACGCGTCAGTCCGTACTGGTGCGAAAGCCATAAGCCTCCGCTGTTGTCGGAACCTATTGCCAGTATCTCATCGTCGGGCAAACCATTCTGGTTGTTTATGGTGAAAATTATCTCGCCTGTATTTTTTCTTACGATGACAGCTCCTCCTTCAAGGGTTGAAAAAGCATATGCGGTGTCGGCAAGGCTGATCCCCTCCGATAGTATGTTCTGTTTCAGATAGCCGTCGTCTTTAAGAGGATAATCATAATATTTCATACCGTCGAAAAGTGAAAGAGTGCCATTCCCAAGGCCGACGAGCATAAGATCTTTATTATATGGCAGTGAGAACAGGATGCTGGTGTTTTCGGTCAGGTAGCCGGTAACGATAGGAAACAGGGTATCACTGTCAATACGATGAAGGCCCTTACCCGAAACATTTACATAAGTATTTTCAGGCATAACAATGAGTCCGGTGAAAGGAAAACCGGCCCTGGCATCAAGACGAAGCCTTGTGGTGTCCGTTTCAGTATCGTATTGGATTATCGTCTGTTCGCTGTAAAACCACACGGAAGATGTTCCGAATACTATCTTTGTTATCACTCCTGTACCGGCAGTGTTATCGGAAAGCGAAATATAACGCCAGGATTCCGATTCACTCCTGGTGATATACCCGAAATGGTTATCTCCACCAAGATAAATCCTTTTATCCACCGGATTTTTTTGCAGCGAATAGGGTACTACCGGCATCCTGATATTAAGCCATTCTTCTCCGTCGAAAGTCAGAATGCCTTTACGGTTGGCAAACAGCATGATCTGGTTTTCATCCTGACAAAGTGCCCAGTTCTGATTTTCAATGTTCCTGCTCTGAGAAAAATCGGTCAGAATCGGTACTCCATCCTGTGCACCCAGATGTGCAGCAGTAAAAAGCACCGATATAGCGAGTAACATCTTTTTCATTGTAAAATCACACGGTTTCCGTCAGAATGTAACCGGCTAAATTTACAAACAAATTCTTAAAGTGCCAGACCCGGTACCAGCGCTGTAAGTTTATCTCACAAACAGGCTCAGGGTCAGTGTAATGGCCAGACCTGTGACTGCAATTATGGTTTCCATAACAGTCCATGACTGCAGAGTCTGCTTCTCATTCATCCCGAGATATTTGCTGACGATCCAGAATCCGCTGTCGTTAACATGCGAGAGTATCGTGGCTCCGGCAGCTATGGAAACTACCACGAGGGCAGTTTCAGGCTGGCTTAAGCTGAAGAGAGGAATGATGGGAGCCATTATTCCTGCTGCAGTTATCATTGCCACCGTGGCTGAGCCCTGGGTGATCCTGACCAGGGCGGAGAGTATCCATCCCAGTAATACAAGGGGTATCGACGACCCTGCTATCGATTCCGCAAGGATCTTTCCGATACCACTGTCGATAAGTATTTGTTTCAGAACTCCTCCGGCACCTGTGACAAGTATAATAATCCCTGCAGGACCAAGGGCTTTTGTACTCAGCTCGAGAATAGTCTGGCCGGGCAGCTTCTGCCTTATGCATAATATTATCGACAGAAAGGTAGCAATGATGAGTGCAACAAAAGGGTGTCCGATAAAAACCATGATTTCAGTCAGTAATGACTGCCTCAGCCATTCCCTGTCTATACCCAGCTTCATAAATGTGCCTGCCAGGATAAGCAGTAGCGGAGTCATTATGATCAGGGCGATTGTGATGAAAGACGGCATCATGGTCTGATGACCTTCTCCACTTTCTTCATGCCCGGTGAATGTTGCAGGAGGATCAATTTTTATTTTACCGGCTATATAGCGACCGAAAACGGGACCTGCAATTACAGCGGTCGGAAGACCGGTAAGAATACCGAAAAGCACAACCCAGCCGATATCAACCCCTAGTATATTTGCCACGGCCACAGGACCAGGTGTCGGAGGGATCATCGTATGGCTGACAGCCAGCCCTGCAAGCAGAGGTATTGCATAAAAAAGGACAGATTTTTGAGCATCGCGTGCAAGCGCGTATACTATCGGGATCAGTATGATAAATCCGACATCCAGAAAAACAGGTATTCCTATGACAAAGCCCGAGAGCATAAGTGCCCATGAAGCTTTTCCCCTGCCGAATTTTCTAAGCAGGCTGTGAGCAAAAGCCCGGGCACCCCCTGAACTTTCAAGCATCTGTCCGAAAACAGCCCCCAGACCAACCACCACAGCAATGAAACCGAGAGTCCCTCCCATTCCTTTTTCAATACTTGATAAGATCATTTCAGCTGGCATCCCTGCCAGAATACCCACCAGTATTGAAGTTACGAGAAGGGCAATGAATGCGTTGAGCCTGAATCTGAGGACCATCAGGAGAAGAAAAGTAACCCCGGCCGCGACGATGAATATTATGTATGCTGGCGACATGATAGTTCAGTGGTTCATTTCATTCAATTATGGCAACGGCAAGGTCCATTACATTTGTCATGGTGGGACCTGTATAAACATGGCCGCCGGCCGATCTGAAAAAGTTGAAGGAATCAAATTCCCTGCTGAACCTTTCCGGATCCACATTCATGGACAGGGCTTCGTGTACCGTTCCGGAATCGACAATGGCGCCGGCCATGTCGGTATTACCATCATTCCCGTCGGTTCCTGCTGAAAGAAAGGTGACGCCGGGAATATCCTGAAGACGCATGGCCATACCAAGGGCCAGGTGCTGGTTTCGTCCTCCGAGTCCGTCACCACTGACTTTTACCGTGGTCTCGCCTCCGAAAAGCAGGCACAGAGGTTTTGGCATATCATGGTTGTTCCTGCAGGCCTCTATCTTACCGGTAATAATAGAGGCCGCATCGACTACATCACCTGTCAGCTCATTGGTTACGATTTCGGTATAGAAGCCCATTTTCAGAGCTTCTTCCCTTGCTGATTCCAATGCAGTAAGGTTATTGCCTGCCATAATTATCTCCGACCTGCTGAAGATAATGTCGCCGGGTTTGGGAGTATCAGGTATTATACCCCGTATGCCGTCTTCAAGATGGGTAAAAAGTGAAGGAGGCATATCGTTCCTGATGCCGTATTTTTCGATAATGCCGACAGCATCACCGTAGCTTGAGTGATCCGGTACTGTCGGTCCTGATGCAACAGTTTCGGGTGCATCGCCAGGTACATCCGACAGGTAAAGGGTGACAGATGTTGCAGGCCAGATATATCGTGCGAGGTGACCTCCCTTCACTCCTGACAGATGTTTTCTGACTATGTTCATTTCGGCTATATCCGCACCGCATCTTATTAACATATCATTGAAAAGCATCATTTCACCGGGTGTGGATTCCGGAGGATAGTCGGCAAGCAGTGACGATCCTCCACCTGAGAGAAGACATATTACCAGATCCTCTTCTCCGGCGTTTTCTGCCAGTTTTATGATCTCCCTGGTGGCGGCGAAGCTGTTCGCGTCGGGAACCGGATGACCTGCCTCTGTGACACTGATCCTTTTGAGTTTAATATAGAATCCGTATTTCGTGACGATATGCCCCGCCCTGATCCTGTCGCCCAGAAGGATTTCCAGATAATGCCCCAGAGCGGCGCTGGCCTTGCCGGCACCGAGAACATATACATTATTGAATCTGTTCAGATCATAGCTGAAGTCGCCCGCTCTCATCAACGGTCCCTGAACTGACAGTGTATCGGAGATTATCCTGCCGGGCAGTACGCCTTTTACTCCGGCAAGGAAAATATGTTCGGCACACTCCCTGAAATTCATAGTAAAGGTTTTAACAAAATTAGTTCATCAAAAATTAAATCAAAGAATAAACAAAGATGAAAGCCAGATCAGTAGAAATATGGTTATTCCCATGACTGCCGTTGAAGTGGAATAAACCCTTAGAGCTGTCCTGATATCAATTCCCGAAAAGCTGGAAACCACCCAGAAGTATGAATCGTTGGCATGTGAGATCATCATCGATCCTGCACCCATCGAAAGCATTGCCAGTATTTTGCCTGACTCCGATGCTAAGCCGAGTATATCAAGCATGGGCAAAACAAATGAAGCTGTGGTAATTATTGCCACTGTCGACGATCCCTGTGCAGTTTTCATCAGGGAAGCTATAAGAAAAGGGACAAGCAGCCCTGCACCCGTCCCGGCAAGGATCTGACCTGCATATTCACCTACCCCAGTCTCCCTGATCACCATACCAAACATACCGCCGGCAGCAGTAATGATTAATATGGGACCTGCTTTCTCAATGGCTTCGGTAAAAAGTGAATTCACTGAATCCATAGTCTTCTTCCTTAGCAGGAGCAGTGAGAGCAGTACGCCTGTGGCAAGAGCGAAAACAGGCTCTCCCGGAAACCTGAATATCCTGCTCATAAGCGTCGAAGCGTCATTATCAGCAAGTGAAAGAAAAGCTTTGATGGTTATAAGCAGAAGGGGTACGACTATCGGCAGAAATGACATCAGGGGAGAAGGAAGCTCCCTTTGATCAGCCGTATTTTCTTTTTCTTCACTGGCAGGTTCGTAATTACCACCTTTAATCATCAGCTTGCTCCAGAACCATGCTGCCAGAAATCCGGGCACGGCGAATAGTATCCCGGCAAGAATAAGGTTCCCGACATTTGCATCAAGAATTCCTGCTGCAGCCAGTGCCCCCGGGTGAGGAGGAATAAGGCAATGCACTGAATATAAAGACGTAGCAAGGATTGTAGCCATTAAGGCCATCGGGACTCGCGCCCTGGCACTGAATGATCGTGCAAGTCCGCTGAGGATTATGAAAGCTGAATCACAGAAAATGGGCAGACCTGTTATGAAACCTGTTATCCCAATGGCATGCGCACTCCTCCTTACACCTGTTACAGACAGGATATATGTTGCAATGCTTATCATTCCACCTGTACGATCGAGAGTGATTCCAATCATGGCTCCGAAAATGATCAGAAAACCTATGGAAGCCATGGTGTTCCCGAAACCTTCCTTTATTGTCGTCACTACTGTTGAAGCAGGAAGAGTGGCAAAAGCCAGGAATACTGAAACAAGAAAAAGAGCCGCAAAAGCTTTCATTTTCAGACCCGAAGTCAGAAAGATGATTGCCAGAATGCTGATTATAACCAATATTGATATAACGGTCATGCTCATCATGCAACACTTAAGTGCTGTATTTATACAGCTTCATGACTCAAAGGATGAAATGTACCGAACTTACTGATTTAATTGCTCTGTCGGAGAAAAAGTCACCCGCAACAAAGATCCTGAACAGACCTCCGTCTTCTCCCTTTTCATATGGTACCAGAAGAAATTCCTGCTGGTCGTTACGGTTGAAGAGTTCCGAATATGTTACTGCCGACCTGTATCCGTCAGCGGCCGCAATACACATTATTCCACGTGCAAGAACCTCGTTGCTTACCGGATAATATTGCATAAGCAGCTCTTTCAGCATGAAACCGCTGAAGGGCGAGGTGGTATGTATACCTCTTCCTCTGCCGTAGAAGATGGTATTGTATGTTATCTCCTTCAGGTTGTCAGGAATTGAAGATATCTCTCCTGCCTTTTCACCCTGTCGGTACAACATTATCTTTTCAGAATACATGGGTGAAAGTCCCCTGACCGTGGTAAATGATTCTGGGTATGACCGGACTGTTATCTTCACAGGATCTTCTATATTACGTTCTGTGATGAGATCGGAGGCTGACACAATCTTTGAATGTTCAGGAAGAGTCCATAGTTCGTTTGTCTTCGACGGAACAATGCGCGAGACTGATGATGCAATGATTATCCTGTGTAGGTTATTGGCATAATAGATTTCTCCCCAGCTGAAAACAGCCTTTTCTCCTTTTTCATTTTCGACTTCAACATAAAGGTCGATGATTGAATTGAATTCTTCAGCATTGGCTTTCTTTATAACACACATATTCAGAATATCGAAAAGAGAGTATCCGTCATACCTGAATGCACCTGTAAACCTGTTGCTTCCGGAGGGCTCAAGAAGCGCCTCTTTGACAATTACTGAATGAACAGGAAGTGATGAAAAATCGACCTTACCGGGATTTTCTATCTCTCCGGTTATTGTTAAATCTTTAACAGCCAGCCTGAAAACTTCCGTATTGTCGTAAAAATTGTTTGTTGCATCCGTAGTATCGATATAATTCCCTGCACCAGAGTCATTAATGTTATTATCCCGGCCAGGGCTGCAGGAAAAAATCAATACTGATGTTACTATCAGAACTAATGATAATTGTGCTTTCATGTTATAAAAAATTATTCATTAATTATCCAAAGAACAGATATGCAACCAGTACTGCAGCTGTCAGTCCTGCAAAATCGGCCAGGAGGCCACAACCTACAGAATATCTGGTATTTTTTATACCTACCGATCCGAAATATACCGCCAGGATATAGAATGTTGTGTCGGTGGCGCCCTGCATTGTGCAGGCAACCCTGGCAACAAATGAGTCAGGGCCATGTGTAAGCATGGCATCCACCATCAATCCTCTTGCTCCACTTCCGCTCAGCGGTTTCATAAAGGCTACCGGAAGGGCATCTGTAAAACGGGTATCAAGACCGAACCATGAAAAAAACTCTGCAATTCCTGCTATCATATAATCCATTGCACCCGATGCCCTGAAGATACCAATGGCAACAAGAATGGCCACAAGAAAGGGAATTATCCTGATGGCTACACTGAATCCTTCTTTTGCTCCCTCAACAAATGCATCATAGACATTTACTTTTTTAAATAATGCAAGCACAATGAACACCACTATAATCAGTATGAGTATAAAATTAGCGGCAAAAGTTGATGCCGACGATATCTGCTCCCTGGGCAGGTTGCTGAAAAAGATTATGATACCTGCGATTATGGCTGTCATACCAAGAAGATATGCAAGCACAACTTTATCCAGCAGATTAATTTTCTGAATTACAGCCACGCTTATAAGGCCTGTCATCAGGGCACAGAAAGTTGAGATAAGAATCGGAATAAATATATCGGCAGGATTCGCAGCACCCAGCTGCATCCTGTAAACAATCACGCTCACAGGTATGATCGTAAGTCCGGCGGCATTCATCACAAGAAACATTATCTGGGCATTTGAGGCTCTTTCCTTATCGGGATTGACTTCCTGAAGCTCTTTCATGGCTTTCAATCCCATGGGAGTGGCTGCATTATCAAGCCCCAGCATATTTGCTGACAGGTTAAGCATTATGGAGCCAAAAGCAGGATGCCCCTTTGGAACCCCTGGGAAAAGCCTCACAAACAGAGGGCCCATAACCTTTCCCAGAATTGCTACCACGCCCCCTTTCTCTCCCACTTTCAGCAAACCCATCCATAGTGTCAGGGCTCCTGTCAGGCCCAGAGATATTTCAAAGCCCGTTCTGGCATTTGAAAAGACTGCATCCACGAGCGCATTAAAGATCTGAGTATCGCCTGCAAATATCAGTTTGCCAAGGGCAACCAGGAAACCTATAAGGAAAAAAGCTATCCAGATGTAGTTTAAAGCCATATGCAGATTTTGATCAACGAATATAGTAATTTATCGTGCAATCGTGTCTTACCAGCCGAAGCTTTATGCGCAGGCTGGCAATCATGCAATCTTTTTTCTTCCACTCGCCCAATCTCGCCATCCCACCCTCTTTCTTCCGCACGCCGTTATGCCGGAAGATTTTTGTTTGTGTTGAAAACATTTTTGATAAATTTGTCAGGGTAAAAAGCAAGCTATGGCAAGATTTTCAAGAATTGAAGTTGCAATAAAAATGAAAGAAACCGGGATAGTCCCTGTTTTCTATCATAAAGATCCTATGGTTTGCAGGAATGTAATTAAAGCCTGCTCTGACGGAGGGATCAAGGTTTTCGAATTCACCAACCGGGGAGATTATGCTCATGAGATGTTCAGTGAACTGAATAAATGGGCTGAAAAAGAAGTGCCTTCCATGATCATGGGGGCCGGATCGGTAGTAGACCCGGGAACAGCATCAATCTATATCCAGGCAGGAGCCAACTTTATTGTGTCTCCCGTGCTGAATACCGACATGGCAAAAATCTGTAACAGACGCAAGGTGCTCTGGTCTCCGGGATGCGGAACTCTGTCAGAGATAGGACTGGCTGAGGAGCTCGGAGCAGAAATTGTCAAGATCTTTCCCGGTTCTTCCGTCGGAGGTCCCGATTTTGTAAGGGCCGTTAAGGGCCCGTGTCCATGGACGAGTATCATGCCTACAGGTGGTGTTGAGCCGAGTATAGATAACCTGAGGGAGTGGTTTGATGCAGGTGTTACATGTGTCGGAATAGGATCTAACCTGATAACCCGTGAACTTATTCAGAAAAAAGACTGGGAGGGAATAAGAAAAAGGGTAGCGGCAGCCATTAAGATCGCCAGAATGTTCAAAAAATAGAAAATGGATATCTTTAATACTTAAAGAAATGAACAGAAAACTGTTTTCACTGATTTCGCTGGTTCTCATTTTTACACGGATGACAAATATCAGTTCGCAGGATATTGTATTGCCTGCACCCGACAAAACCGGAGGCAAGCCTCTGATGCAAGCTCTCAATGAACGTCAGACTAGCAGGACCTTCACCTCAGACAACCTCAGCCTTCAGCAGCTTTCAGATATCCTGTGGGCAGGATGGGGAGTGAACAGACCCGGTCAGAATAAAAGAACCGCACCCTCTGCCCGCGATTTCAAAGAAATAGATGTTTATGCCGCAATGGAAGGCGGCCTGTATATCTATGTCGCTGAAGAACATAAGCTCAGGCAGATACATAACCGTGATATCCGCAGCCTGTGCGGAACGCAGGATTTTGTAGCTCAAGCCCCGCTTAATCTGATATTTGTGGCTGACCTCTCCAGGATTGGAAAGAAAGAAGGTGACGCAATCAGGGACGCTGATCTTTTCTGGTCTCATGCCAATACAGGGTTCATTGCTCAGAATGTTTACCTGTGCTGTGCCTCACTAGACCTTGGATGTGTGGTCCGGGGACTGGTACCCAAAGAAAAACTCGCCCCGGAGATGCAACTGAAACCTCTTCAGGTTATCATCCTTTCACAGACGATCGGTGCTAAACAAAAGTAGCTTATTCGCCGGGAGCCCTGTACAGTTCTATATTTGATATTAGCGGGCAGGCTTTAGCCCTGGTAAAGTTTATTCTTACTTTCGAGGCAGAAACGACAGGGAATTTCCTGATCACCTTGTAACCAATGGTGGTACCGTCGAGAAGATGGGTCCATTCGCCGTTCACAAATACCTCCACATTGAATTCCTGCACACGCTGTCCGAGCTTAATATACTCCTGAAGCAGTATCCTGTTCACTTCAGAAGGAGTTCCCAGGTCGATAGTTACGCTGGCTGATGTATTACCGTCGGCAGAAGCCCAGTAAGATGAAGGATCGCCATCGTTAACCATTGAGGCACGGTATTTTCTGCCTCTTGACTCAGAAGCATATGCTTTTTTGTCCTTTGCGATCTCCCTGGCAAATTCCTTCTCCCTTAATTCCCTGAATTTCAACAGCGACTTCACATCTGATTCATGAAGAAGGCCTCTCATGTCGGGTGGCACGTTGAGCAGCAGGTTACTGTTCCTTCCTACCGAGGAATAGTATAGCTCCATAAGATTTTCGGCCGATCTTACCATGGAATCCTGACGCCCGTGCCAGAACCATCCCGGACGGATTGAAACGTCGACTTCGGCCGGCACCCAGTATTTCCCGTTTTCGTGACCTTCACCAAGTATCTTTGCAAAACCACCTCCGGGGTACATATCATCCTTATCAAGAAGGCACCAGTTAGTCAGACTGCCCATACCACTCTCGTTTCCAACCCATCTGATATCGGGTCCTGCATCGCTGAACATTACTGCACCTGGTTGCAGTTCCCTCACAATGGAATGAGTGTTAGTCCAGTCATAATATGTCTTATTGTCAATCCTCCTGGTTTCTCTGGCTCCTCCGTAATAACCGTCTCCGCCGTTTGCACCGTCGAACCATACCTCAAATATCTCTCCGTAGCCTGTTAGCAGTTCCCTGAGCTGATCACGGTAATACTCAAGGTATTCCGGTGTCCCGTAGACTGCACTGTTACGATCCCACGGCGACAGGTAAACACCCATAAGCAGGCCATATTCATCGCAGGCCTGTCTGAGCTCTCTGAGAATATCGCCTTTCCCGTCCTTCCATGGTGAATTTTTCACTGAATGATCGGTATAAGCTGAAGGCCACAGGCAAAATCCATCATGATGTTTGGCTGTAATTATGATCCCCTTCATCCCGGCGTCGTGAGCTACCCTGGCCCACTGTCTGCAGTCGAGAGCTGATGGATTGAATACATCCGGACTTTCATCTCCATAACCCCATTCCCTGTCAGTAAAGGTGTTAACTGTAAAATGTACGAACATGTAATATTCCAGTTCGTGCCATGCCAGCTGCCTCTCTGAAGGCAGAGGCCCGTATGGCTCGGGGGGGCTGACCTCCTTGCATGAACCAAGGCCTGTAACAAATAAAATAAAAAGGATCAGATATCCTGAGAGAGGCAGTCTGTTTTTCCGAATCATTGTAAATTTATATAACTGTTAAAAATTCTGTGTAATTGTATCACTTCATACGGTCACATAGCTATCTGGAAACATCTTTTATTCTTATGTTTCTGAATGAGACAACAGATCCATGGCCCAGAAATCCTATATGCCCGGCTTTATTTTTCAGACCGGGATGTTCTCTGCCATCCATGGTTCCGTTATCGCGCGGGCCAGCTATATCGCCATCGACGATCACAGTGCCGTTAAGGGTTACTTTTATCCTTGTTCCCACAGCTTCAACCTGCTGGTAATTCCATTCGCCAACCGGTTTCAGGTATCCTTTTTTTGCAGGTATTACGCCATAAACCGACCCGTGATACTGGTAAGGCTGGAGCTTTGCATATACCGGTGCAGTGTTATCAAGTATCTGCAATTCCATTCCTGTATAAGCCGCATCACCTGTCAGCGGAGCCCTGATGCCAAGTCCGTTATTTGCATCGGGTGTGAGCATGAATTCAAACCGCAGGATAAAATCGGAATATTCATTTTCAGTGTAAAGATTTCCGCCGCTGCCCTTATCTGGCTTTATCACAATCATTCCGTCCTCGACAACATATGATTCCTTGTTACCTGTCCAGTTATTAAGGTTCCTGCCGTTAAACAGTGAGATGAATCCTTCTGCCTTTTCTTCACCGGTAAGATTGTATAAGGTTTCTTCTATTTCCCTGATATAAATATCCCTGAAAGCCAGGTCTGTACCATGTGCCTGAAGTTCCACAGGACCTTTGGGGAAGATTGGTATGCTGCGATCCCAGTAGTTCTCCATCACCACATCATCAACTACCAGGTGGCCGTTGAGCCATACAGACACTTTTTCTCCCGTCATTAATATTCTGAAGCTGTTCCAGTCGCCTACAGGATTATCTGCAACCAGCAGAGGTATGGAAGTATTCTTCTGATTGTTATAAAGACCTCCCGAACCAACCTGGGCACCCACCTCAACTCTCGAAGTATCCCAGATCTGAACCTGTGGAGTTCCCCTGAGGTAAATTCCGCTGTCGCCTTTTTTTGTTATCTTCCAGTCAACAAGCATCTCAAAGTCACCATATTCCTTTACCGAGCATAGATTGTTGCCTTTACCGTTAAACCAGATTGCACCACTTCTGACACTCCAGGTAAGAGGGACCTTCTTATCGGCTTCGGCTTGTTTCCTGGCAAGCTCAGATGGTTTCATCTTCGCCCTTGCAACCGGATTTTCCACCAGGCCCTGCCATCCTGTAAGGTCAACTCCATTGAAGATTGACACAAATCCTTCATCATCGGGCATGACCTGCAGGTATTTATGGATCATCTCCCTGTTATATTCACTTTCAGGCCCCGACAATCTGGCTGCTGCTTTTGTCAGTATCTCTCGTACATTATGACCATACATCCCGTTCTTTCCGTCGGAAGAAGGAAGTCCTGTGAACATTGCTGATTTGGCAGCGACAGCCGAAACATCAGGATCATCAAGATATTCAGAAAGAAAAAACAGAGCAGGGTAAGTCTTAAGATTACCCAGTTCTGCAAGAATGGCATTTTTCATTACTGCATTGTCTGCAAAAGGCATTATCTTACGGTAAAGCAGGAGCTTCTGATCGTCGGGAACGGAAGCTGTTTTTACCTGTTGCACATAACCTTTGAAAGCAGCATCCTTATACCTTTCATCGCCTGAGGCACATATTTCGTAAAGAGCCGAAGAAGCGTTGAAATCCTTCCACTCTGAAAGGGCTTTGAATGCTACAGCCTTTACAGACGGATCTCCGGCTTTAAATTCATGAAGGACTGCATCAAGGGCTTCTGTTCCTCCTGTCTTTGGCAGAATCGGGATCAGTTTCTCTTTTAACTGCTGATCTCCCAGCATTTTAATCATCACGGAAGATCTTTTCCCCGGCTCAGCTATCTTACCTGCTGCAGATGCAAGAGCAGCCTGAATATCAGCTATATGTTTACTGTTCACGGTTGACCGTAGAAGAGAGATAAGATCATCCTGATCCTCCGGACCGGCAAGAGATGCGAGTGCAGCAAAAGCCGCATTCTTTACGTTTTCAGCTTCATGGCCTGTATATGGAAACACCCTTGCAAAGTACTCCTGTTGTTTTTTCCATGCCATAAGTTCAATCGCGCTTTGTTTTGCAGCATTATGGCCGTCGTTTAGAAGATCGGCCAGGAGAGCAGCTTCTTTAACTCCTGCAATATTCATAAATGCCTGTACTGCTGCCTGCTGGTCGGAAGGATCTTCCTGTCCGGCCATGTAACTGATGAGGTAAGGAGCTGCATCGGCTCCGCTTATTGAAGCCAGGGCACCAGCGGCAGCCTGTCTCACCTGAGGAATGTCATCTCCAAATGCTTCAATAACGACAGGAAGTGCAGACTTATCGCGCATTCTTCCCAGGAAGCTGATAATGTCGGGTCTGGCAAAAGGCTCTGCTGCAGGCAGATAATCTATCCAGGCCCGCAATACCCCGGGATCCTGAATTGTTTCTGATATTCTTAATGCTGCATTTCTGTACCGCGAATCGCTGTCGGCACCTGCCCTGAGCAGTTCATCAATGGCCGAGCTTCCTTTGATATCAGCAAGAAGCTGAAGGGCTGCAATGCGGTTCTGGACGGAGGATCTGTCATTACATTTACGGATAAGCATACTGCTGATTTTTTCAGCAGTTCTCAGGTTACCTGTTTCCATGCATGCTCTGGCATAGTTCAGCAGTGAAGCTGTTGCTCCTGTTGTCTCCCATCTGAAATCATAGCTTCGTGCGGCCCTTAGCAGCACCTTGTAAGCCTTCGGACTCGCACTCCGGGCCAGGGCATTGTATGCGGCAGCTACTGTGCTGAGATTGGCATCAGCAGTCCATGCGATATACTCAGCGACAGCTTTTTGGGATTTCATTGATGCGAGTGCATTCATGACCGCAGCAGCACATGGCAGTGACATATCCATGAGTGACTCTGCCAGAATATTCTCGGCAGCCTCACCACCCACGGCAGCCAGAACTGAAATTGCCGGACTGCAGTTTGACTTGTCGGTAATCAATATCTTCATAGCCTCAGCCGCGGCGTCGCTGCCAATAAGCTGAAGCTGTTTCATGAAGAAATCTTTTACCCCGGCATCAGCCTTTGCTGACACAAATGAGATGCACATCCGTTCCCAGCTGCTTCTGTCGGATTCCTTGCCTTTTTGTGAAAGGTACCGCGAGTATGATTCTGCTGCAAATCTGTATTTAGTGTCGTCACCTGTCCCGGCAGGAATTATCTGGTCACAGATCTTCCTTCGTCCCTCTTCTCCCAGCTCCTGCATCTCCTCCATCAGCTTAGTCAGCTGCTCCTGATCATCTGCAGGCATCTGTGCCACCATGTCGGCGACCTTCGTCTCAAGAGTCCTTTTATCCTGAGAAAATGATAATGCCGGCATCATAAGAACTACCAGCATCAGTGCTGTTATTTTTCTAATTTTCATTTCTTCAACATTATACTTTTTCAGTCAATTTCATTTTCATCTGCATTTTGTACTTTGCATTTTTAAAGCCATTAAGGTTCAATCTCAATCCGGAGGTCATATCCTCCACGGTCCTCTCATCGGCTGATCAATAAGCCTGTTGGCTCCATCATCATCGATGAACTTCTGCTTGTCGGGGTCATATTTAAGGTTCCTTCCCAGCCTGAGAGCTATTATCCCCAGGTTGACTATTGAGCATGACCTGTGTCCGTTTGACTCATTCAGTGCGAATTTCTTCCTGGTCCTGACGGATTCGGAGAAAGTAGTGATCTGAGGTTCCGGATCAGGGAGGGAATCGATCAGTTTTTCCATGTTACTGATATTGGATCTGAAGCCACGGAATATCTTACCGTCAGGGCCTTCGATATAGGCAGCATCCTTGTCGCGGTTCTCACCGTCGAGAATAATCTGGCAGCCGTCGGCATATGTATAGGTTATTCTGCGCCATGATCCGACGGCATCGTAATGTTGCTGAGGTGCATCTATTTCAACCGACACCGGGCCTGTATCATCTTTCCCAAGAAGGTACTGGACAGGATCGAGATAATGTTGTCCCATATCTCCAAGGCCGCCTCCGTCATAATCCCAGTAACCCCTGAATTTTGAATGAACCCTTTCGGGATTATAAGGTTTGTAAGGTGCCGGCCCGAGCCACATATCGTAATCGAGTTCTTCGGGAACCGGCACAGGCTGAAGGTTATGAAGTCCGCTCCAGTAGAATTTCCAGTCATAACCGGTTATCCCGCTGACAGTAACCTTCAGTGGCCACCCCAAAACACCGCTGTCGACTATCTTCTTGAGGGGCTTGACTGTGGTTCCCAGTCCATAGAACTGATCCTTGAATCTGAACCAGGTGTTAAGCCGGAACATTACGCCATGTTTCCTGACTGCCTCAACTACTTTTATACCTTCCCCGATTGTCCGGGTCATTGGTTTTTCGCACCATATATCCTTCCCTGCCTCTGCAGCTGTTTTTGCCATTATCCCGTGCCAGTGAGGCGGTGTTGCAATATGAATTACGTCGATATCGTCGCGTGCTATCAGTTCACGGAAATCGTGGTAACCGTCAACATTGCCACCGGCCTGTTCTATAGCACGTTTCAGATGGTCTTTATCGACATCACACACTGCAAGAAGGCGGGTGCCTTCATACCCGATATGTCCGCGTCCCATTCCTCCCACCCCAATAATACCTTTTGTAAGCTGGTCGCTGGGAGCAGTATAACCCTGTCCTCCAAGTACATACCTCGGGACGACAGTAAATCCGATTGCAGCAGTGGCTGCTTTCTTAAGAAATGTGCGCCTGTCATGATAGATTCTTTTCATCTGTGTATATTTTAAATGATGATCGGTAGCATTTTTTTTCTATGATCTTTTCATGCAATAAAGGGAAACCACCCATAGATAAACCATACAGGCAAGAAGTATCGTCATGCCAATGGCCATATTCGACATGTCACTGATCCATCCTGCAAGGAAAGGGATCACCGCTCCTCCGCTTATTGCCATCATCATCAGGCCTGAAATCTCATTGCTTCGCTGGGGGTATTTCTGTACTGCGATGGAAAATACCAGCGGCCATATATTGGCAACGGCCAGACCTGTCATGAAAACCAGAAACCATGCCAGAGGAACTGACTTTGCAAGTATTAACAGGGAGAAGCATATTATCCCGAGAAGTGATGTCCACATAAAGAACTTCCCTGAAGATATCTTTGTCAGCAGAATTGCTCCCCCGAAAGTCCCGAGCATACGGCCGAAAAAGTATATGCTTCTGCCCGATTCGGCAGCATTCTGTTCAATGCCGAATTGCCTGATCAGAAACTGGCCTGAGTTTGAATTGAAACCAACATCAACCCCGACAACAAGGAAAATAGCAAAGACCATCATCAAAACAAAGCCGTTACCCAGCAGTTTAAATGCTGAACCCAGTGATGCCCTGTTTTCCGTTCCTCCTGACTCCTGAATTTTTATTGACCCCAGCCACAGCACCGACAAGACAGAGACAATGCCGAAAACCAGGAACAGCAATTTCCAGTCGCCGAACCTGGAAGCAAAAAATATTGCCAGAGGGGCACCAAGCATTGAACCGATCGCTTTAATAAACTGGGAGAAACTAAGGAAACTTGATGTACGGTTTCCCGGGACTACATCCACCAGCAGAGGATTTGCAGATACCTGCACTATGGTATTTCCTATTCCAAGAAGAGCGAAACCAACCAGTACCATTTCGAATGTATAAAAAATATATGGCACAAGAAGTCCGATTGCCGTTATTCCCATTCCGATGTTAAGCATAAAACGTTTTCCGAGACGTGACTGCAGGACACCCACGGGCACTGAAAGCAGGAAAAACCACAGGAATGCAGCTGAGGGGATCAGTTGTGCAAGTGTTGAACTAAGTCCCATATCATTACTTACACGGTCGACGCCGATACCAACAATATCGACGAAGCTCATCACGAAAAAAGCCATGAGGACCGGGGCAATTCTTTTGAGGTTGATTTTACTTTCTGACATAAGGTTCTTATTAAATAACTTATAGCTCCTGCATAGGGGATGCAAGCTTGTGAGGCTAATTTATACTACATCAATGGCAGTGCATGCTGGATCGATCTCCAGAAATCATCATCAAGAAGGTATGCACTCCCCATTACTGCAGCGTCTTCTTTCAACACTGAGAGAGCTGCCCGGCAGTCACAACCTTCTCTCCTGAGGGCATTCTCAAGAGCTTCTCCAAACAGGTCATAGGCATGCGAAATATTGCCTCCGATTACCAGCATTTCGGCCCTGAACCCTTTAAGCCAAGGCGCGAGGAAAGCCCCCAGCCTCTCTCCGAAATCGGTAAAAATGTCCCTGGCAATTCTATCCACGGAAGCTATTTCTGCAAGCTCACGTACACCTTTGAGTTCTTTGCCGGAGAATTTCTTATACTCGAGTATGAACCACCTGGTTGAAAAATAATCGTCAGCTATGCCTTCACGATACGGGAGATGGTAAACGCAGCCCAGCCGCGGGACCTCAGGACCATCGACAACGGGTATTTTATTTTCAATGAATGCTGAGCCGAAACCTGTGCCGAGAGTAATTGCCAGAGAACGGTTAACAGGGGCGGCACTTCCTGCCCAGGCTTCACCAACGGCGAAGGATGATGCATCGTTCATGAATCTGATCAGCAAATCGCCTGATAAATCCAGTTTTGAACCAATGACGCTGCCGATGTTTATTCCGTAAAGCTTCTCATACTTTGTTACACCTTTTATATAGCTTATCCCTTTTACATAATCAAAAGGTCCCGGCATGGCAAAACCAATACCTTTGATTTTTACAGCGCCGGTTCCTTTGATTACCTCATTCAGCGCATCAGCCCATGTGTCTGTTATAATTTCAGCCGTTGCCTGGTTGTCAACTTCCCTCCCGGTCACAGATTCCCTGATTATTGTTCTTGTTGTCAGGTCGACAGCAGCACAAGTTATATGGCTGCCCCCTATATCGGCACCTATTGCCAGATGTTTGTCCATATGTCCTTTTGAAATTTATTCAGTTATAAAGGTCTGATAACAGGTGTTGAAAGTATTATTTTTTAGCGTCAAAGCCAAATCCGTAATTCACATTACTGATAAATGATTTATAAATCAACATACAGGGTATTGGCACTTTGTTTGAACATCATGATAATATTCATGGGAAAATCAAATTATTTATTATATTTTCGGTATAATAATTTCTGACCTCAGTTTCCAATAAGTTCGCGGCAATTAATTTAATAACATATTCATGGCAAAAGTGACAAAGGAGGACGCACTTCTCTATCATAGCAGAGGACGTCACGGAAAAGTAGAGGTGATCCCGACAAAGCCTTACGCTACACAGTTTGATCTTAGTCTTGCCTATACTCCCGGTGTGGCCTATCCGTGTCTGGAGATTGAAAAAAATCCTGATGACGTATACAAATATACGGCAAAGGGCAATCTTGTGGCTGTAATTTCAAACGGCACTGCTGTTCTTGGCCTTGGTGATATCGGTGCCATGGCCGGGAAACCTGTTATGGAGGGCAAAGGCCTTCTATTCAAAGTGTTTGCCGACGTTGATGTATTTGATATTGAAGTTGATGAAAAAGACCCGGAAAAGCTGATAGAGATATGTGCCAGGATAGCTCCCACTTTCGGAGGGATCAATCTCGAAGACATAAAAGCACCTGAATGCTTTGAGGTTGAGACCAGGCTCAAAGAAATGCTCGACATCCCCGTATTTCATGACGATCAGCACGGAACTGCCATAATTTCAGGAGCTGGATTATTAAATGCCATGGAGATAACGGGCAAGAAGATAGATGAGATCAGGATGGTCGTCTGCGGTGCAGGCGCAGCAGCCATATCCTGTTCCAGATTATATATGTCGCTTGGGGTGAAGAAGGAAAATATTATTATGTGTGACAGCAAGGGCGTTCTGAACCGGAAGCGGAGCGATCTGAACAGGTACAAGCAGGAGTTTGTGACTGACCGAAATATCGACACCCTTGCAGAAGCCCTGAAGGGAGCTGATCTTTTCCTTGGCCTGTCGGTAGGCAACATGGTTTGCAGGGACATGCTTGCTTCGATGGCAGAGAATCCTGTTGTATTTGCGATGGCCAATCCAAATCCTGAGATAACCTACGAAGAAGCCATGGCAACCAGAAATGATCTGATTTTTGCCACCGGCAGGTCGGATTATCCTAACCAGATAAACAATGTGCTTGGTTTCCCGTTCATTTTCAGGGGTGCTCTCGACGTAAAGGCTTCCACTATCAACGAGGAGATGAAACTCGCAGCATCCAGAGCTCTGGCCGGTCTTGCCAAGGAGCCTGTTCCTGATTCGGTTCTGAAAGCCTACGGAGTTGAAAGTCTCACCTTCGGAAAAGAATATATAATTCCAAAGCCGCTTGACCCCAGGCTCATATCAAGAGTTGCATCGGCGGTGGCCAAAGCTGCTGTTGAGACGGGTGTGGCAAGAGAGCCAGTAACCGACTGGGAAGAATACGGGAAAAGTCTTGACCAGAGGACAGGTGACCATATCAGAAAGATTGGAGAGATGAGCGGATTATAGAAGGAATGTATCTTAAAATAATTGCGATCTCTGTGTCGTAATTCTTTCCGATTTCCCTGTTTTCTTTTCGTACATCGACACAATAATTTCAGCTGTCTGTAAAATACTGAAAGGCTTACGGTTTAAGGTAGCATCAAAGAGGTAATCGATATTTACCGGTTTTTTCTCAAGAAAGGTGGTAATAAGATTGTGTCGTTTTTCGTCAGTGTCCACAACATATTCCTCTGCTTTTTCTATATCCATTTCCTTCTTTTTCATGACATTCTCCACCCTCCAGTAAAAGGGAGCTACCAGCCTGACATGCAACGCATTGATCATATTATGAGCAATTGAGGCTCCTCCCCTTCCCACAAGAACGACATATCCGTCCTTACTGATTGAAAGCACAACGTCCCTGATAGCTTTCTTGACTCTGAGGTCGCTGACGAAGCCGCCGGAGAAAGCCATTATCATTTCCGACATATTTGAGAGCTCAATTCCTTTATAGAAATTCTCAACTCTTTCGGTGTCGGTATTCAATTCTCTGGCGATGTCGTAGATAATGTCTTTGTCAACCCATTTCCACTTTGGTGTGTTAATCCCGGAATTAAGTATCCCTACCACATTTTCGGCTACCTGACGTGCATCGCAACCTGTCTGTCGTGAGATGGTAATAACAGGACCCTCGTCCAACCCTGTTTTCAGAAGGCTTCTTTCCCTGTTTCTGTGATCAAAGTAGTCAAAGAATTTTTCCATAGCATCTTTTTTTACTGTCCTCAACACTGAATATTCAGAATGTAGCTCATGTCTTACACCTTGAATATTAACCCTTTATCCCGTACAGTCGACGGATGGGATGCATAAGAGTCCCTGGCAAATACGTGCAATAATCAACGATAATAAGTTACGAAAAAAAATTAAACTATACAATACCGGAGTTATCCGGTTTTAACTATCTTTACTGTTAAACTTCATGATTAATAATTCTCAAATTTCAATACTATGGGTGATTCGATCTTTTCAAAACCGGAGATGATCTGGTTTATTATTGGCCTGGTGCTTTTTCTTCTGGAACTTGTACTTCCGGGATTCGTTATTTTCTTTTTTGCCGTAGGAGCATGGGTCACTGCTCTAGTATGTCTTATTGCCGATCCGGGGATTAACCTACAGGTCATAATCTTTGCCGTCACCTCGGTGCTTGCGCTTGTTGCTCTGAGGAAGATCATCAAGGACAAGCTCTATTTCAGCAAGGATACCCGTTCGGAGGAAGTCGAAGATGAATTCACTGGAAGAGAAGCCATTGCACTCACTGACTTCAACTCCGATGGTAAAGGAAAGGTGGAGTTCAAGGGTACCTCGTGGAACGCTGAATCGACCTCAGAAATTAAAACCGGGCAGACCCTGATAATCAAAGCAAAAAACAATGTTAAATTAGTTGTTGAACCAAAAAAATAATCTTAAGATGAATACAAGCTTTACTTTTATTCTTATCGGTGTAATCATTCTGGCTTTTATCCTGGTTACATCGATGGTAAAGGTTGTCCCGCAGCGGACAGCCATTATTGTTGAACGGCTGGGTAAATACAGGGCCACGTTTACAGCAGGTTTCCAGATACTTATCCCCTTTATTGATAAGGTCAGGTACAGGCACACCCTCAAAGAACAGGCTATCGACGTTGCACCCCAGGTATGTATTACCCGGGATAACATAGCTGTGGAAGTCGACGGGATCCTTTATCTCCAGGTACTCGATCCGCAGAAAGCATCATACGGTATCGACAACTACAGATTTGCATCCATCCAGATAGCTCAGACAACTATGAGGAGCGTTATCGGTAAGCTTGAACTGGACAAGACCTTTGAGGAACGTGAATCAATTAACGCGACGATTGTTGAAGCCGTCGACAAGGCCAGTGATCCATGGGGGATAAAGGTAACCCGCTACGAGGTTAAGAATATAACTCCCCCGCAGAGCATTAGGGACGCCATGGAAAAACAGATGAGGGCTGAAAGGGAAAAGAGAGCCGTTATAGCAGAATCAGAAGGTCAGAAACAGGCTAAGATCAATGTGGCCGAGGGAGATAAGCAGGAGTATATACTCAAATCGGAAGGAGAAAAGCAGAGACGGATAAACGAAGCTGCCGGACGTGCTTCTGAGATCGAACAGGTAGCAACAGCTACAGCTAACGGTCTGAAATCGATATCTATAGCCATCTCTGAGGAAAACGGCCTTAACGCGGTAAACCTGAGAATCGCCGAACAATATCTTAATGCATTCGGCCTTCTGGCGAAAACGAACAACACAATGATATTGCCGTCAAACCTTGCCGACGTGGCAGGCATTGTAGCAACAGCAACATCGGTGTTCAACGAGACGCGTGATAAAAAGAAGTAATCCAGACACTCACCCCCTCTGTCCCCCTCTTACCAGAAGTAAAGAGGGGGATTCTTTTTACTCACCACCACTCACCACTCACCTCTCACCTCTCACCTCTCATATCTCACCTCTCATATCTCACTACTCATGCTCCGTCCTCTTGATTATCTCATTCTGCAGATCCACGCTCAGGTCGTTAAAATAATCACTGTAGCCTGCAACCCTTACTATAAGGTCCCTGTATTGTTCAGGATGTTTCTGCGCATCTCTCAGGGCATCAGCGCTCACTACATTGAACTGAACATGATGACCTTCGAGGGCGAAATAGCTCCTTATAAGCGCCGTAAGGCACTTAAAACTATCCTCATCGCTGAAGAATGAGGGCGAGAATTTCTGGTTCAGCAGAGTACCGCCTGTTTTAAGATGGTCGATCTTTGAAGCCGACCTGATTACGGAAGTAGGCCCCTGGCTATCGGCACCCTGACTTGGAGATATACCTTCCGATAAAGGTTTAAAAGCATTTCTTCCGTCAGCTGTAGCACCTGTCACACTTCCAAAATATACATGGGAGGTGGTCGGAAGCATGTTTATACGGTGGACACCTCCCCTAGAATCGGGACGTCCGTTAACGGCATCATAATAGATCTCAAAAACGGCAACCGCATTCTGATCGGCATAATCATCGTCGTTACCATATTTCGGGGTATCATAAATCAGGTCGTGCTGTATCTGTTCAAAGCCCCTGAAATCGCTATCAGTGGCTTCCAGCAGATTCTCCCATGAATATCTTTTTTTATCGTAAACATTGTAACGTATCGATGTAAGAATATCAGTAATGCTCCCAAGTCCGACACCCTGTATATAAGTTGTGTTATACCTTGCACCTCCGTTATTGTAGTCTTTTCCATTCCTGATACAATCTTCAACCAGAAGTGAAAGGAATGGTACAGGAAGAAAATGTGCAAAAGTTTTCATGATCACATTATTGCCCCTTATCTTAATATCGATAAAATAATTGACCTGGGCTCTGAAAGCCTCCATAAGATCTTCAAATGTCTGATGATCAGCTGCAAATCCGGTCCGGAGCCCAACCTGGATACCCGTCCTGGAATCAAAGCCATTGTTGAGAGTAAGTTCCAGGACTTTTGTCAGATTGAAATAACCTGTAAGCCAATATGCCTCAGTGCCGAAAGCCCCTGTCTCGACACATCCCGATGCTCCGCCGTTACGTGCATCAACAATATCTTTTCCCTGACGGAGAAGCTCCTGAATGATAGCTTCCGTGTTAAAGCACGAGGGCTGTCCGAAACCTGTCCTTATAATTTCGAGAGCTTTGTGAACGAACAGATCAGGATTTTTGCGGCTTATCTGTACCATGGAGCTGGGCTGCAGCAGCCTCATCTCCTTTATTACGTCAAGCAAAATATATGTCATCTCATTTACCGCATCAGTTCCGTCGGGTTTAAGTCCACCAAGATTGATCAGGCAGAAATCGGTATAAGTACCGCTCTCGGAAGCTGTAACACCCATTTTGGGAGGAGCCGGATGATTGTTGAACTTTACCCAGAAACAACCCAGAAGATCATACATTCTTTCGTCTGAAAGAGTGCCCAGTTCTTTTTCCCTGCGGTAAACTCTCATAAGATGCTGGTCAAGACGTCCCGGATTAAACGAATCCCATGGATTAAGCTCGGTGATAACTCCAAGATGAATAAACCAGTAATGCTGAAGCATCTCATGAAATGTTTCAGGAGCCTGTGCAGGGACTTTCCTGCAAATTTCCGACATCACCAATAATTCCTTTCTGCGTTCTTCATCCTTTTCCGTACCGGCCAATCGCAACAGTTCATCCGAATAACGGCGGGCATACATGATCATGGCATCGCAGGCGATGTCCATTGCCATAAGCTCCTGCTCTTTTTCGAAAGCCTCCGGATCATTGAACCAGTCCAGATCCTTCAATGTTGCAGCGATTTCCTCCTTTAACCTGAGAAATCCTGTATTGAACATCTTATATCCCAGCACCGTGTGTCCGGGAGCCCTCTGCTCCTGAAACTCTGTAAAGACACCTGCATTGTACGCGTTAATCCACTCCCCTGTCATGAGGTTCATTATCCTGTCGCGGTTGCTCTTCCCCTTCCAGTATGGTATGATCTCTTTTTCGTAGATCTCTTTAACCTGTGGCTCAACTCTGAAGGAGACTTTCTCCCTTGAATCGAGGATATCAAGGTCGTCAGGAGAATGCAGGCTTATTTCAGGGTAGGTGGGCGTTTCCTTCGGCGCCGGACCTCTTTCCCCGACAATAAGTTCTCCTTCGCCTGCATAAAGGTTTTTATTTCTAAGGATATACTCAAAAGCTCTGGCCCTGAGTACCGGAGCCGACAAGCCTGTTGCTGCAGCACTTTTGTAAAACCGGGTTACGAGAAGAGCTCTTTCCGGAGAGAGCTTTTCTACTGCATTAAGACTCTCTTCACGCAGCTTTCTGACTCTTGGAGAAATTAACATGGTATGAGTGTTTATTGTCAATCAATTTTTACATTTCAACAACAGAAGAATTCTCATCCTCCTGTTTTAACAGCTATTCCGGTCTCTGCAAAAAAATCCCCGAGTTCCTTCATTCTTTCAGGTGAAGGTGATTCTATGCCGTTCATCCTGTACTTTATCCCGAATTTACTGTATTTCGAAGAACCTGTTTTGTGATATGGGAGCAGACTGAGTTTTTTGATGCTCCCTGAAGCGGTTTCCGAAAGAAAAGACCTCATTTTTCCGAGGTGCTCATCATCGTCATTAATTCCCGGAATCACGGGAAACCTTATCATGATGTCTTTACCTGATTTGATAATGACATGCAGATTTTTGATTATCTGTTCATTGGACACTCCTGTATATAGTAAATGTTTCTTTGCATCCAGATGTTTCAGGTCGTACAGGAAAAGATCGGTATGGGGAATTACAGCGAGCAGGTCTTCTGTTTCGGCATAACCCGAAGTATCGACAGCAGTATGATATCCTTTCTCCCTGCACATTATAAGTGTTTTAAGCAGGAATGAAGGTTGAAGCAGGGGCTCTCCTCCCGAGAAAGTGACTCCTCCCCGTGATTCTTCAATAAAAATCCTTTCCCGGTCGAGTATCTCTACGATCTGTTCCGAGCTATAATACCTGCCGGCCTTTTCCTTAACCTCAAATTCCCTTTCACCTACCCTGTCAATCCTTAGTGCGTACTCAGGTTCGGGAAGTATACCTTCAGGATTATGACACCACCAGCAGGAAAGGGGACATCCCTTCATGAATACCGTGACCCTTATTCCGGGACCGTCATGAATGGTGTAACGTTTTATGCTGAAGATAAGGCCTTGCATGGAGATGTTTAAGGGTTTAAGGGTTTAATGTGAATAACATGTATAGCATTGGCAATCATGTATATAGATATTAAATACAGAAATGAAGGGATATTTATAGGGATAAATGGATTCCCTGTTAACGGGAATAGAACATAAGGCAGCAGTAGAGTCTGCGGCCAAGACGCCTCATCATAAAGCCGAACCTTAATCTGAATGCATTCATAACTAAGGTGCAAGTTAAATACTTTTTTCTATATTTATGATCCTTTTTCGGGCAAATAAATGCAACCAACATCTTTCAGGAAGAATCCAGAGGCGAAAATTCTGGTCGTTTTTTTTCTTTTTTTTATAACGTCCTCCCTGGTAAATGCGCAACAGTTGAAGCGCCCTACAATAAGCGGCTTCGTAAGGGAAGCTGGCAGCGGCGAGCTTCTGACAGGTGTAAACGTTTATCTTTCTGATCGCAGGACCGGAACAGTAACCAATAATTATGGTTTCTACTCACTCACGCTTCCTGAAACGGATTCTCTCGTGATTACGGCTTCCTATGTAGGCTTCAAACCGGAAACAAAGAAGATTGCCCTGCGCAGAGACACAGAACTGAACTTCGATCTGGAGCCGAACGTGATACTCGATGAAGTTAAAATTACAGCGGAAAGAACGGAGAAGCAGAGTGAATCGGCCAGGATGAGCATCATAAGTGTCCCGGTATCACAGGTTAAGAATGTACCGTCGCTGCTCGGGGAAAAGGATGTTATGAAAGTGCTGCAGCTGATGCCGGGTGTACAGAAAGGTTCGGAGGGTAGCAGCGGGCTATATGTAAGAGGAGGCGGCCCGGATCAGAACCTTATCATCCTCGACGATGCCATTGTCTATAATGCCTCCCATCTTTTTGGTTTTTTCTCTCTCTTCAACGGGGATGCCCTTAAAAGCATTGAACTTACAAAGGGAGGATTCCCTGCACGCTTCGGAGGGCGCCTTTCGTCAGTCCTGGAGATGAACATGAAAGAGGGTAACAAGGAAAAATGGCATGGAGAAGGAGGCATCGGGCTTATCTCCTCAAGACTGACCCTTGAGGGTCCGCTGGTAAAAAGCAAGTCATCTATCCTGTTATCTGGACGCAGGACCTACGCCGATGTGATATTATCACCGATACTAAAAGCAATCGAGGAAACTGACGCCGGGTATCATTTTTATGACTTCAATGCAAAAGTGAACTACGACTTCGGAAGAAAGAACAAACTGTACCTGAGCGGATATTTCGGGAAAGACAAGTTTCACGCAAAATACGATGAAGAGTATGATGAAAAGGCAGGACTTAACTGGGGTAACGCCACAGCTACCTTAAGGTGGAATCACCTGTTCAGCAGCAAGCTCTTCGCAAACACTTCAGCAGTATTCAGCGATTACAGGTTCGGGATAACGTATGAATATAAGGACGTAACAGCAGATGATGACTATTATGCTGAATACTATTCAGGCATAAGGGATCTTTCCCTGAAATTCGACCTCGATTATCTGCCGTCGCCTTCTCACTGGATAAAAGCCGGAGGTATAACAATCCTGCACAGGTTCACACCATATGTATTCATTGAGATAGATAACCCTGTCAACATTAACAAAAAGGAGAAGGAACAATCAGACGGCATTGAATCAGGGATTTTTATCGAGGATACATGGAAGCCTTTTGAGAATCTGAAGATTAACGGAGGTGTGCGCTTCAGTCATTTCCTTGCCAACAGGGAACAATATCACTATTTTGAGCCCAGGATCTCAGCAGGATGGAAGCTCCCTTCCGATTTTGCCATAAAAGCCTCCTATGCATCAATGAGCCAGTACATCCACATGATCTCCAATACCGGGATAAGCCTTCCGACCGACCTGTGGGTGCCTACCACCGACAGGGTTAAGCCCCAGCAATCAAGGCAGGTTGCAATTGGTGCCGTAAAAGACATCACTTCGCCTGCCATGTCATTCTCCATCGAAGGCTATTATAAGAAAATGGACAATGTGATAGGATACAGGGAAGGAGCGACCTTCATACAGATAGAGGAGGCGGCAACAGGTGAAGGCATAAGCTGGGAAGATAATGTTACCTCGGGCCAGGGATGGTCAAATGGTCTTGAATTCCTCATACAAAAGAAAGAGGGACGCTTTAATGGCTGGATAGGATATACACTTTCATGGACACAAATGCAGTTTGATTCCCTGAATTACGGAAAGAAATTCTATGCACGGTATGACAGGCGGCATGATATTTCACTCGCAGGTACATATAAATTAAATAATCATATAACACTCTCGGGGACATGGGTATACGGAACGGGGAATGCTGTCACCCTGCCTGTGTCAGCATATTCTTCACCTGATTATGCACAAATTTTCATAAGTAAAGAGCAGAGAGGGTATAATGTTAAGGAATATGGTGAAAGGAACAATTACCGGATGGCCCCCTACCACAGGCTGGACCTGGGAATTCAGTTCCACAAGGAAAAAAAATGGGGGGATCGTGTATGGGAAATATCAGTGTATAATGCATATAACCGCAAGAATCCGTTTTTCTACAATATTGAGTATCATTCGTCGTATGGCCGGTCATATACCAGGCTAAAACAGGTCAGCCTTTTCCCGATTATTCCATCTATCTCCTATTCTTTCAAATTCTGATTATGAGATACAGATCATATATATATTTCCTTTTGCCGGTATTTCTTCTTGCCGGTTCCGGGTGTGAGAAATATATTAACTATGTAAATTCTCCGGAATTCAGGCAAAAGCTGGTGATAACTTCATTTATTTCACCATCCGATACTTTATCACAGATCCTTGTAAGTTCCAACCAACCACTCTACTCATTCTCTGATAAGCCTGAGGAGCCCGGAGATATCACCGGTACAATATCTGACGGAACAAACGAGGTTCAGCTTGATACAATCTCAACCGGACTGTATTTCAGCCGCAATAAGATGCCTGTAAGTCCCGGAAAAACCTACACCCTTAAGATATCCAGCAGTAAAGGCCTTTATGCGGAAGCATCAGCCACTGTTCCCATGCAACGGGAAATGATGATAAAAGTGGATACAGTTACCTATGCCGGGGATAGATATGATTATTATATTCCGTATAAGCAACTGATGATCACAATAGAATTTAATGATCATCCCATAGAAAAGAATTTCTATACCGTAATCGGCAAGTTTTCAGGATACAAATCCGATCCTGAAAATAATTACTATTTACCAAGGTACTGGTTCGAATATATTAATGACCTGAAAGCAAATCCCGACAACAGGATAAGGCTGGATTCGTGGATAGCACCTTTGGAAAGCAACTTTGATTCAGCGTTCCTTCGGGTCTATGTTCTTAATACCGAAGAATCGTTTTACCTGTATCATACCTCTCTGTCAGAATACGACTACAGCGACAATCCTTTCTCCGAAACCAAACCTGTTTATTCAAATATTGACGGCGGACTTGGTATTTTTGCCTCCTATGTTATTGATTCTCTTGTACTAAGAGTCAAATAATATCAGGTTTGTCTTACTCTGCAATTTTAACATCAGATTAACATTTATTAACGAAACAAGATGCAACAAAAACCTGAAATAGCCGTCTATAAAGTAGAATAATCAATTTCATAGGCCGCTCGGCCAATTCTACGATCAGGTTTATAGTTAATCACGGAAAAAGACACCGCCCGGTGTCTTTCCGTATTTTTACACTTTATCTTACGATTAAGTGATCAGGGAAATTGTTCTATCTTTACGCAGATCTCTTAAATAACATCAGGTGCTGAAAAGAATTTTTCTGTTACTGTTTACAGCGGTTTTAGCTCTCCAACTGGCTGGAAAAACCGGACCCGTTAAAGCTGTCCGTGGTATTCTTGATCTGACCGGTTTCGATCCGGGTAAGGAATTCACAATCCGTCCAACCGGAGAATGGGAGTTTTACTGGAAAAAGCTGTTACGGCCCCTTGATTTTAACAATAAAGAAATACAACCTGACTTTTACGCCGATGTGCCCGCATACTGGACCGAATACCCTGAAGAAATTGTCGGTGATGGCAGGTTTGGCTATGCAACCTACAGATTAAAGATCCTGCTGCCACCAGGTTTCAGAAAAACCATGGGGTTTGACATGCCGGTATTTGATTCATCCTATGATATCTATATCAACGGCAAATACTACGCATGGAACGGTGTGCCCGGCAAATCGGAAGAGGATTCAAAACCAGAATACAGAAGAGTTTTTTTCAGTCTTGAACCTGATTCAGATACTCTCACCGTGATAATAAATGTTTCGAATTACACTCACAGAAGAGGGGGATTCTGGCTTCCGGCTAAAATTGGCACATTCGATAAGACAAGAAAACAACTCGCAGCAAGCTGGGCCCGTGACTGGTCATCAATAAGCCTTCTTCTGGGATTCTCCCTGTTTTTCTTCCTCTTCTTTATTCTGTACAGGAAAGAAAGAGTAATGGCCTACTTCAGCATGGCGGCAACCGGACTTGCCGTCCGGCCATTTTTTACCTCACATTTCCTTATTTCAGGTTTCGCTGACATAGGATGGGACTGGATAATACGCTTTGAATACATGGGTCTGTATATCGTGGTTACAGGATGGCTGTGGTTTATCACCGTACAGTATCCCTCACGGTATTTCAGGATCTTTGCCATAATCATAAGTTATTTGTTCGTGACGGCTTTTGTCCTCACTTTCTTTCTTCCGGTGAAAATTTTCAGCTATACAACAATGCTTATCTATCCATCGCTGGTAATCCTTATGGTTTATTCCGTTGCAAGAAGCATCATGGGGATGATCTCCGGTAACAGGATCGATATAATCTATTTCTTTGCTTTCATTGTGCTGCTGGGTGTGGGATTTCACGACATAATGGTGTCGCTGGGAAAAACAGCATCCTCGTCGGAATATTTCATGACCTATTTTGTGGTGATCTTTGTTCTGGTGCAGGCCATTCTTCTTCTTTACAACTGGGTTAAATCGTACCGTGAAAAGGACAAACTCCGGGCCGAACTGGAATACCTTAACCGGAACCTCGAATCGATGATCAGTGAAAGGACCCGCGAACTCAAGGAACGTAACGAGGAAATTGAAAAGCAGAGCATAAAGATTTCCACACAGAACAGGCAACTGTCGGAAACGATCCAGATGAAGAATAAGATATTCTCCCTGATCGCTCATGATCTGAGGAGCCCTGTCGTCAACATCCTGTACATGCTTAACCTGCTTAAAGAGAAAGAATACAAGGAGAAATACGACACCTTCGCCAACACGAGCATTCATTACGCACAGATGGTTATTTCGCTGCTCGAAAATATGCTTGTATGGGGAAGAGGCCAGGAAGATAAAATAAAATATGCACCCCAGCTTCAGAACCTGGCCGACGTGATCCTCACCAATCTGAGCATCTTCAAGGAGACGGCAGATAAGAAGGAAATTTCAATGAATTTCACCCAGGTGGGCAGCTCGAAAGCATATTTCGATAAAGATCTTCTGGATATAATTATCAGAAACCTTCTTTCAAATGCCGTAAAATACACACCCCGTGGCGGACGTATCAGTATTCTGCTGAAAGACAGGAGTATGAATGAGGGAGGTATTATGTTAAAGGTTTGTGACAACGGTATCGGAATACCCGCCATAAAACAGAAGTATCTTTTTACATCAACAGAGATGACAAGCACCCCGGGAACGGAAAATGAGAAAGGAACAGGACTGGGACTGAAACTCTGCCATGAACTCGTGATACTTAATAAAGGTACAATAAGTGTTGACAGCACCGAAGGCGGAGGAACATGTTTCACCATCATACTTCCTGAAGGGATCTCTGAGGGCTGATATGGGAGATTTCAGATTCCTGTAAGACCTGATAGTCGCTGCCTGTCGATAATGATTATCGATTTCCCTTTGGCCATGATGAGCCCCTCTTCCTCCATTTCCTTTAGCGCCCTCGCAACAGACGGCCTTGCAACTCCGAAAAGATCGGCGATAGATGACTGTGTAAGTCCAAACCTGACTAAAACCTCTGACTCCCCCGCCTGCTGAAGGATGAACCAGGCTAGTTTCCCCTTGATGGTTTTGAAGTTAAGGAACCTGATCTTGTCAGAAAGAAACTGTGAACGGTTGGAAATCATATCAAGGAAATTGACAAGCACCGTGCTGTTATTCTTAAGAAGCTGAAGAAACACCGTCTTTTCGATGAAAAGTATCTCCGTATTTTCAACGGCAATAACATTAACCGGAAGAATATTCCTTTTACCGAACAGGAAAGCAGCTGCAATAGCTCCGGGAGCTGTCACTTCTTCTATTTTAATCACGCGGCCCGAATAACCTGTCATTTCTCCCTTAACAATACCCTCTGTAACAATCATCATCGAGGATACTTTTTCCCCTGTATGCGCGACCAGATCACCCGGATGGTATCGTCTTAAACGAAAGTGTATTTTTTGCATTATAGCCTCTGTCTGCGAGGGCAATAATCCTTTGAACAAAGGAGACTGATCCAGTTTATTGAAATCCATCGGCAATTATAATAGAAGACTGACTGATTTATATCACCCGGTAAATATTTTCCATATATGGCATGCGAAATTATAAAAAATCAGAATTGTAACAAATGTTACAATTCATTATTTATGTTTTACCCATTTTTGCATGGAAATTTTAATGTTTTTACATGCAAAGGGAGATCATAAAGATTGATGAAGAGTTATGTAACGGTTGCGGAATATGTGTACCGAACTGTCACGAAGGAGCTCTGCAGATAATTGACGGGAAAGCCCGTCTGATAAGTGAACTGATGTGCGACGGACTGGGAGCCTGCATAGGGCACTGCCCCGAAGGAGCCATAAGCGTTGAAACCCGTGAGGCTGACAGCTATGATGAGATAAAGGTTATGGAACAGATGATCCATAAGGGGAAGAATACTGTGAAAGCCCACCTGAAACACCTCAGCGATCACGGTGAAAGCGGGTATCTTAAACAGGCAGTGAGTTTTCTTGAAGAGCACCGCCATTTTGCTGATTTCGATATAGACGAAGTAATCGGAGTTATTGAAACCCATTCTGAAAAGGAAGAATGTATGAAGGGGCATCACCACTCTCATAATCATACGGGAGGATGTCCCGGAATGAAAGAGATGGTTATCGGAAGACCCGTTCATAAAAGGGTAGAAAATCTGCAGGCGGATCAGCCTTCGGAGCTCAGGCAATGGCCGGTGCAGATGCATCTTCTGAATCCTTCTGCCTCATATCTTAGAGATTCGGACCTTCTTCTTGCTGCTGATTGTGTTGCATACACACTTGGCGATTTTCATTCCCGCTTTCTTAAAGGCAGGAGCCTGGCAATTGCCTGTCCGAAACTCGACCACGGAATTGAAACATATGTACAGAAACTGACCGCCATGATCGACACGGCCAGGGTGAACACTATTACTATCCTTATGATGGAAGTTCCCTGCTGCGGAGGACTTCTTCATATGGTAAAGGCAGCGCAGGCCAAGGCCACACGCAAGGTGCCTGTCAGGCAGATTATTGCAGGTATCAGCGGTGAGATACTGAAAGATGAATGGGTCTAAAAGACATGTCTTAAAGACCGAATATCGAAGACCGAAGACTGAATACCGAAGTCAAGAGGTATAGCCGTCAGGCTTGTGCAGAGGCATTAACTGCATTTCTGACTTTTTGATATAAGGCCTTCACCTTCATGTACGGATCGCCTTCACCGAGTGTCTCAAGAGGAAGATAGCCCCGGTAGCCCGAGTCCCTTACTATTGCAACGACTTTAGAGAAATCTGTATCTACCTGTTTTTCTTTAATATATATTTTTTCTTTTATCTGCCAGGTAATTGCATATTTTACATTTGAAGCAATATCGGAATATGGATCAGCCGTCCTGTAACTGCCGATATCAAGCATCAATCCAACCCATTGATGATCGATGATTCCCATCAATTTTTCAACATCAGCCGATGTTTTCAGGAAATCATTGTGATTCTGGAGTGCCAGCATTACCCCGTATCCCGCTGCAAAATCTGCACATTCCCTGATATCAGCTGCCACCTGTTCTGCAGTCTTATCCCACGAAATGCTGTCAGGAATCTGATTTCCACTGAATATCCTGAGACCGGGAGCCCCGATCTTATGAGCAACAACAACCCAGTCTTTTACAAGTTGCTTATCAGCAGAGCGTTTTTCGCTATCGCTGTTTGCAAAATCATTTCTGACCCCGAGGCATCCCAGTTCGAGCCCAAGTCTGAAAGCTTTTTTCCTGATATGATATATCAGATCATCGGAAGGGACAACAGGATAACCGGGGAAATAATACCCGGTAATATCGAGGCCGTCGAAACCGGTGGTTGCAGTGAATTCAATGAGATCATCAAGGCTCATTGATCCGTTACGCAGCAGGGTATTGAATGAGTAGGCATTCAGACTGATCTTCAGTGATGTTCTTGTCACCTCTTCAGCGGCAGCGGAAGGTTTTGTTCCATTACATCCTGCAACCGGCATTGCAGCAATACCTGCAGTGGCCAGTGCCACTTTCCTGATAAGTTCTCTTCGTTTAATTGACATTTTTTTTATTTATGTTTATAACCAGGCATATCGTGTCATGATCGTACAACAGAAAACCCCAGTTCATCAAGCATTTTATAAGCCCTTGTGGATGCTCCCGCGAGTTTTACGGTAAAGGCAGGAAATTCTCTTCGGACTCTGTACTCACCTCTCTGCTTTTCAAAATCGGAAGGCGCAAACCTGAGTTTGAAATTATCTTCGTCTATGTTATATGAGTAGTTAACAGCTATATGAACTATCTCTTCATCGCTTTTCCCACTTCCGTCAATAAAAATCTCAGGTTGTTCAGGAGAAGGAAGGCATTCGGGGTACCAGTCTGATAAAGGAAGTCCGAAATGTCTGGAGAGTGAATTCACTGCCATGGATGTACCATTTGCCTTTCCATCAGTCGAATAACCTGCGATGTGAGGTGTCGCAATAAAGGTCTTCGACATAAGTTCGAGGTCTATATCCGGTTCATTCTCCCATACATCAAGCACTGCCCCACCCAGCTTTCCCGACGTTAAAACCTTAAACAGGCCCGCTGTATCAGCCACCTCTCCACGTGAAGAATTTATTATCCATGCGCCTTTCTTCATTTTTTTCAGGCTCTTTTCGCTTACCAGGTGCCAGGTAGAGTCTCTTCCAACAACGTTAAGGGGAACATGAAAAGT
>DAIOVL010000002.1:200240-221238 GCA_036759025.1 Bacteroidales bacterium
ACTGAGGAAGAATTGCATCCCGGAGCATTGGTCCAGGTTATCCCGTTTTTCTTGCAGAATCTTGTGTCTATATGGTCAAATCCTATTGTGGCGGTAGCGATGAAACTCACTCTGGTTCCGCTGAGAAGGTCTCCCGTGCATTTCGTTCTTGTCCTTATCAGCAAGGCATCGGCATCAGAAATATCCCTCCGGGTGATCTTCCCTCCGGGTAAATAAACCACTTCAGCATATGGTTCCAGAACACCTTTCAAAAAAGGAATCTTGTCGTCGGCAACTATTTTCATCGATCTCTCATATTTCAAAAATGAAAGATAGTAATTTTTAACCTTATGAAAGACTTGCAAGGGAGATGGCAGACTGGTGATTCATTTTAAACTTTTCCTGCGCCACTGTTAAAAGAGCAAAGACTGATGGACATATCATTTTTTTGATCATTAAACTGAAGAAAGAGGCGGTAATTTGTTATATTTACATATATTATACATAATACCATAAAATTATGAAACCAAAAATGTTCCTGCCGGTACTGATAGTTCTGATTTCGGCCGGAGTAAGGGCTCAGGAGCCTATCCTCTTCTATGATGATTCCCTGAAAATAGGTAATGGCTCTCTTCCCGGTATGGCGGTAATCATCCCCGAAGTGGAATACCAGGAAACACTCGATAACTGGGTAAAGACACTGCAATCGGGGACAAAATCGACGGTGGTTACTGAAAACGGAGAGATGACCATTTTCGGGGCAAACATAAAAGAAATAGCCCCGGATCCCATCAATGTCTACAGCCGTTTCTCGGCCAGCGACACCGGGCTCTGTCTGGCCGCTGCCTTCGAACTCAGGAAAGATCTTTACATTGAAAAGACCACAGGGGATGCGGATCACGAAAGAGCAAAAACCTTCCTGTTCAATTTTGCAAAGAACCAGTACATAAGGCTTGTGGAAGAGCAGCTTAAAGCTGAAGAGACAATCCTGCGAGACCTCGAAAAGGAGATGAGCACCCTGGAAAAAGAAGGCTCCGGCATGGAAAAAACCATAAGAAAAAGCGAAAGGACGATTTCCTCCGAAGCAGAGAAACTGACAGACATGAATAACCATCTGACTTCACTGACGGCTGCCATCTCCGAACACAGCATGGCACTTCCTTCAATGAGTTCGGGGGAAGAAAGGGATACCAAGGAAGATTATCTCAAGGGACTTGAAAAGGATAAAAAGAAAACTCTTAAGTCGATAACCCGATCAGAAAAAAAGAAAAGGAAAGCTGAAAGAGCCCTTGCGAAAGCCCGGTCGGGAATTCCAAAAGTAAACAGGAACCAGGACGACATAAGAAAAACCATCGACGAACAGGCAGCAGTTGTAGAAAAATATTCCGGGAAGTTAAATCAAGTTAAAAATTTCATCGTAAACTGATTAATAATATAATTTTAGATCCTGATAAAAAAACATTATAGACCCTGAAAAGAAGAAATAACTGGAGAAGAGGTATGGTTAAATATTTAAGTGAGACTGACAGACTGCGATCATATCTTTTCATCAAGCTGATTATATTTTTCCTTTTTACAGGGTCAGGCATCGTTCATTCGCAGATCCCCGGGATAAAAGCTGTTTTTACCGGCACCCCTCCTGTCATCGACGGTTTTACAGATGACGAGGTTTGGAAAAACGCTGCCGTGGTGGATGATTTTTACCAGAAAGAACCACGTAACGGTGAAGCGATCACAGAAAAAACCGAATTTCTTTTCCTTTTCGACCGTCATAATATTTACGTCGGCATAAGATGTTATGACGATCCGGCTGGAATCATAGCCAAAGAGCTTGCAAGAGATGTAAGCCTGGGCGAAGATGACAGGATCCAGGTAATCTTTGATACCTTTCTTGACGGAAGGAGCGGTTACTGGTTCCAGATAGGCCCCAGAGGAAGCATTGGAGATGCCCTGATAAATGAAAACGGACAATATTTCAACAAAGCATGGGACGGCATCTGGGACGGCAAGGCAAAAATAACCGGTTCCGGCTGGGAAGCCGAACTTATCATTCCCTTTAAAACAATGGGATTCGACATGAGTAAAGATACATGGGGATTAAAATGTATACGACACATCAAACGAAAATCTGAATTCTCAACCTGGCCAGCCTCTTCACTCGATGCCGATAAGTTTCAGGTATCCGACTGCGGACGGATAAGCGGTTTAAAGGATATGACGCAGGGAATAGGCCTCGACGTTATCCCTTATGCAACAGGAGGTTTCAGCAAGAAAGAAAATGATGAATCCAGGCCTGTTGCCGACATCGGAGTAGACGCTTTTTACCAGATCACCCCATCACTGAAAGCTGCGGTAACAGTAAACACTGATTTCGCACAGACAGAAGTGGATGAAAAGCAGATCAACCTGACACGCTTTTCACTTTTCTTCCCTGAAAAAAGGGATTTCTTCCTTGATGGTTCCAACTACTTTAATTTTGGCATTAACGGCGACGACGACAATACCAAGAAGACTTCGATGATCCCGTTCTTCTCGAGAAGTATCGGACTCGACAGCACCGGTAATCCTGTCGCCATAAAATACGGAGGCAAATTCACGGGAAAGGCTGGAAGATTCAATTTCGGTGTTCTCCATATAAAGGACGATAACGCATGGGATAACCCCGGCTATACCGTCGGAAGGGTATCGGTGGACCTAGGGAAACAATCCTCGGTTGGAATTATAGGATCAAACGGCAATGCTTTTTCCGATGCTGATAATTCACTTGCCGGTTTTGACCTTAGAATAGGAAGCTCCGAACTGAAAGGAAATAAAAACCTGAAATTCTCACTTTATGGTGTGAAATCATTCACGGAAGGACTTTCAGGTCATGATCTGTCTTTTGGCACAGAGATAAACTACCCGAATGATTTTCTGAATTTCAGGGCAGGATATCTTGAAATAGGAGAAAACTTCACTCCCGGTCTGGGATTCGTTCCCCGTAAAGGCATCAGGGATATATATGGAGGCATCTCGCTGGGGCCCAGACCAAAAAATTCGCCAATCCTTCAGATTAAAACCGGTACAGACTATTCTTTCATTTTCAGCACTATAGACAATGACCTCCTGACCGGAGAAATAAACCTTAATTACTCAACCATCACCTTCCTGAGCGGTGACATAATAGCCCTCCAGTCGCAGTATCAGTTCGACAGGCTCAGAAAGCCATTCAACATCTTTGATACAATCAACATACCAGCCGGAGATTATAATTTCTGGCGTCACACGCTTACTCTTACCTCCGCAAAAAGAAGAAACCTCTGGGGGCTGGTGAAAACAGCTTTCGGGTCGTTCTATTCAGGACACAGAACCGACCTTCTGATACAGACCGGATATAAGATATGCGTACCGGTATACCTTGGACTGGATGCAGAAAGAAGGTGGGTAACACTGGCAGAAGGAGATTTTGTGACCCAGATATTCCGCATCAACCTTAATTTCCTTTTCAGCCCTAATATCTACTGGTCGAATTTTGCCCAGTATGACAACAAAACGGAAACAATAGGATGGCAATCGAGGTTTCAATGGATAATCAAACCCGGCAAAGAGGTCTTTCTCACCTTTAATTCACCTCTTATAGATCCCCATCAACGCTTCACCCCTGAAGTTTACGAAGCAAGGCTCAAGGTAAAATATACTATCCGTTTCTGATACTGGTTTTATTCCACCAGTGTCATCTCATCAAGAAGATAACCTGCTCCGGCAAATTTGTCGATAATGAACAGTGCGTACCTTATGTCGAGGCTTATGTTCCGGCTCTGTTCAGGGTTAAAAGCCATGTCGCTGGCAACACCTTCCCATGCCCTGTCGAAATTCACACCTATAAGATGACCCTCAGCATTAATAACCGGGCTTCCGGAATTACCACCGGTTGTATGATTGGTAGCTATGAAGCATACCGGCACCTCTCCGTTCTGTGTATAACGACCATAGTTTTTCGTACGGTACAGTTCTTTTAATTTATCTGGCACATCGTAATCGAAAATTTCCGGATTATCCTTTTCAATGATCCCCTTAAGGGTTGAATAGTGTCTGAAATAAACTGCATCTTTTGAATAGTATCCTTTAACCTCTCCATAAGCTACCCTTAATGTTGAGTTTGCATCGGGATAGAAAAGACGGTTGCTGTCAAATTCCATTTGCAGAGTCATGTAAAGCGGATTGAGTTTCTGGATTTCTGACTGTATGCGGATCAGTTCGCCGCGTACATTTTCTGAAATGAATTCACTTGTGCTACTGGCCAGGTTATAGATGGGATCTTTTTTGAGAGCCTTGAGAGAACGTTTCCCGAACCCGTTCACGAAGGCCGTAAATCTTGCTTCATCGGTAAAAACACTTACCGGGTAAATTTTATCTGCAAGTGCCTGAAAATCACCCTTCCATGCATTTTTAATCTTTAAATACCCTGGGGCCTGCCACTTTTCTTCAAGTTGCCCGCCATATAATTCCATAACGGCAACAAAAAGTTCCTTGTCTGTTTCGTAATTATAATTTTTAAAGAACCTGGATGCCGCAGCAATCAATTCTCCTTTAACAGCTTCAATTCTTGCTTCATCGGCTTCACTTTCAAAAAGGTTTGCAAATGACATCATATTCCTGGCAAAGCCGACAGCCTCTGCGCCGCTGCTGAAAAAGGCATCGGAGGTAAAACTGTTAACCAGTGAATAATCTTTTAATTGCGAATAAAGCTTTTCATATTCCGGGAGGAGATGTCCGTATCTCGTTTTTCTGGCGGGATCAGAGTTAATCCAGTCGGTAAGGCGCTTCTCATAAGCCTGCTTTTTCTCGATGGTCCTCATCCGGTCGAGACCCTGGTTCTCTCCTATCCATTTCTTCCATGCGTTGGCCACACCTGATTTCTTTGCCGAATACTGAAGCCTGATGAGAGGATCGGTATTCATGGCTGCTTCCATTATCTCAATCTTTTTTGTTCTTATGGCTATCATTTTCGGGTTGATATGGTTTTTGACCATGTCGATATGAAATGAAGGCACATACTGTGATGTCGATCCGGGGTATCCGAATACCATTGTAAAATCGCCTTCCTGCACTCCTTTCAGTGAAATGGGAAAATGATAAAGTGGTTTGTAGGGAACATTTGTACTGGCATATCTTGCCGGTTTGTTTTCAGTGCCGGCATATACTCTCCACAGGGAGAAATCACCTGTATGACGGGGCCATACCCAGTTGTCGGTTTCGCCTCCGAATTTTCCGATGGATGATGGCGGAGCTCCGACAAAACGGACATCACTGAAAGTCTCATATACAAGCATGAAATACTGGTTACCCATGTAGAAGGGGCTTATACGTGCGGTGTAACCTGTTCCTTCCAGTGCTTTCCTTCTTATATCTTCCGAATTGGCATCCAGGATTTTCTGCCTCTCCTGGGCATCCATTCCCCCGGTAATGCCCTTCATCATACGGTCAGTAACGTCCTCCATCCATTTTAGTATGGTAACCGACAGTCCTGGTGCAGGGATCTCCTCTTCCCTTGACATGGCCCAGAATCCGTTAGCCAGATAGTCATTTTCGATACTTGAAAGCCTCTGTATGGTTCCGTAACCGCAATGATGATTTGTAATCAGAAGGCCGTCGGGAGAGATGAGCTCTCCTGTACAGCCACCTCCAAAAATAACGACAGCGTCCTTCATACAGGCTTTGTTCACGCTGTAAATATCTTCGGCGGATAGTTTGAATCCCTTTTCCTGCATGAGTTTGATATTATACTTTTCGATAAGGATTGGTATCCACATTCCCTCATCAGGTGTTGCAGCCGCAAACAGGGATACAAGAAAGACCGGTAGTGACAGTAGCAGTTTTTTCATCAGTATATAATTTAATTTTTAATTGTCTGAAGGAATCCACATGTTTAAAGAACAAATATATACGTGTTCCTGTCAGTGATACATGCGGGTTTCAAATTTTCAGATTTAGTTTATTTAAAAATTTTTCAGTTCCTTATAAAGTCTTTGAGCCGGCAGGCCTACAACATTGAAGTATGACCCTTCCAGCCTGCTGCACCCCGCAATACCTATCCACTCCTGTATCCCGTAGCCACCTGCCTTGTCGTAGGGTCTGAACCTGTCAATATAATAAATTATCTCTTCATCCGAAAGATTTTCAAAAGTAACTTTTGTTGTATCAGTGAATGTTGTTTCTTTTGAAAGAGTGAGGATGTTCACTCCCGTTATCACTTCATGTGTGTTACCAGAGATGAGCCTTAGCATTCTGAGAGCATCCTGCCTGTCAGAAGGTTTTTCGAGGAGTTTTCCGTTACAACATACTATGGTGTCGGCAGTGATGAACATGTCGCCGGGATGAAGATCGTCCCTGAAATGATCTGCTTTCGACCGGGCAAGATAAAGGGCGATCTCTTCTCCCATCAGTCCTTCAGGATATGATTCATCATACTCTTTCTCACATACTTTGAACTCAAGTCCGAGCTCACGAAGAAGCTGCTGCCTCCTGGGCGATCTGGAAGCGAGGATTATCCTGTAATTTTCTGAGATATCGCTTAGCATGGATCAGAGAAGCTTCCAGTATATTATTGCCTTAACCACCAGTGAATATAGTATACCGGTAAGCATGGCTATCTTCATCATGCTGCTGGCTCCCTGTATCTGCCGCCGTGTACTTCCGCAAATTACCCGGCAAATGACCAGAACCAGAGGTACAGCTATGGCTACAGATATGTATATCAATGTTATCCAGTCGCGGACATAAAAGAACCATACCAGGTAGAGAAGCAGGATGGTAAGCCCTGCAAGTATTGTGGAAATGATCTTTGAAGCAGGAATGCCTGTCACAACCGGCAGTGTATTGCGCCCGTAAACCCTGTCGCCTTCAAAATCCTCTATATCTTTAATAATTTCCCTGGTGAGGGTTGTAAGAAAAGCAAAAAGGGCAAAACCTCCGACCCAGTAAAAAAGAAAAGACATATCCGGTACGCTGGCGGCATTTGCCGAATAATATTTAAAAAGGGAGGGCCATTCATAGAGTACAACGAGGAAGGGGACCATGGCTGTCAGAAATGCCACTACCAGGTTACCTATGAGAAACTGCCGCTTATAGCTGGCAGAATAAAAATACAGCATACCCGACACCACAAGGAATATAAGGCCCATCCAGAACAGACCGGCCCTGAACGACACGTAGAAACCAAGTGACACACCTGCTATGTTAAATACCGAGTGCCACAGGATAGCCCTGCGTCTGGATATTTTATTCCCCACAATTATATTTCCCCTGTTGACAAGGTCGGTGCGTATATCAAAATAATCGTTTATGACGTAACCTCCTGCCGTAATACAAAGTGTGGCAACAACAAGAAGAACAAAATGCAGGAGGGGAAACTGGAGCATCATTGGTACCGGCACGTCGGGTGCTCCTGCCAGAGGCAGCTTTACCTCGCTCAGAAGGGGTGCTATTACGAAATACCTCATCAGGACCATTGTAAGAGTCACAATGAGAAGGTTTTTCCAGCGTATAAGTTGCAGAAATTCTTTCATATCACCATGTAAATGATTCGGAATCCATCCATCTGTCATGCAGCCTGAGAACCTGTTCAATCACATCCCTTACACAACCCTCTCCGCCCTTCTTGTCGGAAACATAAACCGACAATTGTCTGATCTCACTGTCGGCATCACTCGGGCATACAGGTACTCCTGCCTCCTTCATAACGTGAAAATCAGGAATATCGTCGCCCATATAAAGTATTTCTGAATCCTTCAGTTTATGTTTATTTCTGAAATAACGGTATTGGTCGATCTTCTCCCTGCTGTTAAGATATACGTCCGTTATACCGAGCTGTTTAAGTCTCTTCTGATAATCCTTTGAATTGCTTCCCGAAATTATTGCAACCTTATAACCTTTTTTAACTGCAAGCTGGAGAGCATAACCATCGCGAAGGTTTACTGTCCTGTTGGGCACTCCGAACACATTGAGGTTTATCGTCTGAAGCGAAAGTACACCGTCAATATCAAAAATGAATGCCTTTACGCCGGCAAGACCTTCCTTGAAGTTTGTCATTCCTGCTTTGTTTTGTAATGTTTCCTGATTGATTCTGTAAGTTCGTTATAAAGTTTCTGTAATTCGGGCGAGAAAGATAATAATTTCAGATGCTTTTCAATAGTGTTAAGATCATTTCTGATTGCAGGACCCGTCTGGGACAGATCAGGTCCCGAATCGAAAGCTTTGGCTACGGTCTCATTTACAAGCGGTTCAAGAATGTTAAAATCGAGCTGCGCCTCAGAAGTTATCTTTTTCCCTGCTGTAAGCAGATGATTGGTGAAATTACATACGAATACTGCCGCAAGATGAAGCATCTTCCTTGTGTCCGTATCCATAAATTCCGCTTTTGCGCCAAGTGCTGACGCAAGATACCGGAGACGTTGAGCGGTATCATCGTCGGAAGCCTCCAGAAGGAAGGGTATTGCAGCGGTGTTAATTTTCCTGCCGGCGGTGAAAGTCTGAAAGGGATAGAATACGCCTCTTTTTTTTATTGCCGGAGGAAATACATCGAGGCCGAAACTGCCGGCTGTATGGGCAACCACACATTCTTGAGGGCATATTATGGAGTTAAGGACATCGTTCAGTGTGTGGTCGGGCACGGCAACTATCAGCACACCGGTGGATCTGCCGAAGTACAGATCATCGGACCATGAAGCGTTGCAGTCTTCAGCAAGAGCCTTTCCTTTTTCTTCAGTGGGGGTAACTATCCTGTCGATCGGTATTCCTGACGTATAAAATGCCCTGCAGAGTGTTGCGGCCACATTACCGGCACCTGCAAAAGATATTTTTAAATTGGTCATGGGAGATCCGGCTATTTACCGTAAAGGTGCGATTTCATGTCGGTAACCCGGATATTGTAATACTTGTAATAGTAATAATAGTAAGACGACTGACTTGCACTGCTCACGTACTGGCAATCCCAGAAAACGTCACCGGCAATTTTTATCTGGTGGTCGGGATTCAGTTTCTTATAGACCTCATACATTTCTACCGGATTACAGAACGTGTAAGTGTCATAGCCAATCCTGAAGCTCATTACAGCGCCTTCTCCTCCCACATATATCTCAGAATAATCGACGGGAGAAAAAGTATCGAAAGTGAGGCTGAAAAGAACGTCGCCGTCGCAACCACATTTCTCCTGTTTATCACATCCGTGGACAAAAAGAGCAGGTGCAATGATGATCATGGCAAGCAGTATCTTTCCAGAAATATACTTTTTCATTATCGTATGTCAGATTCTTTCAAAATAATAACACACAAATTTCGGATTTATTTCTTTCAATTCAAAAAAAAGCCGTCAGCAAAGTCGCTGACGGCCTCGAATTGGAGTTGTTTGGCATTTATTTCAGGCCTGGGCAGTCGGACCGCCGAAACTCATCGGCATTACCGGTCCTGACCCCTTGACCTCCTTTATCGGTCCGTGAACAGATTCAAACTTGGAAATATTATCCTGGAGAGCTGCAACGAGTCTTTTCGCATGTTCGGGTGTTAGAATAATCCTCGACTTCACCTGTGCCTTGGGTATACCGGGCATGATCCTTACGAAATCGACCACGAACTCGGATGCAGAGTGAGTTATCACAGCCAGGTTGGAATATATGCCCTGGGCCACTTCCTCGTTCAGTTCAATGCTGATCTGGTTCTGTTCTCTTGAATCTGACATGGTTTCAATATTTGTTTATTTCTCTATCTCAGCTTTTCCGGCTTCTACCACCTGAGCGTGATCAGTACCTACCAGCTCTTCATACTCTTCGAGTGAGCCCACAATGATGCTGTTGTACTCGCGCTGTCCGGTACCGGCAGGGATGAGATGACCTACGATGACATTCTCTTTCAGACCTTCAAGTCTGTCTATCTTTCCTAGTATGGCAGCTTCATTAAGCACTTTAGTGGTTTCCTGGAAAGATGCTGCGGAGAAGAAGCTGTTGGTCTGAAGTGCAGCACGGGTTATTCCCTGGAGAACCTGGCTGGATGTTGCAGGAATGGCATCCCTGGCTTCAACGACCTTCAGGTCTTTTCTCTTGAGAACAGAATTTTCATCTCTCAGTTTACGTGCAGTCACTATCATTCCCGGACGGAGAGTCTGTGAATCTCCACTGTCAGTTACAACTTTCTTGTCGTAGATCCAGTCATTCTCATCCATAAACTCCAGCTTATCAACTATCTGTCTTTCAAGGAATTTAGTATCGCCGGGGTCTACGATTTCCACCTTGCGCATCATCTGCCTGACAATGATCTCGAAATGTTTATCGTTGATCTTCACACCCTGCAGACGGTATACTTCCTGAATCTCATTAACGATATATTCCTGGACTTTGGTAGGCCCTTTGATAGCCAGGATGTCGGAAGGTGTTATTGCCCCGTCGGACAGCGGTGTTCCTGCCTTTACATAGTCATTCTCCTGAACGAGAATCTGCTTGGAGAGAGGTACGAGGTATTTTTTGATCTCGTCGGTTTTTGATTTTATCGTGATCTCTCTGTTACCCCTCTTTATTTTACCGAATGTCACTTCTCCGTCGATCTCGGAAACGATCGCGGGATTAGAAGGGTTACGGGCTTCAAAGAGTTCGGTAACTCTCGGAAGACCTCCCGTTATGTCGCCCGATTTACCTACGGCACGCGGGATTTTTACAAGCACATCACCTGCTTCAACCAGCTTATTTGTATCGGCTACCAGGTGTGATCCCACGGGCAGGTTATAAAGCCTCAGTTCCTCACCTCCCTTTGGTGCAAGGATCTTTATGGCCGGGTTCTTTGTTTTATCGCGGCTTTCTATGATCACTTTTTCCTTGAATCCGGTCTGTTCGTCTGATTCTTCACGGAAAGTTATGCCTTCGATAAGGTAATCGTATCCGATCTTACCTCCCACTTCGGCAATAATAACTGCGTTGAAGGGATCCCATTCGCAAATGAGTTTTCCTTTCTCAACCTCCTGACCGGGTTTAATATACAATTTCGCCCCGTAAGGTATTGTATGGGTTGTAAGGGCGATGCCTGTTTTTTTGTCTATGATCCTCAGTTCGGCAAGCCTTCCAATCACAATGTCGATCTGATCTTTGTCAGGATCCTTTTTCGCAACCGCTCTAAGCTCATCAATTTCAGCTATACCAGAGTAGCGTGCCACAAGTCGTGATTCGGTAGTGATATTAGAGGCTGTACCACCCACGTGGAATGTACGGAGGGTAAGCTGGGTTCCCGGCTCACCGATACTCTGGGCTGCAATGACTCCGACAGCTTCACCTTTCTGGACCATTTGTCCTGTTGCGAGGTTACGGCCATAGCATTTTGCACATACGCCTTTCTTAGACTCACAGGTAAGAACCGATCGTATTTCAACCTGTTCAACGGGTGAATCTTCTATTCTTGATGCCAGTTCTTCTGTAAGCTGCTGTCCCGCTTCTACAATAAGCTCTCCTGTCAGGGGATGGTACACATCATGAACGGTGGTGCGCCCCAGTATTCTTTCATATAGTGATTCCACAACCTCTTCATTCTTCTTTATGGCTGTTGCCACAAGTCCTCTAAGAGTGCCACAGTCCTCCTCATTAATGATCACATCCTGAGATACATCCACCAGCCTTCTTGTAAGGTATCCGGCGTCGGCAGTTTTCAGTGCAGTGTCGGCCAGACCTTTACGGGCTCCGTGGGTTGAAATGAAGTATTCAAGAACTGACAATCCTTCCTTGAAGTTTGAAAGAATGGGGTTCTCGATAATCTCAGATCCTGAAGAACCCGATTTCTGAGGTTTGGCCATCAGTCCTCTCATTCCTGAAAGCTGCCGGATCTGTTCCTTGGATCCTCTTGCACCCGAGTCGAGCATCATATAAACTGAGTTGAAACCCTGCTTGTCGTTTGAAAGCTGTTTCATGAGCGACTGGGTAAGCCTTGCATTTACATGGGTCCAGATGTCTATTATCTGGTTATAGCGCTCATTGTTGGTAATGAAGCCCATGTTGTAATTATTAAGGACCTCCTCAACCTGTTCATAGCCTTCACCAACGAATTTGGTTTTTTCCTCCGGTATTATAACATCATCGAGGTTGAAAGACAATCCGCCCCTGAAGGCTGAATCAAAACCAAGGTTCTTTATAGCATCAAGAAAATCGGCTGTCTTGGCCATTCCTGAAAGCTTCAGAACGCGTCCGATAATATCTCTCAGCGATTTTTTAGTAAGGATCTCATTAATGAACCCTACCTCGTCCGGAACATACTGGTTAAATATTACTCTTCCGACAGTAGTTTCGATAAGGTGATTAACCAATTCTCCGTTGACCCTGTCGTTCACTTTAACTTTAATAAAGGCATGGAGATCTACCCTACCCTCATTATATGCAATATTAACCTCTTCAGGTGAATAGAAAATGAGGCCTTCGCCTTTAACCTTTTCCGCTTCGCTGCCTTTTCTTCCCTTTGTTATATAATACAGTCCGAGGACCATATCCTGGGAGGGAACTGTTATGGGCGCTCCGTTTGCCGGGTTGAGGATGTTATGCGATGCCAGCATAAGCATCTGGGCCTCAAGCACTGCTGTATTTCCTAGAGGAAGATGGACAGCCATCTGGTCACCGTCGAAGTCGGCGTTGAAGGCGGTACAAACCAGCGGGTGAAGCTGAATGGCCTTGCCTTCAATAAGCTTGGGCTGGAAAGCCTGAATACCCAGCCTGTGCAGGGTGGGAGCACGGTTTAGCAGTACAGGATGACCTTTCAGGACATTTTCGAGTATATCCCAGACAACAGGGTCTTTTCTGTCGACTATTTTCTTGGCCGACTTTACAGTTTTTACAATACCGCGTTCGATGAGCTTACGTATGATGAATGGCTTATAAAGTTCTGCAGCCATATCTTTCGGAAGTCCGCATTCATGAAGATTCAGTTCAGGCCCTACGACAATAACCGATCGTGCAGAATAGTCTACCCTTTTCCCGAGCAGGTTCTGACGGAACCTTCCCTGCTTACCCTTAAGACTGTCGCTCAGAGATTTAAGCGGACGGTTAGCATCAGTTTTTACAGCGTTGGCTTTTCTCGAGTTATCAAAAAGTGAATCGACCGACTCCTGGAGCATACGTTTTTCATTCCGGAGTATGACCTCCGGAGCCTTGATCTCTATAAGTCTTTTCAGACGGTTATTCCTGATGATGACCCTTCTGTAAAGATCGTTGAGGTCGCTTGTTGCAAACCGGCCGCCGTCGAGAGGTACAAGAGGCCTAAGTTCGGGAGGTATTACCGGTACCACCTTTATTACCATCCATTCCGGTCGGTTTACCTGTTTTGATTCCCTGAATGCCTCGACAACCTGAAGACGTTTAAGTGCCTCATTTTTGCGCTGCTGGGAAGTCTCGGTGTTAGCCCTGTGGCGAAGTGAGTAAGATATCTCGTCGAGGTCGAGGCGGTTCAGAAGTTTATGAAGTGCCTCGGCGCCCATATCGGCAATGAATTTGTCGGGATGAGTATCTTCGAGATACTGGTTCTCCTTAGGCAGTGATTCAACTATCTCAAGATATTCCTCCTCTGTCAGGAAGTCAAGCTGATTGATCCCGTCAGCAGCTTTGATACCCGGATTGACAACTACATACCGTTCGTAATAAATAATGGAATCAAGTTTCTTGGTAGGCAGGCCCAGGAGATAACCTATTTTGTTTGGAAGCGACCTGAAATACCAGATATGAGCTACAGGGACTACCAGGGATATATGGCCCATTCTTTCACGGCGTACTTTTTTCTCCGTTACTTCCACGCCGCAACGGTCGCACACTATTCCCTTGTACCGTATACGCTTGTATTTTCCGCAATGACACTCGTAATCTTTTACCGGACCAAAAATCCTTTCGCAGAAAAGACCATCGCGTTCTGGCTTATAGGTGCGGTAATTGATAGTCTCCGGTTTCAGTACTTCACCGCTCGAACGATCGAGTATCTCCTCAGGTGAAGCAAGACCAATTGAGATCTTTGAGTAACTTGTTTTTGTTTTGTTGTCTCTTCTGAATGACATATACTGTATTTTTTCTAATCAGTTAAAATAAAGAGTCTGCTGTAATGTTAATCAAGTATTACACTCAGTCCCAGACCTCTAAGCTCATGCAGCAAAACATTGAGCGATTCGGGAATACCCGGCTGGGGCATTGGTTCACCCTTGACTATGGCTTCATATGCCTTGGCCCTTCCTACCACATCGTCGGATTTGATTGTAAGTATTTCCTGAAGAATATGAGCAGCTCCGAATGCTTCGAGAGCCCAAACTTCCATCTCTCCGAAACGCTGACCTCCGAACTGTGCCTTCCCTCCCAGCGGCTGCTGTGTAATAAGGGAATACGGACCGATGGAACGGGCATGCATTTTGTCGTCGACCATGTGACCCAGCTTTAGCATATAGATCACTCCCACCGTTGCAGGCTGGTCGAAACGTTCACCGGTGCCACCGTCATAAAGGTATGTCTTGCCATACCTGGGTAATCCTGCTTTTTCGGTGTATTCAGTGATCTGGTCAATAGTTGCCCCATCGAATATAGGTGTCGAGAAACAGAGACCCAGTTTCTGTCCGGCCCACCCGAGGACAGTCTCATAAATCTGTCCGAGGTTCATCCTTGAAGGCACACCCAGCGGGTTGAGCACAATGTCAACAGGGGTTCCGTCTTCCAGGAACGGCATATCTTCCTGTCGCACAATTCTGGCCACGATGCCTTTGTTTCCATGACGTCCGGCCATCTTGTCGCCTACTTTTATTTTCCTCTTCTTGGCTATATAAACTTTTGCCAGTCTGACAATGCCTGCCGGCAGTTCATCGCCTATTGTGAGATTATATTTCTTGCGCTTGTATACCCCATCAATTTCCTTGTATTTGATGATATAATTATGCAGCAGCTGTTTTATACTATCATTCTTTTTCTTGTCGGTAGTCCATTTATTAGGGTTGACACCCAGAAAATCGATCTCCTGGAGCTGCTTGAGAGTAAATTTGCTGCCTTTGGGTATGACATCCACATTCAGATAATCCTTAACACCCTGGGAAGTCTTGCCGTTTACCAGGATGAAGAGCTTGTCAACAAGTCTTGACTTAAGTTCTTCAACATTTTTATTGAACTCATTCTCAATCTTTTCGAGCTGAGGCTTTTCACTTGCCTTGGCCTTTCTGTCCTTTATTGCCCTGGTAAACAGTTTCTTGTCGATTACCACTCCTTCGAGTGAAGGACCTGCCTTCAGGGAAGCATCCTTTACGTCGCCTGCCTTGTCACCAAAGATAGCCCTGAGAAGCTTCTCCTCAGGTGAAGGATCTGATTCCCCTTTCGGAGTGATTTTACCGATCAATATGTCGCCGGGCCTGATGTGGGCACCTATCCTTATCAATCCGTTTTCATCGAGATGCTTCGTTGCCTCCTCGCTTACGTTGGGAATGTCGGATGTAAGTTCTTCAAGACCTCTTTTGGTATCGCGTACTTCCAGAAGATACTCATCGATATGCACCGATGTAAACATATCCTCCTGCACAACTCTTTCGGAAATTACGATTGCATCCTCAAAGTTGTAGCCTTTCCAGGGCATAAATGCGACTTTGAGGTTCCTGCCGAGTGCCAGTTCTCCTTTTTTGGTACCGTAACCTTCTGTAAGAACCTGTCCTTTCCTGACTTTCTCTCCTTTTTTAACTACAGGGACCAGGTTAATGCAGGTATTCTGGTTTGTCTTCTTGTATTTGGGGAGAACATAGGTTTTTGTATCGTCGTCGAAGCTGACGAATTTTTCCTCATCGGTACGGGTATAACGTATGACTACCTGGTTGGAGTCGACAGATTCAACAACTCCATCACCTTCAGCCACATACAGAATACGGCTGTCTTTGATCACCTGAGCCTCAAGTCCGGTTCCCACTATTGCGGTTTCGGGGTTAATAAGAGGTACAGCCTGACGCATCATGTTCGACCCCATCAGAGCTCTGTTTGCATCGTCGTGTTCGAGGAAAGGAATAAGCGATGCAGCTATTGATGCGATCTGGTTAGGAGCCACATCCATAAGGTCGATCTTTGAGACTTCTTCAATTGGATAATCGGCTTCGTACCTGCATTTTGCCCTTGGGTTTTCGAAATGACCGTCACCCGTCAGAGGGGCATTTGCCTGGGCAATCATCTTATATTCTTCCTCTTCGGCGCTCAGCCACACAATGCCATCGCTGCTGAGGTCGACCTGTGCATCCTTCACCTGGAGGTATGGAGTCTCAATAAAACCAAGTTCATTGATCTTTGCAAAAACGCAGAGCGAAGAGATCAGACCGATGTTCGGGCCTTCGGGTGTCTCTATGGGACACAGTCTGCCGTAGTGGGTATAATGTACGTCTCTCACCTCAAAACCTGCTCTTTCGCGTGACAGACCTCCGGGGCCAAGTGCTGACATACGGCGCTTATGAGTCATCTCAGCCAGCGGGTTGGTCTGGTCCATGAACTGAGATAGCTGGTTTGTTCCGAAGAACGAGTTGATAACCGATGACAGTGTCTTGGAATTAATAAGATCAACAGGTGTAAACACTTCGTTGTCGCGTACATTCATCCGCTCGCGGATGGTACGTGCCATACGTGCCAGGCCTACGCCAAACTGTGCATACAGTTGTTCACCCACTGTACGGACCCTGCGGTTGCTAAGATGGTCAATATCGTCGATATCAATTTTTGAGTTGATAAGTTCGATAAGATAACCTATTATCTTGATGATATCTTCGCGGGTAAGTATCTTGACCGACATATCGGTTTCGAGCCCGAGTTTTTTATTGATCCTGTAGCGGCCGACCTCACCAAGGTCGTATCTTTTATCGGAGAAGAAGAGTTTTTCTATCACATCGCGTGCCGTAGCCTCGTCGGGAGGTTCGGCATTCCTGAGCTGACGGTAGATATAAATTACAGCTTCTTTTTCCGAGTTACAGGGATCTTTCTGCAGTGTGTTATATATGATTGCGAAATCCGACAGGCTTGCATCTTCCTTATGAATCAGGACAGCCTTGGCTCCCGAGTCGACTATCAGGTCGACATGTTCGGGTTCAATAACCAGTTCCCTGTCGAGGATCACTTCATTTCTTTCTATGGAGACAACTTCTCCGGTATCTTCGTCGACAAAGTCTTCGACCCATGTTTTCAGTACCCTTGCAGCCAGTTTACGGCCGACAAGTTTTTTTATACTTGTTTTGGATACCTTGTGTTCTTCGGCCAGGTTGAAGATTTCGAGTATTTCCCTGTCGCTTTCGAATCCTATTGCACGGAGGAGTGTTGTTACAGGAAGCTTTTTCTTCCTGTCGATGTATGCATACATCACGTTGTTGATGTCGGTAGCGAATTCGATCCACGATCCCTTGAAGGGGATAATTCTGGCCGAATAAAGCTTTGTTCCGTTAGCGTGTATGCTTTGTCCGAAGAAAACCCCCGGTGATCTGTGGAGCTGTGATACCACTACTCTTTCGGCGCCGTTGATCACGAATGTTCCTCTTTCGGTCATATAGGGGACTGTTCCGAGGTAGACATCCTGGATTACGGTATCGAAATCTTCGTGTTCGGGATCGGTGCAGTAGAGTTTCAGCTTTGCTTTCAACGGAACGCTGAATGTCAGGCCGCGTTCGATACACTCTTCTATGGTATAACGTGGGGGGTCGATGTAATAATCAAGAAACTCAAGGACAAAATTATTTCTTGTATCGGTGATCGGGAAGTTCTCGTTGAAGACCTGAAAGAGTCCTTCTCTTTTCCTGTTCTCCGGCGTTGTTCCGAGCTGAAAGAACTCACTGAATGATTTTAACTGAACTTCCAGAAAATCAGGATAATCAAGCTGACTTTTCCTGGTGCCGAAACTTATTCTTTCGGTAGATTTTGATGGCATTTATAAAAAGATTAAGTGAACTTGTAATTAAAAGAACGAAAAGGCCTGGTCCCGAGCATTCGGGACCAAACCTATGATAACCCAGCTATGAGGTATGACTTATTTAAGTTCAACTTCTGCTCCTGCCTCAACTAACTGATTTTTAATAGCTTCTGCTTCTTCTTTTGATACATTTTCCTTAACGGGGCCTGGGGCGGCGTCGACTACAGCCTTAGCCTCTTTGAGTCCGAGACCAGTAATATCCTTAACCAGTTTAACGACCTGAAGCTTCTGGCCTCCGGCGTTATTAAGGAACACCGTAAATGAAGTTTTTTCTTCCACAACGGGTGCTGCGCCACCAGCAGCAGGACCGGCTACTGCAACAGCTGCAGCGGCGGGTTCGATTCCATACTCATCTTTAAGTATTTTTGCCAGTTCGTTGACTTCTTTTACAGACAGGTTAACCAGTTCTTCTGCAAATTTCTTGAGATCTGCCATTTTTTATTTGTTTTAAAATTGATTATACAATGATTATTACTCTTTTTTTGAAAGTGTTTCAAGAACACCATGCAACTTATTACCGCCTGACTGCAAAGCTGAAATGACGTTCCGGGCTGGTGACTGCAGCATAAGGATAATATCCCCGATGAGTTCCTCTTTGGTTTTTATGGAGACGAGGGTCTCGAGGAGATCGCCGCCCACATAAATAGATTCCTGAACGTATGCAGCCTTAATAACAGGCTTATCATGTTTGCCGCGGAATTCCTTAATTAATCTGGCAGGTCCGTTACCTGTGTTTGCAAACATGATGGACGTAGTACCTTTCAGAACCGGATACAGTTCTTCAAAGTCAATATCTGACTGCTCGAGGGCTCTTTTGAGAAGTGTATTCTTTACGACGACCAGTTTGATGTCGTTTTCGAAGCATTTTCTTCTCAGGTCGCTGGTGTCAGCAGCGTTGAGATCGGCAGTATCGGTCAGATAAAAGTGGTTGTACTCCCTGAATTTTTCATTCAGGCTTTCTATGATAGCTGTTTTTTCTTCACGTCTCATAATTAATCTCCTGTTTTTAAGATTAGTCATCGAAGCCTTTTGGATCGATTTTGATACCCGGGCTCATGGTGCTTGAAAGGAAGAGGCTACGGATGTAGGTTCCTTTTGCGGCAGCCGGTTTGAGTTTGTTCACCATTGAGATGAACTCCCTGGCATTTTCAACGATCTTTGCAGGTTCAAATGAGACTTTTCCGATAGAGGCATGAATGATCCCGTTCTTGTCAACTTTGAAATCAATCTTACCCTGCTTAACTTCCCTGACAGCTTTTCCTATTTCCATTGTCACGGTTCCACTTTTCGGGTTGGGCATCAGTCCGCGCGGACCGAGTATCCTTCCCAGCTGACCTACTTTTCCCATTACGGATGGCATTGTTATTATCACATCCACGTCGGTCCAGCCTCCTTTTATTTTTTCTACAAATTCATCGAGGCCAACATGATCGGCACCGGCTTCTCTGGCTTCTTCTTCCTTGTCGGGAGAGCAGAGAACCAGAACGCGTGTCTGTTTCCCTGTTCCATGAGGAAGGGAAACCACGCCGCGGACCATCTGATTGGATTTTCGCGGATCGATACCTAACCTTACATCCAGGTCGACTGAAGCATCAAATTTGGTTGATGTTATTTCCTTAACCAGCACTGATGCCTCTTTCAACGTATAGAGCCTTTCCTTTTCTATTTTCTCAAAGGCGGCTTTACGGTTTTTGGTAAGTTTAGTCATTTTTCTCTAGTTAAATTTTCCCGGGGAAATCACCTTTTACGGTTATCCCCATACTTCTTGCGGTACCAGCTACCATTTTCATGGCCGACTCGACTGTAAAACAATTCAGGTCTTCCATTTTATCCTTCGCAATTGCCTGCACCTGGTCCCATGTAACCTGGGCTACCTTGTCCCGGTTAGGTTCTTTAGAACCTTTCTTCGACCTGGCAACCTCAAGAAGCTGAACAGCTACCGGTGGTGTTTTGGTAACAAAATCAAATGATTTGTCTGTATATACTGTTATCACTACCGGTATTACCTTTCCAGCTTTATCCTGGGTCCTCGCATTGAATTGCTTACAGAAATCCATGATGTTGACACCCTTGGAACCCAGTGCGGGTCCGACGGGTGGAGATGGATTAGCTGCTCCGCCACGAATCTGTAACTTTATTAGTCCAGCAACTTCTTTTGCCATAATTTAAAATTTGCGTGTTTATTGCGAGAGTTTGACAGTCGTTCAGGAAGCATTATAAATTATTACAACCGTCAAATATCTTCAGTTAACTTTCTTTTTCCACCTGCATAAAACTAAGCTCAAGCGGTGTTTTCCTTCCGAAAATTTTCACCATTACCTTAAGCTTTTTCTTTTCTTCATTTACTTCTTCAATGATACCTGTAAAGCTGTTGAAGGGACCGTCGATAACTTTAACCGATTCTCCCACGAAGAACGGAACATTAAGTTCCTCGTCGCTGGCATTCAGTTCGTCGACTTTTCCAAGTATCCTGTTTATTTCAGCCTTCCTCAGAGGAACAGGCTCTCCGTCCTGTGAACCGAGGAATCCGATGACGTTGGGTATATTCCGCAGGAGGTGGGGTACTTCTCCCACCAGCACAGCTTCCACCAGCACATAACCGGGGAAGAAAGTACGTTCCTTGCTGATTTTTTTGCCCGATCTGATCTGGTAGACTTTTTCAGTCGGGATAAGCACCTGGGATACAAATTCTTCCAGCTTAAGCCTTGTCACTTCGCTTTCAATGTACTCCTTGACCTTTTTTTCTTTTCCCCCGATAGCCCGGAGCACATACCATTTTTTTAGGTTTTCATTCATTCGGGACTTTTTATCAGGATTTAAAAAGCAGATCGTAAAATGTTTCCATTATCTGGCCGAAGGCAAAATCGAGACCGGCAATGACAAGAGCAATTATTGCTGTAGCTACCATAACCAGAACTGCGCTGTTCTGAAGGTCTGCCCATGTGGGCCAGGTCACTTTGTGAACAAGCTCAGTATATGATTCTTTTAAATAAGTCTTAAAACCCATATTACTGATTTAATTTAGCACGGGAGGAGAGACTCGAACTCCCGACACCTGGTTTTGGAGACCAGTGCTCTA
>DAIOVL010000003.1:0-207983 GCA_036759025.1 Bacteroidales bacterium
GACTCGAACCCACGACCTGCTCATTACGAATGAGCTGCTCTACCAGCTGAGCTAAGGAGGCATTTTAACCGACGCAAATATAAAACATCATTCCAACTTCTCCAATCGCTTCAGCAGTGGCGGATGTGAGTAATGAAAAAAAACATAGGCCGGATGAGGCATCATATTCGACAGATTCTTTACCGACAACTTCTTAAGAGCGTTGGAAAGATGATCTGCGCTGTAATTATTATTTGCATACCTGTCGGCAGCAAATTCATGCCTCCGGGATATAATATTGGATATCAGTCCAATAAGGAGTGACAGAGGACTGTACAATATGCCAAATACAATAAGACCGAGGTGGAAACTCGGGGTCTCAGCACCAAGAGCCTTCGATAATCCGGGATTGTCAACCACCAGCGAGAAAAGAAAAAGCATTAGTCCGGTGGTAAGGACTGAAGAAAGCATCATCACAGGAACATGATGTCTTTTGTAATGACCTGTTTCGTGAGCAAGAACAGCGACTATCTCTTCTTCCGACAGATCCTTCATCAGGGTGTCATAAAGGACAATCCTCTTTCTGGAGCCGAATCCCGAAAAATATGCATTGCTTCTTGTGCTTCTCTTTGAACCGTCGATGACGAAAATATTTTTCAGTCTGAATCCTGTCCTGGCAGCATATTCCTCGATCAAAGTTCTCAGCGAACCATCTTCCAGAGGTTTCTGCTTGTTGAAAAGCGGAACAATAAGCTCTGAATAAAAATAATTCATGAATATGGTGAAGGCAGTGATCAGTCCCCAGGCATAGAGCCAGAACAAGGGACCGCTTTTATAATAAAACCATGTTATCAGTCCCAGCACCGGTCCCCCGACAAGAAGTGTAATAAACCATCCCTTGATATGATCGGTTATAAAGGTTCTGATAGTCATCGTGTTGAATCCGTACTTTTTCTCAATAACGAAGGTGTCATAGATGCTGAAAGGGAGGTTCAACAGATCGGAAGCAAAACCGATGATCCCGAAGAAGAGGAGGGCTGTAATTACGTTATTGGAGCTCATTACCCTGGCCCATCCATCGACCATTGAAAAACCTCCTGCAACGATCATCACCAGAACCAGGGCCAGGTTGAACGAAGCTGACCAGAAGGAAAGTTTCTCGTTATCCCTGCTATATAGCTGCGATTTTTGATAATCTTCTTCCGGACAAATTCCTTTAAGCTTGTCAGGAAGTTTATCTGACCACATTTTCCTGTTGAGATGTTCGAGATACCTTTCAAGAAGGTAACCTGTAACAGGAATCACTATTATCAGGATGAAAATAATATTGGACATAAGATGCAGAGGTATAAAAAAAAGAAGCAGGGTGTCTGTTTAAAATAAGTGTGGAATAAATATGTCTCGCTGCATTTCCTCGTGCTAAAAGGATAGACACCCTGCGAAGCCGTAAAGATAGTAAATATTTTTAAGTTAACATACCACCGCACACATGAATTATTTGTCCGGTAACATATGATGAAAGGTCTGATGCAAGATACAGTGCCGTATTTGCGACATCTTCAGGTGTTCCGCCTCTCTTAAGGGGTATTTTGCCGGCCCAGTCTTTTTTTACTTCTTCCGGAAGTTTTTCTGTCATCTCTGTAAGTATGAATCCGGGCGCAATTGCATTACACCTGATATTTCTGGAGCCGGTCTCCTTTGCCACGCTTTTGGTGAATCCTATTATCCCTGCCTTTGAGGCTGAATAGTTGCTTTGTCCGGCATTTCCTGAAACTCCCACAACGGAGCTCATGTTTATGATTGATCCGCTTTTCTGGCTTATCATCACAATAATGGCAGCGCGGGTAAGGTTAAAGACAGATTTCAAATTTACAGCAATTACGGTATCCCACTGTTCCTCAGTCATTCTCATCAGGAGGGAGTCTCTGGTGATCCCTGCATTGTTAACGAGTATGTCAATTCTTCCGAAATCACTGACCATTTCCTTTACAACCTGCTGCGATTCCTCGAAATTTGATGCGTTGGAGACGTATCCTTTTACTTTTGTCCCGATAGCTTCGAGTTCTTTTATGGTGCTCCTGAATTCATCGTCATCGGCAATATTTGTCAGAGCTATGTCGGCGCCTTCACGGGCATAAAGTACTGCAATGGCTTTGCCTATACCTCTTGAAGCACCGGTGATTAATGCTGTCTTTCCTTGTAATAGTCCCATGATTTTATGTTTAAAATTGGGGCAAAGATAGAAGAAAGTCTTAATAATTGTACAATCCCACCTTCACTGCGTTTCGGCGGGCAAGTGTGCAATCAATGTCTGACGCTTTTACGCCTCATCACCTTCATTACAGTCTCCCCTATCTCGGCCGGTGATTCTGCGACATATATACCGCATTCTCTCATCAATGCCATTTTTGCCGCAGCCGTGTCATTCTTTCCTCCGATTATGGCTCCGGCATGTCCCATTCTACGACCTTTGGGTGCTGTCTGGCCAGCGATAAAACCTATGACCGGTTTTGTTCCATGATCGCGAATCCATTCTGCGGCTTCATTTTCCATATTTCCTCCTATTTCGCCGATAATGACTATCGTTTCTGTCTGAGCATCTTCCATCATCAGCCTGACGGCGTCAAGTGTTGTGGTTCCGACAACCGGATCGCCTCCTATTCCGATGCATGTCGACTGGCCCAGTCCCAACCTGCTAACCTGGTCGACAGCTTCGTATGTAAGTGTTCCCGAACGGGATATTATTCCCACGCTTCCTTTTCTGTGAATGAAGCCGGGCATTATTCCCACTTTTGCTTCACCGGGAGTAATAATACCAGGACAATTAGGGCCGATGAGCCTGGAAGTATGATTTCGCAGATAATCTTTTACTTTTACCATATCTGAAACCGGTATGCCCTCAGTTACAGCAACAATCAGACCTATGCCGGCACCGGCGGCCTCAAGTATGGCATCGGCAGCCATGGCCGGAGGAACAAAGATGACTGAGACATCTGCCCCGGTTACACTTACGGCTTCCCTGACAGTGTTAAATACAGGCAGCCCGAGGTGTGTCCGGCCACCTTTTCCGGGAGTGACACCACCTGCGACCCTGGTACCATATTCAATCATCTGACCTGCGTGAAATGTACCTTCACTTCCGGTAAATCCCTGGACAATGACCTTAGATTGGTTATTAAGTAAGACGCTCATAAATTACTATTTATTAATTATATATCAACCCTACTGAACGGAAATCATGTAATTATGTATATCCAAAAATACCCAATTATCATCTGTTTTTAGCTATATTTGGATTATTATTTCATGGCACAATGGTAAATCTCGATCCGATATTGTATATAGGTATATCACAGTCATTTTTTGCCTTCATATTAATAATTACTAAAAGACCATGGACCACAGCCAACAGGATAATGAGCGCATGGCTGTTCTTCATCTTTATAGAGCTCCTTTTTGCCCTGTTGAATTCCAGGGTCATTGAAATGTATGCATTTCCCTTTGTAGCTTTCACATATGGGCCCCTTCTCTATTTATATATCCAGTTCATGGTTCACCCCGAAAAGAGATTCAACTGGATTGTTCTTCTGCATTTCATTCCTTTTTTTGTGTTCTTTACCGTTTCCGTCATTTTCAGGGATATTCCTCTTCTGAAGGACCTGAGAACATTTTTCAGGCCCGACAGGTTCATATCTCTTAGAATAGTGTACAGTACCGTTTTTTTCCTGTCGGTAACCGTTTACAGTATTCTGTCGTTCATTGAGATCCGCAAGCACCAGGCATATATCAAGAACCTGGTTTCATATACATCCGGAATGATTACCCTCAACTGGCTGAAGATACTATCAATAAGTTTTTATGTAGCATTTCTGGTGCTCTTTATCCTTGGCGGTCTGAATATGATAGGCAATTTTATTCCCTTTGACCCCTATTTCGTGCTATTTGCATTTATAACCATATTCACGTTCGTTTACAGTCTTTATGTAATCAAACAACCGGTAATATTCGGACAGGAGATCAGAGTTCCGGATGAAGATAAAAGCGAAGGGGAAAAATATTTAAAGAGCGGATTACGGGACAACCAGGCAAGGCAATATCTGAAGAAGGTAATTAAAGTGGTTGAGGAAAGAAAACTGTATCTGAACAGGGATCTGAGTATACAGGACCTCTCATCTGAAACCGGAATTGCAAGGCACCATATTACACAGGTCCTGAATGAACATCACGGGAAGAACTTTTTCACCTTCATAAATGAATATCGTGTTCAGGAAGTCATAGACAGGTTCAGAGACCAGAAAAACGACAATTTTACAATACTTGCAATTGCCTTCGACTCCGGCTTCAACTCAAAAACCACCTTTAATTCTATATTCAAAAGCCAGACCGGAATGACGCCGAGTGAGTACCGCGAGAAATCTACCGGAATAAGTCTGTAGTCATAATCATTTGCCAATCAGGAGTTATGCCGTTCATCCCGCACGGGACGGACCAGTACATCTTTTCTTACAGGTACGGGAAAATCGGAAAGGACGATTTGCATTGTCATTTGTCCGTACTTTGTCTGAAAAAGCAAGTATGAAATTGTTATCAGCAATAATAGCCGCCCTGCTGATCCTGATACCGGGAACGGCCCTTAGTCAGAATGACCTCTCTTCCGGTTCAGGCACCGCTCCTGAAACTGAAAAGATTTACGGTTTTGTGCGGGGCGGCTTTTATTTAAATAATAGAGATAATGGCGGTAAAATAACCATTCCGGGCATCTATTCCGATGTCAGCATGAAAATTGACGCCGGCGACGGTTTGCGCTACAAGGCATACGCCGACTTAAGGTACAGGTATGGATCTGAATTCGGTGAAAAGGTAAGTAGGCCGGAGCTCAGGGAAGCTTATGTAAGTTATCTTGGAAAGACATGGGAACTGAGTGCAGGTCAAAAGATTATAAAGTGGGGTCGTGCAGACTTCACCAATCCCACGCAGAAGCTCAGCCCGGGCAACCTGATCTCGAGATCGATGGACGCCGAAGATCTGAATCTTGGAAACCTGTTGCTTCAGGGACGGTGGTTTCCTGATCCGTGGATAAGCATTGAGGGAACAATTGTTCCTCTCTACAGACCATCTATACTGATTATCAAACCAGTAGAACTGCCTTCCTACGTTTCAATAAATTACGATGAGTCGCTCGTCACTGACAAAACGATGTTAAGCTACGGACTTAAGGCTGACCTGAGATTTTCAGGCGTCGACATAAGCCTTTCCTGGTTTGAAGGATATGATCCGATGCCGGGTATTAAACTTTCGGAATTTACTCTGGACACCATGGGTTTCATTCCTTCAGTCTCGGCTGAGATGACGATGACTCCCTATAAAATCAGGAACGCTGGCCTCGATTTTGAAACCATCATCGGAAGCTTCGGTCTCCGGGGAGAGGCAGCGTGGACCATACCCATGCTATCATCGGCTGAAAATGAGTATGTGCCGATGGATGAGATCGAGTGGGTGCTTGGAGCTGACTGGATGAGTGGTGACTGGAGGATAAGCGGTGAATATTCAGGAAAGACCATTCCGGATTTTAAACCTTCACCAGTTGAACCCTTTATCGGGACAGAACTCGATCCGATGATGCTTGCACAGATGATGGCGGTACCGGGTTTCGACCTCAGGGATTATATGAAGCAGCAGACAGGTGCCTTTAACCGGCTCTATAATTACCAGATGGAAAAATGGTACCATTCAGCAGCGATACGAATTGAGGCTGACCTTGCCTGGGGAAGGCTAACCCCTTCAATAACAATGATGTATAATTTCACATCGCACGACCTGATGATAATGCCGGTGGTGGAATGGAAACCTGCCGACGGCCTTGCCATTGTGGCAGGCGGGGATTTTTTCAAGGGGAAGGAAGGATCGGTGTACGATCTGGTTGACGGATTTATGAATTGTTTCAAGGCAGGTATAAAAGTAAGTTTCTGACCATGATGACGAATTTTGTGATCAAATACAGATGGCTGATTATCAGCCTGTCAATAATAGCCGGAATATCGATGGGAATCCTGATCCCATCATCGGAGACTGATCCTGAGATAAGGAATGCAATTCCTGCACACATGCAATCGAGGATTGAGACCGACAAAATTGAAAAGGAGTTTGGTGTTCAGGATATGGTCATGTTACTGTTTACTGATTCAATGATATTGACACCTGATAATCTAAAGAATATCAGAGATATAGACAGGGCGATCGCCAAGCTGACGGGAGTTACCAACAGGATCTCTCCCTTTACTGTAAAAGAAATAAAGAGCAGTTACGATATGATGGTTGCCGATCCCCTGATCAAACGTATTCCTGAGGATAATGAATCAATAGAAAAGCTTAAGACGGGAATACTCAGCAACAATTTTGCGAGGGATATAGTAATATCATCCGACCTGACAACAGCAGCAATTACAGCTACTATTAATACTTCGGAGAGGGAGAGTGTAACACTCGGGAAGATAGATTCACTGATAAGCACATATCAGGCAGATGAGAAGGTTCTGAAGGGCGGTCTTCCTTATATCAGGCGGCACATTATGGATGATGTAAAGCATGATGGAGTTTTCCTGGTTCCAATGGCCCTAATCATAATGCTGGTTGTCCTAAAGCTCAGTCTGGGCCAGTGGAAGAGCGTATTCATGCCTTTCTCGGTGGTGCTGCTTTCAACATTGATAAGCATGGGGCTCATACCTCTTCTTGGGTGGAAACTATCCATCTTAAGCCTTCTTGCTCCGATAATTCTTATAGCTGTAGCAAACAACTACGGAATATACCTTGTCGCAAGGTACCAGGAGCTAAGGATGAAGGATGACATAAGCTCCAACGCTGATCTTATCAGGGAATTAATGAGATCTCTTAGTATGCCCATCCTCTTCAGCGGACTTACGACGATTGCAGGAATACTGGGATTGCTAACCCATTCCATAATTCCGGCCAAACAAGGGGGTGTTCTGGCTGCAACAGGAGTGTCGGCTGCTCTTTTCATGAGTCTCACCTATATACCTGCCCTCATCTATCTGAGAGGAAAGAACGGTAAGGGTATCAAACCTGCCAGGATTACCACTGCAGGCTTCCGGAAACTGCTAGGAGGTCTTTCAGGTCTGGTTGTTAACCATCCGGGAAAGATAATTGCAGGAGCGCTATTACTGACTCTTGTCATATCTTCAGGAATTACTCTTCTGAAAATCGAAACAAACCAGGAATATTTCTTCCCGAAAAACAATCCGGTGAGAGTTGCCTCAAAAATGATAAATGAAAAATTCGGAGGATCACAGACCGTTTCAGTAATGATCGCAGGAGATATTAAAGACCCTGTTGTGATGAAAGGAATAGACAGTCTGACAAGACAACTGGAGAAGAATGATGGCGTTGGTCAGGTTTTTTCTATATCACAGGCTGTAAGAGAGATGAGCAAGGCCATATATAGTGACGGTGAAGATGAGTATGATAAAATACCGGATTCACGGGAGAGTATTGCCCAGATGTTTGAACTTTATAATATGAGCGGAGATCCGGATGATTTCAGCCAGATGATGAACCTCGACAACACGAAGGCTCATATTCTTATCAAGCTGTCTGATCCCTCGGCCGGCGTTATAAAGGATGTAAGGGCTGAAATTGAAAATATTACCTCAGGGTTCCCTGCTGATATCACCATTGGAGGTTATGCCATTATCATGGCCGAGATGGCTCGATCGCTGATAAAAGGACAGGTACGTTCTTTAGCGTTTGCACTTGTGGCTGTTCTGCTGCTGCTGACAATAATATTCCGGTCGTTGCGGGGAGGTCTTATCGGCATTATTCCGCTTGCTTCATCGGTACTGATTTTGTTTGGCTTCATGGGATTTACAGGCATTAAAATTGACAGTGCGACAGCTCTGCTCTCATCAATAATGATCGGTGTCGGTGTTGATTTCACCATCCAGTATATATGGTCTTTCCATAACCACAGGAGGCATGGCCTGTCGTATGAAGAATCTACAAGAGCGGCACTAACCATAATCGGACGAAGCATCATAATAAATGCCTTTACAGTAATGGCCGGATTTTTACCCCTGGTGTTCTCGGGATTTATGTCGATAAGGTTTTTCGGATACCTGGTGATAATTTCCATAGGTTCATGCCTCTTCGGAGCCCTGGTGCTGATACCGGCGATAATCATGAAATTCAGGCCGGGCTTTCTTGACAGGGATTTTATTAAAAACAAACACAGTAAATATGAAAAAAGGGATCATAATGTTAATGTCAGCACTGCTGCTTTCACAGGCCTCAGGCCAGCAGCCGGATGCAGACCAGATACTGAACCGGTCGCGTGAGCTGTCGATGATAAATTCCATGCAGGCTACAATAAGCCTGTCGATTGTTGAGAAAAACGGTGCTTCACGTAATCGTACAATAGCAATGACATCAAAGAGTTTTCCGGGAGGTGTCGAAAAGCGGCTGATTAAATTCCTGGAGCCTGCAGATGTAAGGGGTACGGCTATGCTTATTATTGACAATAAAGACGTTTCCGATGAGATATGGATTTATCTGCCGGCACTTAAAAGAACACGCAGGATATCATCGTCGGAGAATTCGAGGAGTTTCATGAGCTCGGAATTCTCCAATGCGGATATGGGATCTCCTACCTTGTCTGATTTCAGAAGCAGGCATCTGGAAGGATCGGGAACAAATAACAGGTGGATAATTGAGAGTATTCCGGCAGATGAGGATAAGGCTGATGAATATGGATATTCGCGGAAAGTCAGCTATGTAAGCATGGACAAATACCAGGTGAGTAAAATGGACTTTTACAATTTCGATGGTGAACATTTCAAAACCATCGAGATAAAGGAATTTCACCCTATGGCTGAAGGCAAACATATGGTGTCGAGGATGCTCGCCACAAACCTTATAAGAGGAAGAAAATCAGAGATTGTATTCGATAATATAAGTGACAATGTGAAGGTTGAGGATTCGTTTTTCACTGTCCAGAACCTGGAACGTTAGTTGGCAGTTAGTCAGCCTTCGCTGAAGCTTCGGCTGACAAGGCAGTTGGCAGTTGGCAAATCCTATAAATCCGAAATCCAAAATCCGCAATCCGAAATCACCTTAATTTTCATACATTTGCAGCACACAGGCGCTTAAAGTGTTAAGAACCGGAGAAACCATATGTTCTCCCGCCACTTCGGGTGGTGGTGCGATTGCGGTGATACGGATGAGTGGAAAAGACAGTATCGGTATCTGCAGTTCGGTATTTTTTCCTTTTGACATCACCGCAAAACTCGAAGAAAAGCCAGGATTCACAATTACTTACGGAGAGATAAGACAGGAAGATGAGCTTATCGATGATGTCCTGGTCAGCATATTCAGGGCGCCTCACTCCTACACTGGTGAAGATGCGGTGGAGATATCCTGTCATGCATCCCCATATATAATCCAGAAGATACTTGAAGTTTTGGTCAGTAAGGGTGCAGTGGCAGCTCAGCCAGGTGAATTCACCATGCGGGCTTTCCTGAACGGCAAGATGGACCTGTCGCAGGCAGAGGCTGTTGCCGACCTTATAGCATCTGAATCCAGAGCTGCCCACAGGATTGCGATTGAACAGCTCAGGGGTTCGTTCTCCGATGAAATAAGTAAGCTAAGGGCCGATCTCCTTCATTTTGCATCTCTGATTGAGCTGGAGCTGGATTTTGGCGAGGAGGATGTGGAATTTGCCGACCGGGATGAGCTCAGGGATTTAGTGAATAAAGTGCTTAAAATTACCAGGGATTTGTCTTCATCTTTCAGTTTAGGTAACGCAATTAAGAATGGTGTTCCTGTCGTAATTGCAGGATTGCCCAACACAGGAAAGTCGACCCTTCTTAACCGTCTGCTTAAAGAGGAAAGGGCCATTGTTACGGAGATACCTGGTACTACCAGGGATGCAATCGAGGATGTGACCGTGATTGACGGGATAATGTACCGTTTTGTCGATACTGCGGGATTAAGGGAAACAGGGGATATTGTCGAGAATCTCGGGATCAGGAAGACGCTGGAGAAGATCATGTCTGCCACAGTAGTGCTTCTGCTGGCAGACATGAATGAAGGTACAGCAGCGATGTCGGCTCTTCTTGAAGGAGTCAGGGAACAGGTAACAGGCCAGGATAAAAAACTTATCATCGTGGCTAACAAGATAGATAAGGATCCTCTTTACAACCGGGATAATTTCGTTTCGGCTCTTGAGATGAAGCCTGAAGAAAAGGTACTATTTATATCGGCCCTTACGGGTGAAGGAGTTGAAGACCTTAAACAGACTCTTGGTGAGATATTAATGAATGAAAGGTTAAGCTCAGAGGATGTAATAATAACAAATATAAGACATTATGAAGCGCTTGTACAGGTTACCGAAAGCCTGGAGAGAGTGCTTTCAGGACTTGAGGATAAGCTTCCGGAGGACCTTATAGCCATCGATGTGAGGCAGGCTATTCATTACCTGGGGGAGATCACCGGCGAGATAACCACCGATGAGATACTGGGTAATATCTTTAAGAATTTCTGTATCGGAAAGTAATATTTCCTGCGATTAAGATGGAAGGCCATATCACTAAGACACTAAGGATGGCAATCAAATGTAACATAGTGGCAAGATTATGTAACAAATGAGGTGGAATCACAAGTATAGATGGTTGAAATTTGGTTGTTATTAACCAAAACCATCGCTATGAAAGCACTGAAATTTGTAGTAATGATCATTGCTGTCTGTTTTCTGACTGGCAGCATTTGCAATGGACAACCGATCCACAGGGAAACTGTTGTAACTGTATCCGGCATCAATTACGGGCCGGGTATTGGTACGGTTTACGGAACCTATGTTACAAAAGTAGATTTCAGGATCAATAAGGAAGGATTCATAGAAAATCTGCATGTAGCCTTTGTCAAGTCCGATCTCTGGAATACTGACGGAGAGACAGTCAGGATTGTTGGTACTATAAACGATAATCTTGGTTTATACTGGGATTTTCTGAATAATCCCAATGCCACAAATACCGGCTGGCCCATTTCGTATGACTGTGAAGACGGCTGGTTCGATGAGTATATGCCGGATGAACTGCCTGTAGAGGGCCACTGCGTCTCTTTAGGAGCTAAACTGATGTGCAATGGTTATATTCTGAACATCGGTATGATTCTTCAGATCCATATCAATGCAAACGGGGATGTAATTGTAAAACCCTGAGAATCTGGATTTCGGAAGGCAGAAGGTCGATTTCGGAATATATATGGGGAAAAATAAATCCGAAATCCGAAATTCATTTACTATTACTCTGTTTGCCTGCCAATTGCGATATAAAAAAACTTAAACATGTCGTAATCACGGGTGGACATACCCTTCCCTGTATTTCCTGGCCAATAATCCCGATGCTTCAGGATTAGCGATTATCTCCTTCTTCTCCTGATCCCATTTAACCACTGATCCTGTGTAATATGCGATCATTGCCAGATGGACTGTGGCGGTGGATTTAAAGGCATCCTCAGGGGTGGCAGCTATCGAACTGTTGTCTCTTGTCCTTACAGCGTTGAGAAATATCCCTACATGATCTTCCTGCATGGCAGGCGAAGGAAACATAAGATCTTCCCTCTTTCCATTTCGTCCGGGTTCAAATATCACCAGTTTAGATTCCTGGGCAAACATGGCTGCTTTTTCGCCATAGAAGAAAATGCCATTGTTGAATTCGTTGTTAACATCGCCGTTGCCCCACATCCTGTGCTGCCAGTTAACGGGAGCTTTGCGGAATTCCATATGGGCAGTGAGGGTGTCAGGAGTTGTTATTTTATCCTTCAGCACAAAAATGCCGCCTGTGGTCTGAAATCCTGAAGGCATGTCTTCTCCCATTATTTTTCTTAAAATATCAATATGATGGATACCCCAGTCCACCAGATGGCCGTTTCCGTATTCTTTCTCCAGACGCCATGATTTATGACCTATATTCGGCCTGTAGTCGAGCATGGGGGCCGGGCCGCACCATTCGTCCCAGTCGAGTGAGGCCGGCGGAAGCTGGATAGTTGTGTCGGCCAGTGCAGGATTATAGTGAATCTGAGCGACAATCTGACGGATATCTCCCAGCCTGCCACTCTCCATGAGTTCCCTGGCTTTGGCAAAAGCTTTGCTCTGCCGGCGCTGGAATCCTATCTGAACAATATTGCCGGCCTTTTCAGCGGCAGCTACCATAGCCAGACCTTCCTTTATGTCGTACGAAAGAGGCTTCTCGCAGTAAATATCAAGTCCCTTTTCGCAGGCAGCTATGAAATGTAAAGCATGCCAGTGGGGAGGTGATGCAATGAACAATGCTTCAAGGCCTTTCATGTTGACCAGATCGTTGTAATACTTAAAAACTGCCGGACGGCTGCCCTGCAACTTTTCTATTTCATCAGCACTGGTCCTGAGGTGGTCAGAGTCGACATCACATATCCCTATTACTTCCACGTTGCCTGACTTAAATGCAGCATTTATGTCAACCATACCGTACCATCCGGCCCCTATGAGGCCCAGCCTCAGCTTTCTCTCATTCTGTGAGAGTTCAGGGATATAAAATGAAGCTGCCATTGCTGCAGATCCAATTGATGCAGTTCTTACAAAGTCTCTTCTTTTCATGACAATAGTATTTTTAGTAACCAGTATAATCTCTTTAAAATTATGATTTTATTCTTAAAGTTGATATCATATTGATTTCGGATTTTACAGGTGTTGAAGTTTTGCCAACTGCAAACTGCAGACTTCTTGCTTCTGTACCTTCGGTCTTCGGTCTTCCGTCTTTTTTCTACCCACCCCCACCCCTCCCAGGAGGGGATTTTTCTGATTGCCGTCACGCCACTACGCCGTCACACCGTTGCACCTTCACGCCATCATCCCGACTTCTCCTCACACCCTCACCCCCTCACCCCCTCACCCCCTCTCGCCCTCCCGCCCTCCCGCCCTCCTTCCTTTGTACTTCCCGACATAAATAGTATTTTTACGTCCATTATTCTGATTATTTGAAAAACTTACTCTTCACCGACGCCATCAAGGCCAGACGTCCTACTGCATTCCAGGTCATGCTTAAACCTGCAGGTTCTTCATGTAACCTTAATTGCACATACTGTTATTACCTTGAGAAGAGCAAGCTGTTCCCGGGCAGGAATCAGATGCGTATGTCGGAGGAGCTTCTTGAGAAATTTACAAAGCAATATATTGAAGCTCACGAAATACCTGTTGTCACTTTTACATGGCAGGGCGGTGAACCTACCCTTATGGGACTCGATTTTTATAAGAAGGCTATTGAATTTCAGAAAAAATATGCCGGAGGAAAAAACATCGAGAACTCTTTTCAGACCAATGGTACAAGGCTTGATGATGATTGGTGTAAGTTCTTTAAAGACAATAAAATACTTGTGGGTATCTCAATTGACGGTTCAGAAAAGAATCATGATCACTACAGGAAAACGGTATCGGGAGGCCCAACCTTTAAACGTGTTATGCGGGGAATTGAGATTCTGCAAAAGCACAGGGTGGAATTCAACACCCTGAGCGTGGTGAATGATTACAATGTGTCGATGGCTAAGGAGACATACCGCTTTCTGAAACAGATCGGAAGTGTTTTCATGCAGTTTCTGCCTGTTGTGGAGAGGATATCCGACACCGTTGCCGACACAGAGCTGAAGCTTGTGGCTCCCATGCACGGTGAAGCCAGGGTTGCACCCTGGACGGTAAATCCGAAAGAATATGGTAGATTCCTTATAACCATATTTGATGAGTGGGTACGAAATGATGTCGCCCGTCACTACGTTCAGATATTCGATGCCACCCTGGCCAATTTTGTGGGTGAAAATCCGGGGATATGTGTTTTCAACGAGACCTGCGGGGATGCTCTGGCAATGGAGCACAACGGAGACGTTTATTCCTGTGATCATTTCGTATATCCGGAATATTACCTTGGCAATATCATGGAAACATCCCTGATAGATATGGTTAAGTTGCAGCGGCAGTTTGATTTCGGTATCGACAAGCGGAACAAATTACCCCGTTACTGCCTTCAGTGTGATGTACGTTATGCTTGTCATGGAGAGTGCCCGAAACACCGTTTCCTCCTGACACCGGACGGTCAGCCGGGATTGAATTATCTCTGTGAAGGTTTCAAAATGTTCTTCAAGCATGTTGAACCCTATATGGAATACATGGCTAAAGAACTGAAGAACAAGCGTGCACCGGCCAATGTGATGACCTGGATCCGCAACAAGGAAGGACAGGTAAGGAAAGCGCCAATACCTGAGAGAAACGATCCCTGTCCCTGCGGAAGCGGTAAAAAATTCAAAAATTGCTGTGCCTTAAAGCCTCCGTATACTGCTTTTAACCAGGGATTCTAGGTATTATTGGCTTATATTCGGATCTTCTCAAGTACGAGCACCCAGTCGTTACCATTTTCTTTATCACCGGGCGGATTGAAAGTAACCATACCATCATTGGCTGCATTGCCTGCGGAACTAAATGTTCCGTTCCGTGGATCAAACCATTTGATACTGTAGTTAGTCCAAGGTAACTTACTCATATCAAGAGATATATTATTTCCATTCCAGGTGTATCCGAAAAGATAGTCTTCTCCCCTCGTAATGGCGATATAATCATATTTTGTTCCCTGTTCACCAGCCAGGAGTTCATTTGCAGGGATCCTTTCAAAATAAGGTTTAGACAGGATCAGGTCTCTGAGATATTTCATCTGTGAGGCTCCGGGTGCATCCATGGCAGCAGTCCAGTATTCTTTGGCCCCATAGCCGGGATTATCACCAGGCCTGTAAAATTGCATTATCGCACTGTGTCCGTATGTAAATCCGCAACATCCTGCAAATACCGACCAGTAGGCATATCTTCTCACTTCGTTATCGGTCCAGTATGGCTGTGTGGTGTCGTGCAGTCCCTGTGGTATGCCCTCGTAGGAAGGTTCACCGTCGATGGTAGGTTTAACCGGAACCAGTGAATAATCATATTGTGCATATTTCCAGTTATCTTCACCGTAGGCAAGGTCAGTCGTATCCTGGTCGTAACGCCTGTGGCCCGACTGGAACATGTTAAAATCGAGCCAGTTTTCATTGTGGAACCATTCTGATGACTGCGTCCTGCCAAAGGGATGAAAAGTGATCAGCTGGTCCGGATTATTCCTCCGGATGGTATTTCCGATTATATTCCACACGCGTAATGAATCGCTTCCCTTCACATCTCCTCCATTAAGCCAGATGATGTTATTACGGTTTTTAAACCTTTCTGCAAGCCATACAGCGTATCTGCCGGCCTCTTCGCCACTGACCTGTCCTCCTCTTACATTGGAACCCCAAACCGGCACCAGGCCCATGTAAATGCCTTTCTTGGCCGCGAGGTCCACCACATAATCAATATGGTCCCAGAAATCATATTGAGCAGGATCTTCGAAATTATTTCCTGGAGTTATAACCGGTTTGTCAACCTTCCCATCAACAAGAGCCGTATCACCATATACGTTAACTACATTTCGCACTCCGTGAAGTACCATTACCTGTATTACGTTGAATCCCTTTTGTTTCCTGTTCTCAAGGTATTGTTCGGTTTCTTCACGGGTCAGTTTTGAGAAAAGGAGCCAGCCGGTATCTCCCAGCCAGAAGAAGGGATCGTCATCAGCCGTGGCCAGGAACCTGTGGTTATCTGAAACCTTCAGGGCAGGAAGGTTGTCAGTGCCCCTTTGCATGCATGCAGGCATGATGAGGATCACCAGGAGAGAAATAGTAATCCTGAAAGAGGATTTCTTTTTTTGACAATAACTGTCAGGCATCATCAGTTTATTATTCATTTGGTTGATATGCTTAGGATTAAAAGTATAAAAATGGTGAAATAATGTTTGCGATCAAACAGAGGGGCTAAAATATTTCTTATAATTGATATCGTGGAATTTTAATTGTATCGCTATGAAACCAGGTGTATTTTCTCAGCTATATGAAAAGCTTGTGTTTGCAGTCAGGTTCAGGGAGTGTTTATTGAATCATTCCAGTAGGTTGACATTATTTGATCCTCGACGAGGATCTTTGGCCGATGAATGATTCTGTTTCAAAGCAGATGATCGCAGATCATCGAATTAATTACATGATGTCATCAAATTAGACATTATATTGTCTAATAATTTTACATAATATTAATGTCGGTAATTATGTAATATAATGATATTCAACATTATGTTAATATTGGCACATTCTTTGATTTTGTGAGATATCATTTTATAATGAAAGCATGAAAAGAAAAATCTGGATAGTTGGGGTACTTTTTTTTCTGATGCCATGGATAGCCGGGCAGGAGAAAAAATGGACTCTTGAGGATTGTATCAATTATGCTGTTGCCAACAATATAGGGCTTCAGCGTCAGAGACTTCAGACCGAAACTGCGGAGACGAATTACCTGAAATCAAAAATGGACCTCCTCCCCTCTCTGAATCTCGGATCTGATGCACGTGTAGGTTTTGGTCGTTCCGTCGACCCGGTCACCAACCTGATCACTTTTAAGCAAAACCTCAGTAATTCCTATTCACTGAATACCAATCTCCAGCTTTTCAGCGGATTTGCCACGCTTAACACTATCTCAGCTTCGAAATTCCTCCTGAAGGCCGGCCTCGAATCTGAAAAAGTTGCAAGAAATTCACTGATAGTAGATATCCTTGGCCAGTATTACCAGGTATTATACGCCCGTGGTCTGGAGGAGGCAGCAAAGCTCCAGCTCGATCTGTCGGAAAAACAACATTACCGCATCGTTAAGATGGTTGAAAACGGTCGCGAAGCTCTCTCGAGGCAATATGAAATGGAGAGCCAGGTTTCAGCCGACAGGCTTGCCTACACCGTCGCACGTAATTCGGCAAACCAGGCCGTAACACTAATGAAGCAGATGCTTCAGCTTGAACCACGCGAGGAGTTTGACATTCAACTGCCTGATCTGAAGAATATGCCCGTGCCTGATAGGAGTTTCAATATTGACTCTGTATTTAATGTGGCAATAAACACTCTTCCGCGGCTTAAGGCAATAGAATTTGAGCTTAAAGCCCTGGAAAAACAGATATCAGCAGCAAAAGGAGGCATCATGCCAAATCTTTCAGTCGGAGGTGCAGTATATACGGGTTATTACAAGGTGGTTAGCGAGGATGCAGGAATACAGCCATCATTTTCAGACCAGATTAAGAACAACAACAGCCAGGCTGTATACCTGTCTCTCGGGATTCCCATCTTTAACAACTTTGTAAACGGACGCAACATTAAAATAGCAAAAATAAGAAAGAGCGATGCTGAACTCAGACTTGAGCAGGAAAGAAACAGCCTGTACACTGAGATAGAAAATGCCTGTCTTGACTATAACAGAGGAAAGGACGAATTTCTCGCTGCAAAATCAAATAATGAGTTTAACATACGGTCGTTCGATGCTGTGGAAAAGAAATTTGAAGCAGGACTGGTTGATGTTACCGACTATTCAGCGGCAAAAACCACTCTTTACCGTGCTGAAACTGAAGCGCTGCGTACAAAGTTACAGCTCCTGGTTCGTAGACTGACAATAAGTTTCTATACTACAGGAGAATACGAGAATCTGATTTTTAATTAACAGGATAAATTCTTGACAAAATGGATACCCCCCTTGAAAAAATGGACCGGCCGATTGAGAAAAAGAAAGGCCTCAAAAAGAAACACATCGGATACATAATTGCCGGACTGATATTTATCATACTCATTTATATGGCCTTCTTTACCGACCGGACGTCAACTTACCGGGTCGAAAAAGACAAGCTGATAATTGGTGACGTAATAAGGGATCAGTTCAACGATTACATCACCGTGCCAGGCACCGTTGAACCGATAAGCACGATATTCCTTGATGCACAGGAAGGAGGACGTGTGGAAGAGATCCTGATAGAAGAGGGTTCTATGGTGAAGGAAGGAGATATTATTCTGCGTCTGTCAAACCCCGACCTCTACCTGAACATACTCGACAGCGAAGCCCAGCTTGCCGAGAAGGAAAATTTCCTGCGAAATACACAGGTTACCATGGAACAGGAAAGGATAGCTATAAAACGTGAGCTGATAAGCCTGAAATTCGATATCGAAAGGAAGGAACGGACATACAGGCAGAATGCAGAGTTAATAAAAGATAACCTGATCTCGATGGAAGAATTCATTCGTTCGAAGGAGGATCTTGATATGGCTAAAAGTGCCCAGCAGTTATTTATTGAAAGACAAAAAGCTGATTCCCTTTTTCGCATGGTTCAGGTTGAAACACTGAAGTCAAATCTTGAGAATATGCGTAAAAACCTTTCTCTTGTAAGACAAAGAGTTGAAAACCTTAACGTCAGGGCCACCGTTGACGGGCAACTCGGGCTTCTCGTTCCGGAGATAGGACAATCGATATCGAGGGGAGCAAACATGGGCCAGATAAACGTCCTGACCTCCTATAAGGTTACAGCCCAGATAGATGAACACTATATCGACAGGGTAAAAACCCAACTTACGGCCACCCTCGACAGGCAGGGCACCCAGTATAACCTGGTCGTCAGAAGAGTGTATCCTGAAGTCAGAAACGGAACTTTTGAGATAGATATGGTATTTCCTGACAATATGCCTGACAACATTAGAACAGGTCAGACCTATTATATAAGCCTTCAGCTGGGGCAGCCGAAAGAATCCGTTCTGGTTCCACTCGGAGGATTTTATCAGGAAACAGGAGGCCAGTGGATATTTGTAGTCGATCCTTCCGGTTCTTTTGCAACAAGGAGAAACATTTCAATTGGAAGGAAGAATCCAAAATACTATGAGGTGCTCGAAGGACTTGAACCCGGTGAAAAAGTCATTGTTTCGGGTTATGAATCATTCGGCAAAAACGAAAAACTTGTCTTTAAAAATAACTAAAAAAGTATCGGCCATGATCAAAACAAAAGACTTAACAAAGATCTTCAGAACTGAAGAGGTTGAGACCACTGCTCTCAACAAGGTGAATCTCAATGTCAATGAAGGAGAATATGTTGCTGTAATGGGTCCGTCAGGGTGTGGCAAATCGACTCTTCTGAATATTCTCGGTTTGCTTGACAATCCGTCTGGTGGCAGCTACCTGTTCAATGGTACAGAAGTTGCCACTCTCCGGGAACGCGACCGTACCGTTTTCAGAAAAGGTAATATCGGATTTGTGTTCCAGAGCTTCAACCTGATTGATGAACTTAACGTGTATGAAAATGTTGAACTTCCTCTTATCTATCTGAAAATGAAGGGAAGCGAGAGAAAGAAAAAGGTTGAAGATGCGCTCGAAAGGATGAAAATAACACACAGGGCCAGGCATTTTCCGCAACAGCTGTCGGGCGGTCAGCAACAGAGAGTAGCCATTGCCCGTGCAGTAGTTGCAAATCCCCGTCTGATTCTCGCCGACGAACCTACCGGTAACCTGGATTCCAAAAACGGGATAGAGGTGATTAATCTTCTCTCGGAACTGAATAAGGAAGGAACTACCATCATTATGGTAACCCACAACGACAGAGATGCCGGTTATGCCCACAGGATAATAAACCTGTTCGACGGACAGATCGTCAGTTAATGCTTATTGTTCTCCATTTTCCTCAGTTTGTTGTAGAGGGTCTGACGGGTAATACCGAGCTTCGATGCAACAACACTGAGGTTGTTACCATGCCGCCGGAGGCTTTCAAGGATCATTCTGCGTTCCATCTGTTCAAGGGTAAGTTCATCTTCACTCCTTGTCTTCCTGACTATATGTTGCAGTTCAAAGTCAGAAGGAAGCAAAACGTTCGACTCACACATAATAACGGCTTTCTCAACTGAATGCTGAAGCTCCCTCACATTTCCAGGCCAGGAGTAATTGGAGAGTTTTTCCAGAGCATGGGTATTAATCCTCATAGTTCCCTTTCCATATTTTTCACAGTATAACCGGAGGAAATGATTTGCCAGTATAGGAATATCGTCAACCCGGTCGCGCAGTGGCGGTACATTTATTGTTATTGTGTTTAACCGGTAAAGGAGGTCTTCGCGAAACCTCTTTTCAGAGACCAGTTCCGGAAGATCCGCGTTGGTGGCACTGATGAGACGGATATCTATACCTGTTTCCCTGTTGGAACCGATCCTGACAATTTTCCTGTTTTGAAGTACGCTGAGTAACTTAGACTGGGAGTGAAGAGTAAGATTACCTATTTCATCAAGAAATAAGGTGCCTCCTGAAGCAAGTTCAAATTTCCCCTTCCGGTCTTCTCCCGCATCAGTGAAAGCCCCCTTGACATGGCCGAACAATTCACTCTCCAGTAAGGTTTCGGGAATAGAACCGATATCGACACTTATCATAAGCTCTCCTGCCCTATGAGATCTGTTGTGAATCTCCCTGGCTATAAGCTCTTTGCCTGTACCGTTTTCTCCTGTCAGCAGGACATTTGCATCAGTCGAGGCCACCTTCCGGATAATATTCAGAACATTGATCATAGTCGGTGAAGCCCCGTAAACAAGTTTATCTGATCCCTTATACATCGTACTCTTAATTGATTGACGAAAATATAAATTTTGTCTAAAGGTTCTACATATTACAATAATCTAAAGATGCCCCAGATAAATAAAAGATGCATGTATTTATCAATTAGTGCAACTATTATTTTACCAAGCCGTCTTTGATGTGAGATATTAATAATAAAACTGTAACAACCATGAAAGTAGATTTATATCCCAATGAGGTTGTCCTGAATGCCGATGATACTACTCAGAAGCATGAAAATAAGATAATTAAAGGAAAACTGATAGTGACAAATCAAAGAATATTCTTTAAGTCCCTGACTGAAAATGCAGTATCTTTCAGTCCAGAAATATTCTTTGAAAACATTCTTGAGGTCATATTCTATAAGAAAGGTTTATTTGCCGTAAAGGGTATAAATGTTGTCACCCGCGACGGAAAAACACATTCATTTCCCCTGAAAAAACGTGATGAGATCGGTCAGCTGATCAACAAGATGTATTGAACTATTATTCTATTTTAAGTGATTCAGCAGGATTGATTCGTGTAGCCTTATATGCCTGGTAGATAACCGTTACCATAGCTATTAGAAGCGTTGCTACTGCTATCAGCAGGAAGACATGGATATCTATATTTATACGGCTGGCAAACTGCTTCAGGAGGTTTTTAACTACAATCCACCCTGCAGGAAGTGCTATCAGCAGCGAAATTGATACAGGTACAAGAAATTCCCTCAGAAGCAAACCTGTTATTGTAAGACTACCTGCTCCCATCACTTTTCTGATCCCGATCTCTTTTGTCCTTCTTTCGGTAGAATATGCGGAAAGACCATAAAGCCCCAGGCAGGCAATGACCACCGTCAGGACCATAAAATATCCAAGCAGGCGTGTCAGGCGTATTGATGACCTGAACAGGTTTTTATAATCCTCATCAATGAATGTATAGGCAAACGGGTAATCAGGGATCACAGTCTGCCATATTTTTTCCGTCGCTTTCAGTGCTGCAGCACTCTCCTGCCCTGACAACCTGATGAGGATATATTCCAGAAAGTTAGTCTCAGTCAGTGCGAAAGCAATAGGTTCTATAGGCTGGTCTGCCCCCTTGAAGTGAAAATTTTTCAGTACTCCTACGATCCTCCCATTCAGACCCATGAAGCTAAACCTCATACCAACTCCTTCGTCAACTCCCATTAATTTTATAACCTCCTCATTTACCAGGAAGTTGCCTGTCGTGTCTTTTGCCATATCGGAAACATGCTCTCTTGAAAAGTCTCTTCCGGACCGGAGTTCCATCTTCATTGTTCTCAGGTAGTCGTAATCTACTGCGTTTACGCCGATAAGGACTCTTTTGTCGGGGTCTCTTCCATCCCAGTCTGCACCACCTGAATTGCTGCCTATCCTTACAGGATTGCTGTTTGCCGCGGTAACATCTTCTATAAGTGGTTCCTTGAGTAGTTCTGATTTAAGGGTGTAATACCTGGGTTTCATTTCTCTGGCCATAGGTATGCAGATCAGGTTTTCTTTGTCAAAACCCAGGTCTTTATTCTGCATATATTTGAGCTGCAGATACATAAATATGGCAGCCACAGCAATAAGGACTGAGAGAGTGAATTGAATGACGACAAGCACCTGGCGCATTTTTCCATGACCCCTGGTAGCCACAGGTTCGCCTGTCAGGACCGCAGCCGGTTTGAATGATGAAAGATAAAAAGCCGGGTAAATCCCTGAGATAAATCCAGTAATTACACCGGTGACAACCAGGCCAGCAAGGAACCTGAAACGGAAAAGATCTGCCAGTATGAACTTTTTGCCCGAGATTTCATTAAAAAGGGGAAGTGCTGATCCCATTAGCAACAGGGCCAGCAGCAATGCAATGAAAACAAGAAACAGTGATTCGAGAAGGAATTGATTGATAAGGTTCTTCCGGTCGGCGCCGGCAACCTTCTTTATTCCAATTTCCTTTGCCCTCCGTGATGCCTTAGCTGTAGACAGGTTGATGAAATTTATACAGGCAATGAGCAGGACAAATACTGCAATAAGGCTGAAGATGTAAAGCGATATTACCGGTCCGTTGTTATGTGTATATCCGAATTGTGAATGCAGGTGGATATCCAGAAGAGGAAAGAGCATATATTTGGTGGTAGTAGTAGGATAAAACTCAAGCACCACATCGGTGAGCTTTTTATTCACAGCCTCAGTGTCGGAACCTTTTTCAAGCAAAAGAAATGTCAGGATTGAGTTGGATCCCCATGAATTGTTCACTGCCCCGATTTCGTACAAGAAAGAATACGGAATAACGGCTTCAAATGTGAACATTGAATTTCTCGGCGGATCCTTCATCACCCCGGTCACCATGAACTGGTACTTGTTTTCCAGGGAGAGGGTTTGACCCATTGGATTTGAATCTCCAAAATATTTTGAAGCAAGTTTCTCGGTCAGAACGATGGAGTGAGGCGAACAGAGAGCAGTTAAGGGATCACCAAACAGCAAAGGCAGCGTGAATATTTTGAAGAAGCCTGAATCGGCAGCAATCACCCCGGATTCGAAGAATACTTTTTCTTCCTGCCGGAACAATATCCTCGGCATCCTGTTTATGCGCGTCTGTTCCCTTATCTCTGGGATCTTCTCCTTCCACACAGGTCCGCTTGGGTGTGGTGTCACAGTGACATGGTATCTCTCTCCGGAATAAAACTGATCCTCCTCTACACGGTAGATATCTTCAGCGTTCAGGTTAAATTTTTCATAGCTCAGTTCATCCTGTATCCACAGAAGAATTAATAAAGATACAGTCAGCCCGATGGCAAGTCCTGTTATATTAATAAGTGAAAATCCCTTGGTTTTCAATGTATTCCTTAGGGCAAGGCGAAAGAATGTCCCGGACATGGTTTAAAAAATAAGTTATTCTAAGGACGGTTTTTATTTTTTTATGTTGCATTTTTAAAATAAAACTGTCTTTAAAGAGTGGAAACATCGGAATGTAATGAGTGGAATTAAATATAACCTTCTGTTAATTCTCTGTTAAAGTTATGGCTTTCATTTCCCCTGCTGTTAAAATGAACTATTTTTATTTTTTATTTATCCTCATCCCTGAATTCAAATGATCAAGAATGTATTCAAGACAGCTCTGAGGCATATCCGCAAACATGCCGGATACAGCCTCCTGAACATTATCGGACTTACACTGGGAATCACCAGTGCTCTGTTTCTTTCTATCTATGTTTCCGATGAGATCAGCTACGACCGGTATCATGAAAATGCAGACCGTATTTACAGGGTTTCATCAAAGATAACTGAGACTGATGACCAGTTCACATGGATTGTAGCTCAGATACCGATGGGACCCCAGGTAGTCAGTGATTATCCTGAGGTGGAATCATTCGTCAGGTTCATAAACATGCCACAGGCACTATATTCCTTTGAGGATAAGCAATATGTGGAAGAAGACTTCTTTTATGCAGACTCCACACTTTTTGATGTATTCTCATTTAAGGTGATAAGTGGGGATGTAAGGTCAGCTGTCAGGGACCCCGGCAAAATAGTTATGACTGAAACGGCTGCAGCCCGTTATTTTGGCAGTGAAGATCCGGTCGGCAAGGTAATCAGGACAGGCAGTACCACTTTTGAGGTTACCGGGGTGATCGGAGATATCCCGACAAATTCACATTTTCGCTTCGATGCTGTCTCGGCCCGAAACAACCTTCCCAAACAACTCGGCACCTGGGGGAATTTTGGTGTTTTTACTTACCTGCTCATGCCGGAAGGACTCGATGTTAAAGCGTTTGAGAAGAAAATGCAGGGCATGTACGATGCACACATGAAGACAATATTCGAACCTCTTAAGATCAATATCGAATATATTCTGGAACCGATAAAAGAAATACACCTCCATTCAACCAATGCCGCGGAACCGGAGCCGACAGGAAGCATTACATACGTAATTATTTTTGGAATTGTTGCCCTGTTCCTGATACTCATAGCGGCAATGAACTATATGAATCTTGCTACAGCGCGTTCTGCCAGCCGGGCAAGAGAAGTGGGACTAAGAAAAGTTGTGGGATCAGGCAGAGGCATGCTGATAGGCCAGTTTCTGTCCGAATCAATTGTACTGACACTAATATCATTGATCATCAGTATTATCTTATTCATGGCCCTTCTGCCGTCGTTCAATATACTTGCCGGAAAATCATTCAGTCTATCGGTATTATACAGCCCGGAAGCAATCATATCAGTATTTATGCTTTTACTGGTAGCAGGTATTATCGGAGGCAGTTATCCTGCATTTTTCCTTTCAGCTTTCAGTCCGGTTACTGTTCTTAAAGGAGAAATAACACAGGGCTCAGGAGGCAGCATGTTCAGGAAGATACTGGTGGTGATTCAGTTCACAATTTCTGTAATAATGATAATATGCACCCTTGTGGTTTTCAGACAGATCAATCACCTGAAGACCATGGATCAGGGTTTTGACCAGGAGAATGTTATAAGCCTTCAGTTACGAAATCAGGAGATGGTCAGAAAATATCCGGTATTAAAAGCTTTGTTGCTTGAAAATACAGATATTAAGTATGTTACATCAACCAATACTCCTATCGGGGAAGGATCGGGTAAGGTCATTTTCAGTATGGAAACAGATCAGGGAATGGTACAGCGGGGAATAAATTTTGCTGTGGTTGATCATGATTTTGTCGAGACCATGGGGATAGAAATAACCGAAGGTCGTGATTTCAGCAGGGACATGCCCTCCGACACGCTTTATTCGGTGGTCGTGAATCAGACCCTGGCCAACAGGATGGGATGGGAAGAGCCCATAAACAAGAAAGTAGTGCTGGGTGAAGGACAACAGATTAACGCAAGGGTAATAGGTGTTATGAAAGACTACCATCAGACAGGTATGTATAATGAAATCGAATCACTGATGCTCGTTTACAGGGAAACCACAAATACCATATACATAAAGTTGAGTGGGCAAAATAATGAACAGATTATTAACTATATAGGGGATAAATGGAGGGAGACATTCCCTGACCAGCCCTATTCATACACATGGTTGTCGGAACGCTTCAATAACCAGTTTGAGGCAGATGAAAAACGTGGCCTGATTTTCACAATATTCACTATGCTGGCCATTGCCATCGCCTGTCTCGGGCTTTTCGGACTTGCATCATATATGGTTGAGCAGAGGACGAAGGAGATAGGTATAAGAAAAGTGTTCGGTGCAGATGAGGGTGTCGTGATCAGACTGATATTGAAGGATTTTCTTCTACTGGTGCTGATCTCGATAGCACTTGCAACTCCTGCAGCCTGGTATCTTATGACGAGGTGGCTGGAGAACTATGTATACCGGTCCGGTATCAGTGTTTTCCTGGTGATCTTTGCTGCATTCATAACTCTTGCACTTACAATAATTACTGTCAGTTACAAGGCCTATCAGGCTGCGATTTTAAATCCGGTGCAATCAGTCAGAACAGAATAACAGGAAAGGGATTCTTATTTTAAGAGCGGGATTATTTTTAATTGAGGTTTCAAATGCTTAATTTAGTGTTTAATGAGACTTCTGAGAAAAATCATCCCTGCGGTGTTCATGTTGTTTGTGCCCCTTCCGTCTGTGGCTCAGATACTCAGTGATACATTTGCCATCCGTATCATCACCGAAGGTATGCATAGTATTTACGATTTCCGGTTCAGCGAGGCCCGTGAAGCATCAGACCGGCTTGCTGTGTTATATCCCGGTCATCCTGTCCTCGATCTCTTTGACGGGATGAGAATTTACTGGGAAAATTTTCCCCTCCTTCCTTCATCCGGTGCAACGATGCAATTTGAGGATCTTATGCGACGGTGTATGGATAAAAGTGAGAACGAGACAGCTCCTTCACCGGCTTATGAACCAGAATATCTGTTGACGAGATTATGTGCGCGTGGATTACTTCTCCTGTTTTATGCGGATAATGATATGAGCGGGAATGTAATTCCACTTGCTGCAAGCACCTACAGGCCTCTGATGCTTTCTTTCGGGTATACATCAAGGTGTACGGACTTTTATTATTTCACCGGTGTATATAACTATTACCGTGATGCTTATCCGCAGGTATATCCCGTTTACAAGGCCGTGGCCTTTATGTTTCCTCCGGGCGATATGCAACTTGGGCTCAGGCAGCTGGAAGAATGCGGGCAGACATCAATAGCATTACGGGCTGAAGCATATTTTATTCTTTCGTGGATCAGGCTGAATTTCGAAAAAGATTCAGAAGCAGCTCTTCCTTTATTATTGCATCTTGTTAATAATTACCCGGATAACCCTCTTTATCGAATATGTTATATAAAGAACCTGCTTCTTCTGAAGCGCTTCTCAGAGGCGGAAGCGGTTCTTGAACAAAACAGTGCTGACAATAATCTCTTTTACAACTCTGTGGTACCGGTATTTCACGGCATTATACAGGAGAAGAAATATCTGAACTATGAACTTGCCCTCAGCCACTATAGAACCGGGGTAAGTGCACTTTTCCCTTTCGGTGCCTATGGCAATGAATATGCTGCCTATGGTTATTTCGGATTGAGCCGTTTAGCTGCCTTGTCAGGTAATAACCACGAAAGGAGAATTAACAGACGAAAGGCTCAGTCGATAGCCGAATTCAGGGATATTACATTCGATTATTGAGACGCCGGGTTATTTCTTCTCTGGCAGAAAGGATAAAGTAAGCTCCTCGCTGTCACCGTATTTCAACCTGATTTTATCAAGTCGTCTATGAAGTTTCTTTATTACTGAGGCATATTCCGGGTCATCGTAGAAATTCTTCATTTCCAGAGGATCTGCCTGCCGGTCGTAGAGTTCCCATTCGTCAATATCGTAGTAATAATGTACCAGTTTGTATCTTTCTGTGCATATCCCGTAATGCCGCTTTACACTATGAACTGCCGGGTATTCGTAATAGTGATAATAATGTTCTTTTCTCCAGTTTGCAGGTTTCCTGCCAATCAGGATAGGAACCAGGCTTCTCCCCTGCATGTCGGAAGGCACTTCAACACCTGCCATATCGAGGATTGTCTCCGCGAAGTCGAGGTTTGATACCAGATCATCGTTAACCGCCCCGGGTTTTACAACATCGGGCCATTTTATCAGAAGTGGAGTACGTAACGACTCCTCAAAAATGAACCTTTTATCGAACCAGCCATGTTCTCCAAGATAGAAGCCCTGGTCGGATGCATATATCACGATTGTGTTTTTGTCGAGGCCGTTATCTTTAAGGAAGCTAAGCACCTCTCCCACGCTTTTGTCGACAGCGGCTATGCATGCCAGGTAATCCTGCATATACCTTTGATACTTGAATTTAACAAGTTCGTCACCTTCAGGGGGAGATGAATAAAATTTTCTTATGACAGGATTGTATACCGAATCCCATGCTGCAGCCTGTTCCGGATTCATTCTGTTTAGTCCCACATTTTTCGGACCGTCCGTGTTTTCATATAGTTTCAGGTCCTGTACGAGCCTCATCGTTTTGGAAATGGTCATATCCTGTTCTCTGACTGCAGACCCCCTTCCTGAATAATCATCGAATAGAGTTTCCGGTTCAGGAAATGTTACATCCATGTAAAGACTCAGTTCGTCGGGCCCTGGCTGCCATTCACGATGTGGAGCCTTATGGTGCATCATAAGCATGAATGGTTTCCCTGAAACTTTTGCCTGGGATAGCCAATTAAGGCATTTTTCTGTTATCAGTTCAGTTACGTAGCCTTCGTTTCTTTTACGGCCTTCCGTAGTTATGAAGTCGGGGTTATAATAATTACCCTGGCCGGGAAGTATTTCCCAATGGTCGAAGCCTGTGGGATCAGATCCCAGATGCCATTTCCCTATCATAGCCGTCGTGTAGCCGGCATCCTGCAGGAGCTTCGGAAATGTCTGCTGGCTGCCGTCAAAGGGTTTCTGTCCCTCATTTTTCATGAATCCGTTAAGATGGCTGTATTTACCTGTCAGAACCACTGCCCGGCATGGACCTGAGATTGAATTTGTGACCATGCATCTGTCGAAGCGCATCCCGTCGCGTGCTATTATGTCGATATTTGGAGTAGGAGCAATATCTTTCAGCATACCTCCGTAAGCGCTTATTGCCTGGAAGGCATGGTCGTCGCTCATTATGTAAATTATATTTGGCTTTTCACTACCGGGGGGTGTGTTATTACAACCCGGGGCTATGGCTGCTCCTATTCCGAGGAGCGTCAGCAGCTTTATCCTGTCATTTTTTGTCATGATATACTATTTTATATGACTATTTTATTTCGAAGGTTCCTGTCAATTCGTCACTGTCTTTATATCCATAACGTACTGCTCTGGCTCTGATGTTATATGTCCCTGGTTTCAGATGCAGGGGTCCGTTATATAGAATCCAGTGTGGATTTTTCTTCTGATCGAAAGTGTAAACCATTGATGCACCGTGGGTAGGACAGTATAATCCGAGTGTCATCGGTGCTGACCAGGATCCTCCGGTACGATAATTTTTGGAAGTCCTGTCTTCAGGTGAGTTGATTATGAAATAAGGAACATCAGTAACAGGCTGGACATTCCCCGGCCACATCTGTTCTATCATTTCAGGTTCATTCAGATGTCCCATGTCTTTTGTTTCCATAGTCCATTCCTTATGTTTTTTACGTAGGTCGTCGATCATTGTTTTATATTTCGGATCATCGATAAGATTTTTTACCTGGTATGGATCGGCTTTTACATCGTAAAATTCTTCCGGCGGTCTGCTGTAGGCCATCCAGCTTTTCTGGGGTCCGGTGAGCTTTCCTTCTGCATCAAGTCTTAGCATTTCCTTGTATATAGGCATGTTGCTCAGGTAAGGAACCCATATCGGGAAAGGTTCGTTAGGGTAATAGTTACGTATATACAGGTAATCCTTTGTCCTTACGGAGCGGATCATGTCATAAGACTCATCAACCCTGTCACGGGCTCCGAAGACAACATCTCTGGGAGGAGCCGCCTGTTTTCCGAGGAAGGCCATTCCCTGCATGTGAGATGGTATTTTTATTCCGGCAAGTGACAGCACCGTGGGTCCGAAGTCGATAGAGCTAATAAGCCTGGTATCTACTTTTCCTGCGTTGGATTTATCCGGAAATTTTATGATTAGCGGGATATTTAATCCTGAATCGTATAGCCATCTCTTGGCTCTCGGAAGTCCGTCTCCATGGTCGCCCCAGAAGAAGATGATTGTATTGTCAAGTTCTCCTTCTCTTTCCAGCTCGCTTAGAATAGATGCGACCACTGAATCGAGTCTGGCAATATTATCGTACATTTTCGCCAGGTTCTTCCTTATGATTTCATTGTCCGGATAGTATGGAGGAACTTTTACTTTGGCAGGATCTGTTTTTACTTTCGAGATATCCCAGCTCTGACTTTCATGAGTTCCGGTCCAGTTGAAAACCGCAAAGAAAGGTTGGTTTTTATCAGGACGGTTTTTATAGTGGGCTGTTTTGCTGCATTCATCCCATATACTTGCCGGCACCGGATCTCTGGCAAACTGGTAATCGGTTTTCGAGTTGTTAGTGCAGTAATATCCGGCTGCCCTCATATATTCCGTAAAAGCTTTTACATAGTGAGGGGGTACGGCTGTGAAAGGAAGAGGATTATCGGCTGACCGGCGGAATGAAGTCGTGCGCATGTGCATGCATCCTATGGAGGTCTGGTACATACCGGTGATTATCCCTGCCCTGCAGGGTGCGCTGATTGCAGCTGTGGTGAAGACATTTGTATATCGAATGCCCTGTCCGGCCAGCTTGTCGATGTTAGGTGTTTTTGCTACATTATCGCCATAGCAGCCGAGATGAGGGCTCATATCCTCTGTTGAGATCCAGAGAATGTTGGGTTTCTTCACTTCCTGCTGTGCATGGGCATTTATGGCAAGTAATGAGGCACAGCCGAATCCGAATGCTGATCTGAGATTAATCATGGTTGAAGTTTAAGTTATGTGATATCATTAATTAATACTACCTGCTTTTCTTCTGTTTGCTCCGGGGGTTTTTGTAAGGTTATCTCCAAGGTCTTTTCGCGCCTCTTCTGCCAGTTCCAGAAGTTCATTAACCTTTTCAGGATAGTAATCGGCTACATTATACCACTCACCCGGATCGCGCCGGAGGTCGTACAGTTCAGGTTCGCTTATTTTCTCTGTTCCGGTGGGCCCCGGCCAGCCATCGGCTCCGGGTTTTTTATCACGGTAGGTTCTCCCGTTATGAGGCAGGATGAGCTTCCAGAAATCGCGCTGAACGGCTTCGAGGTTATTTTGCTGGTAATAATAATAGAATTCACGTCGTGGTGATGCTGATTTATCCCCGGTCATCAGTGGGAAGATGTTTACCCCGTCAATTTTCTTGTCGGGAAGAGGAGCTCCCGTTATAGCAGCCAGAGTGGGAAGAATATCTATTGATGATGCCAACTGGTTGCATACATCGCCAGCCGGTATAACTCCGGGCCATCTCATTATACAGGGTACACGCTGTCCTCCTTCCCAGCTTGTCCCCTTTCCTTCGCGCAGTCCTCCTGTCGTTCCTGCGTGGTTACCGAAGTTGAGCCATGGGCCGTTATCACTGGTGAAGATGATGAGAGTGTTCTTCTCAAGGCCGTTTTTTTTCAGCGCTTTCATTATCTCTCCAACCGACCAGTCGACCTCCATCATCACATCACCATAGAATCCCTGCTTGCTTTTTCCCCTGAATTTATCCGAAACTCCCAGGGGTATATGGACCATTGAATGAGGTAAATACAAAAAGAAATGCTCTTTTTTATGCCTTTCGATAAAATTCACTGCATGTTCTGTGTAATCGGTTGTCAGTTTATCCTGTCCGGCAAGATCAGGCACCTCTCCCACCTTTTCATTGCCTTCTATCAGGGGCAGAACAGGATATTTCATTTTATTGCTTGTTGTATCCTTAAGATGGATAGGTACCCCGTCGAAATCGACAGGCCACATGTCATTGGAATATGGAATACCATAATACTCGTCGAATCCGTGTTGAAGGGGCAGGAATTCATGGTGGTGTCCGAGATGCCATTTTCCGATTATACCGGTAGAATAACCCTTTGTTTTAAGCATTTCTGCTATAGTTGTCTCTTCAGGGTTAATACCATTCTGGGCCCATGGCATAAGTGCTCCTGATATACCGATGCGGTTAGGATAGCATCCTGTCATCAGTCCTGCCCTGGAGGCACTGCTGACAGCCTGGGGACAATAGTACCAGGTAAACTGCATTCCCTGGTTTGCCAGCCTGTTCAGGTTGGGTGTGTCATACTGGTTCGATCCTGTACGACCTATATCTCCATAACCCATGTCATCCATCAGTATCAGGATGATGTTTGGTGTTGACTGTTTAAGTCCTGTGCTTTTCTGGCTACAGCCCGGCAACACAGCAAGTGATGCGGCGCCGATGCAGGTAAGTGATCTGAGCTTCATATCCGGTTATTTTTAGATTTCTGGTCAATATTATTTCTGGGGCAGGGATCTGTTTTTCCAGGCAGGATTTGGCAGCATCATTCTGGTGTTATTTTTCTTCCTCCATTGGGTTAACAAGTTATACAATTCATTCTTTTTTTCAGGGTTTGACACTGAAATATCATTGGTTTCAGATATATCGGCTTGCAGATCGTACAATTCGAGCCTCTCTCTTTCAAAATTATCAATCAGCTTATATTTGCCGAGTCTCACGGCGCTTCCCGGTTCGACTCCCTGGTTTGAATAATGGGGGTAATGCCAGAATAAGGGGCGTTCGGGAAGGTAAGCACCAGTCAGCAACGGGAATATGCTAACTCCGTCGATATCGCTTACCGGAGATACTGAAGCTGTCATATCCATAATCGTCGGGAAAAAATCTATTGATGACACAGGAGTTGCTTCTGTGGTACCTGCCTTTCCTGCCGAGGGATGTCTGATAATAAGTGGAACCCTGATACCGCCTTCATAAAGCCATCCTTTTCCGGCCCTGAGAGGGGCATTGCAGGTTGGAGATCCTTCAGAAGTTGACAGTCCTCCGTTGTCGGAAGTAAAAATAATTATTGTATTATCATATATCTTCAGTTCTTTGAGTTTGTTTATCAGTTTGCCGATATTTTCATCGACACTCCAGATCATTCCGGCATATACAGGGTTACTTTGGATTATTCTTTCTTTGAAATTGTTGCTCATTTCCGGTCTTATCCAGTCTCTTTCCCTGGTGAAAGCCTCATTGCCGTCTAGCCCCACAGATGCAGCCTTTTCTGAAAATTTCAGAGTATGTTCTTCTTTTGCCTGCATTGGATTATGAACGGCATAATATGAAAGGTAGACAAAGAAAGGATCATCATGTGTTTCTTCAATGAATTTTATGGCATCATCAGTCTGCCGGTCGGTGAGATATTCCCCTTCCGGTCCATCTTCCAGTCTTGGATTGCCATAAGGTGAAAAATAGCCGTTGGCAGTTTTGTTTCTCACCGGCGATCCTTTGCTGAAACCTCCGCTGTTGACATCAAAACCCTGATGTTCAGGCCAGAATTCTTCTGTTTCACCAAGGTGCCATTTCCCTGAGATCATTGTCCGGTAACCGTTCTGCTTAAGAGCCTCAGCCAGAGTTACTTCATCCAGACTCAGGTTCAGGTTAAATGGCAGAGCTACAAGTTTGTCGTCAGGTAAGCCGCTTTTTGTAGCCTGTCTACCCGGGATCCAGTCGGTAATGCCGGTTCTGACAGTATATTTACCTGTCATTATTGATGATCGTGTCGGTGAAGAAACCGGGCAGGAAGCATAAGCGTCGGTGAATCTTATGCCTTCCGAAGCCAGCCTGTCGATATTTGGTGTTTCGTAAAATGTACTGCCATAACAACCAAGGTCGGTATAGCCCATATCATCGAGCAGAATAAAAATGACGTTTGGCTTTTCTGTTGAATTACTGCATGAGTTTAATCCTGCAGCCATGGGGATCATCGCAAGAGTGACTGCACCGGCTTTTAGTTTAAGGCTTAACATGTTAATATCCTCCTTTCTGAGGTTCGTTAGTTTTTCTTTCTGATACTCTTAAGAAGCTCATCCATCCCGTTCAGAATTTCAGGATTTTGATCTGCGATGTTATTTTTTTCACCAGGATCGTTTTTGATATTATAGAGCTGCGGGAGCGTGTCGTTGCCGAGTTCAATATTTACGTTGACATTAACTTTTGGTCCGGGTCCGGGTTCAATATATTTCCAATCACCTTTTCTTATCCCCAGCCGTCCGTTGGATGCGTGTTCAACGAGCCATTCACGGTTTTTGTTTGATCTTCCCAGCAAAACGTCAATATGATTCTGAGTGTCAGGACCTGCGCTCTCTGGAATTTTCTGTCCTGTAAGTTCTGCCAGGGAAGCCATAAGGTCTATCTGACAAAACACTGCTTCTGATACTCCTTTATTGATTTTCCCGTCCCAGCTTACAATCAGTGGTATCCGGGTACCTCCTTCGAAGGCACTGTATTTACCGCCTCTCAGCCGGCCTGCAGGTTTGTGGTCACCTAAAAGCTCAACAGCCATATCCTTGTAACCGTCATCTACCACAGGTCCGTTATCGCTAGACATAATAATCAGGGTCTTTCGCGAAAGGCCGAGTTTTTCAATCGTATTCAGTATTTCACCCACCGACCAGTCGAATTCAAGTAACGCGTCTCCTCTTGGTCCCATTCCACTTTTACCTGCAAATCTCTGGTGCGGCATTCTGGGTACATGAACGTCGTGTGTGGCAAAGTAGAGGAAGAATGGTTTTTCACAGTTCTTCTCTATGAAATTCACAGCTTTTGCGGTTATGACATCGGCCATGTCTTCGTCGACCCAGAGGGCGGATCTTCCTCCTGTCATATAACCGATGCGGCTTACCCCGTTAATGATTGTCATATCGTGTCCGTGACTGGGATGCATTTTCAGAAGTTCAGGATTTTCCCTGCCGGTAGGCCAGTCGCCTACTTTCTCTTTGAAACTGACCTGTATGGGATCGGCAGGATCGAGTCCGGATACCCTGCGGTTTTCGACATATACACATGGGACTCTGTCTCCTGTGGCAGGAATGATAAAACTGTAATCAAAACCTATGTCAAGCGGCTGATGTGTAATGTCGCTGTTCCAGTCAGGGCCTCCCTCCGGTCCGAGTCCGAGGTGCCATTTACCTACTACTGCAGTTGTATAACCGGCATTTTTCAGCAATGTTGCAAGAGTATACCTCCCTGGTTCTATTATTGCAGATGCATCACCCGGCAAAACTCCAGTTCCCTTTTTTCTGAATGCATACTCCCCGGTAAGAAGTGAATAACGCGAAGGTGTGCTTGTGGCAGATGTACAGTGTGCATTCGTAAATCGAAGGCCATTGCCGGAAAGCCTTTCTATGTTGGGGGTTGGGACATTAGCTCCATAGCAGCTTAAATCGCCGTACCCGATATCGTCAGCATAGATCAGGATGATATTGGGACTGTCCGTATCCGTGCATCCTGAAAGGGCAAGAGCAGCTGTTGAAAGGACACCAAGGGTCTTAGGAATGCTACTATATTTTTTCATGGTAAATGCTTATATCAATTATTTAAATTAAGGGGACACTATATGTTAACCAGTATGCTGACCTAATAACCTGCAATATGGATATTATGACTTTAATGAAGATGAAATATTACTTAGTTTCATATGAAAAAGGGAAAACCTCTGAAGCTATGTGTGCTTCCTTCATTATGTTTTCCATTTTTTCCACGATATCAGGATATTGCACTGCGATATTGTTTTTTTCGCCGATATCAGATGACAGATCATACAGTTCGGTTTTTCCAACGGGTGTTCTGTCTATATCTCTTCTGACAGCTTTCCAGTTGCCCATTCTAACAGCAACTTTCCCCCCCTGTTCATGGAATTCCCAGTAGAGGTACTCGTGCAGGTTTTTCTGTTTTTTTCCAAGAAGTGTCGGAAGGAATGAGATTCCGTCAATATTTTCAGGGTTTTTTATGCCTGTAATCTCAGCGAGGGTGGGTAAAAGATCCCAGAAAGCTGATACGTGATCGGACCGGCTTCCGGCTTTTATATTTCCCGGCCACATTGCGAGCATGGGAGTTCTGATGCCTCCCTCATACATATCGCGCTTATATCCGGTAAGAGGCCCATTGCTGTCAAAATAGTCCGGATCGGCGCCACCTTCAAGATGAGGTCCGTTATCGGAAGCGAAAATTACAATGGTATTTTCTTCCAGGCCAAGTTCAGTGATCTTGTCAAGCACTTCTCCAACGTAGTCGTCGAGATGTTTTATCATTGCTGCAAATGCAGCATGGGCTTCCGGCTGTGATCCGTAGCCACCCATCCGGTACCTGGGTCCATCATCAACTCCCTTAAATGATTTTTCAGGTTCAAATTTTCCCCTGAAAAGAGCCATATTTTCTTCACGTGCAAAGAGTTCGGCATGAGGTATAATATTCGGGTAGAACAGGAAGAACGGTTTTGAACGGTTCTCTTCAATGAATTTCATGGCAGCTTCATGTATCATGTCGGGAGCATATACACCCGTTGCATTACCCTCATTTTCAGGGATCATAATTTTATCATGATTGTGCCACAGGTAATAAGGATAATAGTTATGTGCCAGGCTCTGGCAGTTATAACCGAAGAATTCATCGAAGCCCTGGGCATTGGGATCACCTTCAGTGTCGATAAATCCGAGGCCCCATTTTCCGAATGCACCCGTTGTATAACCTGCTGTCTTGAGCAGTTCCGCGATAGTAACAGATTCTGCAGGAAGAGGCCATTGCCCCTCAGGTTTCCAGCCCTTGTTGCCTCTTATCGGAGTATGTCCGGTGTGCTGGCCGGTCATCAGACTTGAGCGAGAGGGTGCACTGACGGTACAGCCGGTATAATGCTGAGTAAAGAGCATTCCCTTTTCGGCGATCCTGTCAATACTTGGGGTAGAAAAATTTTTCTGACCATAGCAGCTCAGGTCTCCGTATCCAAGGTCGTCGGCAAGAATATAAATTATGTTTGGCTGTTTATTGTCTTTGGCTGACTGGGTGCAACCTGCGGCGGCGAGGGAGGCGAGGAGGATCAGTGAGGTAGGGTTTTTCATGTTTGAGGTTTAAGGTTTAAGGTTTAAGATTTAAAGGTTTAAGGTTTAATGGATTAAAGCCCCCCTATAGGGGGGTTGGGGGGTAAGAGAGGTTTAGGGTTCATTGAGTTTCCTTATTCGAATGGTATATGCTTCGGCAGGGTTCTTAACAAGGAGCTGGTCTATGTCAGAATCGGTGAATCCTCTCTCTCTCAGTGCCGGTATAAGGAAATTAAAGATATCGGTATATCCGTTAAAATTTCCTCCTCCGGGAAGGGCAGGATCATACCATCCGGAATCGTGTGAAAGGAGAACCTTTTGTAACAGTCCTTCTTTTTTCATTCGTGCTATCCTCTCAGCATACCACCCAATGCTGTTCCTGTCTCCGGGCTGAAGGTTTGGCCTTTCCCTCACATTGTCAAGAGATACCCATGTTCCCAGTTCAGCTGCCTCTATATTCTTTTCTATGGTCCCTCTCTGTGCATGGACCCAAATAAAGGCAGAAGGATCGACGCCCTGTTCTCTCAATACAGCAAGTTGCGCAAATGCAGGACCTTCAGGGCCTGTATGCGATGCAATGGTCAGGCCTGTAGCAAGATGAGCAAGTGCTGCAGCTGTTATTATCTTAAGGTCGGAAGGTGAAAGAGTGTCGGCCGGGTTAACGGCAATCTTAATAAAACCCGGTCGTATACCGCTTCCTTCGATGCCGTTGAGATATTCATCAATCCATTTGCCTGCCAGGGTTTTCGCGTCGACGGACTGGAAGCTCTCCGGGAGAAACTTATGATTGTAGCCGTAATAACCTGTGTTGGTTACGAAGATGATACCGCTTTGTTTTGAAAGTTCCTTCAGCAGGAGCGGATCGCGACCCAGATATTCAGGTGTACATTCAACGATGGTCCTCACTCCCACTGCCCTGGCTTTCTCAAGTACCGGTAATGCTTTTTCAATTACTGAATCACGGTTCCACCGGAAATAGCCTGTACTGTCGGCCCCGATGAAATCGACGAGAATATGTTCGTGGGAAAGTGCTGTCCCCAGCTTTCCGGGATTTTCAGGTCCGTTTACTGTCATGATAACATCTCCGTTATCAGCCCTGCATGTTATGATAATGATGCCGAAGACGAGGAAAAGGATAAGCCAAAGGATGATATTCCAGCTATAGTCTCTGTAATCTTTTTCCATCAGGTGCAATTATATAGTCTGCCCTAAAATTAAGATTTTTTGTTAATAAAAACAGAATAAATGACTATCAGGAATAACAAACAGAGTTCGTTGATTTTTTTCGTTTACCCCGACCCCAGAGGGGGAGTGAAAAAAATCAATGCTTCTCTGTTATTTATAGGAATCCATATGAACGTTTTGCACCGAACGTCCTGACGGATCGATTATATTATTCAGAGAGGCATCCCATGCCAGGGCTTCCGCTGTGCTGCAGGCCACTGAAGGAACTGACGGGACGCAGGCAGCGGCTGAATCGGAAGGGAAATGCTCAGAATATATTGACCTGTAGAGGTATTCCTCCTTGCATAGTGGCGGATTGATGGGGAAGCGGTATTTTGCATTCTTAAGCTGTTCATCTGATACATTATCGTCGGCCAGTTTTCTCAGGGTGTTAATCCAGTTATAGCCGACACCGTCACCGAATTGCTCCTTCTGGCGCCATGCAACGCTTGCGGGAAGCAGATCCTCGAATGTTTTCCGAAGGATCCACTTTTCCATTTTGTCCTTTGTTATCATCTTATCCCTGGGGTTTAAACGCATGGCCACATCCAGGAACTCCTTGTCGAGGAAGGGAACCCTTCCCTCCACGCCCCAGGCAGCGAGTGACTTGTTTGCCCTCAGACAGTCATAGAGGTGAAGTTTTCGCAGTTTCCTGACAGTCTCCTCATGAAATGCATATGGATTCGGAGCTTTATGGAAATAGAGATATCCTCCGAATATCTCGTCAGATCCTTCCCCGGTAAGGACCATTTTCACACCCATAGACTTGATCACCCTTGCCAGGAGATACATTGGCGTGGAAGCCCTGACACTGGTAACATCGTAGGTTTCAATATTATATATTACATCACTCAGGGCATCGAGGCCTTCCTGGATGGTAAAATGGATCTCGTGGTGGACTGTGCCGATATGGTCCGCAACCTTTTGTGCCGAAGCCAGGTCGGGTGAACCTTCGAGTCCGATCGCAAAAGAGTGCAGCTGTGGCCACCAGGCTTCTCTCTGATCCTGCGTCTCGATGCGCCTGGGAGCGTACTTTTTAGCCACTGCTGATATAAGCGAGGAATCCAGTCCCCCGGAAAGAAGAACACCATAAGGTACGTCGGACATCAGCTGGCGATGGACAGCAGCCTCCATGGCGGTTCTTAAATCGCTGATCGATGAGGTATTGTTTTCAACAGCTTCATAATCCATCCAGTCGCGGTGGTACCATCTTTTAATCTCACCGTCAGGACTATAGAGATAATGGCCGGGAAGGAACTCTTCTATCCTGTTGCATACCCCTTCAAGAGCTTTGAGTTCTGACGCGACAAAGAAGTTTCCATATTTATCCCATCCCATGTATAAGGGCACTATTCCGATATGATCGCGTGCGATCAGGTAACAATCCTTTTCCTTATCGTAGAGTGCAAAGGCAAAAATCCCGTTCATCTCCTCGAGGAAGTCGGGTCCCTTATCACGATAAAGGGGAAGGATGACCTCGCAGTCGGAGAAAGTAGTGAAATCATATGAATTTTCGTACTTCTTTCTGATAGACTGATGATTATATATTTCCCCGTTTACGGTAAGAATAAGGTTGCCGTCCCTGCTGCGAAGAGGCTGCCCGCCAGATTGGGGGTCCACGATTGCCAGACGCTCATGGGCCAGGATCGCTTTATCACAATCAAATATACCCGACCAGTCGGGGCCTCTGTGCCTTAGTTTTTTCGACATTTTTAATACGGTTGTCCGCAGCCCGGTATGATTCACCTTCAAATTAAATACTCCAACAATACCACACATAAATAAAAAATTTAGTTATCCCTGTTTATCAATTTCAAAATCCGGACAAAGCTAATAATTAAATTAAGAAAAAAGATATATATAAGTAAAAAGAATATAATAAAACAATATATCAAGTAAAAAAGCCTATTAGATAGATAAATATAATTTAATTATACGAATAAATTTATAATATTAAAATGATAAATATCATATTCCGGTTGATTTCAGATTTAATCGTTAATTAGTTAAAAAACCATAAATCGGGTAATATAATAATGCCATTTGGCATTCCCTGGCTCAGGATTTGATTTCTTATTATATCTTGCGAATTCACTGAAAAAGAAATTTTAAAATGATAAAAAGTAAGATACTTATTTCGGCAGTTTTTTTACTGCTTGCAGTAATGAATTGCAATGCCCAGGACTGGCCTCAGTTCCTTGGACCAGACAGAAACAATATATCAGATCAGAAAGGTTTATTGCGCTCCTGGCCTCAGTCGGGTCCTGAGGTACTCTGGACAAGCAGTCTTGGTCCGGGCTATGGCGGGCCTGTTATACGGGATGGTAAAGTCTACCTGCTTGACAGGGACGACACGACCGGTGATATTATGCGGTGTTTTGACTTTGGCAATGGAAAGGAGCTATGGCGTTTTAGTTATGATGCACCAGGATCGGTATCCTATAAGGGCTCGCGAAGCGTTCCGGCTTTAGACGGTAACCGGGTCTATTCTTGCGGACCTTACGGAGATCTGTATTGCATTGATATAAGCACACATAAACCCATCTGGAACAAGAACATCATGAAAGATTTCGGCGGAACCAAGATACCGGTATGGGCAATATCCCAGTGTCCGCTGATATACGGCAATTTGCTTATAGTTTCATACTCTCAGGATCCCAACGCAGGACTGGTTGCCTATAACAAGCTGACCGGAGACATCATCTGGAAGACAGGAGCTATCGGAAATGAGACCTATGCCAGCCCGATTGTTGCCAGGATTGCAGGAGAGGATCATATCGTAATGGTATTTTCATCCACGAATACCTTTATGCACAGGGATGCTGAGGTATCGCCGGGCAGGATAATGGGCCTGAAGCCACAAACGGGGGAAATACTCTGGGAATACAGTAACTGGAAGAATATGATCCAGGTAGCTCCGGCACTTGATGCCGGTGAAGGAAGAATTATCGTTGTCGGCGGCTATGAAAACGGTACAATTATGCTCCGGGTAGAGAAAATGACCGCCGGCAAATATAGTGTCAAAGAATTATTCTATCATAACGATTTCGGCGATCATACCAAGCCCCCTGTTTTGCATAACGGATACTTCTATGCCCAGTTTTCGACAAACAACAGACGCGATGGATTGTGCTGTATGAGCATGGATGGCAAGGTAAGGTGGAAAACAATGCGTGCCCCTTCCTTTGATAAAGGCAGTATGATACTTGCTGACGGGCTTATCCTTGCCACCGATGGTAATAAAAGCTTGTATCTCATACAGCCTGATCCTTCAGGATTCAAGTCCCTGGCTTCTGCTGAGCTGCTTGACATGGGTCAGAACTGGGCTCCAATTGCCCTCGTCGATGGCAAACTACTGATACGCGATCAGAAAAAAATGGTGTGTGTTAAAGTAAGCAGATAAAAAACACACATTTTCTTATCTTGCGAGTTTAATTAAAGCAGTTTAAATATGATTTCATTAAAGACTAGAATTTATTGCTTTCTTTTGTTTGTATTTATTACAACAAGCACATTATCAGGTCAATCAGTATATGGTTTTCGTGGTGAGGACAGAACAGGTATTTATGAGGAGACAGGTTTGTTAAAGGTATGGCCTGCAAGCGGACCGAAGCTTCTCTGGGAAGCAGAAGGAATTGGCATAGGATACTCCAGTGCTACTGTAACGAATGATGCCGTTTATATTACCGGTATCCGGGGAGATAAGGATGTACTTACAGCTTTTACCCAGGACGGAAAGAAGAAGTGGGAGGTTGAATACGGGTCCGTGCTGAAGGTCCAGAATTATCCGGAAAGCCGCTGTACGCCTACCGTATATGGTGACAAAATATTCCTGGTAAGCGGTTCGGGTGAACTTACCTGTGTTTCAACGAATGGAAAAGTACTGTGGTCACTGGATGTTTTTAAAAAGTATAGTTCTCCGGTTCCCCGGTTCGGAATATCTGAATCACCTGTTGTTGTGGATAACAAAGTAATAATGACACCGGGAGGCAATTTAACTACAATGGTTGCCTTCAGTGCTGATAACGGAAATGTGGTATGGGAATCAGAATCGTTAAGGGAGGAGGCTCAGTATGTAAACCCCCTTCTTATCGAAAGAGCCGGTAAAAAGATTATTATCACACATACCCCAACTTTAATAATCGCTGTAAATTCAGCAGACGGAAAAATAATCTGGAAATTCAATTTCAAATCAGTAAATGCCAATCCCCAGGACGGCCGTAACTATATTCAAACGCCTATTTATAAGGATGGCTACCTGTTTGCTGCCAACGGCTATGGACAGACAGCCGCAAAGATCAGGATATTTGATGACAGGGACCCTGAACTCGTATGGAAAAACCCTGAATTCAATCCACATGTCGGAGGAATGGTCCTTATCGGGAATTATCTATACGGCTCAACACATGATAACAATTCAATGGGCAGGTGGATATGTGCTGACTGGACCACCGGAAAAACAATGTGGATTACAAGGTGGTACAATAAAGGATCAGTCATTGCTGCTGACGGAATGCTTTATTTCTATGAAGAAAGATGGGGCCATGTAGGTCTTGTGAAGCCTGACAGTGAAAAGTTCAATCTGGTAAGCGAATTCCAGGTTGAAAAGGGAACAGGACCTTACTGGGCACACCCGGTAATAGATAAAGGCAGGCTCTTCGTAAGGCACGGCGATTACCTTGCTGTTTATTCACTGAAGAAATAATAATGAAATACTGCATAAGGGATTGATAATCTGAAGTAAAATTTGATACCGGATTTCTTAAATAAAAGGATCGTAACAGGAATTACTTCTGTAATTTTTGGTGCCGTACTGATATGGTGGCTGGCAGGATCTCATTATCCTGCAGATGTTGTGGAGAGAGTTGCCGGTATGGATAACAGACCTAAAATTGAGCCACGACCTGATATTGTTGTTATAGGGGAATTCTTTGATACTATCAATCTTCCTGATGAAAATGAATATGCTTATGGGCACTGGCCACATTTCAGGGGTCCGTTTTTTGATAACATAAACCATGATACCATCCCCCTCGCTGAATCGTGGGATTCAACGGGCCCTCCCCTGGCCTGGAAATTAACACTTGGGGAGGGATATGCAGGTCCTGCCGTGTATGACGGCAAAGTCTACGTTATGGATTATAATGAAAGACGAAAAGCAGATATGTTAAGATGCTTTTCATTGAAATCAGGTACTGAGCTCTGGAGAAGATGGTATTATGTGGATGTCAAGAGAAACCATGGCTATTCAAGGACAGTTCCCTCAGTAACAGATAAATATATTGTAACCATAGGGCCAAGATCGCATGTAATGTGCATGGACCGGCAATCAGGTGACCTCCTGTGGACACTCGACATGGAGAAGGAGTTCGGTATAGCAGGGACCACAAAAGGTAAAGTAACTCCCGACTGGTACACAGGTCAGTGTCCACTGATAGATAATGATGTCGCAATACTGGCGCCAGGAGGCAGGGCGCTTATGATAGGAGTCGATTGTGCAACAGGCGATGAGCTGTGGAGGACTCCTAACAGGGACTCGCTGAGGATGTCGCACGGATCAATCATGCCAATGGTTCTGCATGGTAAAAAGATGTACGTGTATAATGCTATCGGCGGTGTTTGCGGAGTATCAGCAGATAATGCAGACAGAGGAAAACTTCTCTGGCTGACAAAAGAATGGAATCCGGCAACAACAGCCGCCTCTCCCCTGTTTTTGGGCAACAATGAAATAGCAGTCTTCGGAGCCTACGGTGCCGGAGGAGCACGTTTAAGGGTAAATTATGACGGATCATCCTTTTCTGCTGAAGTTGTTGAAATGCACAAGCCAATGGATGGAATAGCCAGTGACCAGCATACGCCGATAATAACCGGCGACCTGGTATGGTCAGTTTTACCTGAAAATGCAGGTGCATTGAAAAAACAACTGGTCTGCTATAATATCTCCGACCTTACCACTCCTGTCTGGACAAGCGGAAAGGAGTACAGGTTCGGCCGCGGCCTCGGACCCTATATTGTCAGCGGCGACAGGCTGTTCCTGCTTGATGATGATGCAGTTTTATATATTTTTAAGCTGGAAGCGTCGGGTGCTTCACTGACAGCAACATACAAGATACTTGACGGCATTGAAGCCTGGGCTCCGATGGCCCTGACGGGTAACTACCTCATTATGAGGGATTCGAGAACAATGGTTGCACTTTTTGTCGGTAAAGAGAATCAGTTATGAACAGAAAGAAATACGTAGCTTTATTCTCGCTGATCATCATCCTGTCATTTATAGGTTATATTGTTTATGATAGTATCAGGCCCGGGAACATTGCAACACAAGAATCCGGAGCGGAAAATGATGAAAACAAACCGCCCGACAAATGGAAAATACTGAAGGAGGTCTATGTAAGGGAAGGTCTCAAAGCAATAGCACTTTCTCCGGATGGTGATATTTACCTCGGCGGTGATTCCTTTGTATCGTGCTATGATCAGGATCTGAGTAAAACCTGGAGTCTTGAAACTCCTGAAAAGATAACAGCTATTACTGTATATAATGATACTGTTTATGCAACGTCAGAAGAACTGATATTCCTGTTGAATATGGATGGCAGGATGATCGGTGAACTGGGACCATATGAAGCAAATTGTCTTATAACTTCTGTTTCAGCAAATAAAGATTACCTGGCAATTGCTGATGCAGGTAACAAAATAGTGTTTATCTTAAAAAAAGACGGGGAAGTCGTTTCGATGATCGGTCATTTCGGAGAGAAGTTACTTATTCCGAGTCCATATTTTGATGTAAGCCTGACCGATGATAATGAGCTCTTTATGGCACAGACAGGCAGATTCCGCATTGAAAAAAGAAATTTAAACGGAGATATCATGTCGACATTTGGTGAATCCGGCAGTGCTCCGGCAGATTTTTGCGGATGCTGTAATCCTGCCCATTTTGCACTGATACCCCAGGGCTTTATTACGGCTGAGAAAGGTATTAACAGGATAAAAATAATGAGTCAGGAAGGAGAATTTGTTGAATTCGTATCATCGGAGAATGATTTTATCGCCTCTGTACCGCTGGATGTGGCTTCTGCAGACAGTATTACTATCTATGGTGCGAATCCGGCGGACTCGAAACTGTATGTATTTGTAAGAAAATGACCCCCCATCCCCTCCCGCCAAGGCGGGACAGGCTCTAAAGAGGGGCTTATAGGAACATATAAAAATGACCTGGAGATGATGAAAAAGACAATCAACAGAGTGGATTTCCTGAAAAGCATGATGAGGATAATCATGGGTTCACTGCTAACTTTTGTTGCCATTGCGCTTGGCAGACGGATAAGCACAGTAAATGACTGCAGCAATTGTCCTGGTCAGGGAATATGCAGAGGGGAAACAGATTGCAGCAAATTTCTGGCTGAAAAGAAATGAAAGAGAATAAAAATAAATACGAATCGAGAAGGGACTTTGTTAAGAAGGCGGGGAAGATGATCATCGTGGCTCCTGTCGCTGCCCTGCCTGTTATATTGTTTAAGAAGACATCAGCCCAGGGATATGTATGGCAGATAGATCCTTATAAGTGTACAACGTGCGGAAACTGCAAGTCAGCATGTGTTCTGACACCTTCGGCATCTAAATGTGTTCACGCCTATGCCCTGTGCGGCTATTGTGATCTTTGCGGGGGATATCTGAAGGAAGGTGCCAAGACAATCAGCACCGGAGCTGAGGTACAGATGTGTCCTACAGGTGCCATTGCCAGGAACTTTGTTGAGGAACCCTTCTTTGAATATAAGATTGACGAGGACCTGTGCGACGGGTGTGCAAAATGTGTCAAGGGATGCAAGGACTTTGGGAACGGGTCTCTTTATATGCAGATAAAGCAGGATCTGTGTGTCAATTGCAACGAATGCTCTATTGCGCGAAACTGCCCTTCAAAAGCTGTGTCAAGGGTACCTGCTGATTTTCAGTATGTTGTAAAAACCAGGCCTGTGTGAGAGGTGAGTAATGAGGGGAGAGTGGTGAGAGGTGAGTGGTGAGAGGTGAGAGGTGAGTGGTGAGTAACCAGAAGTATGAGAGTGATAAAAAATATGAAGAAAAATAATATACCTTATATCCTGCTCTTCATTATGCTTGTCTGGCATACGGTTCTTTATGCCCAGGACATTGAAAGATTCCCGCGTCCCGAGTTTGAAACGGATTATGTTTACCCTGAGGAGCAGTTGCCTTTGCAGCGTCCCCAGGTATGGGAATATATTGATGTGGCTGTACTGATAGCTGCCTTATCGCTTACCACGTGGCTTGCGCTTAAAAGGAGATCAAGACAGGGACTGATATGGATGTCGGTTTTCTCACTGGCCTATTTCGGTTTTTTCCGTGAAGGCTGTATTTGTGCTGTTGGTTCTGTTCAGAATGTTTCCCTTGCGCTATTTAACAGCAGTTATACCATTCCGCTTACAGCATTGCTGTTTTTCCTGATACCGCTTGTATTTGCCTTGTTGTATGGTCGAGTATTCTGTGCGGGCGTATGTCCGCTTGGTGCTGTCCAGGAGCTTACCGGATTCAAGCCCGTGAAACTCCCTAAGGCTGTAGAAGCAGTGATGGCTGCCATACCATTTATATACCTTGGACTTGCAGTCCTTCTTGCAGCCATGGAAAGTCAGTTCATTATTTGCAAATATGATCCCTTTGTTGGTTTCTTTCGACTGGATGCACCCCATACAATGATAATCTTTGGAGTCCTGCTCATAATAGCAGGTATCTTTATAAACCGTCCATACTGCAGATATCTTTGCCCTTACGGCGTATTGCTTAATATCTTTTCAAGGTTTGCAGGAAAGCATCTTACCATAACTCCGGCCGAATGCACCAACTGCAGGCTATGTGAAGAGGATGCCTGTCCCTATGATGCCATCCTCCCATCAAATACTGACCAGCCAAAAGAAGATACTGTTAAAGCCCGGAGAAGGTTTTATACATATTTACTGCTGATACCCCTGTTCGCTGCTGCCGGCGGGATTATTCTATATAACACTGCTCCGGTCCTGGCGGGTTTACACAGGGATGTAAAACTTGCCAAAGAGATCAGGGCAGAGAATAATACTGGTGTAGAAGCTGTTTCTCTTGCTGCCACAGCCTTTAAGGAATCGGGTGAGACTGAGGAGGAGCTGTTTGTCAGTGAACTTACGGTAATCAGAAGATTTCGCAAAGCTTCTCCCTGGGTGGGGATCTTCCTTGGTATATCACTGGGGGCAGGACTTCTGGGGATGACAACACGTAAAAGGAGGTCAGAATATAAACCACACCAGGGAAAGTGTTACAGTTGCGGACGCTGCTTTAAATATTGTCCTGTGGAAGTGAAAAAACAAGTTAAATGATAAAGCTTACAAATAAAGATACAGATATCCTGAAGGGCGTCAGCCACGTGGCTGGAATATTCACCCTTATTGTGGCTTTGACGATGTTATTCAGCCTTATACAGCTGAAAACCATCGATCCTCTTGATAATCCTGCGTTTGCTTCATTGAAGGAAGAATATGATAAGGATCCCGACAATGCAAACAGGATTGAACAGGTAAGGGCAATGGACCTGATGGCGCGGAAAGCCTATTATTCAACACGAAGGCAGATTGAAACAGGATCATACCTGCTCATTGCTGGAGCTGTAATATTCATTATCTGTCAACGGCTTATCTCAGGAAATCAAAAGGTTATGCCGGATGTACCGGGCGACAAGCCTGATCCCGGTATGAGACAAAGACGTGGCAGGCAACTGATGATGATATCTGCTTCGGTAATCACCCTCGGTGCGATATTATCCTCTTTCCTCCTGAGAAGTGATCTGCCGGAACTCCGTACTGCCAGGAAAGCTAAAACCGAAAGATCTTCAGGAAAAGACAGAACCGGCAACAGGGGAAAAAATGCTGCTTTTACAGAAGAATTTAGTCCTGATCCTGTAAATTATCCTTTCTTCAGAGGCCAGGACAGCCGTGGTATTGCAGGAGGTGAAGGCTATCCAACTGAATGGGATGCAGAAACAGGACTGAATATAAAATGGAAGCTCCCGGTACCCGGAAATGGCAAAAGCTCTCCCGTGATCTGGGGTGACAGGATCTTTTTAACATCGGCCGACGGGGCTGGTGGAGTTGTACATTGTATCGACAAGAATTCAGGCGCAATACTATGGACTACATCAGCTTCCGGGATAGAAGGAGAACCTGCCGAAGCTCCGGAGATGGATGTTGAATCAGGACTGGCCGTCTCCACGGCAGCTGTGAACAGCACTTCTGTATGTGCGATATTTGCCAACGGCAACCTGATATGTCTCGATCATGAGGGCAACAGGAAATGGGCTCTGAATGTCGGGACACTTGATAACATATACGGCTACTCAAGTTCACTAGTAATTCATGAAAATATAGTCATTATTCAGCATGATTCCCAGGAAGATCTATCGCTATTAGGATATGATATCAATACCGGGGAAATGAAATGGAAAACGGCAAGAAAAGGTAGCCCGGTTTGGTCATCTCCAATTCTTGCCACCTACAACGGACAAGCCCAGGTAATCCTGAATGGCAATCCTGCTGTTACAGCTTTTGATCCTGCCGACGGAAGAGAGCTATGGTCAGTTGACTGCCTCTCCGGCGATGTTGCACCATCTCTCGCAGCAAACAGTAACATGGTTTTTGCAGTTACTGACTATCAGAAACTTGCGGCGATAAAACCTGGTAGCGGAGCGTCAATTATCTGGGAAGACAATATGTATACCTCGGATGTGTCGAGTCCTGTGGCAAACAACAGCATCCTTATTATCGCTACAGGTTACGGAGATGTAGCATGTTACAATCCACAGGCCGGTGATACATTATGGACCCATTACTTCATGGAACAGTTTTATTCTTCGCCGGTTATAGCCGGAGGGATGATCTATCTTACCGACAGGAACGGAACAACTCATGTTATGAAGGCAGAAAATACCTTTGAGCTCGTAGCCGTTTCTCCCTTAGGTGAACCATCCGACTGTACAGCGGCATTTTCAGATAAGATGATCTTTATAAGAGGAAGAGACAATCTTTATTGTATTGCAAAAGAGTGAATAAAGAAGTGATAAATAGTGAAACAGGCTGTAAAGACTGTAATCCGGCAGATATCAGGGAGATCAGATCTGCTGTCGATGAAGTCGTAAACCGTACAGGAGGTGAGAAGGAGAAAGTAATCCTTATCCTTCAGGAGGTTCAGAATAAACTTAACTACCTTCCTTCCGAGGCACTTAAATATATCTGTGAAATAACTGAAATAACACCGGGGCAGCTTTCGGGTGTTTCGACATTTTATTCTCAATTCAGGCATCTTCCAGTAGGAAAGCACACAATAAAGATATGTATGGGAACAGCCTGTCATGTAAAGGGATCACAGCTGATCACTGAGGCTTTCCAGAGAGAACTGAAGATAGATGAAACACGCAATATATCAGAGGATAACCTTTTTTCAATTGAAGAGGTTGCCTGTCTCGGATGCTGCACGCTTGCTCCTGTGGTTCAGATAGACGGAAAAACTTATGGCCACGTCAAGCCTAATATGACCAACGATATCCTTAAGGACTTCCTTGCATCTCACCAGGGAGAACCGGAAATCAGGGGAGATGGTGATGATCAGGGCCTTGATGCAGAGGTGAGGATAGGCCTGGGATCATGTTGTGTGGCGGGAGGAAGCAAGGAGATCCTTTCCAGCCTGATAGACGTAAAGGAGGGTTATAATCTCAATATAAAGCTCAAGCCTGTAGGCTGCGTGGGTGTATGCAACCAGACTCCACTACTGGAGATCGTTACAAAAGACAATGTACACCACAGGTATACCAACGTAAGAAAGGACCAGGTTGAAACAATACTCTTAAAGCATATCAGGCCTGTTTCATTGAATAAGAGGATTCTTTACAGGCTGAATGACCTTGCAGATTCCTTCGTTACTGATGATAAAAGCTTCTCTCCGGTCAACCTGTCGGGTGAGCAAAGAGAGAAATACCTCAATAGTTTCCTGAATCTCCAGGTGCATATCGCAACTTTGAACAGCGGCATCATTTCACCTGAATCTTTTGATGAATACGTGATGCTGGGAGGCTATAATGCCTTCAGGAAAGCTATATTAAGCTATAAACCTGAAGAAGTTACAGAGATCATATTAAACAGTGGTTTAAGGGGCCGTGGTGGTGCAGGCTTCCTTACGGGAAGAAAATGGAAGATATTTTCTGAAGCCCCGGGCAATACAAAATATATTGTCTGCAACGGTGACGAGGGAGATCCGGGTGCCTTTATGGACAGGATGCTTCTTGAGTCTTTTCCCTACAGGATCATTGAGGGCATGCTGATTGCCGCTTATGCCACAGGTGCTCATCAGGGTATTTTCTATATCAGGGCTGAGTATCCGCTCGCAGTGATGAGAGTCAGGCATGCAATAAAAGACTGTTATGAGCGGGGTATGCTCGGATCAGACATTTACAAGTCGTCATTTTCATTCGACATAAGGATATTTGAAGGTGCAGGGGCCTTTGTCTGCGGTGAGGAAACAGCCCTGATAGCTTCTCTGGAGGGAAAGCGCGGCTCTCCTCATTTCCGGCCTCCCTACCCTGCCATCAGGGGTTTCAGGGATGAGCCTACCCTGGTCAACAATGTTGAAACCCTTTCATTGGTGCCGTGGATAATAAACAAAGGAAGCCAGGCCTTCAGTGATATCGGTACTGAAAAAAGCAAGGGAACCAAGGTGTTCGCCCTGGCAGGAAAAATTTCAAAGGGAGGACTTATTGAAGTGCCGATGGGAATCACTATAAGGGACATCGTGGAAAATATAGGAAATGGTGTTGAGGAAGGAAGGAGCTTTAAGGCGGTGCAGATCGGAGGTCCCTCAGGGGGTTGTATCCCGGCCAGCATGGCAGATACACCCGTTGACTATGAGAAGCTAACTGAGATGGGTGCGATGATGGGCTCAGGAGGAATGGTAGTCCTTGATGATGCTGATTGCATGGTCGACATCGCAAAGTATTTCCTTACCTTCACTCATAAGCAATCATGTGGCAAATGCACATTCTGCAGGGTCGGAACGAAACAGATGCTTGATATTCTGACCAGGTTGAGTGAAGGCAAGTCATCCCTGGCTGAAGTGTATGAGCTTGAGAAATTGTGTCATGATGTTAAAAATGGCAGCTTATGCGGACTGGGTAAGACAGCACCTAATCCTGTTCTTACCGGTCTGATGTATTTCAGGGAAGAATATGAAGCTCATACCAGGGGCATTTGCCCGGCAAAAAAATGCAGGGACCTTGTCAAATATGTAATTACTGACAACTGCACTGGTTGTACAAGGTGTTTTCAGGAGTGTCCGGTTGATGCCATTGAATTCAGGCCCTATGAGAAGCATGAAATTAAGCAGGATCTGTGTACCAAATGCGATAATTGCAGGGTAGTATGTCCTGATAATGCTATTGAAATTGTAGATATAAATGAAGATCAGGATAGATAATAAGGATATTGAGGTTGAAGCCGGCAAGACAATCCTTGATGCGGCAAAAGAGGCCGGTATCAGTATTCCGACACTTTGTCACAGGGATGGAACGGAACCTTATTCATCATGTATGGTCTGTATGGTGAAGGATAAAATAAAGAACAATTTTATCCCATCCTGTACAGCATCTGTCCAGGATGGGATGGATATTGATGCCTCGGGTGAAGAAACCATTGAACTCAGGAGAAAAGCTGTTGAACTGCTCCTTCTCGAGCACAGGGCTGAATGTGAAGCGCCCTGCCGGATAGTATGTCCTGCCGGATATAACATCCCGCTGATGAACAGACTGCTGCAGGAAGACAAAATTGAAGAAGCAATTAAACTTGCAGAAAAAGAAGTTACTACTGCTGAAATAATATGTGTTGACTGCCCGGGATACTGTGAAAATGCCTGCCGCAGAAAAAAGATTGACGAGCCGGTGTCTATACGCAATATCATGCTGTGTGTTTCCCGGGGCATTGACAAAGACAGGTCTTCAGGAGGTGCTTTAGATGAAGATATTAAAGCAAAGACAAAACTGGACCTGAAAAAAATGACAAATCCTGTAAGGAAGAAATTCTCTTCACGAATTGGACGTTTGGAAAGTCATGAGCAAAGTGAATGGCTAAAGGAGTGCAGAGGTGATGGAACCCGTTACAGGGAAATCACGGATTTCACGACTGCCGGCCGGGAAGCAGAGAATTGCATGCATTGTGATTGCAGGGCTTCAGATAACTGCAGGTTACGGGAAGTGGCTGTTGAACTGGGAGTTAAAGATCCTTCAGGCAAACTGGTGAATGCACCGATTACCAAAAAGATCAATCTGAAAAGCGGCCTGGTTTTTGAAAGTGCTAAATGTATTAAGTGCGGACTCTGCGTCAGGGTATGTGATGACAGCAAGGAGAATCCCTCCCTGTGTTTTATCAACAGGGGATTTATAACCATAATATCGGAGCCCCTGACTTCAGAATTTGAGGATATACTGGAAGCCAAAGCAGAGAAATGCGTTGAGGTATGCCCGACGGGCGCCCTTGGTTTGTTAAGGTAAAGCATTGTTAATGAGATATTTAATATCGATATTATTAATCCTGTTCTTCTTTCCGATGATACAGGGTCAGCAGGCCGGAAATGACTGGCCTGTATTCAGGGGTAACTCCGATCTGACAGGATTCACAACTAATGAAATTGCGCACGGTCCGTCTCTTTTGTGGAGCAAGGCCACAGGAGTAAGGACAAAATCGTCACCTGTAGCGGATGACGGAGTTATATATTTTGCCAACGAAAAGGGTACGGTATATGCGATAGGCGAAAGCGGGAAGATAATCTGGCAGCGTGAAACAAACCAGACCATTGAAGCGCCTCCCCTTCTTTTTGGCAATAACATTTACATAGGTTCCTTTGACGGTTCATTAAGAGCATTTAATAAGCTTACGGGCAGACCTGTGTGGTCATATTCCACTGATAACCAGATTGTAGGGTCAGGCAACTACTGGATATCAGGAAGATACTCTGGGATTATTGTAGGGAGCTATGATTATTACCTGCATTGTGTCGATCCGGAAACGGGTAAGCTTCTTTGGAAGGCGGAAACAAACAATTATGTGAACGGAACTCCGGCGGTATCAAACAATAAGATCATTTTCGGCGGATGTGACGGGATAATCAGGGTGACGGATCCCCGTACAGGAGTTGAGAGGGAGACTTTCGAGATTGGCAGCTATATTGCTGCTTCCCCGGCTGTTGCTGATAACAGGGTTTATGTAGGTGATTATGACGGCGCCTTATATTGCCTCGATATGTCATCGGGAGAGATTGCCTGGCACATCCCTGCGGGCGAAATGAACGGGTCAATACTTGGCATTCCTGCAGTGGGTAATAATTCGGTAATTATAGGTAATGAAGATAAGTACCTCTATTGCTATAATGCGACTGATGGTAAGCTTGTGTGGAAGTACCGAACAAACGGGCGAGTTGTCGGTTCTGCTATAATAACCCCTGCAAAAGTGATCTTCGGAAGTATGGATGGGAATATCTATATGCTTGGTCTGGAAAAGGGTGACAAAATTTGGAGTTTCGATGCAGGTGCACCTATAAGCAGCTCTCCGGTTGTGGCCGGGAACCGTTTCTATCTTCTGACTGAAGACGGAAGGTTACTGGCATTCGGGAACAAATAATTATTCATCCGTAAAAGACAGGACAGATAACATAATTGTGTCGGATATGAAAATATTTTACCTTATTACAGGATCGGGAGGTTCATTTTATTGTGCCAACTGCTACCGCGACATGCTGTATGTAAGAGCTATACGCAAAGTGCCCGGAGTGACAGCTAAAGCACTCCCCCTTTATTTGCCTCCAAATACTGAAGATCTCAGAAATGGTTTTGAGAATGAAGTATTTTTTGGAGCCGTCTCGATGTATTTAAGGGAGAAAGTGAAAATTTTCCGTAATATGCCTCTTATCCTGGAAAGGATATTTGACTCAAAACCTCTGCTGAAGCTTGCCGCACGTCTTTCGGGTACAACCAACTCTGAGGGACTGGAAGAACTGACTCTTAACATGATCGAGGGGGATAATGCCTTTGAATCACGCGAAGTAGACAGACTTGTCAGGTACTTTAAAAAAGAAGGTGAGCCTGATGTAATTCACCTTTCCAACGCTCTGATACTGGGATTGGCAAGGCAGCTGAAACAGAGAATGAATGTTAAGATTGTCTGTTCTCTCCTGAACGAAGATGACTGGATTGACGATATGGCGGAACCTTTCAGGGTCAGAGCATGGAGTCTCATTGCAAAAGAAACAAGATATGTTGACAGCTTCGTAACTCCCAGTAAATACAGTAAGGACCTTTTCATAAGAAAGACGGGAGTGAGCGGTGAAAATATTCACATTGTTCCACTGGGCTTTGATCCGGAGATTACAGGATCGGACAGGCAAATTCCGCAAACTCCCTCATTGGGATTTTTTAACCGTGTGAGCTCACATAACGGCTTTGATAAGCTTACAGATGCATTTGTCGAGATCAGTAAAAGAGGACTTGTACCCGGACTGACCCTTCACGTTTGCGGAGGCTTTACCGGCGTTGACAAACCTTTTATAGCAGAACAGATCAGTAAGCTGAAGAATAACGGGCTGAAGAAATATGTAAGGATCTATCCCGAATTCATCGGAAACAAAAAGGCTGAGTTCTTCAGAAATGTTAGTGTAATAAGCGTTCCTGTCAGAAAGTATGATGGCTACGGATTTTATCTTCTTGAAGCTAATGCTGCAGGAGTTCCTGTCGTCCAGCCGGCAACAGGAGCTTTCCCTGAGATACTTGAAATGACCGGGGGGGGCTTGATTTATAAACCCGACAGACATTCGGTTCTGGTTGACTCCCTGGTAACATTGCTGAATGATCAGCCTCTTCAGAAAAAATTTGGTGAAGCGGGAAGTATAAATGTACAGGAAAAACTTTCACTTATAAAAATGACAGAAAACCTGGCGAAAGTGTACAGAAATCTTGATATTAACCTTTAAGTACTATGTTGCGACTGGAAAATATATGCAAATCATTTATACAAAGAGGTGTTGTACTTGACAATCTGTCATTGGAGGTAAATGAGGGAGAATCAATATCAATAACCGGTCCGTCAGGATCCGGCAAGACCACTCTCTTAAATATAATAGGAACACTTGACAGGCCCGATTCAGGTGGTATTTATTTCAGAAATAAAAACATTGAAGACCTTGATGATGACGGATCTGCATATTATCGTAACAGGAATATCGGATTCGTTTTTCAGGATCATCTTCTTCTGCCATACCTTACAATATGGGAAAACATAATCCTGCCTCTTGCTGCTTTCAGAATCGAAGCTGGTGAATATGCTTCCGGGGAGGAGCATGCAAAGTCACTGATGGAACGTACAGGAATTAAAGATCTTTCTGGCAAATATCCCTTTCAGATATCTGGCGGAGAAGCGCAGAGAGCCACACTGGTAAGATCGCTTGTAAACAAACCCGACCTTCTACTGGGTGATGAACCAACCGGTTCACTTGATTCAGAAAATGCAGAACTGCTCGGGAACCTATTATCAGATTTGAACAAGGATCTGGGGATAACCCTTATTGTAGCCACTCATTCTCCTGATCTGGCAGGAAAGATGAAAAAGCATTTCAGGCTCACCGGAGGAAAACTGCAACCTTAAAAATGATAAGCTGAAAGTATGAGGTGTTATATTGCCAGGAACATATTCAGGTCAATAATCTACAACAGGAAAGATGTAATTTATCAGGTTGTCATTGTAGCAATACTAACCGCTGTCATTTCGGGTTCACTGCTTACAGGTGAGTCGGTGAGGGACAGTCTGAGGCAAACTTCAGCAGAAAAACTGGGTAATACACATTTCGTCATAAGTTCCGGATTGAGATTTTTCAATGCTTCTCTTGATTCCAGCCTGTCGTTACACACAGGTGATAGGGCTGTTTCAATTCTTGAGCTGGACGGATACAGCCAGAATTTCAGTACAGGAAAGACAGTTCTCAATGCTAAGATTCTGGGAGTTAATGAAGATTTCTTTGTTTTCAGCAACGGTGCTCCTGTATTTATTGAAAGAGGTTACGCAGCGCTTAATGAAAGAGCAGCCGTGATGCTCGGAGTAGCACCTGGTGATGATATTATCGTTCGTTTCAGTCAGGTGGATCCCATCCCTGCCAATGCCCCATTTTCACCTGGTAATTTAGAACATGACTCAAGAGTTCTCAAAGTGGGTGTAATCCTGAAACCAGGTGAATCGGCAGATTTCTCACTATCTGTAAGCCAGACGACCCCGGTTAACATATTTATAAATATTGACGATATCGTACATGGTGAAGAAGTGCAGACTCCTGCTAACAGGATACTGGTCGATCCGTCAGAAAAGCGCGAGGTAAGCTATTATAGAACTGTACTCGGTGAGATTTTAAACGTAAACGATATAGGTTTTACACTCCGGAGGTCATTTGTTTCAGGGGAGCCGGAACTTGTATCCAGCCGGATCTTTATCGACAGTGTTCTGGTGGATGCAATATTGTCGTCGGTGAATGGCTCCTACCCTGTTCTTACCTACCTCGCCAACTCATTTACTTTTGGCGACAGGGTGACTCCGTATTCATTTGTTTCGTCGTTTGACGGGCCTCTGACGAGAGATCTCGCCGACAACGGTGTAATAATAAGCCGATGGATGGCTGATGACTTAGGACTGAAGGAAGGAGACGAAGTTGATATGACATGGTTTGTCCAGGGTTTTGCCGGAAAACTTGAAGAGACTGGCAATAAATTTTTTGTTGCAGGAATTGCCGAATGGGGTAACGAATCCCTTGATCCTTCATTAATGCCTGATTTTCCGGGAATTTCGGGTCGGTCAACATGTTCTGACTGGGATGCAGGAATACCTGTTCTTCTCGACAGGATCCGTGAGAAGGATGAAGAATACTGGAATCAATACGGAGGAACCCCGAAGGCTTTTCTTAATTACAGGACCGGGAAGAAATTGTGGTCAAATAATTTCGGAAGTGCTACGGCAATTCGTTTCCCGCGTAATCTGGACACAGGTGATATCATGGCAATATTAGATGGTGTTATAGATCCGGGAGAAGCAGGTATTACCGTAAATGATGTGAAAACATCCTCACTTAAAGCAGCCGAAGGCGGAACAGATTTTGGATCCCTCTTTCTCAGCCTTGGTTTTTTCATAATTGTATCGAATCTGATTCTTCTTTCTCTTGCTGTTAAGTTATTTTTTGATTCGCGAAAAACACAGGTGACGACATTTTTCTCCCTGGGTTTCAGAAAAAGGGATATAAGGAGAATGTTATTTACCGAAGAGTTATTTATAACTGTTTCCGGCGCTCTTCCCGGCGCATTTGCAGGCTACGTGATAAATGTAGTGATGATTAACGCCCTGAATGGGGTATGGAGAGGCGCAGTTCATACTGATGCACTTTCACACACATTCAGCTTTCTCCCGCTGATTACAGGATTCATTGCCGCTGTGCTTGTTTCCCTGGTTCTTATCTTTTTCCTTACCGGCCGTTTTATATCGTCACTCTCGCAGACAACAACCGGTGAACTAAAGCTGCATTCATTCAGGAGGAACAATGTATTTCTTGTTCTGTCATTAGTTTTGAGTTCCGGGATGCTCATGATCTCTTTCTTTTCAACCCGTTCAGCAACAATATCAGCCTTTGCTTCGGGGGCATTCTTTTTCATGTTAATGTTACTGATTCTCAGAGCGTATTATATAAGAGGCAGATATAGGTCAATACATACATTATCAAAGCGTTACTACTTTTTCAATCCAGGCGAAGCGCTTACTCCGGTAATGATAATTGCAGCAGGGATATTTGCCGTAATGATAACTGCAGCAAACAAACAGTTTCCTGACGAACGTTTGCTTCCTTCAGGTGGTACCGGAGGATACCTTCTGTGGGGAGAAACAGCTCTTCCCGTTGGTTATGATCTGAACTCAACTGATGGGAGAATTGAATTCGGTCTTGATGATGAAGAATTAAGTGATTTAGTATTTATTCAGGCCGGACGTGTTTCGGGTGATGATGCCAGTTGCCTGAATCTTAATCTCGTCAGCACTCCTCCCATACTGGGTATCGATCCTCAGAAATTCATTGAAAGAGAGTCTTTTTCCTTCGTTTCAAAACTCAACGGCATCCCGGTGGAAAATCCCTGGGAAATCCAGGGTAAAGATCCTGCTGACAATGTTGTGTATGGAGTTGCCGATGAAACAGTCCTGAAGTGGGGTCTGAAAATTGGTACCGGTGATACAATAATTGTTTCTGCCGAAGACGGTAGTCCTCTTTATATTGTCATTGCCGGAGGATTAAGATCTTCCGTTTTTCAGGGACATGTACTTATTCATGAAGATGATCTTTTCAGATATTTCCCTTCAGTGGCAGGGAATTCGGTCTTTTTAATCGACGGTGACAGGATGAAAGCAGATCTTTATATTGAAACACTGAGTGACAGATTTAAAGGTTATGGGATGCAGGTTACGAGAACAACGGACAGACTGGAGTCATTTCTTGAGGTAACAAACACCTATCTTAATGTGTTCATGATACTTGGAGTATTTGGAATGGTACTGGGTGCTGCCGGACTTGGTTTTGTTCTCTTGAGGAGTTACAACAGAAGAAAACGGGAATTTGCTCTCATGGCTGCAACAGGTTTCTCCCGGACCGCCGTAAGGAACTATATCATGAAAGACCAGGTTCTGATTGTAATCTGGGGAATCATTACCGGAACACTTTCGGGCCTCATAGCCACTATGCCTTCACTGATGAGTGGCACTTATGTTAATTGGCGGATTATTGTACTGATGGCTTTACTGATTGCCGTAACAGGGATATCGGCAATATCACTCTCACTTCGCAGCATAAAAAAGGAATCACTTATCCGGCAGTTACGTAATGAATGATCAGAAATCGAGATTATATTCTATGGACAGGATGTTTTCATCATATATGTCAGGTATGTAATCGCGACGGAAAACATATGACAGGTCAATTGAATGTTTTTTCGAAATTACATATTCTATTCCTGTTCCTAATCTTAATATTCCAACGAACTTTTCCGATTCCGGGTATGTCGGAATAAAGGTTTCGGCAAAAACCCATGGATTGACAGGAAATGAAGGAGTTCTGTAAGTAGTTTTCAGCCTGACTCTTAGATTGTGATCGGGTATCTTATCGATGACTTCTTCGAAATATGTTTTGAATCTTATCTGGTATTTAAATCTTGCCTGAAGGGTGAAATCCCCGGGTTTAGCACTTGCTCTTGTTTCAATAAAAAGCTTGTGTTCCGGATGATACTCTGAATCATTTTCCTTTACCAAGGAGAACCTGTAAGATGCTCCTGCACTCAGGAATTTTGTAAGCTCATATCCAGCACCGGCTTCAATAAGACCCTCCTCAAGTGTACCGGCATTTCTGAAGGTCCGGAATTCTGTCGAAACAGAAGCATCAATTTTCTTAGAGACTCCTAATGTAGTGTTGAACTTGTACCAGATACCAAAATCCTTATCATTTTGTGCAAGCAGATCGCAGGGAATCAGTATTCTGAGAAGAAGGATTAGTAGTGGTAATCTCTTAATCATTGTTGTCATAGTTCTTAATTTCCCCTATCTGGTCTGTAATGTTTATACCCTTACCCTTTTCTTCATAATAAATTGTCAGGAAGCAGGTGTCTCTGAGAAAATCAATTTTTCCCACTTCCACCCTCTTTATTTTTGATATTCCGGTCCTTTCTTTCAGGTCTTTTACCAACAAATCATAGTTTTCCGGTCTGATCAGATCAATTTTCTCATACAGTATAATTTTGGATGATTCATGTCGCAGCAGCCATAGTTTTTCAAGACCATAGGTAGCAAAGATGATGGCTCCATTGGTAAATAATATCTCAGCCAGACTGGTTTCATCGTCGGCAAGGGAATTTATCACCGATACACCAATTATCAGAAAGAGGTATGTCATTTCCTTGATGGGAATATCATTGGTGCGGTACCTGATTATCCCGAAAATAGCAAATAGTCCGAGAGCAAATCCTATCTGAAGTTTAACGCTTTCAAGGAGGTAACACAACAGGAATACTACCGATGATATCAGTATATATGTAAAAAGGTAGTCTTTCCGTCTGGTTGTGGTATAATAGAGCCACCGCACCAGGACCATTATTACGATGAAATTCAGTGTGAAGCGCCCGAAAAGCTCCATGAAACTGGAGAAATCTATTATTTCGAGGCTTCCAAGCCTTATCTGATCAGGCGATGGTAGTAGATTGAGTAACTTCATTTCTAATTTTATTAAGCAATAGTATTTTTTGTTTCAGGATATTTTTTTTTGGGACCTCCCTGAGAATAACATTACCCATGCAGTATTTACTGAAACCGGTAGGTTTTATTCCGCTTTTTCGTGCTGCAAGGATAAAAGGAGATGATGATTGATATCTATCACTTTTGACTTCTGCTATAGCAAGGTAAGGAAGGTATGATGTTTCACCTTCAACACTTTCATAACTCATCCCTATGTCGATAGTGATCCGTTCTTTTGTTGTTTTACCTGCCAGGGTCATTCTGGAAAACACATTATGTATGTTTTGCTCCAGAAAAAGGGAAGATGAGGGTACGTATCTGCTGATAAAAGTCTTTGCATTTTCATCCAGTGCGTGTGAATCGTCCTGCCGGAGTATTCTAAATTTAATAGTCCTGTTCCGGTTTGTCCTTTTCTTAACTTCGAGGTAAGTTGTTCCTGTACTTTCGTAGGTTCGGAATCTGACCTTATACCTCGCCAGTTTTCCTGTAACATGCTGGTTATAAAACATCATGTCAGCAGTATCAAAATATCTGGTTTTGTAAATGAAGGTTCTTCTGCCGTCAATTTCAAGGATACTGTAATAAGGCATGAGTTGTTCAAGAAGTAAAGGAAGACGGGTAACAGAAAACGCGAATTTGGTATCAATCCGGTTCATAAGAGTCAGGTTGTCAATCTCTTCCAGACTGACAGGTTTATATGATAAGAGAATAATATCGTGATCGGTGATATTCATTCGGGGTAGATTGTATAAACATACTCCTTGTGTGTTTTGAGCCTTCCCCTGGGATCATAAATCCACTTTTCGACCCTAAGGTTGTTCTCGAATCTGTATTCACTGTATTCTATAATTTGACCGGAGGCATCAAGTTCGGTTTCCTTTATTTTGTTGTTGTTGTCGTCGTACTGGAAACGGAAGTGTTTATCCACCTTGCCTTCCTTGTATTGAATATCCTCGAGAATATTACCACGCTCATCATAAGTGGTTTCTGATTCCTTGTATTTATGAGATAAAAGCTTGTCAAATTTCTCTTCATAAACCGTAACAGTTTTCAGCCGGGGCAGACCCTGGTTCTGCTGAGCATAAAGGGATATTGTTCCGGCGCTTATCAGGACTATGATAAGCATCACAAATTTCTTTTTCTCGGTAGTTTTCATTTTCACTATGCTTAATAGTAGGACTTTTTTCAGTTATTTGGTGCCGAAAATGTTGGTTCCTGCCATCGGAATTCACCGGTCAGATCGGGATTGCGTGCAAAAGCCTTTTCCTGAGACTGGGCGGGATATTCAACCCTATCGATGATAAGCAGATCAGGAGTTGTAAAATAAAGTTTTTCTCCGTCCGAGGATAATTTGAATCCGGTATGTAATCCACTCTGGAGAGTATCGCCGTCGGCCCATATTATAAGATAACCACCGCCCTCAATGGTTGTACCGTCAGGGAATCTCCATTTGTCAAGTCTGCTTTTGCTGTCACTAAGATAATAACCAGAGAGGTTGAGTCTAAGGTCACAACTGTTGGCTAGTTCTATCCAGTCGTCATATTCTCCGTTCTGGTCGGTCTGTGTTGTATTGTTCACTGCCATGAGTTCATTGATTACCACGCAGGATTCCGTAGTATTCTGTTTTTCGCAAGAAGTTAATATGACAAGAGACGCTATTGTAAGCAGAGAGGTGATTTTTGTTATCATACCTGATCAGGGCATTTCAAATGGATAAAAGAGGGGAGCTTTGCCATCAAATTACAGAAATGTTACAAAAGTATTAAAATCCGGATGAAAATATCTTTCCGCTAAAATTTAGCAGAAAAAAAATCTCTGATTCCGTGCAGAAGACCAGAAAATGGAGAGATGAAGGTATATGCAACCCGGTTTAACTGCTTAGCAATGTGTAAGTCCCAGGTTCAGATCCGGTTTGAGGTCAGGATTCACCGAATTTAATATTACCAGCGCAGCTCCAAGGGCCGTGGCATTATGTATTTCTGAGATATATACATTTTTCATGGGATATGCATCGGCCAGGAGCTTCAGGAAGAGAGGATTTTTTGAGAAACCTCCTGTGATATATATGTTCTGGATATCGTCGTCGGACGGCAGGACCAGGTCGATCGCTTCAGTGGTAAGCTGAGAAAGTTCAACCATTAGCTGATGATATGCTTCATCGAAAGTTTTGAAAACGAAGAAGTCATTTTTATCAACAAGCTTTCTCGAATAGGGCAGGTTGTCAAAATAGAATCTATTTTTTCGGCTCCTCTGTTCACATTCCTTAATAAGTTTATTGTCTGGTCTTACTTTCTTGTATTGATCGCCAGCAGTCCGGAAGTGTGTATTTATTTTCTCAAGGGCTTCTTCGTGAAGATTTCCCAGGAAAAGACGGGATGATTTGACCGGTTCTCTTGTTATGCTCATGTAGCAGAGACAGTCTCTGTCGAGTTGTTCGGCTGTAAGCTTCTCATTATTAAAAGGATTCATGTTTATGCACCAGGTTCCTGTCGAAACCAGCAGGAATTTTCCGTTGCTTCCCGAAAAATATGGAGCCAGAGATGATGAGCTGTCATGAATACCAATACCGGCAAATATCTTCTTACCCTCGATGATCACTTCGTTGATCCTGCTTACTTCTGATGGAAAAGGAAGCTTCAGTCCTTCCTCCCTGGTCCATCTGTGATAGTCCATTTCGTCAAAATCCCATAGTGCGGTATGGCATCCTATAGAAGTGTGTTCAGAGTATATTTTGCCTGTCAGGGTATATGACAGGTACTGTGGAAAGTGCAGAATATGGGCTACCTTATTGAAGATGTGAAGTTTTTCATTTTTCAGCCACAGAGCCTGCATCCCTGAATTCAGCATGCCGAGGGCCGGAGAAGCTGTCCTTCGGCAGAATTCATCCTGGCCTCCGTACCTTCGATATATTTTCTCTGTGATTCTGTCGTCGACGGGTTTCAGGTAATTATAGATCGGGGTTAATCTGTTACCTTTTTCATCAAGGTAAGCCAGTGTGGCACCGTATGTGGCGAAATTCACAGCGGTAAGTTCATATTTATCTGACTTCAGCAGATCTTTAACAGAGGCATGTATCCACTTTTCTATTTTTTCAATGTCATCACATTCAAAACCATCGTCATCCACTATTACCGGAAATCTCTCTTCAATTTCCGATACTATATTAAGGCCATAATCGAAGAGCAGGATCTTCTTATTGGTCTTTCCGACATCAAAAATAGCGATAACCTTCTGTTTCATAGTATTGTGTAAAACGAAATTAAATTGCAGAGACGCACAATTGTACATCTCTGCATACATAATTTTTCTATTATCTTTTATTCAGGACTTCTTTTTCGTAAAGTGAAATCTCCTGAATATAGTCCTCTCCTACCGGAACCTTATTTTTCAGGCAGAAATAATCCCACACTGCACCGTAGGGTTTCGTTTTCATCAGTTCAAGGAGAGCCAGTCTCTCGAATGTCTTACCCTGTTCCTCGTATTTCACAAGAGTTTTCCAGGGTTCCAGCATTGCATACATGAAAGCCATCTGCGCTGCACGTGTTCCTATGACGTAGGCCCCTATCCTGTTGAGGCTTGCATCGAAGAAATCGAGACCGACATTAACCCTGTTAAGTGCTTTTGCCCTGATTATTTCCTGGGCAATAAGCAGGATTTCATCGTTGAAGGTAACTACATGATCACTGTCCCAGCGTACACCTCTTGTCAGGTGAAGCATCAGTTCGTCGACGAAAAGAAGTATTGATGATACTTTGTCGCCTACCTGTTCTGTCGGGTGGAAGTGACCGTTGTCGAGTGTTATCAGTGTATTATTCTGTACTGCATAACCCAGGTAGAAGTCGTGCGATCCAACTACCATGGCTTCGGATCCTATTCCGAAGAGTTTGCTTTCGACGGAATCCTTAAGGTATTTCTTTGGGTATTTTACAGAAAAGATCTCATCAAGTGATTTTTTTAGGGTCTTCCTTATTGTGAATCTGTCTACAGGGATGTCTTTTGAACCGTCAGGAATCCACAGATTATGTACACAGGGTGTTCCGAGCTGTCTGCCCATTTCGGCAGATATCATACGGCATCTCTTGACATGCTCTATCCAGAAATTACGGATTTTGGGATTTTTACTTGCGAGGGTGAAACCGTCGTCGGCAAGAGGATGTGAGAAGCATGTGCAGTTGAAGTCGAGTCCTATTTTTCTCTTCTTTGCCCAGTTGATCCATCCCTGGAAATGTTTGACTTCAATCTTGTCGCGGTCGACAAGCTGTCCGCCAAATTCTCCGTAAATAGCATGTAGGCTTAATCTCTGTTTACCCGGTAACAGGGAGAAGACCTTGTCGAGGTCGGCTCTCATCTGTTCCAGGGTTTTTGCTTTCCCCGGATAATTGCCTGTAGCCTGAATGCCTCCTCCGCCCAGTTCTGCACCTGGTTTCTCAAAACCACCTACATCATCAGTCTGCCAGCAGTGAAGGCTGATCACAACATTCTGGAGATCCTTAAGGACCTGGTTTGTGTCCACTCCCAAAGCAGCATACTGTTTCCTGGCATGCTGATACGCTTTTTCTATTTCTTCTTTCTTCATGATTTATAATTTTATTATTTGTTTCTGCTGTAGTATCATTCCATATAGAAAACCTGCTCAAGTGGTATTGATATCGGCGAATTATCAGGATTTGTCTCCATGATGTCTGCCATATATTTCCACCATTTCTGAACAATCTCTGTGTTGCCCAGATCCTGGGAAGAGGATTCTCCTGCCTGTTCCTGATATGCGAAAAGTGTGTTTGTTTCCTCGTCAAGGAATATCGAATAATTGCCTACTCCTGCCGATTTGAGTAGTTTGACAAGCTCAGGCCATATCTCACTATGTCTTTTCCTGTATTCTTCCTTGAACCCGGGATACAGCTTCATTTTAAATCCGAATCTTTTTTTCATGAGTATTTTAACCTTTTTTATCCAAGTTTGACAATAAATGTGGAAAGTATCAGAACTATAATACCAATTATCAGAACAACTATAGTTTTGGTCTTAACTCCTTTCCATTCGTTCAGTATTATTCCCCAGATATTGCTGATTGCGATATTCAGGGCCATAAGGATGCTCCATCCGAATACAGCCATACCGGCCGGGAGTTTGCTCGATCCCATTCCGAAGAAATGAAACTGGAGAAACCACAGAAGGCCTGCAAGGAATGTATAAAAGAGGTTGTTCATCAATACTGATCCCGATACATTATAGTAATCGGTATAGGTCTTGTTCCTGATATTAAGGAATGCGCAATAAACAAGATTTGTGATAAAACCACCCAGAAGAATAAAGATCAGTGTCGGGTTTTTCTGAAAGAGAGGATTTGTTCCGTGCTCCAGTGCAATGGTCTCTATAGGCTTACCTGCTTCGAATCCAAAGTTGAAGCATGCACTCATTATCCCTGCGAAAATTGCTATCAGTATTCCTTTTTTTAGTGCAAATTCCTTAACGGCAGCTTTCTTTTCCTCTTCCGTCATTTCCAGGCTTTTCAGGGAGCCTGCATAGCCTATTATGATTATTCCTGCAACTGTGATGGCCACCCCGATGACCGTCAGGATGCCTCCGGTGGTTGCAAACAGGTTATCTCCTGCGATAATCGGAGGAAGAAGAGTGCCGAATGCAGCACACAGCCCGAGTGCTATACTCTGTCCCAGGGCTACCCCCAGATACCGGAGAGCAAGTCCAAAGGTAAGTCCTCCGAAACCCCACAAAACACCGAAGAATGCAGCCATGAATTTTGCCCTTGCCGGAGCCTCGCTGATAATTGGCATTAGTTCACCTTTTGGGATGAATATTAATGCGAAGATCCATGGTATTATTATCCATGCAAAAAGTCCCTGGCTTATCCAGTATGACTCCCATGCCCATGTTTTAACTTTTTTGAAAGGAACATAGAAGCTGGCAGCTCCTATACTGCCGAGCGCTATCAGTAAAATTCCGCCGATTGGATCCATTTATTAATTTTTTTTTTGTTTTTAAGAGTAGTAAAAGTAATTATTTTATCCATTTGGATGCTGACAAAACCAAAAAACGATGATTCACTTCACAAAAATATTACCTGACACCATCAAGATGGTAAGTTTACTACAGCGGTCCAATACATGTTAAATGTTAAAAAGGATTCTGATAAACAATTTTTAAATGATACTGGTAATAAAAATACCAGTGCAGAACATATCAGGGTTTAGAAATATGTTATACTGAATTTACACAAATTACTTTTGAAATGAAACAACTTCACAACAAAAATCTTAGATTTGAGGAAATAACCGCAAAAAACGAATACTATGAAATTCATTTACCTTATTTTTCTGTCATTGTTTACTGTATGTGCTAATAGTCAGTCTGTTATTGTAACAGATCTCACAACCGAATACAAGACAAATCCTGTCGGGATTGATATCCTTCAACCCAGGTTATCATGGAAAATTACAGGAAGCGGCTACGACATTATGCAATCAGCATATTCCATACGCGTGGCATCAGGCTCCCGTTTCTCGTCAGGTAGCATTATCTGGGAAACAGGTAAGATAATGTCGGATGAGTCGGCTTTGATACCTTATGAAGGACCAGCACTTAAACCGGGACAACGTTGTTACTGGCAGGTAAGAGTATGGGATAATAAAGGTAAGGCCTCAAAATGGAGCACAACGGCATTCTGGGAAATGGGACTCCTCTCTCCTGCCGACTGGAAAGCCAGCTGGATAGAGATGGAAGGTGATACCATCAGGTATGCTCCATCACCACATTTCAGAAAAGAATTCATTGTCACAAAACCCGTGGCCAGAGCCGTGGCATATATAACATCGCACGGATTCTATGAACTCCACCTGAACGGTAAAAAGGTAGGCGACCAGGTTCTGACTCCCGGATGGACATCCTATTCAAAAAGACTCCAGTATCAGGTTTATGATGTAACAGGTCAGATAAATAAAGGAAATAACGCCCTTGGCGCTGTTCTTGGTGACGGATGGTACCGGGGCACCCTGGGATGGGGAAGCAACTGGGCAATTTACGGAAAGAGACTCGGGCTCCTTCTCCAGATAAAGCTCACATTTACCGACGGTACCGAATCGCTGATAGTTACAGATGATACCTGGAAATGCAACAATAACGGAGCTATCAGGATGACAGATATCTATAACGGTGAAACCTACGATGCAAATAAAAAACTTACAGGATGGAACCAGCCTGGTTTCAACGACTCAGCATGGGAAAAGGTAAGAATTGGTGACTATGACAAAAGGAACCTGGTAGCCAATGAGGGAGCTTTCATCCGAAAAATTGAAGAGATCAGGCCGGTAAAAGTATTCAGGTCACCCAAAGGCAGCCTTCTGATCGATATGGGACAGAACATGGTTGGTTGGGTCCGTATAAAGGTGAACGGACCGAAAGGTACAAAGCTCAGAATACGGCATGCAGAAATACTTGACAAATACGGAGAGTTTTACACTGCCAATCTCAGAAGTGCAAAATGTGAACTGAATTATACCCTCGCCGGGACAGGTGAAGAGGTTTACGAACCCAGATTCACTTTTATGGGATTCAGGTATCTTGAGATAACAGGCTTCCCCGGCACCCTTACAACAGATAATATTACAGGAGTGGTTGTGCATTCCGATATGAAATCCACCGGCACATATGAAAGCTCCAATCCTCTTCTGAACCAGCTTCAGCATAACATCAGATGGGGTCAGAAGGGCAATTTTGTAGATGTACCGACCGACTGTCCGCAGCGCGATGAAAGGCTGGGATGGACAGGCGATGCACAGGCCTTTTTCCGTACAGCTTCTTTTAATTACGATGTGGCCCCATTCTTTACGAAATGGCTGAAAGACCTTGCCGCCGACCAGAAACCCGGCGGCGAGATCCCCGATGTGATACCCGATGTACTTAACAGGCAGGATGCCACCACAGCTGCACCCTCCGCAGGATGGGGCGATGTCGGGGTAATCATCCCATGGACGATGTACACGGTATACGGTGACAAACGAATACTTGAACAGCAGTATACAAGCATGAAAAAATGGGTCGAATACATTCGTGCCAGGGCTGGCGATTCATATATATGGAAGGGAGGAAGCAAATACGGTGACTGGCTCTTCTATCATCCGCCTGTAAATAATCACAGAGCTGCCGACGGTCATACCGATCACGATTTCATTGCCACCGCTTATTATGCCTATTCCGTCAGTCTGCTGGTGGAAGCAGCAAAGGTTCTGGAGAAAACTGACGACGCCCAATTATACTCCGGTATTTTCAACAATATCAAGAAAGTATTCAACCACGAATATGTTACGCCGTCCGGAAGAGTCGGGACGAACTCTCAAACCTCTTACGTTCTTGCACTTATGTTCAACCTTTTACCCGACGATCTGAAGCAGGAGGCAGCCCGCTACCTTGCCGAAGACATTAAAGGAAGAGGGAACCATCTTTCAACAGGATTCCTCGGAACGATATATCTCTGTCATGTCCTTTCTGATAATGGTTATACCGATGTTGCTTATGACCTTCTTATGCAGCAGTCATATCCGTCATGGTTATATCCTGTAAAAATGGGAGCTACCACAATCTGGGAAAGATGGGACGGGCAGAAACCTGACAGCACCTTCCAGGATGCAGGCATGAACTCATTCAATCATTATGCCTATGGAGCCATCGGGGACTGGATGTATCGGGTTTCGGCAGGAATTGAGGCAAGAAAACCAGGCTACAAAGAGATTCTCATTCAGCCTCAGATAACGAAAAAACTCGATTATTCGAAGGCATCCTTCGAAAGCATGTACGGAACAATCTCATCGGGCTGGGAAAGAAAGGACGGAAAGATAATACTCAGAGTATCAATTCCCGCCAACACCAGGGCTGTCATTATGCTCCCCGCCGAAGATGTATCCAAGGCCACTCAGAACGGAATGCCAGTGGTAATTGATAAAAATGATGCGATAACAGCCACAGCTGCCGACGGTAGCAGGAAGATCATTGGATTTACAAGAGGTTCGGGTGATTATATCTTTGAGTATTCCGAATAACATCTGATGGGCTTCTTCCAAAGCCATCTGGGCGAATTTGCAGCACTGCTGACTGCGATATTCTGGACAATAACCGCACTTGCATTTGAGACTGCCAGCAGGAGAATAGGCTCGCTGGCAGTCAATATACTTAGGCTGGTTACCGGATTTCTCTTTCTCAGTATCTTCACCCTGATCAGGCGCAATATGCTTCTCCCGGTTGATGCTTCGGTTGAAAACTGGCTCTGGCTTACGCTTTCAGGTCTGGTGGGTTTTGTCTTCGGCGACCTCTTCCTTTTCAAATCCTATACGATAATAGGATCAAGGTTTTCCATGCTGATAATGACCCTCGTTCCTCCGATCACAGCCTTCTTCAGCAGAATAATGCTGGGTGAGCGTCTTATGCCTGTACATTTTCTCGGGATGTCGCTTACTTTTTTCGGCATAGCGTTGGCGATCTTCAGCCGTGATGGTAAAGATGCCGTAAAACTAAGTCTTAAACTTTCACCAAAGGGCATACTCTATGCCTTCGGAGGTGCTGTAGGACAGGCTCTGGGACTGGTCTTAAGCAAACGCGGCCTCACTGATTATGATCCCTTTGCAGCCACGCAGATACGTATAATTGCTGGTATTGCCGGATTCGGGCTCCTGGTTTCAGTAATGGGCAGGTGGAGGAAAATTATCCTGGCTCTGTCGGATCTGCGAAGTATGACATCTCTTACAACGGGGTCATTTTTCGGACCATTCCTGGGAGTGTCTTTTTCGCTTATAGCGGTGAAATTCACCGAGGCAGGAATTGCATCAACCATTATGGCTCTTGTACCCGTATTCATAATTATTCCGGCAGTATTGTTCTATAAACAGAAGGTCACCATACCTGAAATAGCAGGTTCTGTAATAAGTGTCATCGGCGTTGCAGTATTTTTTCTATGATTATAATTTATGACTGTTGAAGAAATAAAGGCAAGAATAGTACCTGCTGAGCTTAAATTCTCGGCATCAAGGTCGGGTGGCCCCGGAGGGCAAAATGTGAATAAAGTAAATACACGTGTTGAACTCCGGTTCAATGTAGCTGATTCACCCTCGCTGTCAAAAGGCGAAAAAGAAATGTTAATGATACTCCTGAAGAACAGGATAAATGCAGAAGGTGAATTGTTAATTGTTTCACAATCGGAAAGATCACAGTTACTGAACAGGCAGAAAGCCGAGGAAAGGTTCTATAGGATCATAGCTTCGGCTTTAACGGAAAAACCAGTTCGAAAACCTACTAAGCCCACTGCTGCATCAAAAATGAAACGAATTGAGAAAAAAAAGGTCCGCGCAAAAATTAAGAACCTGCGTAAGGAGCCAGGGAGAAGTGATGAATAAAGAATGTCTGATTTAACCTGCAACATTCAAAAACCCAACCCCAGGCCCTGTACCATGTCTATGGACCGAACACCTCCAGGGAGGAGAACTTCTTCTACTCTCCATTTTCCAACTTCCAACTTGTCAGCAACCAGCAACCAGCAACCAGCAACCAGCAACCAGCAACCAGCAACCAGCAACTAGCAACCAGCAACTAGCAACCTGCAACTTCTGTTACACCTCCTTCAGTTTCCATCTTCCCCTTCTGAATACCAGGAATGCCGTTAATGTCATAATAGATTCAGCTATGACGATCGCCCAGAATACCCCGTTTTCATTCATGTCCGCTTCCATGGCAAGTACCCATGAAAGAGGTATTTCAATAAGCCAGAATGCAAATATGTTTATCTTAAGCGGAGTTGTGGTATCTCCTGCACCGTTGAATGAGTTCACTATAACCATTCCCAGTCCGTAGGCGATGAATCCCACACTTACAATCTTCAGACATTCAACTCCCGGTGTCACAACGTTGATATCTGATATAAAAAGTTTTATAAATGGTTCCGGGAAGAGAATATAAACCAGTCCAATACTGCCCAGCAGGATCATGTTCACAACACCTGTTATCATCACCGACCGTTCTGCCCTCTCAGGCTTACCGGCACCCAGATTCTGTCCCACGAGAGTCGAGGCAGCATTGCTTATTCCCCATGAAGGCAGAAGAGTGAAGCTTATTATCCTTATTGCAATTGTATATCCCGCCACTATGTCACTACCGAATGCAGAAATTATCCTGACAAGCGCAATCCAGCTGGTGGTACCGATCAGATTCTGGCCTATGCTTCCAAGCGAAATTTTTAGCAATCTGCCAATGATCCTGATATTGATACCGAAATGTTTTAGTGAGAGTCTGATTCTTTTTTTCCCGAAGAACAGGAGGTAGAACTGGTAGACGACAGCAATACCCCTGCCGGTTGTTGTGGCTACGGCAGCCCCTTCAATACCCAGTTCAGGGAAGGGACCAATACCGAAGATAAGGAGAGGATCGAGAATGATATTTATGATATTTCCTATCCACAGAACCCTCATTGCAATTGCTGCGTCGCCTGCACTTCTGAAAACTGCATTAATAATGAAGAGCATCATTATGACCGTGTTGCCGCCCAGCATTATTCGTGCATAACCTGACATGCTCCTTACAATGACATCTGAAGCCCCCATTAATTCAAGAAGCCGGTCGGCAAACAGCGCACCGGGGACAGCAATCAGGACAGAAACGGCAGTACCCGTAAGTATAGCCTGAAAAGCGGTATGAGAGGCTTTATCCGGATCTTTTTCACCAATTCTTCTTGATACCATTGAAGTAGTTGCAGTGGCAAACCCCAGGGATATTGCATAAACTATGGTGATAAGAGATTCCGTCAGCCCTACAGTGGCCACGGCATCGGCACCCAGCTTTGAGACGAACCAGATATCGATAATGACGAATACTGATTCCATAATCATCTCAAGGACGGCCGGGATTGACAGAAGAAGAATGGCCCGGCTCAGTCTGCCTTCTGTAAAATCCTGCTCGGTGCCTGCAACAGCTTCCCTGAGATCAGTTAAAAGAGATATGAAAGATGATTTTTTCAATATTTCAATTTTATCATTTTGCACAAATAGCAAAAATGCTCTGGCCGGAAAGAACACAAAAGTATTTCATTTTTGCAGATGACAATGGGGGCAGAACAGGGTTATGGCATCATTGTTGTAAAATGAACCTTTTTGAAAAAAGTTTGTCTTTAAGCAGATAAATGTTTTCATGGAATAAAAAAGGTGAAAATTATCTGCGGTAATATTGAAAAAATAACAAAAAAAGAGCGAAAAGACAGATGACTATAAGTAACATAATATCAGCTATATAAATTAAATATAGCCGGCATGTTAAAATAAAACTGTTAAAAAAATAAATGTCATGTTGATATTTCCGGGCATAAGGTGATACAATGTATTTATAGAATACATATTTTCGCACCAATTATTTGAAAAATAGTATTAACCAAAACGAAAGAACAATTTTAAAAACACTCGATGATTTTTATCATCACAAGCTATGAACGCTAACAATAATGAGGTTCTGGCACTCCACGGTGAGAGCCGCCTCGTGGGTTGCTCTTCAGAAGAAGAGCCTGGCGCGAAGACCACGTTTTTTTCGCAAATCGGAATCCCAAATCAGTCAGTTAGCAACCGGAGTTCGGAGTTCATGCACCGCTACTTCCCCCTGACAACTTATGAATCCTGGAATGATTGGAAATGGCAGATGCGCAATTCTTTCACCAGTATTGAAGCATTAAAGAAGATCATGAAATTGTCCGAAAAGGAGATCATGGCCATCAATAACCTAAAAGGCTGTCTCCCGATGAGGATCACTCCATATTTTGCATCACTAATATACAATACGGCATACTCGCATCCACTGCGAAGGAATGTAATACCTGTGGTGGAGGAACTCCTGCAGCACACCAATGAGCAGTCGGATCCCCTGCACGAAAAGTCTTTTTCGCCTGTGAAGGGTATTGTACACAGGTACCCCGACAGGGTGCTTTTTACTGTGACACAGGTATGTTCAAACTACTGTCGTTACTGTACAAGGTCCCATTCCGTTGGTAAGCTCGAAAAACCGGGCAGGCAGGATTATGAAAGAGCCTTTGAATATATTGCTGCCCATGAGGAAGTAAGAGATGTTCTTATAAGCGGAGGCGATCCTCTTACCCTCTCCGATGACAACCTTGAATATATAGTTTCACGAATCCGGAGTATACCTCACGTCGAAATTATCAGGATCGGCACCAGAGTACCTGTCGTTATGCCTATGAGGATAACAGACAACCTGGTAAAAATCCTAAGGAAATACCATCCGCTCTTCATCAGCCTTCATTTTTCACATCCGGCAGAAATAACAGAAGAATGCAGTCAGGCCTGCAACAAACTTGCCGACGGAGGTTTTCCGCTTGGCAGCCAGACTGTCCTGCTGAAAGGAATAAACGACAATGTTACGGTGATGAAGGATCTTATGCACAAGCTGCTGATGATCAGAGTAAGACCTTACTATCTGTACCAGTGCGACCTTATTCCAGGTTCATCGCACTTCAGGACAACGGTTAAAAAGGGACTTGAAATAATAAAAGGTCTGAGAGGCTACACCAGCGGATATGCTGTTCCGACTTATGTAGTGGATGCCCCCGGCGGCGGCGGAAAGATTCCTCTTCTCCCAAATTACGTAGTCGAGCATAACAGCGAGAAAATAGTACTCCGGAACTACAAGGGAGTGTTGTGCGAATATCCTGAAAAATAAGTCATTTAATGAAAGTTGGTCTGACTTACGACCTGCGGTCATGGTATCTTGACCGGGGTTATTCCATGGAAGATACTGCTGAATTCGACAAGCAGGATACTATCGATGCAATCGAAGAAGCTTTGCAGAAAATGGGATTTGAAACAGATAAGGTCGGTAACTGTTTTCAGCTTATTGACGCTCTGGCTGCAGGAAAAAAGTGGGACCTGGTTTTCAATATTGCAGAAGGCCTTTACGGCGACGGCAGAGAATCAGTTGTTCCCGCTATTCTCGATCAGTATAAAATACCCTATGTATTCAGCGGACCTGTAATACTGGGCGTGTCACTGAATAAATACCTTACCCGTCTGATCGTTTCGGCAGCAGGAGTACCGGTAAGTCCCGGAATGCTGATCACAGAACCCGGCGATGTTTCTAAATGTACTCTTGAGTACCCTCTTTTCATTAAACCTGTTTCGGAAGGGACCGGGAAGGGGATCAATGAGAAAAGCATCGTCCGAAACAGTGTTGAGCTTAAAGAAATGGCCGAATGGATACTGAATGATTTTAACCAGCCGGCAATAGTGGAAGAATACCTTCCCGGAAGGGAATTTACAATAGGTATTACAGGAACAGGAGAAGAATCAGTTGCAATTGGCGGTATGGAGATACAGTGCAGGGATAACATGCCCTACTCGGTCGAAGTTAAGGAGGCATACTGGGATTTCTGCAAATATATACCGCTGCCCGGAGATGTCAGGGAGGAATGTTTTGCTGCAGCACTCAGGGCATGGAAAGCCCTGGGTGGCGTTGATGCCGGCCGCGTGGATCTGAAAGCCGACAAAAACGGACGTATCTGCTTTATTGAAGTCAATCCTCTCGCCGGACTGCACCCGGTGCACTCCGACCTGCCTATGCTGGCTAAAATGTTTAATATAGAGTATCAGGATCTTATGGAGATGATAATGAAGGCTTCCCTGAAACGCAACAAGCTCATATTATGAAAATTAGCCGATGCACAATAATATATAATGAGCCGGTTGAAAATGCCTCCGCCGATGAACTGGATGTTCTCGACCAGGTTGAGTTTATTGAAGCAAATCTCAGGGAACTCAATATCGAAACCAGCCGCAGAGGTATAACTCCCAATTTCATGAGTGAGATACCTGAACTGGCAGGGAAAAAACCCGGACTGGTTTTTAACCTTGTGGAATCCATAAATAATAATGGTGAATTTTCATACTTCATACCGGCCCTTCTTAACCATTATTCAATACCCTATACCGGCAGCCCCGTTGAAGCTCTGTTTATGACCACCAGTAAAACACTGACATGCAAAATGTTGTCGGGAGCCGGAATTAAGAACCCCGGTGCTGTTGCCCCTTCACAGTGCGAAAGCCTGACAGAAGGTAACCGCTATATTATTAAACCGGTATGGGAAGACGGCTCTCTGGGTATAACAGCTGAATCGGTGTTCGTATACACCTCTGCATTGAATGAAAAACTGAGAAGCTACAGAGATTCACACTGGCTTATTCAGGATTTTATCGACGGACGTGAATTCAATGTTACCGTTTTACCGGGACCGGATGGACCTGAGGTGTTGCCTCCTGCAGAGATGCTGTTCCGCGATTATGGTGCCGAAAGGCCAAAAATTGTGGACTTCAGAGCTAAATGGGAAGAAGGATCTTTCGAATATAACAATACTGTCAGGGATTTCCCCGGCAACAGGCTCGATCCGCTTCTCAGGGAAAGAATCACTGAAACAGCGCTGAAATGCTGGCATTATTTCGGGCTGCGCGGTTACGCCAGAGTCGATATGCGAATCGACAGCAACGACATACCCTATGTTATTGAAGTAAATGCAAATCCCTGCCTTACTCCCGGAAGCGGTGTTCTTGCCGCGGTTAACGAAGCGGGTATTTCATACCCCGCGTTTGTAAGCAGAATACTTGATGATATTAATTGTTGATATATGGCAATTATACTTGAAGGCATTGAGCAAAGTGACCGGAATCAGATAGAAAACATCCTGCGGTCGACAGATTTTTTTTATGAGTTTGAAATCCAGACTGCTCTTGAAATTGCAGACGAGACACTGCAAAAGGGAATGGAAAAAAGCGGCTATTTCTGGGTGAAAGTCATTGATGACGGAGAGGTGCTTGCTTTTGCGAACTACGGTAAGAATAGTTTTTCCACTCACTCATGGGACCTTTACTGGATAGCTGTTCACATGAAAGCCAGGAACAAAAAGCTCGGATCAGCATTGCTAAGGGCTGTTGAAGAGAATGTAAAAAAATCGGGAGGAAAAATTCTCTGGATCGAAACATCCGGAAGGCCTCTTTATGCCTCGACAGAAGCATTTTACAGGCGTAACGGCTATGATCTTCAGGCTTCACTGAAGGATTTCTACGGTCCGGGCGACCCGAAACAGATCTATTCCAAAGTTCTCTCAGCCGGTTAAGTACGGCTTTTTATCATACCCGATCCAATTACTTCCCGATATGAAAGGTATTTATACCATCATTCTGCTGGTGTTGTCGAACACCTTCATGACCATAGCCTGGTACGGCCATCTTAAACTTAAGACACTAAGCCGTTTTGAGAATATAAGTCTGCTTGCAGTAATACTTCTGAGCTGGGGAATTGCCCTGTTCGAATACTCACTCCAGGTTCCTGCAAACAGAATAGGCTTCAGAGCTAACGGAGGACCTTTTTCACTCGTTGAACTTAAAGTGATACAGGAGGTGATTTCCATCCTTGTCTTCAGCCTCTTTACTGTAATTGTATTCCGCGACGAACAGTTCAGAACCAATCACCTTATAGGTTTTGTATTCCTTGTGCTGGCTGTATATTTCGTCTTTAAGAAATAGACTGCCTTAAGAGAGAGGAGTTGTAATACCGGGGATCACCTGTCACTTCTTTTCCAAGCCATTCCGGCCTTTCAAACTTTTCGTCTTCTGATTCAAGTTCTATTTCAGCGACGATAAGACCCTCATTCGAACCGTGAAAGACATCAACCTCGAAAAAATGCTTTCCTGCCGGAATTACATACCTGGTTTTTTCTATTATCCCCGGCAGACAAAGTTTCATTATTCCTTCGGCCTCTTTAATATTTACGGGTATCTCCCACTCTGCCCTTGAAAAGGATCCCTGAACGGGAGAACCCTTAATGGTTATCAGGGCTTTGTTATCAGAGATCCTTATTCTGACTGCCCTGGTCTCGTCGACACATAAATATCTCTGTATGATATTGTAACTGCGGACAGCCAGATGTACGAACTCTCCTTTAACCAGAAACTTGCGCTCTGTCTCTTTTCCCATTTCTTTGAGGATTACTAAGGTATTTTTAGTTGTCGGGAAGCTGCAACCAAATTTCGAAAATTTTTGTCAATAATCAGTTAAAGATAACTTTATAACAGAGAATTTTTATCAAAAATCGAAAGTGTTTGGTGTAATATTTTTTCAATCCTGACCTCTATTTTGTAATTTTATAAATTATACCTGATCCAAAATGTCACTCATTAATTGTAAACCGGCTATGAAAACGAAAATTTGCTTTTCCTTTATTTTGTTGTTTGTGTTTTATCTGAGCACGGCACAGGTACCCCAGGGATTTAATTACCAGGCTATCGCCCGTGACGGAAGCGGAAATCCCATTACAGCTACTCCATTACAGGTCAGGCTTACAGTACAGTCGCTTGCTGACGATGGAACCATATTCTGGCAGGAGCTTCATCCATCGGTGACCACCAACAGTTTCGGCCTCTTCACTATTGTTGCAGGTACAGGTACAAGACAACCTTTAAGTACCGTTCCCCAATTCAGTGATATAAACTGGAAAGTGACTCCCAAATTCCTGAAAACGGAGATATATCATAACAATTCATGGAAGGTTATGGGTTCCTCCCAGCTTTTTTCAGTACCATACGCCATGGTTGCAGATTCTGCATCGGGGTTATTATCAGGGACAAAGTTGTCGGTGAAGAGTGATGATGATCTTGATCCTGAAGCCTTGTTTGAAGTGAAAAGGAAGGATGGTCAGACAGTATTTGCTGTATATCCCGATGCAGTGAACGTTTATGTCCCAAGATCAGGTAAAGGACTGAAGGGAGGATTTGCAGTAGGCGGGTTTGACGCCACAAAAGCTGAACCTCAGGATTATCTGCGGGTCACACCCGACAGCGTAAGAATATATATCGACCCGAATCCCGCAGCGAAAGGAGTCAAGGGCGGATTTGCCGTCGGAGGTTATGATGTAACCAAGGGAATTAATGACATGTACTTTAATCTCACCGGAGCCACCGATGTAAATACCGTTGACGCTTCCCCCCAGATCCTGTGGTATCCAAGAAAGAATGCCTTCATTGCAGGGAATGTGCATATCGGACATGTCGACAGTGTGGGGGACTATTCAACAGCCCTCGGTTATCAGTCGAGAGCCATAGGGAATTACTCACAGGCATTCGGCTATAAGGCCACGGCATTTGGCGATTATTCAACTTCCATTGGGAAAAAATCTGTTGCAGGTGTATATAAATCGCGACATAATGCTTTTGCATTCGGTAATGCTGCTGCAGCAACAGGTGACGATTCCTATGCTCTCGGTTCAGGAGCTAAAGCAACAGGCTCGCGTTCATTTGCTTTCGGATCGGTTGGACTGGATGACGACGGAAATCCGACAGCAACACCTACTACAGCCAGCAGTTCCTATACAGTTGCGATTGGTATGGGTGCCCAGGCGACAGGAAAAGGTGGTCTGGCCCTGGGCATAGGTGCTGAATCATCGGGAGGCAATTCAAACACTTTCGGTTACTATAGCAGGGCAACAAACATATATGCAACTGCAATAAGTTATAAGTCAGAAGCATCTGGTTCCTATTCCACTGCGATAGGCCCTTATTCTAAAAGTGTCGGTAATTATTCAAGTGCTTTCGGAAGGAACGCAATAGCCAACGGACTGAGTTCAGTGGCTGCCGGTTACGGTGCAACGACAGGAGCAGATGCGGCCTCATCAATAGCTCTGGGATACGGGTCCAAATCTAACGGACCATACTCGACAGCTCTGGGCTATAATGCTGAAGCAAACGGCGAAAAATCAATTTCCATAGGTGCATATTACAACTATACTTACCTTAGGTTTGTTTATGATCCAATTACCAGGCGGTTCACGATGGTTCCAACAACGGTCACAAAGTACAACATAGCCAACGACACCTATTCTGTTGCTGTTGGAAACGGAAATACCTCCAATGAAGGAGGTCTTACACTTGGTTCCAACAATACGGCAAGAAAAATCGGAGCAGTGGCAATTGGTCATACTAACTATGCCGACAGCGCATATTCGTTTGCTGCCGGAGCCAATAACTATGCAAGGGGATATAACAGCTTTGCCATGGGTGAATCTGTTTACGCGGAAGCAGCTAACAGTTTTGTAATAGGTTATAACAATATCAGAAGTACGTCGTATAAGCGCGATGAATGGGTCCCTGCCGATCCTCTTTTCGTTATCGGTAACGGCGGTGAAGGCTCACAATCGGATGCAATGGTCGTCGCCAAGAATGGTAATACCACAATCAACGGGGATCTTACTGTCTCAGGGGCATTGAAATCAGGAGGAACGACTCTGACCATCGATCCTTTAAATGCAAGGATTGGGATCAATAATATATCTCCGTCATATTCACTCGATGTAACCGGTAACCTGAGAGTATCATCCACGGGACGTTTTGAGGGAGATGTATCCTTATCGAGCACTTCTCCTGCACTGTACCTGTATGATTCAGACCTGGATGCAGACGATTTCAGGTTTGAAGCCAATACTGATGCGCTTGCAATCTGGTCGCAGGGAAAATTTTCCTATAAGCTGCTTAATGTTACTTCGGCAGGGATCATTTCGATGCCCTATGTTTATGGAGCGACTGTCGGAACAACATACCGGGATCTGTATATCGACAATACAGGCAAGCTCGGATATGTTTCGTCCAGCATGCGTTATAAGAAGAATATTACCGATGCAGCTAGTGTTGACTGGCTCTATGGACTCCGGCCGGTTAATTTTGAATATAACCAGTCAACCGATGGACACCGTGAATATGGCCTTATAGCAGAGGAAGTGCTCCTTGTAAATCCTGATATGGTAAGTTTCAATGAGAACGGACTGCCGGAAACCGTAAGTTACAGCTCCCTGATAACTCCTATTCTGAAGGCAGTTCAGGACCAGAAAGTGATAATAGAAACTCTTAAAGCAGAGAATGACGATCTGAGACAAAGGTTGGAAAAACTTGAGTCGCTGATTAATGAAAAGTAAAACAATAGCAGGAGGCTGATGGATGTAAGGATTGAGAGCTCCTGGAAATCGAAGCTCAGTGAGGAATTTGAGAAGGACTACTTTATAAGATTATCGGAATTTGTCAGAACGGAGTATTCTGCAAAGACAGTATACCCCCCTGGCAGCCTTATTTTCAATGCCTTTGATCTTTGTCCCTTCGACAGGGTTAAAGCTGTTATTATTGGTCAGGATCCATATCATGGTCCGGGTCAGGCTCATGGATTATGCTTTTCTGTGAGGAAGGGAACGGAGTTTCCTCCCAGTCTGAAAAACATTTTCAAGGAGATAGAATCAGACCTCGGCTACAGTCCTTTACCCGATGGCGATCTTACAAGATGGGCAATGCAGGGTGTACTGCTTCTCAATGCAACACTTACGGTAAGGGCTCATCAGGCAGGTTCACACCAGCGAAAGGGATGGGAGGAGTTCACCGATGCAGCAATTTCGGCTCTTAACCGGGAGAGGGAAAATCTCGTCTTCTTCCTGTGGGGAGCTTATGCCCAGAAAAAGGGAGAGTCAATCGACAGGAGCCGGCACCTTGTGCTCGAATCGGTTCACCCCTCCCCTCTTTCCGCATCACGGGGCTTTTTCGGCAACAGGCATTTCAGCAGATGCAACAGCTACCTGGCAGAAAATGGAATAGCTCCGGTTGACTGGCACTGACCTGCAGAAAAAAAGTTACAGGGAGTATGAAATTTTCTGTGGGCGGATGGATGTATTAATCGATGCTGTTAAGTGCAGATACAAGTGTATCCTTCAGATCACCTGTGTTTTCAAATCCTGCTGATAACCTGAGCATCCCCGGTTCAGGATATTTTATTCCCCACACACTTTCAACGGGCAGAATTATCGTCTTCGGATCCCCCAGAGAAGGTATCAGCCTGATCCTTCCTTCCACCAACCTGATGAACTGATCTCTTCTGCTTCTTTTTTGTTCAGGGCTGCTGCCTGCAAAGTCGAAAGTGACCATTCCACCGAAGCCCTTGTCTCCGAATAAATTAACTGCCTCATTGTATGTAGGATGTTCCCTAAGCCCGGGATACCAGACCTTTGCGATTTTTTCCGATTCATTTAAGAGGGAGGCAGTCATGGAGGCATTGATGCACTGCCTGCTGAACCTTAGTTCCAGTGTCTGCAGATGGTCGTGAAGGCGGTAGGCATCATCGGCAGAGATCATGTGGCCGGTATATTTCCTGTAATTGAGTGTAGCCTTCATAAGAGACTTGTCGTTTCCGCATATCACTCCGGCGGTTATGTTACCGTGCCCTGAAAAATATTTTGTTGCACTGTGGATCACCAGGTCGGCACCGTCGGCAAGAGGTTTCCACAACAGAGGTGTGGCAAAGGTGTTGTCGGCTATTATTCTAGATCCATACTTTCCGGCAATAGCTATAATTGCTCTTACATCCGGTACAATGAGCATCGGGTTGGATATGGCCTCGATATACACAAATTCGGGACGCAGCCTGTCAACAAGCGATTCGAAGGCAACCAGATCATATTTTTCATCAGTGGGTGAAAAGCTATGGATATCCAGTCCGCGGTGTTGTTTCAGGATAGTTTCTGCGAATGTAATGGTTCCTCCGTATATCTCGCTGAAAAAGAGCCAGGGGCGCGTTGCAATTCCTTTGTGAAATATCGAAACTGCAGTGTCGATTGCCGACATTCCGGATTGAGTTAAAAGAGCCCAATCCGATTCCTCCAGCTTCATGATCTCTTCTTCGGCAGAAACGACGGTGGGATTTCTATACCTCGAATAAATATATAGTTCAGGTTCCCTTTCCGGGTCGTTTTCGCGGGAGAAGGCTTCTGATGCCGTTTCTGCATTGAAAAGTTCAAATCCTGCATCCCTGTATACAGGTGTACGTGAAGAGTTAATGGATTTTTTTTTCATTTAAGTACAAGCGGTTCATCATAGACCACATTATTGATCTTAAGGATTTTGTTGTCGAGGTTCGAAACAAAAACTTCGTACGTTATTCTTTGCTGTCCTATATATTGCATATAGGTACTGAGGAATTCACCGGTTGAGAAAGTGATACCATTTATTTCTGCAATTATTTCGGCTTTGGGGTAAGCTACTTCAACACGTTGATAATCTGATGCTTCTCCCGGCAATATGGTGCCCAGCGGTTTTATATTTCCGGTAGTATCCCTCCCTCCTGCTGTTTTGATTACCACATTGGTAAACGTCATCCCGCCCTGCAGGTTTCTGACCCTGACATCGGTAGGACCTTCGGGTGCCCATTCTGTCTGTTTACACGAAAACAGAGACAGAATTATTAATATAAGGAAGGTAAGCTTTTTCATATGTATGAAATGTGAAACATCTATATTATCCTGACCTGCAAGATATAAAATAAGTTGCAAATGGATTATATTATTTCAAGACTGGCAGCAGGGATCCATCCTTTATTTCCGTCTGAGAGTCGGATTTCATACCAGTCTCCCACCTTATCTTCAACAAATACCTTTGTCCCTTCATGAAGAAGGAAAAGGTCTGTCCCGCTGTCATCGGGTGAGCTTTTACCGTTTACTGCCGGCGTGAAAATAACAGCCTGACGGCTGTCGTAAACAAGCCTTTTATTCCTGGCCGACAGTGCAAGCGATGAAGCAGAGATGAAGAAAAAGATAATAGCGAGCCAGAATCCGGCCACCTTAAGTTTATACTTTGAGGAATATAAATAAAGGGACAGCAACAGCAGAAATCCCAGAAATGAAATTACACCTGTTACTGCCCATCCGTTTGATGGCACAATAAGAGCCATAAAATTATACCAGCTGACAAAAAACAGTTCAGGTATCTCTTTAAATTTATCGACTACCAGCGTATTGGCAATCTGAAGGTTATACCTGATATCTTCGTTGCCGGGTTTAAGGAGTCGGGCACGTTCCCAGAAAAGTATCGCACCGGCTGTGCTGTTCAGCTTGAAATATGCATTACCAATGTTATAATCCAGTTCAGCTGACCTGTATCCCGCCTGCCTCAGGTTTTTCCATATTTCCAGGGCTTCTTCGTAACTTCCTGAACTGTATAATTCAGACCCCCTGGTAAACCGCTCCGCGGGAGTCATGTCTTCATTGAAACCCGGTAACGGAACTTCAGGAAGGTCGGCCGGCTGTGTCATGACTTTGACCGGTTTGGCAATGAGGATTATTAATAAAAATATGAGAATTCTGATATTCATTTCCGGTTTACAATATTTTCAATTGATCCTATAATCCTAGAAGCTTCTTCATATAATTCTCTTGCTGCGGTAGCACTTCCTGCAGGGGCATATCTTGCAAATTCACATTTGTCGAGGAGTCCGGTAAGCAATGATAATTGTTCTTCATCAGCTCCTTTTTCTCCCAGGGCACTTATGGCATTTGTTCTGGTAAGACTGGCTACAGGAATGTTGAGTTTATCGCTCAGGTAGCCCCATATTGCTTTAAGTATCTCTTCATGAAACCTGTCGGTATCTCCTTTCTTGAGACATGCAGAGGCTTCTCTGAGCCTTTGATCTGCTATCCTGCGTGCTTTCCTGTTACGTACTGCGGTTATGTCGGCATTACGTCTTATGTGTTCCCTTCTGATAAAGAGAATTACAAAGAAAAGCATCAGGGCTATCGCAAAGATGCTCAGATAAACACGGCTTGTAATAAGAAACTCCGGTTGCCGTATCAGTTTACCGGGCTCATTGCGTATGAACCTGATATCTTTCCCCAGGTACTGTACATCCTGCCGTGAAACACCTCCGTAAATTGTTACACCTGTACCCTGATCTTCTTTTTTACGGGCGTGGAATCGGAATTCTCTTGTTGTAAGTTGCTCGTATTTACCTGTTGATGTATTGAAGAAAGAACATGTGACCGGAGGAATGACGAAGTCTCCATGATGTCTAGGTATAAGAGGAAACTCGAATACCTTCTGGCCCGTGGTGCCTTCACTGGTGTTCTTAAGGTTTTCTGTGATCCTGGGCTCATAAGCTTCGATGTCTGGTGACAATTTGAGCCTGGGTGCCTCCGCCAGCCTTAAATTCCCTGTACCCGACATTATCAGTTTCAGGCTGACCGCATCGTTGACGTTCACCGAATCATGGTCGAGACTGGCAGTTAAGCTCATTTTTCCCACGACACCTGAAAAATCAACGGGTTTATTTCCGGGAAGAGGTTTTACATTAATCCTGGCAGAACGGCTTGCCACAGGTTTTTGAACGGTTTGAAACGTTGAAAAGAAATCACCGAAGAACGGATCCGACATACCTGATCTCTGCCTGACAAGGACGGTTATCTGAACTGGGTCAATGGTAATTTCACCGGCTATCTGGGGATAGAGGATGAACTGCTGTATGACACCTGTGCCATAAGTGGTTCCGTTTATGTTCTCGCGGGTCAGGGAAGTTAAAGGTGGTGTTTCAATATCTGTTTTTATGAAGCCGTTGAAAGAAGGATACTTAATCTCGCTGATGCCCGACAGATCTGTCCTGGTATAAAGTTTCACAGTAGCCAGTATACCTTCACCAATATATGGTTCCCTTTTATTAAGGATCAGAGATATGCTGATTTCTTCACCTCCGGTATCTGCTGTTCCTGATTGCGGTGGCTGCTGACCCGGAACTCCCGGGGCTGTATTTCCTCCCTGTGCAGCTCCGTCAGAAAGAACTTCAATGCGGATAGTATCGGAATAGTATGTTTTGTTCCTGACAGTGAACTGGGCCGGCGGGATCGTGAATTTCCCCTCCTCTACAGCCTGCAGGTAGTAGGTATATGTATAGGAGGTATTATGAGTAACCTTTCCGTTTATTATCTGAGTGCTGGAACTGTAAGAGGTATTTGGACCCATGAGTTTGTAGAAGCCGGAGAATGAAGGGACTGCAAGTTCGCCTCCTCCCGAGTTGACTTCATATATGATGCTGAACTGCTGCCCGTTCCTGACAACAGTAGGATACTCTGTCAGAACCCTGACATCCTGGGCCGTCAGGGTAGCCGGAATAAACAGCAGTATTAATATTATGAGCCTGATTTTCATTTTATTGTTAAAGATCACCAGTTTATTGCATTTCTGGTTCTTGATTTTTGTGCTTTTGCAAGTTTAACTTTTTCCTGGATATTTTTTTCATCATTGGCCAGAGCGTTTAAAAGCCTTTCTGCATCTTCTTTTGATATTGTCTGCTGTTGTTGCTGTTCCTGTTCCTGTTGTTGTTGTTGCTCCTGTTGTTGCTGTTCATTATCCTTCTGATCATCTTTATTTTGTTGATTTTCCTGATCCTTCTCCTGGTCTTGTTGGTCTTGTTGCTGTTGCTGTTGTTGTTGCTGTTGTTGCTGTTGTTGCAAAAGGTCCTGTGCGTATGCCAGGTTGTATTTTGTTTCCATATTCTCTGGATCGAGTTTCAAAGATCCCTTATAGGCCTCGATGCTTTCTTCCACCTTATTTTCCATAAGGAGTGAATTACCGAGGTTATACAGGCTCTCTGATTTTTTCTTTCTGTCTTCCACTGTATTATGGGTTTCTATAAACTGCCGGCCTGCGTCTTCAAATTTCTTCTGACGATATAGTGCGTCTCCTGTATTAAATATGGCTTCGGGGGATCTTTCGTTTTTTTCAAGTGCCTTACGGTAAGCTATTTCAGAATCGGTATAATTCTCTTTTTCATATTCACGATTTCCCTGCCTGATATGTTTCCTGTCAGCCTGTGCATCTGAAGTGACAGAAAACATCATTATGAATAAAGTCGCAAAAAAGCACTTTAGTCCTGTTTCAAAATATCTGTCGATAGTCTTCTGCATCCCTTAGTTCTTTTTATAGCTTAAATCTGAATAGTCTTATCTGTGCAAGCTTTCTGTTTTTCCTCATCATCACCATGAAGTCGGTGAAGAACAGGAAAAGTGCAATTCCGGCGAATATCGCAAACTGTTCGTTATACTCTGTGAACATTGTACTCTCCATCTCCTGTTTCTTCATTTTTCCTATTACCCTGTAGATTTCATCCAGTCCGATGTTTGAGCTGCTTGCCCTTACATAATTTCCACCGCCGGCAACAGCTATCTTCCTCAGTACTTCTTCATCGAGCTTTGTAATGACTGTGTTTCCCTTGCTGTCTCTGAGATAGTCTCTCTTCCCTCCGGCGACAACCGGTACGGGAACTCCGTCGGGAGACCCTATTCCTATGGTATGGATCATTATGCCTGCTTCAGCTGCTTCAGCTGCTGCTGCTACCGGATCATCTTCGTGGTTCTCACCATCGGTAATTATGATCATGGCCTTGCTTTTATCTGTACCAGGAGTGAATGAACTCATTCCCAGGATTATGGCAGAGCCTATAGATGTACCTTGTTTCGGCACCATATCGGGACCAATGGATGAAAGAAACATTTTTGCCGAAATATAATCAGTTGTTATTGGTATCTGGGTGTAGGCGTCGCCGGCAAATACAATGAGTCCGATCCTGTCGTCGACCAGGTTGTCGATAAGACGTGTAAGAGCCTGTTTTGCCCTTGTAAGTCTGTTGGGTTGAATATCTTCAGCAAGCATAGAGTTGCTTACATCGAGTGCAATAATAACCTCTACACCTTCTTTCTTGACCTCTTCCAGTTTTGAACCGAACTGGGGGCGTGCCAGGACAATTATAATGGCTGTCAGCCCGAGAAGCTGCAGTATGAATTTTAAGGAGGGCCTGATGTGCGACATTTCAGGTATCAGTCTTTCAACTAGATGAGCCTCGCCTATTCTCCTGATGGCTTTTGCTCTTCTGTACTCATTAACAATATAGATCAGGATCACTGCCGGCAGTAGAAGAAGCAGGTACAAAAGATGTGGATTTGCAAATCTGAACAACTGCATCGTAGTGCCAATTAAGTTATGTTTCTGTATACTGTTACCTGTAAAACAATTTCAAGGGCAGCAAGGATAAATGCAATCAGTGCCGGGAGGAAATATTTTTCTTCCTTCCTGGTGAACTGTCTTACATCTATCTTCGATTTTTCCATCTGGTCTATTTCATTGTATACCTGAATGAGTTTGTTGTTATCTGTAGCCCTGAAATATTTTCCTCCTGTCTGAGATGCGATTTCCTTCAGCACCTGTTCATCAATTTCAACAGGCATGTTCTGATACTGTATCCCAAAAGGTGTCTGAACAGGATAGGGTGCCATACCCTGAGTTCCAACTCCAATGGTATATACTCTGATACCGAATGTTTTGGCTATTCCGGCAGCAGTTTCCGGAGCTATTTCTCCCCTGTTGTTTACACCATCCGTAAGAAGGATTATAACTTTGCTTCTGGCTTCAGAATCTTTTATCCGGGTTATGGCTGTAGCCAGTCCGTTACCGATAGCAGTTCCGTCTTCAATCATTCCGCTTTGAATTTCCCGCATCAGGTTTATCAGCACAGCATGATCCGTTGTAATAGGACATTGTGTAAAACTCTCCCCGCTGAACACGACCAGTCCTATCCTGTCGTAGGGTCTTCCGGAGATAAATTCTGTAGCCACATTCTTTGATGCTTCAAGTCTGTCGGGTTTAAAATCTCGGGCAAGCATGCTGCCCGATATATCAATTGCCAGAATTATGTCGATACCCTCGGTGGTCACATCCTGAAAACGATCTGTTTTCTGAGGTCGTGCAATCACGACGATGATCAGAGCAACTGCTGCTATGCGAAATGAAAACATTATATGGCCCAGCCAGTTTCTGAATGTTTTCCCTGCTTTCTCAAAAGGTTTGAGTCCGGGCATATTTAAAGAAGCATGTGTATGCTGCTGACGGAAAATATACCAGGCTATCATCCCCGGAACGAGAATCAGCAGCCATAAAAAACCGGGTTGTGCAAAGGTGATATCGCTCATGATGCAACCTCCCTGTTCACTGGCAGACCCGTTTCCGGATCAGGCGGAGTACTTGTCTGCCTTGTAACATCAACAAACTGCCAGGAATCCTGAAAAACCTGATCGTTTTCAGCTGGCTCCGGTTTGTATTTTGCAAACTTGACAAGGTCGGAACCTGTCAGTATATTACTGAGCGTTTCATAAGTCCTGTCTTTCCTGAAACCGGATTTAAGAAGTGCCTGAAGTGTTTCCGAGGTGGTCATTTCCAGGGAGCTTATTTCATACCTGTTGTCGATATACTCCCTGAGTATTTCCGAAAGCTTTGAATAGTACGGTTTCACTTCTCCTTTTTGCCAGAGCTGTTCCTCTCTGAGCATTTCGAGTTTTCTGAAGGCTGTTACATGCGCAGGATCTGTACTGATTTCGACCTCAGGAATCTTGCGGGGTTTACGAAAGCGTCTGAGCAGAATTACCGCTCCCCAGATGATCAGGCCGGTGGCCACAGCAATAAGGGCCCACGGAAGTATCTCAGCAAAAGTAACAGGTGCCCTGTAGGGTTCCACAATATCAAAGATAGCAGAGGAGGTATCCTGCGGGGCAATATTTACCCTCATTACTTCAAGAAATGAGTAATCGGAATGGAATCTCCTAATGCCTCCATCTGTCGATAGTTCAGCATAGAACGGCGGAACACGGTACATGCCGGAATCGAACGAGGTTACGAGCCAACTTCGGGTATACCTGATCCTGCCGTCGCCAAGAATAGCAGTATCGGTGACAGGTCCTGAAAGTATCTCGATATTCCTGACCAGAGAATCTGTAAGAGGTTTGATTTCAAGATTTAAGCCAGAAGGCTGTTCTACGGTTACTGTATAATTTATCTGGTCACCAATATAGATCCTGCTTGTGTCGAAGGAGGCAGAGACGAATACATCCTGTCCATTCAGCATCGTGAATGCAGCTGAAAGTAAAACAAGGGTGGACAGGCAGCTTCTTTTTTTCATCTGCTTTCGAACAGTTTTATCAGAGGTTTGACATAATCTTCTCCGGTGCATAACATTGCCGAGTCAACTCCACATCTTCTGAAAGTGTTGTTAATTTCCTCAAGATGGTCTTCCCACCACTGTCTGTAGGCATTTCTCGACCGGCGCGATGAAGTGTCAATCCACCTTTCGGCTCCTGTTTCCGAATCGGCAATCCGTGCAAGTCCTATATCAGGCAATGATGTTTCCAGCCGGTCATATACTTTTATGGCAGCTATATCGTGCTTGTTGGCAGCTATTCTGAGAGCATCCTCAAATCCCGGTGCAAAAAAGTCGGAAATTATGAAGGCCGTGCATCTTTTCTTCAAGGCATTGGTCAGAAACCTGAGAGGTTCGTCGAGTCCGGTTTTGGTACTGTCGGCTTTGAAGTCAAGCAGCTCTCTGATTATTCGGAGAATATGTTTTCTTCCTTTGGCAGGAGGAATGAATTTTTCCACCCTGTCGGTAAAGAAGATCACACCTATTTTATCGTTGTTGAATATTGCAGAAAAAGAAAGTACTGCAGCCACTTCGGTCATTAATTCCCTCTTGAAGCTTCCATGTGTACCAAAATTTCCGGATCCGCTCACATCAATCATAAGCATTACGGTAAGTTCACGCTCCTCTTCAAATACTTTTACCCAGGGATGGTTAAAGCGTGCCGTAACATTCCAGTCGATGCTTCTGATATCATCTCCATACTGGTATTCTCTAACTTCGCTGAAGGCTATACCTCTTCCCTTGAAGGCGCTATGATACTCCCCGGCAAAAATATGCCTTGTGAGTCCCCTCGTCTTTATTTCTATCTTTCTGACCTTTTTCAGAAGTTCTGTTGCGTCCATCTCGGTGAAATTCGGATTTCGGATTGTTGATTGCGGAGGTTCTAAGGAACTTCAACAACATTAAGTATTTCAGAAATTATCTTATCCTGTGTAATGTTTTCAGCTTCAGCCTCATAGGTTAATCCAATCCTGTGTCTCATAACATCGTGGCAGACTGCACGTATATCTTCCGGGATAACGTAGCCTCTTCTGCGGATGAAGGAATATGCTTTTGCAGCCAGAGCAAGATTTATGGATGCTCTGGGAGATGCACCGTAAGAGATCATATTCCTGAATTCAGGAAGTTTGAATTTTTCCGGATCACGGGTTGCAAAGACAATATCAAGGATATAATTCTCTATTTTCTCATCCATATAGACTTCCCTCACAACGTCGCGGGCCCTTAATATATCTGAGGTCTTCAGCAGGGTAGCTGTTTTTGGAAATTCACTTGCCAGGTTCTCACGTATTATAAGTTTTTCTTCATCCATTGATGGATATCCGATAACAACCTTCATCATGAACCTGTCGACCTGGGCTTCGGGCAAAGGATATGTACCCTCCTGTTCTATCGGGTTCTGGGTTGCAAGGACAAGGAAGGGTTCTTCGAGCCGGAAAGTATTCTCCCCGATGGTTATCTGTCTTTCCTGCATGGCTTCGAGCAGGGCGCTTTGTACCTTTGCCGGCGACCTGTTTATTTCGTCGGCAAGAATAAAATTGGCAAATACAGGTCCTTTTTTCACAATGAACTCCTCTTTTTTCTGGCTGTAGATCATTGTTCCAATGAGATCGGCAGGAAGAAGATCGGGCGTGAACTGAATCCTGCTGAATTTTGCATCAATAATAGAGGCCAACGATTTTATTGCCAGTGTTTTTGCCAGTCCGGGAACCCCTTCCAGAAGGAGATGACCGTTTGCAAGCAAGCCTATCATCAGACTGTCAGTCAAGTGCTTCTGACCGATGATAACCTTGTTCATCTCCATCCTGATAATATCTACAAACGCACTCTCCTTTTCTATTTTCTCATTGAGTAACCTGATGTCAGTAGTCTGCTCCATATTTTTAAAAATTAATTCGCTAAGTTAATATAAAAGCCAGTGTAAATATCCTGTCAATGCAGTCAGAAAAAGCTACACAAAAAAAGCTGCCTTATTGATAAGGAGGTGTTAAGGAGTGTTAAAGTTGTGTTAAAAGATCACACTGTAAATGGATTCCAGGTGAACTCTGACCTGGCTGAACTCCGGAGTAGAATAATAAGAATGAGGGGGACAAAGGCAGTATTTGCAATGTTTGGAAAGAGTGTCACTATCACGAATGACAAAAGTGAGAGTATGAAAACAAGCCTGAAAACAATAACCCAGTCTCTGTTAAGAATTAATGCCAGCAGGCATACCGGTATAAAGGGGCTGATCCACAACATAGTGAGATTGTATTTCATTTGCTGGTGGTCAGTTATGAAGTTGGTAAAAACCATTAACAATGCAAGAATTGAATAAACAGAGAAAATAATTATATCAGCAGTTTTAATAACATTTCTGTTTCTGACTAAGGCAAACAGAATTATCAAAGCAATGAAAAGCAGGGAGGTGACAAGCAGCGGGTGAGTTATTAATGAAGATTTTACAACCGGATCAGGGAAATCAATTACCGTAACAGGATTCTGAAGAAGGGGAACCATTTTCCCTTCTCTCATCACCACCGCCCTGGAAAGTTCTTTCTGCATTTCAATTGGAAGGAACATCCTGTCGCGGTCGGAGGCTTTTTTATCGCTGGGTGTGCCCATGAGCATGTCTATACCAAGGTCGAGCCACGGATAAGGTCGCTGGTATGAGCCTGTGAGGAACCGGAAAGATGCCTCCCTCCTGGTGTCAGGTGAAGGCTGATACCTGAGATTTGTACCAATAACCTTTTCCAACAAGTCCCTTATCCGGGTTGAACAGTCGTCGTAAAAAAAGTCATACAGGTATTTTTTATTTTCGGGCTTAAGGTTCTCTGTAACAAGTTCCATAAGGTACTTCTTTTCAGCAGAGGTCAGGTTTATTTTCTGCGCCTGAACCCATCTTTTTTCGAACATATATATCTGAAGGAACCTTGTGAAATCATCAGAATCAAGCATATACTGAAGTTTTCCCCTGGCAAATTTATAGGCAAAATTAGGGGTGCTGAAATCGAAAACTCCCCAGTTATAAACCATGTCAATATTCCTGTGTGGCATTTCCACCCTAAGGGCACTGTGCCCGTATATCGAATATGTCTCGGTTCCCGGTCCACAGGTAATCAGATATACTGATGTATCCTGCACACCCTGCGATAAAAGGCCTGCTGATGATGAACCCAGAATGACACAGATTAGTAAGATTATCCTCTTCATGGTACACTAGTTGATCAGAATAAAAATGACATTACGAAAGTGCAAATAACTGCTGAAACTATAATTATGGCAACAGATATTTTTCGAAATTATTTAAATTGCCCGTTGAAATAATAAACCTTACGATGATGAAAAATATCCTGGCCTTGACTATCTTTTTTATAGTTGCTCCATGCTGTCTGTCACAAAGCAGGGCTAAAACAGTTGTTGAAATTAAAGGCGACCAGTTTTATATCAACGGACGGCTCACATATGAGGGAAGATACTGGAAGGGCAACAAGATTGAAGGCCTTCTGCTTAATTCGAGAATGGTTCAGGGTATATTCGATGATATGAACCCTGAAACTGTTGATCAGTGGGCATATCCTGATTCAAAAAGATGGGACAGGGAGAGAAATACCAGAGAATTTATTAAGAACATGAAATTATGGAAAAAGCATGGACTGCTTTCATTCACAATAAATATGCAGGGAGGTAGCCCCCAGGGCTATTCACAGGCTCAGCCCTGGAACAATTCAGCATATATTCCTGACGGAAGCCCCCGGCCGGAATATCTGGAAAGGCTTAAGAAAATCCTCGACAAAGCTGACAAACTGGGGATGGTTCCGATTCTGGGCTTTTTCTATTTCGGTCAGGACGAAAGACTGAAAGACGAAACTGCAGTGATAAAAGCAGTTAATAAGATGACAGACTGGCTTTTTGCACAGGGATACAGGAATGTCATCATTGAAATCAACAACGAATGCAATGTCAAATATGATCATGATATTCTTAAACCTGAAAGAGTTCACGAACTCATAGATCTTGTAAAGAAAAGGGAACAGAACGGATACCGTTTATACGCCGGGACAAGTTACGGTGGTGGTACGATACCGAAGCCCAATGTGGTCAAATCGTCAGATTTTATACTTATTCACGGCAATGGTGTTACGGAACCTTCAAGGATAAGATCCATGGTCGAGAGAACACGGCAGGTGGAAGGCTATACACCAAAACCGATACTTTTTAATGAGGATGATCATTATGATTTTGATAAAGATGACAATAATTTCACGGCAGCAATAAGAAGCTATGCCTCCTGGGGTTATTTTGACTTCAGGCGCAAGGGTGAATCGTTTGAAGAAGGTTATCAGAGTGTACCTGTCGACTGGGGGATCAATTCGGAACGTAAAAAAGGATTTTTTAACCTGCTCAGAGAGATTACCGGTTACTAAACGGGCTCCTCTGGTATATAAAGAAAACAAGGGCTTTTTCTTACATTTGCAAACTTTACAGGATCATAAATACTTCAATCATGAGAATTAAAAAATTGGTGAGCGTAGCTTTTCTTGTAATTATATCAATTAGCTGCAGCAGGAAAAATGAATTTCCTGTCACCGATCTTCATGTGCATCTTAAAGGAAAGTTCACCCTGGAAGATGCCGTCAGAAAATCGGAAGCTGAAAACATAAATTATGGGATTGCCTTTAATTGCGGATATAAATTTCCGGTCCACTCCGATTCACAGATCGACTCTGTTGTAAACCTGATGAAGAATTACCCGCAGTTTTTTATGGCCATGCAGGCTGAAGGGCGTGAGTGGGTTGACATATTTTCAGAGGAGTCGCGTTCAAAATTTGACTACGTTTTCACTGACGGAATGACTTTTACCGATACAAAGGGACGGAGAAACCGGATATGGTTGAAGGATGAGACATGGATCGATGATGAGCAGCAATTTATGGATTACCTGGTTGATGTGATCGTTAAGATACTGAATGAAGAGCCCATAAATATTTATGTGAATCCGACCTATCTGCCAGCTCAGATGGCTGACAGATACGATTCATTCTGGACTGTTGAGCGGATGGACAGGGTTATTGATGCAGCAGTAAAAAACAATATAGCAATAGAAATTAATAACCGTTACAGGATACCATCGTATGATTTCCTGAAGAGATCAAAAAAGGCAGGGGTGAAATTTACAATAGGCACCAATAATGCAGATGAGAATTTTTCAGGAGCGGAATACGGCAGAGAAATGATAAAAAAACTCAGACTTTCGCCTGAGGATTTTTACCAGCCCATAAACAAAAGAATTGATGGACGGAATTGATATTCTGCGTACACTGAAATTTCTCCCGGGCATCATTCTCGGGCTTACTTTCCACGAATTTTCACATGCTCTTGTGGCCAGTAAATGTGGCGATTCCACATCGAAAGACCAGGGGCGGGTTACACTCAATCCTCTGAAGCATATTGATCCAATAGGATTTATTATGTTGCTTGTTGCCGGATTCGGATGGGCGAAGCCTGTTCAGTTCAACGAACAGAACCTTCATAATCCGCAGAAAGATGTTATGAAGATAGCAGCAGCCGGACCACTATCCAACGCCTTGCTGGCTGTAATTTTGTCAGTTATATTCCATTTCAGTTTTGATAACGGTATGTCAGGATATAGCAAAGCATACTCCATAATCTACGAAATGTTTATCTACGGGATATATATTAACTGGGGTCTGTTCATTTTCAATCTGCTTCCCATCCCTCCTCTCGACGGTTCGCATTTATTACTGAATTACTTCCGAAAATACCCCCGTACACATGAAATCCTTTACAGGTACGGAACTTATGTGTTACTGGCTCTTATTGCAGTGTCGGTGGTATCGAGAATGAATCTGTTTCCGATCTGGCCGGCAATAAAATTCCTTGGCGACGGATTTCTGTCATTATTGAATATTTTTTAAAATACAGTTCGCTGTAGTTTAAACGGATTAATAATCTTTTCGATTACGATCCGTATTCTGGCGTCAGAGTTTGATGAACGGTTAATATTTCGTAACTTGAATGAAATATGCATGTTGTGAAATTTCTGATGATATTACCGGTTTTGTTGATAATAAATCTTTTGCTGCAACAGACTGACAGGTACGAGGCCCTGAGGAAAAGAATGGTCAGTACGCAAATTGCTGACAGGGGTATAAGGAATCCGCTTGTACTTGAATCAATGGAGAAAGTTCCGCGCCATCTGTTTGTTCCTGAGGAATACCGTGATGAGGCATATAACGATTATCCTCTGCCTATCGGTTACGGTCAGACCATCTCACAGCCGTTTATCGTTGCTTACATGACTGAGGTTCTGAAACCTGAAGGCAGCATGAAAGCTCTTGAAATAGGCACAGGCTCAGGATACCAGGCTGCGATTCTTGCCGAAATAGTAGAAAAGGTATACACCGTTGAGATAGTCAGGGAATTGGCAAAGGAATCAGCCGTCAGGCTCAGGGAGTTAGGATATGATAATGTAATTTGCAGGCATGGAGACGGTTACAAGGGCTGGACTGAACATGCACCTTTCGACCTGATTGTTGTGACTGCCGCTGCCGAAAGCATACCCCAGCCTCTTATTGATCAGCTTGCAGAAAACGGAAGGCTGGTAATTCCTGTGGGAAAACCCACGGCTGTTCAGGAGCTTATACTTCTGGAAAAACGAAAAGGCAGGATATACAGACGACGTCTTACTTTCGTAAGATTTGTGCCATTCACAAGAACCGGCAGCTGACCGGTGGCGTGGTTTGCAGATAAAAATCAGGGCAGTTTCAAAAGAATTACCAGGGAATCGATATTTTAGTAAAAAATTTCAAATGGAATTATTTCATATTTTTTCCATACTGGTAGTACTTGCGGCTTTTTTCGCATACCTGAACTTTCGCCTGATCAAATTACCGGGATCAATCGGACTGATGGCATTGTCGCTGCTTTTTTCCATCCTCATCCTATTGTCAGGTCAGGTGCTTTCGCCATTCCGGAAGGTAGTATCTGAAATGCTCATAGCTTTTGATTTCAGCGATCTTCTCCTGGAAGGTATGCTCAGCTTCATGCTTTTTGCCGGAGCTATCCCGATAAAATACGAAGATATCAAGAACGAGCGGCTCAGTATCTTTTTCTATTCCACTGTGAGTGTTATTATTAGCACGCTGATTGTCGGTTTTGCCACTTATTTTCTTTTTTCACTGTTTGGCGTGAATATTTCTCTCATAAACTGTATGCTGTTCGGAGCCCTGATATCGCCTACCGACCCGATTGCTGTATTAAGTATTCTTAAAAGTGCGGGCATTACAAAATCACTTGAAACAAAAATAGCCGGTGAATCCCTCTTTAATGACGGCGTGGCGGTCGTGGTGTTTCTCACAATACTTCAGCTGGCAAAACCGGGTGCACAACTTGATGCAGGAAGCATTATTCTTCTGTTCGGCCAGGAAGCTCTGGGGGGCATTCTTCTTGGTCTTATCATCGGCTATCTCGGTTGCAGGCTGTTTTCCAGCATTGACAACTATAAGATAGAGGTTTTTATTACACTTGCTATCGTCATGGGGGGGTACACTCTGGCTCACTTCATTCATGTGTCCGGCCCTCTGGCGATGGTTATTGCCGGACTGATAACTGGTAACCGTGGTAAAGCTGTCGGTATGTCGGAAACCACGGCAGAATATGTTGATAAATTCTGGGAGTTGATTGATGATATACTCAACGCCCTTCTTTTTGTGCTTATCGGAATGGAGGTTCTTATTATAAGTACCAGTAATGTAATTATGGTAATTGGCATAATACTTATCATTCTGATCCTGATAACGCGTTTTGTTTCTGTATGGTTACCGTCTCTGGTTATCCGTCTGAAGGAAAAAATACATACAAGCACCCTGATGATACTTACCTGGGGTGGTCTCAGGGGAGGGATCTCTATTGCACTTGCATTATCGCTTCCGGAATATCTTAATAAAGATATTTTTGTTACAGTTACCTATATTGTTGTTTGTTTCTCGATACTGGTACAGGGGCTTACCATCAGCAAGGTAGCAAAGAGGTTATCTGCGTTATAATCGCGGGTTTTACTATAAAAAAAGGGGTGCAGACCACCCCTTTTTTTGTGATTCCGGGGCGATTCGAACGCCCGACCCACAGCTTAGAAGGCTGTTGCTCTATCCAGCTGAGCTACGGAACCAATAAATGCTCAATGAACGCGTGACCCATCCCGAGAACTCGGGATTGCTCTATCCAGCTGAGCTGCGAAACCAAAATCAACGTGCAAAATTACATTATTTTTCATTTGTTGCAAGGAAAAACATCTTCACCCCGATTACAGTGATTTCATGTAGTTGACAAGGCCTTTCATTTCAATAATCTGCCTTAGTTTATGAGGCAGAGGTTCAAATTTAAAGTGTTTTTCACCTATCAATATTCTGCTGCCGGCGATGTCTATTTCAACATTGTCGCCTCGTTTATATGATCCAACTGCTTCAGGATGAACGATCAGAAGCAGTCCCTGGTTTATTGAGGAACGGTAGAAGATCCTGTTCACCGATTTCACCACCAGGGCTTTAATCCCGGCATATGCAAGCCCTACTGAAGGATGTTCGCGTGAGCTTCCGCATCCAAAATTCTCACCTGCGATGATAATATCCCCTTCCTTTACATTTTTGCTGAATGAAGGATCAAAATCTTCAAAAAGAAGAGGCAGAATTGAGGAAGGATCTGAACTAAGCACATTGTAAGTATGTTTTCCCGCGAACATCTGATCGGTATTCAGGTTGTCAACGTCGGAATAATCCCAAACCTTCATAATCCTCCTGTTCTCTCCTTCACCGATCAGGCTGGTAAGGCTCTGTTGAGCCATGTAGGGATATACCTCCTTGCCCTGTGACTTACGCGGATCAGAAATGACACCTGCAAGGGCTGAAGCGGCTACAGTTGCAGGAGATGCAAGATATATCAGAGCCTCCTTGTTACCCATACGTCCGCGGAAGTTCCTGTTGGCTGTGGAAATAACCGTATGCCCGTTTGCAGGTATACCAAGACCTGTGCCAAGGCAGGGACCGCAGGACGGGGTAAGAACGTTGGCGCCTGCAGCGACAAGGTCAGATATCAGTCCTTCTTCAATTGCCTTAAGGTATATTTCCCTTGATGCAGGAATGACATTAAGCTGAAAATTTGCCCTGATCTTTTTGCCTTTCAGTATCGTGGCCGCTTCTCTCAGGTCTTCAAGCCTGCCGTTGGTACAGGTTCCAATAAGACCTTCCTGTACAGGGGTGCCTGCGACTCCGGCTACTGACCTGACGTTATCGACATGATGAGGTGCGGCAACTACAGGAAAAACATCTTCAAGGTTGATTTCAATCTCGCGGTCATAATCAGCTCCCGGGTCAGCCCACACACCTTCCGTATCAACTCCGGTAAATGTTTTGAGAACAGTGTCGCATGGAAAGACAGCATTTTTTGCACCCATTTCAGATGCAAGATTTGCAAGGGTCATCCTGTCGGAAATATTCAGAATTTCAACACCTCTCCCGTGATATTCCACCGACATGTAGTTCGCACCGTCGGAACCGATCATCCCTATTATCCAGAGTGCAAGATCTTTTGATGACACATTTTCACGAAGCTTACCTTTAAGTGTTATCCTGACTGATCCCGGCACTCTGAACCAGGTTTCACCTCTTTTCCAGATACCTGCCGATTCGGTCCTGTCAATGCCTGCTGCGAAAGCATTGAATGCTCCTGATGTTGAGGTATGGCTGTCGCTACCTGCGATTAGCATTCCCGGACGGGCATGGCCGGCCATTAACTGGTGACATATACCGCTTCCGGCGTCGTAAAATTTCGATATACCCTGCTCTGCAACAATATTTCTTATCTCCTGGTATTGTGTGGCCAGTTTGGCATCTCCGGGGGGGGCGTTATGGTCCAGGACAATAAGCATCTGATCGGGAAAGGCGACTTTTGTTCCACCCATTTTTTTGAAGGTGTTATAAATGCTCGCGGTATTGTCGTGTGTAAGAATAATATCTGGTTTCTTAAATACAATCGTACCTGCAGAAGCACCCAGGATTTTTTCAGCGAAGGTGTGGCGTTTCATATTTTCTTAAACTATTTATTATCACATTTACCAAAAATGTTCAGTTCAGCAATCCGCCTTTCCGGTAAATTTTATACTGGACCTCCGAAAAAGGTTCCGAATTTGTGCTCAGATTATTTGCAAGGTTTGTTATTTTTCCATTTTTCAAATCTATTCGAATAATGTCGCCATCCTGCAGTTGAATTTCATCCAGTGTTTTGCATATGACTACCGGAAGAGCAGCATTAATTGCATTTCTTTCATAGATTGCACCGAATGATCCTGCTATAATAGCCCCTATCCCCAGCGAAAGGAAGCAATCGACCGCCTGTTGACGTGAGCTGCCACTTCCGAAGTTTATACCTGTGACCACAATATCTCCGGGACCGGCTTTTTTCGCGAAGTCACGATGATTTTCAAGGTTGTCGAAGGTATACTGCCCCATTTCCTTGATGTCGGTAATGGCCAGATATTTATTATGAAATATCATATCCGTATCTATATTATCTTTCATAATGAGCCATACTCTTCCTTCAATAACAGAAGGCACATCGTCATGTTTTTTTGAAATATTTACCCGGGTTATGGAATCATCATGACCTGCCGCCGGACTGAATAAGGAAGGTTCTGAGGGGATATTTCCGGCTGTGGTTATGTACCCTGCAATGGCAGAAGCGGCTACAGTGGCAGGAGATGCAAGGTAAACATCCCCTTTACCCTGTTTTCCGGGGAAATTCCTGTTTCCTGTGCTGATTGTGATCTCACCTTTTCCGTTCTGTCCTACCTGACCTGCTGCGCAGCCTGCACAGCCTGCATTTGAGACAAGTGCTCCGGAATTTTTGAATATCTCCAGGATTCCGTTCCTGAGGCTTTCTTTCCAGACATCATCAGTCGCAGGTACTATTTTCAGGATGACACCCGGCGCCACTTTCCTGTTCCTGAGTATTTCCGCCGTAACGATCATGTCCTCCATCCTTCCGTTGGTGCAACTGCCGATAAAGGCCGAGTCTATTTTTTTCCCTCTCATCTCTGAAGCGTTTACAGCGTCATGTGGTTCACCCGGTCTCGATACCATTGGTCTGAAACCGGAAACATCCGTTTCAATGGTTTTCTCATATATGGCATCGTGATCGGCGAATACCGGATTAATCTCTTTACCCGAGCGCGTACGGCAGTAGTTAATTATATTTTCCGAGGGAGGGAACAGAATAATTATCGCACCCATTTCAGTTGCCATTGAAGATATCGTGATTCTCTGGTCGAGACTCATTTTTTCGATGCATGTACCATACATTTCGATGGAAAAACCAAGCAGGCTGTTTGCTCCCCATAGGGCCAGAAGGTTGAGTATGAAATCTTTTGCAGTTACATCGTCAGGCAGATCACCGGAAAAGATCATTTTCACAGAAGGCGGCACCCTGAACCATATTTTTCCTTCAGTCCATGCAGCAGTAGTGTCCATATCGCCCATTCCCTGTCCGAAAGCTCCTATGGCCCCCAGAATGTTTGCATGTGAATCGGTTGATATTGCAGTAGAGCCGGGTGTAACATAACCTCTGTCGATAAGCAGGTGTGTTCCTATTCCGGAATCAATATCGTATACGGTGATATTATTTTCACGGGCAAATAGACGGCAAATATGCTGGTTTACTGCATATTTCTGATCCGATCCTGTCGGATTACAGTCGAAAGTAAACAATGTTTTTTCTGTATCAGCAACGGCAAGCCCGTGTTCCCTGATATTCTTAACAACATTTGCGCCTCCGAAATCGCGGGCCACACGTATGTCGATACCAACATCAATTGTCTGGCCGGGAATCACAACCGGAAGTCCGGAATGTGAAGCGAGAATTTTTTCTATCAGTGTCATAATTTTGTATTTTCAGCCAATAATTGATAATTCATCAATATACTCCGGGGATCTGATGTCCTGATCAGGTTTCACCTGAACTGTGCCCTGTATATGCGTGGCGACACGCCCTCAGATTTCCTGAACTGTTTGTTAAAGTTAGAGATGCTTTCAAATCCGCATTTACTGGCAATATCATGTACCATGTACTCTGTTTCGCGAAGGAGATAGCAGGCTTTGGAGGTTCTCAGCCTGTTAAGATATTCAACGAATCCAGATCCGCAATGATTTTTAAAAAAACGACTGAAAGCGAAGGGAGTCATTCCGGCAATTGCTGATACTTTTTCAAGAGAGATCGGATTAAAAAAATTCTCTCTTATATAGGTATAGACATCTGACATACGTTTATTTCCACCTGTATCTTCAGAGATCTTATAATTTTCAGAACACAATACCTTTTTGCAATCAGCCCTGCACATTAGCCTCAGCACATTAAAGAAATTGATCACTTTGTCTATCCCGCGCGATTCTGTCATGGCCTCCAGGTGCATCCTGGTTTTACATGCATCTTCAGACGAGAAACCAATGCCCCTTTCAGCCATCCTCAGTAGTTCCCTGACTTCATTCATCTCGTGTCTGGTGAGAAGTCTATCCCCGAAGGATGATTCACTAAAGTGTACCACGATTCCATGTTTCTCAGGAATTATATCGTCTTCCGCATAATAATTCCATGCATGCGGAATATTTCCTGCGATCATCACCAGGTCGCAGGCCTCGAAAAGTTCAACGCTGTCACCCACAATACGGGTCCCGTTTCCCTCCATAGTAAGGACAATCTCGAATTCCGGATGATAATGCCATATACCTTCATATTTATTGAGGTATCTGACGACTATCCCTTCCTTGTCGTCGTATGAGATTTTCTCCAAATCCGCAATCATTTGTGATTATGATAAGCCCTGTACATCAAATGTAGTGTTTATTCATCAATGTGGCATATTTCGCGATTCATATTTTTCGCTAAAAATTTGCTTTAGTCAATTATTTTTGATATATTTGTTTTTAGCTCATGCTATTGGTATAGGAGGAGAAAAAGGGTTGGAAGTGAAAATCAACAGGATTGTATTGCAGACATTGACTTTCACATCAGGGACCTGAGGCCTAGCGCCAGCTAGCTATGGTTCCATCCTTTTATCAGACAGTAGACACGGGAGTTATCTTATCAATAAAACCCGTTTCCTGATTTTCACAACCACCCCTCTCCTCTTATTTTTTTATATTCACTGGCCGATGCGATAGAATTTTCCAATCTTATTCATGAATTCATTATCTTTGCGCACCAGATGAATGCTGGTAAATAATATCAGCAACACGGATAATGAAGACATATATCAGACGGAGGGAAAAGAATGACACGCTCGTGATATTATACGGGGGCTGGGGCACTGATGAGAATATCTTCACTCCTCTCTGCAAAGCTGAAACAGATTTTATTCTTTTCTACAACTACTCAGCCGACGAACCACTCGTCCTGCCGGAAATGAAGACATACAGGAAGATCACTCTAATAGGATGGTCGCTGGGGGTGTGGGCAGCGGAATATTTTTCAAGAAAGGCAGGAATAAGGGCTGATCTGACGATTGCAGTAAACGGAACTCCTGTGCCGGCAGATGACAGATACGGTATTCCCCTGAATGTTTTTGAAGGCACATTGAATAATATCACAGACGAAAACATGGAGAAGTTCTATCTTCGGATGTTTGGTGATAAGAAAACCTACATGATGAACCGTGAACGGGTACCTCAGCGTTCAATTAAATCATTACATGATGAGCTCCGCTGGATGTACAACAGGATAATGGAACAGGCTGAACCCGGATTCAGATGGGATTTTGCGCTTAGCAGTGAAACAGACAGGGTTTTCCCCGCAGAAAATGTGTCCTCATACTGGTCCAGGCAGAAATCAACACGGCATATCATTCTTCCCATGCCACATTATCTGTTCCATAACTGGAGTTCATTCAATGAATTTATTTCTTTTGTGGAAAGCCATAAAAAGAAGAGGTCATCTGGCAGGACGGCTGCCATTTCATAATCTTCTACATATCTTTGAGAAGCACGTTTGAGCCGGATCTGGAAATCTGTTTTTCAAATTTTTCTAGCATCGTAACCACCCTGTTGTATTCATTATTTCTGGCTATGATCTTCTGATCGCTGCCTTTCCTGTCAATTTTTGAGAGGACATAACTCACACTTAAAATATTGATATCGAGGGCCGGCTGATATAATCTTTCTTTTTGTTCATGTTCATGAATTTCAGAAACCAGTTTGGATGTCGTCAGATCAAGAAGTATATCCCGCACAAGCCGGACCGGTATCTTAAGCGATTTACTGATCTTTTCGGCACTGACAGGTTTATCGCCAAGGGAGAAATTTCTTATAATCAGATGCATAATCATAAGTGTCAGAGCCTTCTTTTGAAAATGGCTGATATCCAATGCTCCAGACTCAAATTCATATCTTGAGATGTTCTGGTTTGCAAATGACAGTTCTGCCCCAAGAAGAATAATGACCCAGCTTGTCTGCAGTAATATAATAAACAAAGGAATTGCTGCAAGTCCTCCGTAAATAGCACTAAGCTTTGTTATTCCGAATTGAAGGTCGAGGTACAGCCATTGGAGGATTTTCAGAATTGTGCCAGTAATTATCCCTGAGACGAATGCTGGCATAAATTTAACCTTGGCATTCGGCATTGCAATAAAAAGCAGTGTTAGGATAAACCATGTAAGAAGGTAAGGTGCAAATTTGATCAGGAAACTGACCACCGGTTTAAAAAAGGAAAGTATCGGAGCCTGTTTTATATACTCTGACATGGTCGTACTGACAAACACCGTGATACTGCTTGAAAGGATAAGCAGGACAGGAGCTATAAGCATGATTGTAAGGTAATCGGTGAATTTCCTTATCCAGGGCCTTGAACCGGTGATCTGCCAAATATGATTGAAGGATGTCTCAATCTGATCAAGAAGTGAAATAACGGACCAGAAAAGGATGATGACACCAACTCCTGCGATATAGCCTCCCCTTGTTGACTGAACTGTCATTTTTGCTTTTTCCAGCAGGGGCCCCAGAAGATCGTTGTATGATTCAAATTCCTTTGAACGGGTTATTATCGCTTCCAGATTCTGATCGAGCCCGAATCCTTTTGCAATGGCCAGTGCTATTGCCACAACAGGGATTATTGACAATATTGTATAAAGTGTCAGGGATGAAGCACGGATCTGTACCTTATCCTTGATAGATCCTCTGGCAGCAATAAGCATAATGCGAAGTTGTTTAACCAGGAAGATCTTCCTTCTCGATAACTCAGAAAGCGGAGTGTGCCAGATGATATCATTCCATTTTTTTACCTGGTTGAATGCCCACGATACAGGATTTGCCATAGTTAATTTTTAGAAAAGTACTTCTGCAACAATGACCCAAATATACAAAACACCTGTTAAATTCTTCTTCCCTGATAATTTCACTCACTGGGGGATATGTTATTATTATAATCCGGCTATAATCTTATTATACAGGAGATTCTGTATTTGCGAATAGGGTATATAATATATATTAAATGGCTTCTTCGCACCTATCTGGAAGATGTTTACAAAACGAAGGTTGGTACTGTCTTCTTTCTCCGGTGAATCTCTCTGAAAGTACAAAACATGGTTACTTTGTATACAGAAAATAGTATGAGCCGTGGATTTGCCGAGTCGATCTTCAACTCCATTTTTTCCCTGAACCGGATAAAAAAGCCGGCAAGGATAAGGTTTAGCTTCAGCAGACTCAGGATCCTGTACAACCTTATCATTCTCACCGTAGATGCAAATGTCTTTTTATCGGTTATGAAGTCATATAGTTTACTTAGATTCTCTATCCTCAGTTTTGTTTTATTGAGATAGTCCCTGTTAGACTCCAAACCCTCGTGAATTAGTCCGTTGTCTATATGGCCAATGTCGATTCCAGCCTTTTTAAGCTGATAACTGAAAAGTGTGTCTTCATGCCCGTATTGCCTTATCTCTTCATTGAATCGCAATTTCTCGAAGATGTTCTTTTCAATCAGCACATTAAAAGTTGAAAAAGATGCATAAGGATGCTTATTTCTGATGGCTGCTTTCTTCTGTTCCCTTCTGCGGCCGTTTTTCCATCTTAGGATTTTGTCGGGATCACCCGGAGGTGTTTCATGGTATAGAACTCCCCCGAATATTACTCTGGCAATTCCTGCCGCATCTATCCAATTCCTGATAAATGCCTCCGGTGTTCCCGGAATCATTGTATCGGCGTCGATGAAAAGCAGGTGATCTCCTTTCGCCTCGAGTGCCAGCAGGTTCCTAATTGCTGCTCTTCCGATATTTTTTTCTGATCTTATGATTCTTACACCGGGTCCATTAAGTGATCTGTACTTATCTGTCCATGACGGAGAAGATCCGTCATCACCGATAAGTATTTCAATGAATTCAGGAATATCTGGCAGGCAGCGCTTCATACTGTGGACCATTGCCACGATATCATAATCACAAACCGGAATGAGAAGAGAGATTGTCATTTTACCCTGAGAGAATTAACAGCTTAAAATTACAATATATTTCCAATATACCACAAGTGCGGTTTTGGCAAAGAAATTGCAATTGCTAATTTTACCGGATAAGAAATTTCAAGGCAGATGCGACGATTTATAACATTTTCCCTTTCAGTTATACTATTGATTAACGGGTATGGACAGTCTGACAAAGGATACGACATTTCAGTGTCGATATCTGGATTAAGGGATTCTTCATTGTTTCTGGCGTATCATTTTGGTGACCGTCAGTATCTTAGTGATACTCTTAAACTTGACGCCAGAGGCTCAGGACAATTTACTGGAAAAGAGTCATTGCCGCAGGGTATCTACATGATTGTTCTTCCCAACAACAAGTATTTTGAAATCTTAATGTCGGATGATCAGCATTTTGACATTTCCTTAACCTATGATGATTATATCAACACACTTCAATTCAAAGGCTCTCAGGAAAATGCATATTTTATTTCCTACCAGAAGAAATGGGTTGAGCTTCAACAGGAATCAGCTTCGATAAACCGCAGGTTACAGGCTTCAAGACAGAATAATGATTCTGTTAAGGTCTTGACATCTATGCAGAAGGAACATGAAAAACTGATGAAGGAATATCTGGGCAGAGTCATTGATGACAACAAGGGAAATCTTCTTTCTGTACTGGTTAAATCCATGATGCCAGTGGAAATTCCTGATTTCATCGTTCCTGAAGGACCGGTAAATCGTGATTCCCTGCTATGGAGCCTGAGATATAATTACAATAAGGATCATTTTTTCGACAATATCAACCTTAATGATGACAGGATTTTGCGTACCCCTATTCTGCATGCCAGGCTTGAATCCTATTTTAAAAATGTTCTGATTCAGGCGCCTGATTCCATAAACAGGGCTATCGACCGGCTGATAAAAAAATCCCAGGGAAATCACAGTGTCTTTCAGTACGTATCTGTATACCTTTTCAATCATTTCCGTGAAAGTGAAATAATGGGGCATGATGCTGTAATTGTAAAACTTGCCGACGATATTTATCTTTCCGGGAAAGCTGACTGGGTTAATCAGGAATTCAGGGATAATCTCAAAAAGCAGGTCGAGCTGCTTCGGAATAACCTGATAGGGATGATTGCAAAGGATCTGGTCATGGAGTCGTTTACCGGAATGCATGTTGCGCTCCATGACATTGAGAAGGATTTTGTAATTGTTTATTTCTGGGAACCCGGTTGCGGCCATTGTGCGGAGTCAACACCGAAACTCAGGGATTTTATAAACAAACAGAAAGACTACAGTGTGCAGGTTTTTTCGGTTTGTACGACCAGCGACAGGGAGGCCTGGACAAAATATATTAATGATAATTCTCTGACAGGATGGATAAACGGATGGGATCCTCTGAGAAGAACAAATTATGATTTTTACTACAACGTGCAGTCAACTCCAATGATCTATATCCTTGACAGGAACAAGAAAATTATAGCAAAGAAATTATCTGTTGAAGATATTCACGGATTCATTGATAATTACAGGAAGTATTCCAGATGATCATTTTCTTTCATCGCAGAGAGATCTGAGAAGATCATAAACGGACCTGAATCTTTTTGTGTCGCTGTCTTTTTCCAGTATCCATTCTCCTGTCGGCTCATCGGGTGCGGTAATACATGGCGTCATTCTCCGTCCGCTTATCACAAAGCCCGCCCTTACCAATGCCTTTTCCGTCCATTTGCGGATCATCCCCTCCCCTTTCAGCGATATTTCTTTTCCCGCTTTATTCCTGAAAAAGAAAGTTCCGGCATCACTGTCAAATCCGACAGATGGTGAGTCAAAAAGTGATTCAAACGACCTGTTTATTATAAGGTCCTCCGGTGCTCCCTCAGCCAGCTTGTCATCGAGAGTGAGCCATATCCTGTGAGCCTGTCCGGTTGCGATGCTGAAGTCGTGTGTAGAGAAAATAATTGTCTTTCCTTCATCAGTCAGGCCCTGCATCAGGTTCACCATTTCGTGTTTGCTCATGACATCGAGATATGCTGTCGGCTCATCCATAACAAGAATCGCGGTATCCTGGGCCAGGACCCTTCCGATCATTGCTCTCTGAAGTTCGCCGTCGGATAGTTCAGCAATATATCTGTAAGCGAGCTCTGCCATCCCAGTTCTTGCGAGTGCATTTTCTACTGCCTCACGGCCATTTGCATCTGTCCCTCCCAGCCAGCCTTTATAGGGGTATCGTCCGAGAGCAATCAGATCATATACAGTCATATTGCTGACCCTTATGCTTTCCGTGGATATATAGCCAATTTTCCTGGCTATTTCAATCCGGGGAATGGATGAAAGGTCGTCACCGTCAATTTTCACCGATCCTCCAAGTGCCGGCTGGATACCTATTATTGTACGCAGAAGGGTGCTTTTACCGATTCCGTTGCGGCCGATAACGGCTACAAGCTCGCCACGGTGTGCCGAAGCTGAAAGCGGAGGAAGAAGCACTCTCCGGTGTCTGCCGCTACCATAACCGATTTCGAGTGATTCGAAGGATAGAATTATATCTTTTTCAGTTCTCATCAGAATGAGCTGCCATGGTTACGGTTACGCATAATGACCCAGATTACCACCGGTATACCGATAAGTGAGGTTACTGAATTTATGGGCAGTATTGTGTCGGAACCCGGTAATTGTGAGACAATGTCGCTCAGCACCATTACTATTCCTCCGGCAAGGAGTGTTCCCGGCAACAGGACTGAATGGTCCGATGTTCTGAAGATATTACGCACAATATGAGGAACAGCAATTCCGATAAAACCAACAGGACCACAGAAAGCTGTCACGGTGCCTGCAAGAAGGCTGGTTGTGAAAAAAATGAGACTTCTGGAGAATTTAGTATTGAGTCCCATGCTTCCGGCATAATTTTCTCCCAGGAGCAGCACGTTCATCATCCTGACAGAAAGAAAGGCGAGGATCAATCCTGCCGTCACCGACAGTGCCAGAATTTTCAACTGTGGGGCCGAAAGATTTCCCAGGCTTCCCATTGTCCAGATGATATATGCTTTAAGCATCGTTTCGTTACTGAAATATTGCATAATGCTTACCACGGCTGATATTCCTCCCGAGAGCATTATGCCCAGGATAAGTATTGTCATAATGTTCCTGACACGGGCTGATACTATCATTATCAGCATCAACACAATACCTGCGCCTGCCCATGCCGCAGCTGTAATCAGCCAGTTTCCAAGTCCGTGAAGACTTTGCATGGTCATTCCCGAGGAGAAACCAAGGATAACAAATGCCACACCCAGGCTTGCTCCGGAGCTGACACCCAGAACATATGGTCCTGCAAGGGGATTCCGGAACAGAGTCTGCATCTGCAATCCGCTGACCGAAAGAGCCATACCGACAAGAAGAGCAGTAAAAGCCTTAGGAAGTCTGAATTCCATGATTATCATTTCAGTTTCACCGGGTGATTTACCTGTCAGGGCCCTGAGTACTTCAGAAGGATGAAGTCCGACAGATCCCAGGAAGAGATCGAGAACGAAAACCACTGCAAGTAACAGAAGCATTATAATGAATATCATGGCAGTGTTCCTGTGCGATGAGAATCCAGATTGATTGCCTGATGATCTTTTAAGCTGCTTCAACTATTCTATTTTTTTATAGTACACAAGATCATGTTCAGGGAATAGTCCGGGATGAAGTATGGATGCAATATCCTTCAGGATGATCTGAGGATTCATCGTACCGCTTTCCCAGTAATCATTGCCTCCTCCCGCCGACATTCTGCTGGTATTGTTATAAATCTTTCCTGAATGAAAGCCAGGTATTTTTTCAAGTCTTGAATCAAATGCAGAAATCTCCTTTTTTGAATCTGCACTTCCTGTGTTAAGCCAGAAATCAGCATTGAGAGACCTGACAAACACCGATTCGAAACTGTAAGGCATTGAAAAATCAGATTCAGTATCATTCCACAGATAATATCCTCCGGCGTCAGTTATCAGAGTATTTATATAAGAATTTCCGGGCGAAACATACCATGTGTCTCTGTAGGGCAGACCAAGCAATACACGGGGTTTTTCAGAAATATTCTTTTTGACCTTTTCCTTAACCAGGTTATAATCATATGACAGTGATTTAAATATGCTGTCGGCAAGTTTTTTCTTGCAGTACAGAGCCCCGAACACCCTGATCCATTCGGCCCTGGAGAGAGGATTTGTTTCGAGGTAATCTGCATTAAACATTACTTTGAGCCCCAGCCCGCTTATCCTGCTGATGTAACCAGCCGATTCATTTCCAATGCCATACATCATTATGAGATCAGGTGATATTCTGAGTATGACTTCACTGTTGATTCCCGAATCATATCCCACTTCACTTATCAGGCCGCTGTCGATCATCTGAAGTATGGTCTCGTCATATACGTAATTTGTCCCTGAGATCCCGGCAATACTCCTTTGTTCACCAAGGGCACATATCATGGCTACATGGGTTGATGACATGCAGACTATCTTTCTTACAGGAGTGATAATCAGTGATGTTCGTGGAACTCTTAAATACTGAGCCTGCGCGACATCTGCAAGATAATATATGTGCTCAACTCCTGCAGCTCCCTGCCAGGGTGATTTGATGTTAAGTATGGTACAGCTGTCTGTTTCGTTAAGAGAAAAATGAGCTGCCTGATTGTTATTATCTGTCAACTCTGATACCTGTGTCCCTGCATTGCTGTTACACGATGAAAAAACTACCCCTGTGAGGACCAATATTAGCATTACAGGTAATTTCATGATCAGGTTCTGAACTTAAGTGTAAGTGAAATAAGAAAAGACCGTCCGGGCTGAGGATAATACTGAATCGTCTGGTACTGGCGGTTAAATATATTGTCGATCCTCATTCTGATATCGGCTGAAGTTTTTCCCGGATGGATTCCAAAACCTGCAGTGATACTGTTTATCAGGTAATTATCGAGCACAGATGTGTTATCGGCGGAGGTATATGTCCGGCCGGTGAAACCTGTCATCCACTCGGTAAAGAGATTATTATATGCTATTCTGATAATGCCGTTAACTTTATGACGCGGGACATATACCAGATGTTTTCCCCGGGTTTCCGATGAAGTAATATCTCTGGCATCGGTATATGACCATACTCCGGAAAAGTCGAATAAAAGATTTCCCGGGTGGTATTTCATAGCCAGAGAGTATTCTATCCCTTCGGTATTTGCTTTTCCTATATTTCCGGCTGTCCAGTAAAAAGACGAATCGGGGAACCACTGGATCATATTCCGGATATAGTTATTGAAATAATTAAGTTCGGAACTGAGAGACAGGGAATTTCCTAACTGGTGACTCAGAGAGTAACCAGCTTCTATTGAAAAAGCATATTCATTTTTCAGGTCAGGATTTCCGCCGGGATTCCAGAAGCGGTCATTAAGTGATGGTATTCTCGAGTTTCTTGCCGCATTCAGTTTAAGGTAATGTTCTTCTCCCCTCAGAGTCCGCATCTCTATTCCCGCCGAGAAATCAGGTATCAGCAGCTTTCCGTCGCTCAGCATCTGTCTTATCAGGAGAGCAGCTCCGATCCATCTGCCTTTTTTTCTTTCAGCTGAAACGGTCAATGAAGCCTGGTTATGAGTGACGTTTTCAAGGTAATAGTCTGATGCGGCAAAGCTCAGTTCATCATTCATCACCATTTTGAGCCGGGTGAAGTCACCAAGCGGAATGGTCATACCTCCGCGTAATATTACAGAATTTACTCTGTTGGAAGTTCCTGCGGTATCATACATACTGGAATAGAACATGTCGGATAACATGTGTGCTGCGGAAATAAAGAAGTCCATATCACCTTTCAGTGCATCATAGCTGACCATTGTTCTTAAGGACATGTCTTTCTGCTGTTCTCCCATATAGCCGTAAAGCAAAGATCCGGGCAGCTTGCGTGAAGCAGACTGGTACCAGATACGGGCTGAGAGTACGTCGTCAGAATTTCGTATGTACAGTTCCTGCATGAAACCTTTACTAATAATTTCGTTATTCTCCCTTTTTTTATTTACAGGTTCAGGTAATGCTTCAGAATCAAGGTAGGAGAAATTGTTTTTCGCAGAGTTTATAAAAGCTCTTGTAACTGACTGAAAGGATGTATCTCCGGTACTGACTTTAAGCAGACCTGAGTATCTTCCGAAACTACCTGCTGACGGAGAACCAATAATGGTGGTTTCCTTTTTCCAGACTGCTTCGTTTCCAATGTTAATGACACCTCCTATTCCTCCGCTGCCAAGATCCATTGAAGCTCCCCCGAAACTTACGAGAACATTATCAGCCATTATTGCGGGTATCAGTGAGAAGTCAGCCTGTCCGAGCATCGGATCATTTATTGTCACTCCATTCCAGGTAACCTTTGTGTGTCCCGCCGAAGTTCCCCTGAAAGAAGAAGTTGCTGAAAGTCCTGCTCCATATTCTTTAATGTATAGAGGAGATGTTTCTCTCAATACATCGTTAAGAGTCAGCTGTGAGAAATCCTGAAGCCTTCCCGAATCGACGCTGAAATATTTAAATCCGGGCTGATCGGAACTTATCTGTTTACGGGTTATTATCACCTCTTCAATCCTGATTGTATCAGGCGGGAGCGGGATCTGGGCACCGAGTCCGGAAAATGAGAGAAGCAACAATGTAACCTTGCCTGCTCTTAATAGATTGGCCATCTGAATATTTTTTATCAAATTAAACAATCATGCCATTTTCAGTGGCCTGCAGGAGATTAAGTGGGATTCCAATAGAGTGATCCGGTGCTTTTTTTCCCGAAAGCTTAGAATATGGCTCATTCTGGCAGGTCTTCTGACTTGTCCCGGCCTTTCAAAGCCTTCCCATCCCGTTGAGGGGACAGTGGCAGGTTATTGAATGACCATCATCACGGCAGACGTGATCGGGCTTCACAGCAGCGGGTACTGTTGCGGATTCACACCGCATTCCCTTTTCATTGCACTGGTCAATATTCCATGCAACACCAGAACAATACAAAGATATACTTAATTGGTAATGATGACCGGGTTTATGGCCAGATTTATTTCAACAGGTGTTGAAAAATAAACCTGTAAAGTCAATAGAATGGAAATCAAATAGTTCCGCAGGAAGTCCTGATCACCAGTTCGGGAGTGGTGTTTACCTGTCTTTTATATTTGCTCTTTCCTCCATTTTTAATTTCGGTCCAGATCATATTTGTTGTTTTCATTGCCATTGATGCCAGGGGTTTTCGGAGACAGGTAACCGGTGGATTGAGGAGGTCGAAACCTATTCCTTCTTCTGCCGATATTAATGCAAGGTCCTGGGGTATACGCTGTTTTTTACGTTCCAGGAACCTGAGCAAGGGGTAAACCATGGATGAGCTGACTGTTATAAATATTTCAGCCCTGAAAGGAGGACGCAGCAGAGTTTCTATATTATTGAAATTATATTCATCGGCAGAATTTACTTTTTCAAGCTCTCTTATAACAGGTTTTTTTATTCCCGGTAATTTAAGAATGGCATCTTCAAGAATTTCTATGCGATTGGTATTCACCTTTTCACTCTGTTTCCCGGTTATAATGACAATATTTTTGTAACCCATCTTACTTATGTGATCTGCAATAAGATCTGCTCCGGCATTGAAATCGGTATTCACGGAATTGATCCTTCCGTGCATATTGTTGCTGTCGAGTACTACGAATGGATAATCGGCATTTCTCAAGGCTCTTATTGTAGAATCATCTGCAGCATCTCCAACCAGTATCATTCCGCTAAAGAATTTTTTGAAGGCGGCTATAAGACGGTCAAAACGAATGTCATCCGGATCTCTGGTTATAAGTGAGAACCCGAATCCGATACCAGTCAGGGCATCATGAAGATATGGGGTTATTCCACAAATGAAGTGATCGCTCATTGATGACACTATCATTCCGATGACACCGGGTGTTTCTTCGGCGGGAGATGTTGAATTATTTTCATAGATGGTGTTGAAGTATCCCATCTGTTTGGCAGCCATAAGTACCTTTTCCTGAGTTGCCTTGCTGATACCATGCTGATCGCCCTTATTATTAAGCACGAGCGATACCAATGTGCCAGACACACCCAGTCTGGCAGCTAAATCTTTGTTTTTGAATTTTTTAGACATTTCCCCGTTTTGAAAGAATAACTAAAATTAGATTATTATTCTTAAGTCGGAACGGGGTTTAAATATTTTTAACATAAAAAGAGGTCCGGACTATTTCCGGGAAGGGTTTATTCCTCTTTGCTTGGCAGCGGCTTCAAGTCTCTGCTGCCATTTGGACTTTGGAACAGGTTTCTTCTTATTCGCCTCCAGTGTTGCAAGAACTTCATCGGCATTTATGAATCTCTTCATCACAGTATTCTGTATCCATGTGAGCATGTTGGCAAGAAAGTAATAATAAGTAAGGCCTGCTGAAAATTTATTCAGTATAACCATGAACATGATTGGCATCATATACATCATGATCTTCATTCCCGGCTGATCGCTTCCAGGGGAGGTTCCTGTCATTTTCATTGTAAGCAGTGACGACACGGTCATCAGGATGGTAAAGAGGCTTACATGGTCTCCATACATCGGAATTGTAAAAGGAAGATTTAGTATTGAGTCATACGTCGACAGGTCGGTGGCCCACAGGAATGCTTCCTGTCTCAGTTCTATTGAAACGGGGAAGAACCTGAACATTGCGAAGAGTATGGGAAACTGGAGAAGCATCGGCAGGCAGCCGCCCATAGGGTTTACCCCTGCCCTTTTATACAGGTCCATTGTAGCCTGTTGCTTCTTCATGGCATCTTCCTGTTTGGGATATTTTTTACCTATTTCATCGACCATTGGCTTAAGGATGCCCATTTTTGCAGTCGATTGAAATGACTTGTAAGTAAGTGGGAAAAGCACCAGCTTAATAAGAACTGTAAGGATCAGGATGATTATACCATAGCTGTTGATGTACTTTTCGAGCCAGTTAAAGACCGGGATGATTACAAACCTGCTTATCCAGCCGATTATATTCCTGCCGAGGAATACTATTTTATCAAGATCCTGGCCCTCTTTTCTGAGAGTGCCTATATGGTTGGGGCCGAAATAGAATTTGAAGTCGATATTTGATTCAGTTCCGGCGATATAGGGCACTGCAAGTTCGGCAGTGAAGTAACGGTGGTATTTTGGAGAGTCATTTGTTCTCAGGGATGACACAGATCCGCTCTGGAAATATTCATCTGCAATAAGCACAGATGAAAAAAACTGATCCTGGAAAGCCACCCAGCTCAGGCGGGTTGTTATATCTTCAGTATCAGTCTCTTTCTGGGATCGCAGTCTTAGTCCGCTGACCTCATCTTCAAAATACTTGTACTTTATTGTTGTATAATTATTTTCATTATCTCTTCCCTTCTCCTGTTGCGGAATATACATCCGCCAGTCGAGGGTAATATTAGTCTGGTTTGCAGGAATGATACCCGTGAGATTCCTGAAGACAACATCGAAATTCACAGAATATTTATCCGGTTCGAGAGTATAGCGGTACTCTATGTATTTATCATCTCCTGCATAAAGTCTCAGTACCACTGTTTCGGAGCTATCCTGAACAAAAAATGATTTATTATCAGACAGAGGGGTGAAAAAAAGTTCATTTGTCTGAACAACCCTGTTATCGGAGGTAAAGAAGTTAAAACCGAATATTGTCGAGTCACCCGAAAAAAGGATAAGGGGCATTGAGTCGTGAGTCTGGTATTCTTTGATACGTGCTGACCAGACTCTTCCACCCTTTGGGGATATTTTAAGTTCCAGAAGGTTATTCTCGAGGGTTATAAACTCATTCTCTCCTGATGAAGAGCTTGAAAAAGGCCCGTAAATATCGGCTCCCTGTTGATTTAAATCAGCAGTGGCAGGCGGAGCGGCAGCAGGAAGCTCTGTGGTTGATGTTTTTTCAGTGGTATCCGGGTTTTCTGATATTGAATCGGTACTTATACCAAGTTTGTCGTTCAGTTTACTTATTTCGGCCAGGACCTCGGGTTGATTTGGTTTAAACCTGAGTGCATTTACATATTCGGTTCGGGCTCTTTCGAAATTTCCCTGCGATATCTGAGCTTCGGCAGCAGCAACTGCTTCTTTGAAACCCTTGTTGGCCTTTTGGTTATTGTAAATACTGAAACCGACGAAAATCGCAAAAATCAGAATTATACCGGTAATTGTGTTCTTATCCATTCTCTCTTTATAAATATTTCAAAATCCTTATATCAACACAAGATCACTTATCGATGCATGCTTTAATAAAACTGACAAACAGGGGATGAGGATTTAGTACAGTACTGCTGTATTCGGGATGAAACTGTACTCCCACAAACCATTTATGCTCAGGTATTTCAATTATTTCGACAAGTTTTGAATCGGGATTAATACCTGCAGGTATCATCCCTCCTTTTTTATAATCCTCAAGGAACCTGTCGTTGAATTCATAGCGGTGCCTGTGTCTTTCCTCGATCACATCCCGGCCGTATGCCTTATATGTAAGGGACTCCCTTTCAAGGATACACTTATACGCACCCAGACGCATTGTTCCGCCCTTGTTGGTTATGCTTTTCTGTTCCTCCATCAGGTCGATCACGGGGTACTTTGTCTTATGGTCAAATTCAGTTGAATGTGCACCCTGCATCCCAAGGGCATTTCTTGCAAACTCTATCACAGCGCACTGCATTCCGAGGCATATTCCAAAGAATGGGATATTATTCAGCCTGGCATATCTGACGGCTGATATTTTACCTTCAATGCCCCTGTTTCCAAACCCGGGAGCTACAAGAATGCCGTCGGTATTTTCAAATATCGCTGCCGCATTTTCATCGTCAAGCTCTTCAGAGTGGACGAAGTCGACATTAACTTTACATTCGTTGTAAGAACCCGAATGGATGAAAGCTTCTGATATTGACTTGTATGCATCGGCAAGTTCAACATATTTTCCCACCAGTGCTACATTTATCTTGTGTTTTGGATTCTTAAGCCTGGTAAGGAATCTTTTCCATTCGGAGAGTTCAGGTTCATCCCTGAGAGGAAGGTTTAATTTACGAAGCACTGTCTGGTCGAGTTTTTCTTCCAGCATATAGAGAGGGACTTCATATATTGTGGAAACGTCGACTGATTCAACAACGGCTTCTTCTTCTACGTTGCAGAAGAGAGCCACTTTCCTTTTTACATCATCATTCAGGCTTCTTACCGTTCTCAGAACAAGGATGTCGGGTTGAATTCCGTTTTCAAGCAATTCTTTTACCGAATGCTGGGTAGGTTTGGTTTTGGATTCTCCCGTGGAAGAAAGGTATGGCACAAGTGTAAGATGAATGACCAGACAATTCTGAGGTCCGATTTCCCATCTGAGCTGTCTTACAGATTCTATATATGGAAGAGATTCGATATCTCCGACCGTCCCTCCTATTTCTGTGATGACGATGTCGAAATTTTTTCCTGAACCGACCAGTTTGATCCTCCTTTTTATTTCATCGGTAATATGAGGGATTACCTGAACTGTTTTACCAAGATAGTCTCCGCGTCGTTCTTTTTCTATCACAGTCTGGTATATCCTTCCTGTGGTTATATTGTTAGCCTGGGTTGTAGGCACATTCAGGAAGCGCTCATAATGGCCGAGGTCAAGATCTGTTTCGGCACCGTCGACAGTCACAAAACATTCGCCATGTTCGTAAGGATTGAGTGTGCCGGGATCTACATTTATATAGGGATCCAGTTTCTGAATTGTGACCGAATAACCCCTTGCCTGGAGGAGTTTGGCCAGTGAAGCAGAGAGAGTCCCTTTACCCAGAGATGATGTCACTCCTCCCGTTACAAAAATATATTTAACTTCTGCCAAGGCAAAAATGATTTTGATTGTTTGTTATGTCAAAATTTAATCATCAAGTCCCGACTGATCGATCATTTTGACTTTTTCCTCAAATATTTTTATCATCTTTTTAGCATTCTCTATTTTCTCTTCCACTTCACGGATCATATTATCGGCTTTTGTTGATTTTGCAAAGAATCCGATATTGTTTTCCCACAGTACTATATCGTTTTCAAGCTGTTTGATCCGGGTCAGGAATTTATCACGTTCATTACGGACTTTTCGGGAAGCCTTGGGATTTGATTTAAGGTTTTCGAGTTTGTTCCTGTATTTAAGTATACTTTTATCCTCATCAGCAATTTTCAGTTTATCAAATTCCTTATTCAGGGCGTTCCTGTACCTGTTCGTTATTTCTTCTTTTTTATTAAAGGGAACAAAACCTATTTCAGTCCATTTACGCTGAAGATCTTTAAGCTTCTCAAAAGCTGCCTGAACATCCTGTCCGGGTTCAAAGTTCTCCAGTTCTTCGATAAGAGAGATTTTTGCTTTCAGATTATCCTCGTATGATGTATCCAGATCAGCGAAATGTCCGGCCTTTCTTTCAAAAAAATGATCACAGGCTTTTCTGAACCTTTTCCAGCATTTATCTGATTGTTTCCGGGGAACGGGTCCTATATCCTTCCATTCCTTCTGAAGCCTGATAAGGGTATCGGAAGTTTCTTTCCAGTCGGTGCTGTCCTGAAGAGCTTCAGCCTGAACACAAAGGTCGATCTTCATCTGAAGGTTGTTCTGCTGGATCTCTTTATTATCGGCATAAAAACCTCTTTTCTTTTCAAAGAATGCATCGCATGCATCACGGAACCTCTGGTATACCTTGTTATTCTGTTTCCTGGGGGCAAATCCGATAGTCCTCCACATCTTTTGAAGCGCAACTATTTTGTCGGCTTTATCATCAAATTCCCTGAAGTTTTTTATCTCCATCGCATTGATTGCCTCAACTTCCTCGCAGAGAGCGATCTTTGCTTCCAGGTTTTTTCTCTGTTCTTCTTTTTGTTTCTCGAAATACTCGTGGTGTCTTTTATTGATCTGGGAAGTCGTTTCCCTGAACCTGTCCCAGAGTTCGTTTTTTGATTCCTGGGGAACAGGCCCTATTTCACGCCACTGGTTATGGTAATCCTGCAGAAGACGGAATGCATTTACAGGGTTCGGTTCAAGAAGAAGTTCTTCTGCTTTTTCGCACAGCAACACCTTGGCCTCCATATTCTTTTTGAGATCGAGGTCACGGAGTTCCTTGTTAATTTTGATATAGTCGTAAAAGATCTCGACATTATGGTGATAATTATCCCAGAGGTCTTTCAGTGAACTCTGGGGAACAATACCGGTTGAATGCCACTCATTCTGCAGTGAACGGAATTCCTGAAAAGTTTTGTTTATCGATTCCTCACGATTGACAAGCTCCTTTATCTTATCTATGATATCGTATTTCTTCTTAAGGTTCTCAAGCTTTTCAGCTTCCTGAACCTTATTATAGTCAGATTTTTTCTCCCTGTATTTTTCAAGTATATGTTTTACACGGGCTTCATCGGGATCTATCCATGCCCTGTATTCCTCGATTTTTCCACCTTCAGCCAGGAACTTATTCCTGCGATCCTCTGCTTCCTGTTTGATTTTCTTGTAGAAAAGGACCTTTATTCGTTCAACATCACTCCTTATCTCACCCGGAGGTCTGTTTTCGATAATCAGGATCAGCGTATCAACAAGCTCATTTTTGGAATACCCTGAATAGTCAACGGGCGGAAGTTCTGACTCGTTACTCTCATCTGATTCTTCATCAGCTTCAGATACTTCATCTTCCTGAATTCTTGCTGTACGTGGTCTTTTTTTTGTTTTTACTTCCTTTTCACCTTCGCTTTTTATTTCCTCGTCTGCTGTTTGAGGTGAGTCGGGTTCTTTCGCTTTTTCAGCCTGTTCGTCGCTCACAGTTCCGGAGGCATTATCATCTGCCCCGGATTGTTCTTCTTTCAGAACAGAGTCATCCGGATCTTTCTCTATCATTTTCAATCCTTTCTTGTTTCGCTCTCATTAATCTCATATGGCCATATCAGGCCACAATTTTTTTGACGGTACGAAAATATTGAAATATTTATTAAAACTCAAAGTTTTACGTAAAAAAGCAGTCGCCTGCATTTTCCTTTACAGGCACATTATGAAGTAGATTATAAAGTTCAGGCATCAGAATTCATTTTCAGGAACAGATTTCCCCAATAAATAATATCTTTGAATCCGACTTCAAGATCAAATGCAGATTATAGGATCATAAAAGCTAACGTCCAATGGAAACGAAAGACATTATTATCATTGCAGCAATCCTTCTGGCTGCCGGTTTTAACCTGTACAGGAGATATATGAAAAAGAAGGCCGGAGAAGAAAAAAGCAGTTCAGGTACACCGGGTAATACAGGTTCTTTTTCCAGTAATAAAGATGACGATTATGAACCTTACTCTGGCCGGAGGAACGATTAATTTATGTTTTTGGATATAAGGTGCCTCAGCGGGTTTACTATTTTCTGAAGCAACCTGAGGTCGTCGGTCACTACTTCTGCAACTCCCTGCATATTCTGCGTAAAGCCCAGCTGTTTCCCGTAAAGGGTAGTCAGACCATCCGGAAGTTCAACTTCGATCATATAGGAATCGCCTGACGGAACCAGCGATTTTGAGATGATAATACCTCTTACCATTCCGTATTCTAGATATGGATAACCACTGAGTTTAATGTTTACGTTGAGTCCGATTGTGACTTTTCCGGAGCGCTGCATGCTTAGTCTTATCCTTCCGATATAATCGCCTGTATCTTCAGGAACGACTGTAAGAACAGGTTCATCGGCAACCACAGACTGGTTCTCACTCCAGTATCTGGTAAAAGTAACGACACCGTCGACAGGTGATATGAGCAGATATTTATTTTCCCAAATATTCATTTCAGCTGCAAGATTCTGCCATGTCTCATGAAGCATGGAAGCCAGCTTTTCACGTTCTTCTTCTCTCAAAATTGTATAATCCTGCAGCATCTGTTTTTTTTGAGCCAGCACGATCGTTTGTGATGACTCCTCAAGCATCACTTCCTGAAGAGAGAGTCTGCTGGTATTCCATGCCTGTCTGGAGGCTTCCCAGGCACTTTCGGAAATAACCTTATTGTTAAAAAGAAGAGAATCCCTTCCGTATTTTTTCAGTTCCAGCTCAAGGTTTTCCTCAAGTAGTCTTTCCTTCGTCCTTAGACGTCTTATGTGATCATTCAGAGCTGATATTTCTTCATTGACGGATTTGATACGGTACCCATAGATGTCATTTTTCACATATGTGTTATAGTCGGTAACAGCCCTTAAAAATGAAGCATAAAAGGGTTGAATTTCGCCAAGGCGTGTCAGAGGAAGAAGGTCTTCGGGATTGATTTTCGTTGGATCCTTAAGCGAATCTGTGACAGTTCTGAGAGTTTTATATTCTTCAATTGATGCAGCAGTTTGCATAACAGCCAGAAGAGTATTTTTTGAAACCTTCTGTCCGTTTTGTACGTATAATTTAATAATGGGCCCGGTTATTTTCGAGACAAGTGTTGCGGGAGGAAAAGTGGTCGTAATTTCAACAGGAGCAGGTATTATGTCGGGGTATTTTATGAGCCATGAAAGGACCAGAAGAATTATAAAAACGATTGATATAACAAAGGTTCCCAGGCGAACAATTTTTCGGGGAGGATTGGAGATAATCTCGCTAACCTGGTCGGAATACACTATATCAATCTTTTTTTCTTTCATAAGGCGGGTCTAAGTTCCAAGTTCCAGCTGGTTCCTGACCAGGTTGTAATATGGTCCGTGGTTATCTATAAGATCCTGGTGTCTGCCAAGTTCCACGATTCTGCCCCCGTCCATTACAGCAATAATGTCGGCATCCCGTACAGTACTGAGACGATGAGCGACAATCACAACAGTTTTGTTACTAAAAAAACTTCCAAGGTTCTCAACGATTGCTTTTTCCGTTGCAGCATCGAGTGAGTTGGTAGCTTCGTCGAAGAACACAAATTGAGGATTTTTATAGACAACCCTCGAAATCAGAAGCCTCTGTTTCTGACCTTCGCTCAGCCCATGGCCATTGGCTCCTATTTTTGTATTGTAACCAAGGGGAAGAGACTCTATGAAGCCTCTTATGTTTGCTATGCCGACAGCCTGAAGCATCCTTTCCTCGTCGATTTCTTCTATCCCCGGGGCTATATTGTAAGCTATCGAGGCCGGGAAAAGATATCCGTCCTGCATGACTGCTCCTGTGTTCTCACGCCATATTTTCAGGCTCAGGTTTGAGAGGCGTGTGTCTCCTGCCAGCACTTCACCTGCAACAGGCTCATAGAAGCCCAGGAGAAGTTTTAAAAGGGTTGTCTTTCCGCTTCCGCTGGCTCCGACTATCGCTGTAATTTGGTTTTCGGCTATGTGCAGGTCTATATCCTTAAGCACAAAGGGGGATCTGGGACCTTCATACTGGAAGGAGACATTATTGAGAAAGATTTCCTTTTTCGAAGGAAGTTTTCTCACCTTCATTTCCGGCTCCCTCTCCTCATCTTCCATATCATGTACTTCAGCTAGTCTGTTAAGGCTCATTGAAGCATCCTGTGAGACCCTGAAAAAACCGATAATCTGGCTAACAGGGATGTTAAGCTGTCCGATAATGAACTGAACAGCCAGCATCATACCGAGAGTCATCTCTCCCTTAAGTACTGCCGTGGCTGCAATAATGGTAATTCCGAGGTTGGTAACTTCATTAATGAAGGTTGCTCCTGCCGATTGATATTGAATTATTCCAAGACCTGATGTTTTCAGCCTGAACAGTGAGGCCTGCAATCCTTCCCAATCCCAGCGCATGCTTCTTTCACTACGGGTAAGCTTTATTTCCTGCATCCCGTTTACCATGTTTATCAGCATGCTGCCGGCTGCAGACATCTGTTTAAATCTTTGATGATCGAGGCGCTCCCGGGGTTTCATAAAGAGAGAAACCCACAAAATATACAGAATGGCACCTGCTATGAATAACAATAGTATTTTTATGCTGTAAACAGCAAGAACAATTCCGAATATCACCAGATTAAAGAGAGAAAACAGGATGCTCAAACTGGCTGATGTCAGGAATTCTTCTATCCTGTTGTTGTCGTCGATACGCTGAAGTATATCACCGGTAAGCTTCGTGTCAAAAAAAGCTACCGGCAAGGACATAAGCTTCTGGAGAAAACCTGAAATGACCGCCACATTTACCCTTGTTCCAATATGTAACAGCAGCCACCCTCTTATGAACTCTACCGACATTCTGCCCACAACCAGAGCCAGTTGAGCGAAGAGAATGAGATATATAAAATTTAAATCGCTGTTATTGATTCCAATGTCGATTACAGATTGTGTAAGGAAGGGTATTATCAGCTGGATTAAGCTGGCAATAAGGAGACCCAGAAAGAGCTGGAAAAGATACTTGTCGTAAAACCTGAAGTATTTCAGGAGAAATCTGAAACCTCCTCTCTTCTCCTTTTCACCTTCGTTATCCATAAGGGCGGGTGTTGGCTCTATGATCAGCGCAAGTCCTGAAGGTTTGCCTTCGGTGAGGGTCGATGCCCAGTTTTTAAGGAATTCCTCTCTTGAGTACTTTACAAGGCCCTGTGCAGGATCTGCAGCCCATATTTTATCTTTTTTTATCCGGTAAACTACAATAAAATGTTTCTGTCGCCAGTGCACTATGCATGGAAGAGGGATTTCGGAACTTAGTATTTCGAAAGGTATTTTTACGCCGATGGTACGGAATCCGAGTGAATCGGCAGCTTCAGAGAGGCCCAGAAATGAAACGCCTTCCCGGGTTATATAGCATTTCCTGCGGATTGTTTCAAGTGAATAATTCTTTTTATAAAAGGCCGCCACCATTTTAAGGCATGCCGGTCCGCAATCCATTGCATCAGGCTGTTTAACAAAAGGGAATGACATTTGTCCGGTGGAAGAATTATCAGCGATAAAGATATGATTTTTTGCCATTAATAGTAACTTAAGCCATTAAATTCAATAGTTGGGGAATCTTACTTAGTTTTGCCTTCCGGAAATATTATATTTGTCATTTGGTTTGCTATCTGCACGGGGGTGTTTAAAAGATATTCAGATAAAAGTATCATCCGTGGAATAAAAGACCAGGATGACAAAATCCTGAACTGGCTGTATGATCATTATCTGCAGCCGGTAAAAATTTATGTGACCAGAAACAGCGGGACAGCCGATGATGCATCTGATGTGTTTCAGGATTCAATAATAGTGCTTTACAGGCAGATATGTGAAGAAAAACTGGCGTTAACCACCGATCTTAAGGGTTATTTTTTCAGCATCGCCAGGAACATCTGGAACAACAGTCTGAGGAAAAGAAAGATAACACTTGAACTCCATCCTGAAATGCCGGATGAATCACCAACAGACGAAGCAGCCGATATCGTGTTTGAAAGGATTGTAAGCAGAGCTTACGAAAAGCTGAGCACCGATCATCAGAAGGTTCTAACAATGTTTTCAGAAGGTCTTTCTTATGAAGCTATCGCGGTGAAGCTGAAACTGAAAAATGAAACCTATGCCCGGCGTAAAAAATATCTGGCCAAGGAAGCATTACTTGAAATAATGAAAGAAGACCCGGAATATCATGAGCTTCTTAACTTTCGCAGATAAACAAATAAAATTATTCCAGCAGCAAGTATAATAGCCGATACTAGGGGAATAACTGTAGTCCGCCTGAAAAGCGGGGAATTATCACCGAAAATTACCAGTGTTGACCAGAAATAGGGGTGTGATTTTAGCTGATTGGCATCTTCAAGATATCTGTTCCTTGCTTTCCTGAGAGCCAGGTTCTTTTTCATTCCTTTTTGCAGATTGTCATAAAACATCCGGACTATGTCTGTTCCTGATTTGTCATCTACTTTCCACAGTGACAAAACCACCGATTGAGATCCGGAATAAAGGAATCCTCTTGAAAGGCTCAGAATTCCTTCGCCTGTGGAGAGAACACCGCTTCCGGTATTGCATGAACTGAGCACAATCATACTTGCTCTCAGAGGTATGCCGTATATTTCGTAGGTATACAGCAGCCCGTCATTAAGGGTATCGCGTGAGGAAGAAAATATCAGGGCTGAATTCATAGGATTCTGGTCGTCGAGTATTGTATGCATTGCAAGGTGAATTATTGAATAATCCCCGGCCTTGTCCTTGTAAAGTGTCTCCGTGGCTTCATCGTGCAGGAAAACCTCACCTTTGGCAACAGCTGCAGCATATTCAGCTTCATTTATAGCATAGGGAAGATCCCGGAGAGTGCCCGAGTCAGACTTTCCCCTGATCAGGGTATCATAATTCATCCCGGGAAGGTATGAAGGTGCAAATGCAATCATATTTCTGACTTTGTTTTCCCTCCGCCCAAGGTTTTCATTCAGGAAAGCCGCTGAATAGACGTAGGAGATATTATAGTCATTCATTAAATAGTCAAGCTTACGATAGAGTATTTCATCACCACTGTATTTTTTTGAAAGAAAGGTCTCAAAAGGCAGGTATGAAAGAATATTATCAGTGGAAATAAGCAGGTTGTCAGAGATGAGGTATTTGCCTACGGGACCTATCAGTATATTGTAGAGTTCGTGGCCTATGTCCTGGTATGTGTCGAATTTTGACCTGGCCGATTTCGACTGGGAGGGATCTGATAAAAGTGATCTGAAATCTGCCAGTTTTTTCATAAATAAAGAATCGGTCGTTACAGGAAAAATTTTATGGTATTTTCTGTTAACCAGGAAGATATAGATTACAGAATCGGCGATGACATAGTTTATATAATTACTGTTACGGCCGGTTAATGCGGGAATGTCCTTCATTGCGGGCACTCTTGTATTGTATTTAAGTGAGTAATAGCCCGGAAAGTCCTTCTCAAAAGTATTAATGAGCGAATCGCGGCCTGCAACCGCCGACAGCATTCTTTCATTCCAGGATTCTATCAGGGCCTCATCGGGATTTTCCTTCTCGTTTTCTTCTGCTATTCTGGAGCCGTAGAAGCTTATCATCCTCTGAAGAGAGTTTTCTTTTTCAGCAAGATTAACCGGTATATGGAACTGTATGGCTTTAAGCTGCCGCGTGGCTGCGAGTAACCCTGCCACCTTACTCCTTTCGGCAAATTCAAATGCTTTTTCCATGTACCGGTTCTCCCCTGTTATGGTAAAACAGAGCTCGAAATCCCTTATGGCATGGAGATAGGCTATTCTGTATCTGTCACCAAGGACAATCCTGCTTTCTTCTTCACTGATAGTTATCCGGATCTTGTCTATCATTCCGATAATAAGTCCGGCAGTTTCAGCTGCTGATTCAAGGAAGCTGAAGGTATTTTCAGTCCTGTACATATCCCATAAGATATCATGTTTGAGCTGCAGGATACTCAGGGTGTTTCCGCCGGCATTTAAAGAACCTATATCAGGATTGGTGTACTGGTATCTTTCCGGATCGCCGGTGCTTTTGCCTGCAAGCAATGTGCTTATGATGCTGAGGGCTTCCCGGTAATCACCATTCCTGTACAGAGCTCTTGAATAACCTGCCAGGATCTGACCGTTCATCTGCGAGTCATCGCTGTGCCTGCTCACATAATTCAGAAGGTGAACATATTCTCTGAGTGCTCCTGTGTTGTCTGGTGAATAGTATGTAAGGTATCCGGCATAATTTTTTAGTTGTTGTATATATAACCTGGAATCGTTTCCGTATACCTGCCGTGCCTTTTTCACTACCGACTCCAGAAGCGCCTCCCCTTCCAATATTTTACCTGATCTGCCAAGAGTTACGGCATACGAATGTAACATATTGAAAGCCAGATCAGAATTGTTGTTTACAGCGAGATCTATGCCCCGCGAAAGATATTCTGCCGATTTTTTTTCAAGGCCAAGATAACCATAGGTAATTGCGAGACTGTTGATCAGATTTATGTAATGATCGTCCGTGGGCAGATTGTTCCCGCTATTTTCGGCTTCTGCATTTTCCAGATAGATCCTTGCTTTTGCATACTCTCCCATTCGGGCATAGCCAACACCTATTACCGAGTATAATGTCCGGAGAGTTCCATAAGGGTACTGCCTGGTATCGGCTGATTTCAGGATACCTATTGCACGAAGAGCAAATCCGACAAAACTTTCATGATCGTGAAGTTCTGTTGAAGCTCCGGCCATCGAAGTTAGCGCTTCTATCATCTCAGCCCCGTCACTGCTGAAAAGCAACCCTGCGAGTTCTGTGTACTCGGTCATGTAATTAATGACCTGGAAATATTCCCCAAGATAAGTGGATGCTATTCCTGCATTATAGAGTGCTTTTCCGAATATATCATCTTTTTTCTTTATGATCTTCTTGAGTTTTATGCATTCCTGAAGATCAGCCAGAGCCTGCCGGTGGCGGGAAGCTAATAGCTGACAAACTCCGGAATAATATAATACATCAGCCTTAAATGATGTGTCGGAACTATTCATTTGTGCTGATTTTCTAAGACTGTCGGACAGGGTTATAAGACCTTGTGTATTGCCTGATGAACTTAAAAGCCGTATCTGATTCCTGATATCGCCGGAAAATTTTTGGGGATTATACTGAAAGCCATATTTACTGATTTCTGACCGGATCGGGCATTTAAAAGCCCTCATGCAAAAATCAGTCATACCTGATGTCGTGGCTGACAATGACGCTGACATGATGATGAACAAGAATGAAAGAAGCTTATTTGCCATCCCTTTGCTGAGATTTTCCCTCCGAAATATCTCAAATATATCCGTTATTATCAAATTCACCCCTTTCATTTCGAAAAATACACCTTTGTAATAGATTGGATCATAGCTATTTAAAAAATAATTGAAAAATAATCGATTTTTTCGTGTCACAAATCGGGGGGGTCTTACATGTAGTAATGAAAAACATTGATGCGATCAGCCTTAAAAAGTAACAATAAAATTAAAATTAAAAGAAAATGAAAACCATGAAATTCAAAAAATCAGGTCAGTTTTTTGCTGAATTTGCTCTTACAGTAGAACAAATGAGAAAAGTTCGCGGTGGTGATGGTGACGGAGGTGAGCCTATTTTAATTCCCCCCGTGCCCCCGGTAAAGATCTGAAATTATTAAAACCGTGGTCCTGACACAAATGTGACGGATCCAACGAACATACAGGCCGGATATATCACAATTTGGTTATCCGGAAGCTGCCGGCTTACATGGCAGAGATGAAATAAGTACATCAGGAGCATGTTCATTGATGCTCTGTATATTAAATAAATACACTATATATTGAACTTTATCAGTCATTAAGATCATGGATTAAGAAACTAAATACATGGAATTTTATGAAGACAATTGATTTTTCGTATTTCATCGAGAGGTATAATTCCGGTGAAATGAACGACACCGAAAAAGAATGGTTCCTCAGGGAAATTGAGGGAAATAAAATGTTACGCGATGAGGTTGAACTGAGAGCTAAAACGGACCGGGTTCTCAAAGAAACCTCTGTCTTGCGGTTACGTAATAAACTGCATACTATTGAGATGCAGAGGTCAGTACCTCCTGCCAGGGTGGTCAGACGAAAACATTCTTCCATCAGGTATGCCGCAGCAGCAGCTGCTGTTCTCATCTCGATGAGTATTTTTATGGTCGGCAACCGTAACCTGCCGGCAGATGAGCTGATTGACAGGTACCATAAACCATATGAGACAATCGCCTCTGCCAGGTCTTTATCAGATTCTCCTGACCGGGATTACCTAACAGCCCTGGATTATTTTAATATTCATGATTACGGAAATGCTGCCAGTTATTTTCTCAAAGTGATCGACAAAGCACCCGGAGACATGGAATCGACATACCTCTTCGGAGTCTCGAGCTTTGAGCAGGAGAATTATCCGGTAGCCAGTAATTCATTCAACAAGGTTATAGACAACAACGACAACCTGTATATAGAGGATGCTCAGTGGTACCTTGCAATGTGTTATCTTAAGACTGACGAAACGGAAAAAGCCATCGAACAGCTTAGTCTGATCAGCAAAACTGAAAGCCTATACAGAAAACAGGCACGGAAAATACTTAAGCACATTAAATAGAAGACCTGGACCTATAAACTTACAACTTGTTAAACGTCGGTATGAATAAGGCAAACCGGGATACTGAATGTGAAGCTGAAAATACAACAACTGGTCATGTGTCAGGTGTCAGAGCTGTGAATTGTCCTTCGCTGTTGTCGGGAATGTCACATGAGGTCAGAACACACATGAACTCCATAGTAGCTTTTTCATATCTGCTTAAGGAAAATAATTTCAATGATGCGGAGAGAGATGATTTCAGCAGACAGATTCAGTCATCCTGCGAACAGTTGATTCAGCTGGTGGATAATTTTCTCGATTCTGCGATTATTGATTCCGGTTCGACAAGGCCGGGTATTAAAGAGTGTAAACCGGCAACTATTCTGAATGACCTTATGACTGAATTCAGGGACATACTGGCAAGGGATGTTCATAAGGGAGTAGTACTGGTTGCCGAGAGCAGTTTCGGTGATCCCGGATTCATTCGTATCGACAATGACAGCGTTTTCAGAGTTATCAGAATATTATTCCAGAATGCGCTGAGAAATACTCATTCCGGATATATAAAAATTGGTTATACTTTCAGGGACAATACTTTAACATTCCATGTTATCGACTCCGGCCAGGGTTATTCCAAATGCAAAGAATTTCTTCATACTGAGGATCTGAATCAATCGCTTACCCAGTTCAACGATACAGTTACAGCGATAAATATAACCCTGGCCAATCAGCTTATTTCTATTCTGGGTGGAACAGTCTGGATTGAATGCAATGGCATCACAGGCTCTGCGATCTATTTTACTGTTCCGGTAAAAACAGTCGCAGCAAGCCCGGAAATCAGCATAAACAGATTTGTCAATCCGATGATGGCAATCTGAATACAATCAGCATCACTGTCTGATGCAACCAAGCATGAGAAAAATGCAGGGTGTCTCATTTTTATTATGAGACACCCTATTTCTATTTATTTCCTGTCGAGATAATCTTAACTTCTGTTCTCCTGTTAAGTTTCCTTCCTTCATATGTAACATTATCGCCTATCGGAGAACTGTTTCCATAGCCTCTGTATTTCAGCCCCAGCGTCGAAATACCTTTATTTTTAAGATAGCTGACAACCGAAAGTGCTCTTTTTTCCGACAGCACCAGGTTGTGCTCATCTGTGCCTGTTGAGTCTGTATAGCCCCCTATTTCAACAATTATCCCGGGATTATTTGCGATAAGGTCAGCCAGGTTGTTAAGTTCTTCCATGGATTCTTTCCTTAGTTCCCAGGAATCGACTTCGTAGAAGACATTTGAAAGAAGCATTTTCTCTCCGGCTTTCAGAGGCCTGAGACTTATCCTCTTTACCATAGGTTCAAGGACAGTATGCAGGCCTTCAAACATAAAACTCTCAGAATGTAACAGATAACCTTCCCTGGTCACATTCAGTCCATAGTTATATCCTGCCGGCAGACAGACCATGAAATTACCTTTCTCGTCACTGGTGTTTTTCACTGTTACCTTATTGGTAGAAAGGTTTATGAGTTCAAATTCAGCCCTGAGTGATTTGCCTGTTTCACTGTCGGTAACTCTGCCTTTGAGGTATGACACAGGATTAGGTCTGACTGACTCATCAAGCTCGAAAAAGAAAATATCCTTTCCGTACCGGCTGTCACGTCGTGAGGAAAAATAAGCTTTTTGACCTGCAGCATCAATAACAAGACCTGTTTCATCACTTGAAGTGTTTACGGGATATCCCAGGTTTTTGGGTTCAGTCCATGATGAATCATCGGCCATGGTTGTCATGTATATATCGAATCCACCCATGCCCGGGTGTCCGTCAGATGCAAAATAGAGAGTCTGTCCGTCGAAATGGATGAATGGCGACATCTCATCGTATGGAGTGTTTATCATATCACCAGGGTTGACAGGATCTGACCATGAACCATCCTGCCCAAGCACTGAATACCACAGGTCCTTACCTCCTTTTCCACCCGGCCTGTTACTCGAAAAGAAAAGCATTGTGCCGTCGGCGCTAATTGATGGAGTTGACTCCCATGAGCTTGAGTTTACAGGTGATTTGAGGTTCTGCGGTACTGACCACTTGCCTTCACGGAATGAAGAATAATAAAGGTCACAGCTTCCCATACCTCCTGATCTCTCACAGGCAGTAAAATACATATATGTACCGTTTGAAGATAATGTCTGAGCCCCTTCATTAGACCTTGTATTAAGCGGATCTCCTGCATTGAATGCTTTTCCCCATCCTTCATCGCCAAGGTAGCTGACATAGAAATCTTCATGAGTTCTGCCCATAGTCATCCCGGATGTCCCTGACCACAACTGGCGTGTGAACATAAATATCTGTCCGTCGGCCGTTATTGAAGGCCAGTATTCATCATCCTCAGTGTTAATACCCGGGCCGATATTTTCAGGATTGAAGCTCACAGGATCTTTAATGGCTTTTATCGCAAACTCACTGTTAATAATATTTTTTTCAGCCTGAATCCTGTTCTTTTGCGGAATACCCGGCTGAGCCAGGTATCGTTTATAGTGCTTCAACGCATTATCATAGTCTGATGCCATGAATTCTGCGTTGGCTAGCAAATAAATTGCAGGCTTATAGCTGAGAGAATCAATACTCAATGCAGTGTTGTAACTTGCGGCAGCTGAACTGAAATCTCTTTTTTTTGTATACAGCTCTCCCAGCATCATATGAACTTCATAGAATTTCGGATCATATTCCAGGGCAAGCCTGAAGGTTTCCTCCGCTTTATCAAGATTGTTATAATCATAGTAGGTCATAGCTTCATGGTACGTCCTCAGGGCTTTATTCGAAGAGGTATGAAGTCCCTGTGAGAAAATCATTTCTGAAGCCGGAAATGACAAAAAATATATCAGTATTAGGACGGTATATTTCATTCTAGGGTATGTTCATGAATTTATGGATCTGAAGAGAAATCTTCCAGGTCTGGTTTTGTTTGACATAGCTGACAATCCGGGGAATGACCGATTCAAATATGCTCCATTCGGGCTGGAGATAAAGATGGCAATCATCCCTGACAAGAAGTTTTGATTTTTCAGCCCAATGGAGATCATCATCCGTTTGAATTATCACCTTAAGTTCATCAGCCATTCTGTAGTTTTCAGGCAAGGGAGGCCTGTGGGGCTTGGGAGAAAGGCATATCCAGTCCCACACACCACTCAACCTGTATGTACCGGATGTTTCAAGATAAGTGCAAATATTGTTCCTTTTTAAACTCTCACACAGGTAATCCAGATTATATAACAGTGGTTCTCCTCCGGTTACAATAACAGTTCCTGCCCCGGAAGCAACCGCATTTTTTACAATCTCATCGGCAGATACAAGAGGATACCGTGCAGCATCCCATGTAAAAGGTGTATCGCACCATTTGCATCCGATATTACAACCGGCAAGACGAATGAAGTAAGCCGGCTTACCACTATGAAAACCTTCACCCTGTATCGAATAGAATTCTTCCGCTAGGGGCAGTTTCTTCGCTTCTTTTTCTGAACCAGCCAATCTGACAAAAAATTAAACAGGTCTGTTTACCAAAATCTTATAACGCCGGAATCATTAACAATATTTCGCTGGAGTTAATTCACTTCTTCATTCGGTTATCTGTCGGAGCTGAAGAGAAGCCTGTATTCTCTTTGTGTTGCTTTTTCCACCCATTCTTCAGGTATTATTTTCCAGTTATTAAGCTTTACAGGGCGTATGGTTCCCATACTTTCGATCTCTTTCATGATATAATAGCGAAGATCTTTATCTGTAGAAGCAGTAACCCTCGACATGAGGTCTTCTGTTTTAATCCCTGCGCCCCTGGTAAGATGACTTCCGCCCCCGTTTCCCCGGTATGAATTCAATGCCACGGAATAGGTTCTGTTCTCATAAAAACCATCTCCTGTGCTCAGACCGCGAATAGTAACCTTTTGTCCGTCAGGTGCTGAGGCATCAACAACATAGTCTATTCCTGCGGCAGAATCAAAATTATAGGACTGGTTTCTCAGCCATACCTCACCATTGACCAGTATCGGCTTTCCATCCTTACCAAGTCGTAATTTGAGAAGGTAATCCGATTCATTTTTCATGGTATTAAGCCACTCCGAATATGAATATTCAAGGTAATTCCTGATCTCCAGTCCTGTCAGTTCCATTGTATAGAGCATATTTTCAAACCTGTAAAGCTTGAACATATCGCCCACTGTAACGGGGCCTTTCTGAATACTTACATCAAAAGAAAGGGGAGCAGCAAATGATATACCGGCACCGCTTATCTTCATCTGGATTTTGTGGATCATGTCAACGAATGCCGAGGATCCGAAATATGCATCGCGTGATGAGATCGTTGATGTGCAGGTTCCGATCACCATGTCGACATATTCACGTAAAGCCTCGTCATATGATCTGAATTTTTCAATGAATTCATTATCAGGTTCATAATCTTTTACGTTGATAAGCGTTCCGCTGACTGATTTTACTTTCAGTCCTGTTAGCCTGTTACCCGCAAATTGTATATCGGCGCGGGCCAGCATTTCCGACCGGCTTCCTCCGTTTAATATAAGTATCGTATCTCCCAGTGCGTTGGCGAATTTTTCATTAGCAATTCGATGATCATGTCCGCAAAATATTATATCAAATCCGGGAACATTATAAGCCACTGCAGCCGAACCGTTTTCCACAGGGCCTTTTCCTTTTACCTCTTCATAATCCTCCCTGTTCCATCCTGAATGGAAAAGACCAGCCACAAGGTCGGGTTTTTGTTTTATAATCTCAGGCATCCACAGCCTTGCAGTCTCTACCATATCCCGGAACTCGATACCGGAAAATAATTCTTCCGGAAGCCATGAAGGAACTGCAGGTGTTATTAATCCGAGAATGGCCATTCTGATCCCGTCCCGCTCTATGATTACGTAAGGAGTGAAATAGGGATTACCTGTTATCTTGTTCACGGCATTTGCCGCCAGCATCGGGAAATCATACTCTTCTGAAAGCCTGTCGTAGACATTATGGCCGGCTTCAATATCGTGATTTCCCACAGTTGTGGCGTCGAAATCGAGCCAGTTCATGGCTTCAGACAGGATGTGCGGGGAAACAGTATCGATGAAGTTATAATAATAAACAGATGGCTGGCCCTGAAGGTTGTCGCCGTTATCCAGCAGAACGACAGATTCTCCAGCTTCCCTTATATGCCTGATGTAGGTGGCCGAATTTGCCAGTGAAGCCCGGAGAGGCTCTTTTTCAATATAATCGTATGGCAGAATAACGCCATGAAGATCAGTTGTCTGTATTAAGGTGAGCTTCACATTATTTCTGTCTGCGCATGATGACAGGAATAAGAGGAAAGATAAGGTTAAAGCTGAAAGGAATCCCGAAATACTTTTCATTAGTAATCTTTTAAAAGCCATTAATATTTATCAGATAGCCAAAAATACACATATTTGTGCAAATAAAAGTTTTATGGTCAGAACCGGTCTGGATATAATAACAGGAAAAGTTCCTGCCGCCTTTAAAAGGAAACGCATAGGTATACTATGTCATGCCCCTAGTGTCATCAGCAATCTGACACATATCACTGAGATATTCTCAGACATGAAAGATTGCAGTCTCACCGCAATTTTTGGTCCCCAGCACGGCATGTTTGGTGAAACCCAGGATAACATGATCGAGTGGGAAGGATTTGAACATCCTTATCTTCACATCCCTGTTTTCAGTCTGTATGGAAAGACCCGCCGTCCGCTTCCCTCGATGCTTGATCATATTGATGTTCTGCTGGTCGATCTTCAGGATGTAGGAGCAAGACTTTATACATATATCTGGACTGTTAAGGAATGTATGGCAGCGTGTGCCGTGGCCGGGATCCCTGTCTGGATAGCTGACCGGCCCAATCCAATCGGCAGTGTACCCTATGATGGTCCGGTTCTTAAAAAGGAATTTTTTTCATTCGTGGGAGGAGCCTCAATCCCTCTCTGTCACAGGATGACCATAGGTGAAATGGCCATGTGGATCAGGGAGAAGCATATCCCAGATTGCGATCTGAATGTTATATGGATGGAAAACTGGAGAAGGGATACGATGTTCAACAGAACAGGACTTCCATGGATCATACCATCACCGAACATGCCCACACTGCAGACCGCGAAAGTTTATCCGGGAACTGTTCTTTTTGAAGGCATGAATGTTTCAGAAGGAAGGGGGACCACTATACCTTTCGAGCTTTTAGGTGCCCCCTGGATCGACAGCCGGAAGCTGTCAGACAATCTCCGCAAAAGGAGTATCAAGGGATGCAGGTTCAGAGAACACAGCTTCATACCTGCTTTTAACAAGTTTTCAGGCCAGTTGTGTCATGGCATCCAGATCCATGTTACTGAACCACAATATTATCAACCTGTTGCAACTGCACTTCACATAATTGACGCAATATTTGAAACATCTCCGCCGGGTATGACTGAATTCAGGATTCCTCCGTATGAATATGAAGAAAATCTGATGCCTTTTGATATCCTGTCGGGCGACTGTGGGATGAGAGAAAGCCTTATACAGAGGCTCGACCCTATTTCCGAGATTGAACGGTGGAATGAAGAAATAGAAGCTTTCAGGAAGGAATTCAGTGCTATTTCTATCTATGCAGGATAAGGAAAAGTTCTTAAGTGATCTGTTCCAGCAGTTGGGATATCTTCTCGATCAGCTGGCCTGAGAATATAGGTTTGATTATATAATCGTCGAATCCGGAAGCGATAAGGGCTTCCATATCACCCGAAAGGCTGTAAGCTGTCTGTGCTATTATTTTTATACCTGGTTTAATTTCTCTTATCCTGGCTGCTGCAGTATACCCATCCATTACAGGAAGCTGAATATCCATAAGTATCAGGTCAATACCGGTGCCGGATGCAATAATATCGACTGCTTCACTGCCATCGCCGGCATTAAGCAGGGTCGCACCTGTCTTTTCGAGTATTTTATTTAAATAGAGGCGGCTCGACAAGTCATCTTCGACGATCAGTATTTTCTTTCCATTAAGGCTTTCTGCTGTCATCTCCTGTCATTCAAACAATCCTTCGTCCCTCAGAAGAAGCAGAATGGCAGAATGAGGGACTACCATATATTTTTCCCTGTTGAATTCGATCTCAATGGCGCTGTTCTGAAGGTAGACCGCCTGATCACCTTCACGAGGCTGAAGCGGAACATATTTGGGTTCGTCAGTGCGGTTCTTCCACGGCTCATCCTGGTCGTTTATCGAAGGTATCGGATATCCCGGTCCTACTTTAAGAACATAACCTATCTGTACTTTTTCATTCTCATTTACACCCGGTGGCAGATATAAGCCGCTTTTGGTTTTCGACTGAGGCGTCTTTGGTTTTATAAGAATACGGTCACCTATTACGATAAGTTTGTTAAGATCCTTTTCATCAAGTAATACTCCCATACGATACCTCCTGTTGAAACAAAAGTATTATTTTTTGACTGAATTCCGCATTTGGGAAGGTCAGTTTTATTAATATTACTGCTTAAACTGCCAATGCTAAATATATCAGATTATGTCATCATCCTTTACGTACCGGAGCATTAGCGGGGTTTCTGAAGGTTTCTACAAAGAAAAGGGCAGCCGTTTCATTGCAAAAGCATACCCGGTTGCAGATGAAGATGAAATAAGAATAATTCTTGAATCGGTAAGGAAGGAGCATCATGAGGCAAGGCATCACTGCTATGCTTATATTCTGGGAGCAGACAGTGAACGATGGCGGGCAAATGATGACGGTGAGCCTTCGGGGACTGCAGGAAGACCCATACTCGGACAGATCCGGTCTCTGGATCTTACCAATGTTCTGGTGGTTGTTTCGAGGTATTTCGGCGGGACTCTGCTGGGTGTCAGCGGGCTCATAAAAGCATACCGAAATGCTTCAGCCTCTGCCCTAAAAAATGCAGGTATAACAGAACATGTTGTACGCAAAAAATACATGATCAGCTTTCCATATTCCGTGATGAATGATGTAATGAAGGTCCTGAAGGATGAAAATATCGCCTTTAAATCACAGGAAATTGATCTTGAATGCCGTTTGTCAGCCGAACTGCCGGTATCAGAGATTGAAAGGATATTGGGACGTCTTTCCAGAATTGAAGGATTGAAATACAGTGACTGATAACATATACGGCAGGTATGTTTATCTAAAAGTTGTTAAATAATTATCAACATTAACTTTCCGCCTTGCCGATCTTCTGTATTTTTATATCCGGACCAGGATCAAAAAAAACAAATCCAATTTAATGAAAAACAGGAGTTTAGTTTCTATTGATGATTTCTCCAGCGAAGAGATCATCAAAGTACTCGATATGGCTGCCGAATTTGAGAAGAAGCCTGTGAGGAAGCTGCTCGATGGTAAGGTAATAGCGACCCTGTTCTTTGAACCTTCCACCCGTACCCGGTTAAGCTTCGAAAGTGCAATAAACAGACTGGGAGCCAAAGTAGTAGGTTTCTCGGATGTATCGAGTTCAAGTGTCACCAAGGGCGAGACGCTTCATGACACAATAAGGATGGTTTGCAGCTACAGCGACCTTATTGTGATGAGACACCCCATTGAAGGCAGTGCCCGTTATGCAAGCGAAATCTCATCCGTTCCGGTTGTCAATGCAGGTGACGGTGCCAATCAGCACCCGACACAAACCATGCTCGACCTGTATTCAATTAGGAAAACACAGGGCAAACTCGAGAATCTCAACATTTTCATGGTTGGCGACCTTAAATACGGCAGGACAGTCCATTCCCTGATGATGGCAATGTCGAGATGGAATGCAACCTTCAATTTCATTTCGCCTGAGGAACTAAGGATGCCGGAGGAGTTCAAACTTTATCTTGAGAATCTGGGACTTAAATATTATGAACATTCTGATTTCACAGACATAATATCAAAAGCTGATATTATCTATATGACAAGGGTCCAGAAAGAAAGATTCTCTGATCCGATTGAATATGAAAAAGTAAAGAATGTCTATGTGCTTAAGAATTCGATGCTGAAGAACACGAAGCCCAACATGAGGATATTACATCCTCTTCCAAGGGTGAACGAGATTGATACTGATGTGGATTCCAACCCAAAAGCCTACTACTTCGAGCAGGCCCTGAACGGAGTGTTCACCAGGCAGGCGATACTGTGTACTTTACTTGGAATAAATACAAGGGAGGATTAATGCAATGAAGGAACCAAAGCAATTAAGCGTCAGCGCCATCCAGAACGGAACCGTGATAGATCATATACCGGCCAGAAACCTTTTTAAAGTAATCCAGATACTCGGGCTCGACAGGTTTGATCATCAGATAACCTTCGGAACCAACCTGGAAAGCAAGAAACTGGGTAAAAAAGCCATTATAAAGATCGCGGATAAGTATTTTGAGGACGACGACATCAACAGGATAGCACTGGTTGCTCCCGATGCCAAGCTTAACATAATCAGAGGTTATGAGGTAGTAGAAAAAAAGGTGGTGGTGGTGCCCGACATTATTGTGGGAATTGCAAAGTGCATGAACCCCAAATGTATAACAAATTTTGAACAGGTAACTACAAAATTCCGTGTAGTATCTAAAAAGAGTGTGGCTCTAAAATGTCACTACTGTGAAAAGATTACTACCCAGGAGAACCTGAAGATAATCTGATTTTAAATTACAGAAGTCAGCATTAAGCTGACACCTGGCCTTCATCTCAGCCGGTCATACGACCTGACAAGTTCCTCATCTTTTTTTATTCCCCTGTATGCAAGAACCGCACTCAGAAGTGTCAGCACAATCAGTGTAAGGTTTATTACAGATATGCCTGTACTCATGTTTTTACCGGAGAGGAGAAATAAGTAAAGGATATACATTACTGTTGCAAGTATGACACCTGTAATAACGGCAGATGCAAGCTTCATCTGAATCCTGCGTTTCCGGTAGTAAAATATCGTTATCAGTGACAGTAAAGCTGAAAGTAACAATATACTTATAACAATTATTAAAAGCCAATACTTCGTTGAGGAGCCTTCGGCTGCTGTTGCTTCTGATAATCCTTTATCATGTGCTGCAGTAAGACCTTTAACGGCAGTAAAAAATACTGTCCTTTCCATCACGAGGAATAAAACAGATAATATGGTTGTCAGAGTGAGGTAGACTGTCTGAATTCGCTGTATCATTGATTATGTGGTTCAGAATTCAGGGTAAAAATATATTTTTTTTAACAGGAGAATGAGTAAAAGCAAATACCCATTTCATGTAACAGCTTTATTTTAGGATAATTTAACAATATTTCAGTTATATGCCCAATTCTATGCACTGCAAAATGGCTACATTTGTCAGATCCTATTATCGGCCGGATTTTCAGGTTTAAGGCATGACCAAAATATCTGTTTAACAATAAAATAGATTGCACTAACGCATACCGGATTATGAATAAAAATCTAAAAATTGTCATCATTGTCCTGCTTTCAGCAGTTCTGGCTCTGATTATATTTTACCCCAAGCTCAAGCCAGTCTTTGCTAACATGGGGAATAAAAACGAAGGACCCGTGCCGGGCATGAGACAGGGACGGCAGGTACTTAACGTCAGTGGTTTCCTTGTGGTTCCCACTGCCATGAGTGATCTGTATAACAGTGTCGGGTCACTAAGGCCCGATGAAGAGGTTGATCTCTCATTTGAAACTTCCGGAAAGATTGTAGGCATAAATTTCACTGAAGGCACAAGGGTAAAAAAGGGTGACCTTCTTGCAAAGATTAACGACAAGCCACTTCAGGCACAGCTCCAGAAGCTGGAAGCCCAGAAAAAGCTGGTAGAAGAAAAAGAATTCAGGCAGAAATCCCTTCTCGACAAGGATGCTATCAGCCAGGAAGCATATGATCAGATAGTTACAGAGCTCCAGACCATTCAGGCAGATATTAACCTCATCACTGCGAGGATTTCTGAGACCGAGCTCCGTGCTCCATTCGACGGTATAATTGGGTTGAGATACCTGAGCGAGGGAAGCTATGCAAATCCTTCGACGAAGATAGCCAGACTGGTAAAGATAAGCCCTATTAAACTCGACTTCTCGATTCCTGAACGCTATTCAAAACAAGTGAATATAGGCTATCCTGTGACCTTCACCGTTGATGGAAGTTCGAGTCCCTTTGATGCAAAGGTCTATGCAGTTGATCCAAGGGTTGAAGAAGAGACCCGGACAATTGTCATAAGAGCATTACATCCAAACAGAAACGAGGAACTCAAAGCAGGAAGATTTGCATCAGTGACTCTTCTTCTTTCACAGATAGACGATGCAAAATCAATTCCAAGTGAAGCGATCACACCTGAGATGGAAGGAGAAATGGTTTATGTTTACCGGTCGGGCAAAGCTATTTCTGTAAAAGTCGAAACCGGCCTTCGGACAGAATCTATGGTACAGATCACAAAAGGCCTTGAATTCGGTGATACCCTTATTACAACAGGGATACTTCAGCTGCGTCATAATCTGCCTGTGGTTCTGGATACACTGATAACTAACCAGTAGCAAGCCATAAGATATGAGTATTTCATCAACCAGCATAAACAGACCTGTACTTGCTACGGTTTTCGCAATAATAATCCTGCTTTTCGGATTTGTCGGGCTTACATATCTGGGTATAAGGGAGTTCCCAAGCGTTGATCCGGCTATTATTACTGTAAGCACATCATACCCGGGTGCAAACTCGGATGTCATCGAAACACAGATAACAGAGCCTCTTGAACAGAATATCAACGGAATTCCCGGGGTAAGGTCACTTACAAGTGTGAGCCGTCAGGGTGGCAGTAACATTACAGTCGAATTTGAGCTTTCGGTAGATCTTGAGACAGCTGCAAACGACGTAAGGGATAAGGTCTCACAGGCAACGCGTTTTCTGCCCCGCGACTGTGACCCTCCTACGGTAAGAAAGGCAGATGCAGATGCAAATCCGATACTTTTTCTTACAGTGGAAAGCAACAAAAGATCACTGTTGCAGCTTTCGGAGATAGCTGATCTGACTCTTAAGGAACAGCTTCAGACAATATCAGGGGTAAGTGCAGTCAGCATTTTCGGTGAAAAGCGTTATTCAATGCGTTTATGGATGGATCCGGCAAAACTTGCCGGTTACGGTCTTACGCCAATGGATGTAAGGAATGCCATCAGCAGGGAAAATGTTGAATTACCGTCGGGGAGCATAGAAGGAACAAACACGCAGCTTACTATCAGGACACTAGGGCTTATGACCACGCCCAGGGAATTTAATGACCTGATCATAAAAAAATCAGGCGATCAGATTGTAAGGTTCAGCGACATTGGAAGGGCTGAACTCGGACCAGAAGATATAAGAGGCATACTGAAGCGTGACGGAGTGCCCATGGCTCAGGTGGCAATAATACCGCAGCCCGGCTCAAACCATATCGATATCGTTGACGAGGTATACAGACGTCTGGAATACATTAAGAAAGACCTGCCTGATGATGTTATTATAAATGTGAATTATGACAACACTGAATATATACGATCTTCGATAAAGGAAGTTCAGAATACTATTTACATCGCATTCCTTCTGGTTGTGGTGATCATATATTTCTTTCTCAGGAGCTGGAGGGCAACTCTGATTCCCATACTGGTCATTCCCATTTCACTGGTCGGTTCATTTTTCATAATGTACATCGCGGGCTTCACCATCAATGTCCTTACACTTCTGGCTCTGGTGCTTGCCATCGGAATAGTGGTCGATGATGCAATTGTTGTCATGGAAAACATTTATGTGAAGGTGGAAGCGGGTATGGAACCCGTGAAAGCCGGACTTGCAGGATCGAAAGAAATATATTTTGCCATCATCTCAACTACAATAACTCTCGTGTCGGTATTTTTCCCGATAGTATTTCTTCAGGGGATCACGGGAAGGCTGTTCAGGGAGTTCAGTATCGTAATGGCCGGTGCAGTAACAATCTCTGCTTTTCTCGCTCTTTCACTCACTCCTATGGTTTCCACAAAGCTTCTGAGGCATGAAAAAAATCACAGCTGGTTTTTCAGGAAAACGGAGAAATTCTTTGTAAGACTCAACAACTGGTATAAAAACTCTCTTGACGTTTTCCTCAGACACAGGAGAATGGCATTGGTCATACTGGTTACAGCCCTGGGCCTTGTGGTGCTCCTGTGGAATACCATACCATCGGAAATGGCTCCCCTCGAAGACCGGTCACAGATTACTATTAATATGTCGGCCACCGAAGGAGCAACATACGAATACATGCTCAGTTATGCTGATGACATTTCTGAATTCGTTGAAGAAAAAGTCCCTGAAAGGATCAGTTATACAACCATGATACGGGGCGGTAGTTTCGCAATCATCAGGCTGATGCTGAGCAAGCCTGACGAAAGAAGAAGAACACAGCAGGAAATAGCTGACCAGCTGGCAGTGGATCTCAGGACAAAGACAAAAGCCAGAGCATTTGTACAGCAGCAGTCTACATTCGGCAGCAGGCGTGCGGGAATGCCTGTTCAATACGTTCTGCAGGCAACATCAATTGAGAAACTAAGAGATATTCTTCCAGGGTTTATGGCCAGGGTAATGGAAAGCGATGTGCTCCAGATGGCAGATGTGAACCTGAAGTTTACAAAACCGGAGCTCAGAATACATATAAATCGTGAAAAAGCAACTCTTCTGGGCGTTTCTACACAAAGTATAGGACAGACACTGCAGCTTGCCCTGAGCGGTCAGAGATTTGGTTATTTCTTCATGAACGGAAAACAATATCAGATCCTTGGCGAACTTGCCCGTGAAGACCGTAACAAGCCACTGGACCTTAAATCGCTGTATGTAAGGAACGACCGGGGCGAGATGATCCAGTTTGATAATCTGGTGACACTGACTGAAGAAACAGCTCCCCCGCAGCTTTACAGGTATAACAGGTTTGTTGCAGCAACCGTATCGGCAGGACTGGCAAAAGGAAAAACTATAAGTGAAGGACTGGAAGAAATGGACCAGATAGCCGACGAGGTCCTTGATGACTCATTCAGGACAGCTCTTGCAGGTGATTCCAAGGATTTCAGGGAGAGCTCATCGAGTCTCATGTTTGCATTCGTACTTGCCCTAATCCTGATTTTCCTGGTACTTTCTGCCCAGTTTGAAAGTTTCAAGGATCCTTTTGTTGTAATGATGACGGTGCCTCTTGCACTTACCGGAGCCTTGTTATTTATGTGGTATTTTAATGTTACTATGAATATCTTCAGCCAGATAGGCATTATCATGCTTATCGGACTGGTGTCGAAGAACGGTATTCTGCTTGTGGAATTCGCCAACCAGCGCAAAAAAGCAGGTCTGAATAAATTCGATGCCATCAAATATGCTGCAGCGTCAAGGTTCCGGCCTATCCTGATGACAAGCCTTGCAACTATACTGGGAATCCTTCCCCTCGCACTCGGGCTGGGAGAAGGAGCTCAGAGCCGTGTGGCAATGGGTATTGCCGTTGTGGGAGGTATGATATTCTCGACTTTCCTCACACTTTTCGTCGTGCCTGCAATCTATACTTACATTTCCAGTGAAACAAATACAAAAAACAATGAAGATAAGGTTGCTGTTGATTAGCTTATACATTATACTGGCAGCCAGTCAGACTTTTGCCCAGCAGATATATGATATCAGATCCTGTATCAGTACCGGGCTGGAGAAGAACTATTCGCTTATGATCACAAAAAACAGCGAAATAATTTCCCGGAACAACTATACACCAGGCAATGCAGGGTATCTCCCTTCTCTTAATCTCAGCGGCAGACACAGCGGGACACTGAACGACATCAGAACGAATGTCGGTGATACTAACAGTACCTTTTCAGGTAATATCCACAATACAACCAATGCTGCCTCATTAAATCTCGGACTAACGATATTTGAAGGCTTCAGTGTAACCACAACATACCGTAAACTGGGAGAACTTAAAAATCTGGGAGAGCTGAACACACAGTTCGCCATAGAGAATCTTGTTTCCGATATCGTTGCTGCCTACTACAATTATATTCAGCAGGTCAAACTCCTTGAAAACCTCAGATATGCTGTTTCCCTCTCAAAGGAAAGGCTCAGGATCGACGAAGACAGATATCTCCTGGGAAGCAGTTCAAAATTACAGGTACTTCAGTCGAGAGTATACCTGAATGCCGACAGCTCAAGGCTTTCAAAGCAATGTGAAACGGTCCACGCCGCACAGGTAAGGCTTAATGAACTTTTGGCGGTTGAGGATCTGAACGGTCAGTTTGTTACCCGTGATACGACTATAGAAGTGAATCAGGAGCTTCTCTATGAGAAACTTCTGACAGAAACTCTTGAGAATAATACCAGCCTGCAGATTGCCAGATCGAACATGAATGTATCAGAATTTGATTACAGGCTTGCAAAATCCAGGTCATATCCATACCTTACAGCTTCATCGGGATATAATTACAATTTCAATACCTATTCCTCAGGGTCATCATCAAATCAGCAGACCAACGGACTTAGTTACGGTTTAACGCTTGGATTTAATCTCTTTGACGGGATGAATCAGAGAAGAACTATCCGCAATTCGTCGATATCCCTTCAGAACACGGAATTAAGGTACCAGGAGCTTGAACAGGGTGTAAGAGCTGATCTGATAACCATTTACAGTGCCTACAGCAATTTTCTCAGACTTATTGAACTCGAAAAGCAGAATTTACAAACAGCCACCGAGAACCTCTCCATCGCAATGGAAAGATACAAACTGGGCAGCCTGTCGGGAATAGACCTGCGTGAAGTTCAGAAGAGCCTTCTCGATGCAAGGGAGAGCCTTCTTTCGGTCGAGTACCAGACCAAACTTGCAGAGATATCTCTTAACCTGATCTCAGGTCACATAATGAACTACTACAATTAGCAGGCCTTAAAGGAAAATTGTAAATTTGTTCTTCAATCTTGAATTATGCAAAAAGAAACCGAACTTATTACATCGGGTGATGGTGCTATATTTCACCTGAACCTCTATCCTGATGATATTTCAGACAGGATAATTATTGTTGGGGATCCCGGGCGTGTGGATATGCTTTCTGAGCTTCTGAGCGAAGTGAGGGTGAGGAAAGCGAACAGAGAATTTAAAACCGTTACAGGAAGTTTTGATAACAGCGGAGAGATAACAATAATATCATCGGGGATTGGAACCGATAATATAGATATTCTCATAAATGAGCTGGATGCTCTGGTCAATATAGATCTGAAAACAGGCAAAGCGAAAGAAGAACCAGTATCGCTGACGTTCATACGGCTGGGGACATCAGGAGGCATCAGGGCCGATGTTCCTGCAGGTTCAGTGGTACTTTCCGAGACGGCAGTAGGATTTGACGGTCTCCTGCATTTCTATGAAGGATATGACTGGCTGCTCGATACATATCTTTCAGATGTACTTGTACAGTATCTTGAATGGCCTGACACCCTCTCCTACCCTTATGCTGTGAATGCAAACAGGGAACTTGTATCGCTATTCAGCAGCGAAAAATTCATTAAGGGGATAACGATTTCAGCTCCTGGTTTCTACGCCCCGCAGGGAAGGGAACTGAGGCTCCGGACCTTTGATCCTGACATCAACAGGAAACTGGCTGAATTTTCCCTTAAAGGAAGATTTGTTGCAAATTACGAAATGGAAAGTTCGGCAATCTATGGCCTGGCAGGTCTGCTGGGTCATAAGGCTCTGACACTATGTCTTGTAATAGGCAACAGGGTTACAGGTGAATTCATCAAGGATTACAAGCCAATGGTGAAAGATCTTGCATTGAAGGTCCTGCAGCTAATTTAAACCACGGGTTGGAGATACCTGAAATATTTTTAAATTTGTTCTGCATCAATGAATGATCTTATGGATAAGAAGGACTCTGTTCATAACACCAATGCAGACGAAGTTGATCTTCTTGACCTATTCAGGCAGATAGGTAAATCTATCCTCCGTGCCGGAAATAACGTCGGAAGAGCTGTATTGATATCTGTGGTTTTCCTGCTGAGGAACTGGCTGCCTCTGCTTGCTAGCGGCATAATCGGGATCGGACTTTCTTACCTCTTCAAATATACCAGCCCTCCCCTGTACCAGTCGAACATTGTATTAAGAACCAATGTAGGTGACAATTCGGACCTTATAGAGAAAATATCCAGGCTTCATATTTACACAAAAGAAAAAAATCAGCAGAAACTGCAGGAATTGCTTTCACTCGAAGGCGAGATAATAAAAAACATCAAAGACATTGATGCTTTCTGGATAATCGACAACAATAACGACGGAATTCCTGATAAAGTCGACTACAAAAGAAAACATAATGTTTACGATACTCTTAACGTAATGATGACGGACCGTTTCAACGTGAGGGTTAAAATAAAAGATCCTGTCTATCTGGCAAACGTAAGAAGCGGGCTGATCAGATACATACGGTCCGATTCCCTGTTATATCAGAGAAATCAGATAAGGATCAGGCAGAATAAAGAATTAATTTCGAGGATAGATTATGATATTATGCTCCTAGACAGTCTTCAGAAGGTTAAATACTTTGAAGAGACACGGAACAGACTGCCTAAAGAAGGAGGTCAGATGATATTTCTCCAGGAACACAGCACCCAGTTGGTTATAGATGATATCTATTCCCTGTATGCAAGAAAGCAATTACTGGAAACAGATCTGAACCTGTATAAAGAAGTTGTTACCGTTCTAAGTGATTTTTCAGCTCCGGTTCGAAGAACCAACGGAGGTAAATATTATGCTCTCCGAATAGTACCGGCCATCTTCTTCCTGACGCTGTTACTCCTGATTTTGCTGGCTAACAGGAAAGCCCTTTCCGGAGTTTTTGACAAATACAAATAAGCGCTTTTATTTTACCTGATCAGTTTGATTTTTGTGCCTGTAGTAGTTTAAAAGGTAGATCAGTACAGTGCTGAGTATACCCAGGGCTATTATCAGTATCGTATTGCCAAGGTGTCTGAAAACGATTGTAAAAATAATCAGGGTGATATTTACTGACAGTATTGTCAGTGAAGCTATGAGGTGTGTTTTTGACACACTCAATACTGCATGATGGATGTGGTTATGATCGGCCTTAAAGATAGATTTTTTATTGCGCAGCCGTATATAAATAACCCTCAGAGTATCTATTACCGGGACTATCAGAATCGAAAGAGTTATTGCCGGTGCTGTTCCAAGCTTCGTATCGTCGGGAATTGAAGCATTAAGTTCAAGGAAGGAAACAGCAAATACGGCAAGCAGGAATCCTATCAGCTGGGAGCCTGTATCTCCAAGGAATATCTTATTTCTTTTACTGAAAACGTTAAAATACAGAAAGGCTATAAGTGATCCCAGGAGTGAAACGCAGATAACTGCCATTGAGATATGACCGAACATGAAGAACCATGTTCCGAAAGCAACAGATGCTATTATGCCAACACCTGCAGCAAGTCCGTCTATCCCATCGATAAGATTTATACTGTTTATCAGAGCCATGAAGATAAGAATGGAAATTATGATGCTGATGGCGTAAGAAAGATATTCCATACCAAAAAAGGCATAACAGTCAACAATTCTTATATTTCCGAGTACCACAATAATACCTGATGCAAAAATCTGACCCAGTATCTTCTTCGGAGGAGTAAGTGTTATAATATCGTCCTTAATGCCGATGAAGAAAAGTATCAGCATACCTGCAATGAGGTATTTTAGTTTTGCCGCGTTCTCAAAATCGGTAAACAGTACGGAAGTAAGTATTACTCCTGCAAAAATCATTGCTCCACCCAGCCGGGGTGTCGGTTCATTGTGTGAGGTGCGTGTACCCGGAATATCGTACAGGCCTTTCTGACGGGCCAGTCTGATGATCCTGGGAATTCCGAAGAATGTAATTGCAAAGGCGAGCAGGAATCCCAGCAGAATTATTAAAATGTCAGGAACTTCAGACAGCATATATAAAGCTAAATTCTAAAGTAAATTTAAACAATTATTCATTCTCTGAATATATCATTCTTTTAATTTCAGAGCAAGAAGATTTATGAACAATAGGAAAAACATAATACCCCACTGGCGGTTAAACATTGATTCAATAAGCAGGAAACAGATCGTCAGGCTTATCAGAGCAATTACTGGCTGTGGAGATATCATCCTGCTTCTGAAAAAGAGAGGCAGGAAAAGCATGAGAAAAAGTGTCACAGTACCGGCTATACCGAAAGTCATCTGAGCTTCAAGGAATTGATTGTGAGCATTCAGCCTCAGGAGTGCTTCATCATTGAAACCGTTTTTCACATATTCTTCCACTAATTTCTCCTCTGCTTTTGCAAACCCTGTACCTGACAAAGGCTGTTGCTTTATTATCTGAAATGCCGAATACCATTCGCGGGTTCGCTGATCAATATTTTTAAGATCAGGATTTTCGATGACAAGCCTGCTCTTCACTTCAGTGAAGTACATATCTATCCTGTTAATCCGTAATGAAAGGAATATTGTAAAAACTATCATGATTGTAATAAGCCCGGCCGAAATAACAGTGCTGTGAATTCCTTTTCTCAGTGTGCGGAAGAGTGAGATCATAAGAATTGTCACCAATATTATCAGACCGGCTTTAGATGCGGCAAAAATGAGAGCAGAGCAGAACAGGATTATGACAGGGATTGTGTATTTCTTTTTTAATACTGTCATTCCATGAAAAAATATAAGAACAATGATTGCCCAGTTAAGTTTCAAGGCAAGGTAGGTAGGATGTTCAAAGATTGAGAATCCCAAAGAGAAAAAAGACGGATCATGCTGATTCATCCAGTCAAAAAAACTGACTTCCCCGGGATATCCGGTAAAAATATTTATCAGTATCCTGCCAGTCTGGTAGAGGCAGATAAGTGCAAGTCCGGCTATATATATTGTCAGTGCATATGAAGTTCTTCTGAAGGTATTTTCTCTGAAAAAAACCGGCAAACCCAGCAGAGGGATAAGCAGGAACATCAGTCTTCCCTCAAGTAGTGAGATCCCTGCTTTTTGCCATGATACACTGATTAAATGAAGAATAAAATAAAGCATCGGAGGGAGCACAATGTACCATGATCTTATAAACCTCCCCGCAACGTTGTTAAAATCAGCAAACCAGATTATCAGTCCGCAAAAAAGCATTAATCCGAGCGGGTATAATGACCAGGAACGGGGAAATGAAAGCAGAAAAAGAGTGCAGCACAATGACCAGAAGCCTGTTTCTGCTGCATAATTGCTGATCTTATCCCTGATCGCCTCCATTGTTATTTTATTAACAGAATTAGGGCCGCTTAGCGGTAATAGTTCTCCAGTTCCATCCAGAGCATCAGGTTATCAAAATTCTGCCTGACAAATTCTCTTCCTGCCTTTCCTGCCGAAAGTGCACTTTCGGGATTTTTCACGTAAAATTCAATACCTTCTGCAATTGACTGAGGGTTGTTAAGAATATATCTTCCTGTGACATTTTCAACTATTGCGTCAACGCATCCGGTTGCCCTGGTTGTGAGCACGGGTATTTCCATAGCACTTGCTTCTATGACGCTCATGCCAAAACCTTCACGGAATGAAGGAAGAACATAAATATTCATCATCGAGTAAAAATAATTTATATTTTCTCTCACATAGCCGGTAAGGATAATGTCCCTGTCATATTTCATCTTATCCAGTGTAGGCTTTGGCAACCTGTCCCTGTTTTCCAGTATCCCGACAAGCATTATAATAAATCTGATACCAGGATTACGCGACCTGAGGATATCGAGAGAGTCGATAAGTTCTATTATTCCTTTATCAGGAACTATCCTGCCACAGAAACCTATAACCACATCGCCGGCACTTATTTTATACTGTTCTTTCAGAACCATCAGATCTTTCTGCCTTATTACCCCCGGGTTAAAAATTTTGCGTGTATCTATACCACCGCATGTACCGCGGCCGAGTATCGTTTGCTTTCCGGACGGATTTAGGTTGTCTCTGAGGCTGACCCTGGCAATTGAAGGGCTGACGCATATTATTAAAGTTGAAAAATACGCAGAGATCCTTTCAGCCATTATCAGTATTCTTCTTGCAAGACCACGCCTGGTTTCATAAACAAGTCCATGCCTGAAATAAATTCTAACCGGAGTTTTTCTGAGCCATCCTGCAAACATGGCTAGCAGTGCCCCCTTGGGAGTATGGCCAACCACTATCTCAATTTTGTTGCTCTTTATATATCCATATATAATAAAAAGAGCTTTGATGTCTTTAAATAGAGTATATGTTCTGGTTATTTCAACGGTTTTATATTTGAACTTCATGTCAAGGCTGTACTGTTCAAGGAATTCTGACTCAGGACAGATAAGATGCAATTCGTGGCCTTTATCCATGAAATATAGAAACTGTTCACCAATGAAATAGGGAACAGCGAAATAAGTATTTACCACATGTAATATTGAAGCCATCTTATCATTTTGTTTCTTCAGCCGGAAATTATACTGTGCAGCAGGTTCTGATAGTTATTCTGATGCTCGCTGTCAAGTCTTCTATTTCTTCGCGCTATAAGGGTACCTGACAGATTCATGATACTCAGGATTGAATAAATCATACTTTTGGAGCGGCAGGCTGCAGTCAATTTTCTGAATTGACTCTTAGTGATCAGATTATCAGCATAGAGTATTTTAAATACTTTCCTCAGCACTTTCTGCCGACGCAGATAGGTTTCAACAGATGATGACGGAGGATCACGGTAAAACATCAATGGAAACGTCATAATATGGAATTTTGATTCCCTGAGGGTCGTGTTCCAAAGATAGTAATCCTCCGCTCCCGACAGTTCTTCGTTGTATGGATGGCAAGTGAACCATTCTTTCTTTCCGCAAATTGTAGGGTGATTAAACAGTATCTCCTTCAGTATTGTTTCAGAAGTGAATTCAGGATTACTATTCCTGTATCCTATCACTATATTCTTTTCGTCGATCACGACAGCCTCACTTCCGGTCACATCTGTCTCCGGGTGGTCAAGAAGATACTTTAGCTGCTTCTCAATCCTCCAGGGAAACATAATATCATCTGCATCCATCCTGGCAAAAAATCGACCCCTTGCCATTTTTATCTGCTGATTGATGCGGTATGGGACTCCCCTGTTGGTATTATCAATTATAAGTCTGATCCTTGGATCATTATAGCTTCCTGCTATTTCCACAGAGTCATCAGACGAGCCATCCGATGTAATTATAAGCTCAAAATCAGGGAAAGTCTGTGCCAGAACAGAGTCAATGGCAAATCTCAGATATCTCCCCGCATTATATACCGGCATGCCTATGCTTACTATCACATCATTATCCATCTGGAAGGTATAAGGTCACTGATGAGGAAATCTGTTTTATTCAAATACCATTTTTCAGGTGCAATAACGGTCTTCTCGTTGTTGCCACCCAGGAACGCAGCCCACCAGCTGAATGTGCTGTTGGCAATGATAAAATGTCTGCATTGCCTCATAAGGACATTATCAATACAATCCGGCTTATCCATTTCGTGAATTACATACCTGGTGGAATCAGGCATAAAAATAAAATTACGTTTTACCCAATCAATGTCATCCGAAAATACAAAAAAGACAGGATCCTTAACCTTTTCTTTGATAAGGTCCACTGCATTACTGTAATATCGTTCATCACACTGGTGATAAACCGATCTGCTCCTTCCGGAAAGATAGTCACCCCTTCTTACATGTACAGCCACTGACTGGCAACTATTTATTTCCTCAAACCAGGAACAGGGAAGTTTAACCGATCGCTTCAGGGTCAGTTCCTCTTTAAGCCGGTCTGCAATATGATTGAAGTAGCGGTATGATTGCCAGTAACCATCGAAATATTTATTGTATGGTTCTCCTATTTCACTGTAGCCCGGACCCTTCTCAATCATTATGCCGGGGTGGATGAACGGAAAAAGAGAGGTAAGCTTCCTTTCTGCACGTACCATCAGGTTGTTTCCATAGCAGAAGTATATTTTTTTCATGGTTTCCGGCTGCAGAAATAAGATATCCGCGTCAAACTCAGTTATTGAAAGAGTAGCGGGAGTTTTTTCCTTATCCAGCATGTAAAAACGGAGGTCTTCTCCTGTTTTAAGAGCCAGAGCCCTCCCGAAGGAATATTGAAAGAATTGGTTACCAAGTCCGCCCCAGAACCTGACAGCTATCATAACAATTATTTAAAGTACCATTTTAATGTTTTAAAGATAAACCAGAACTTATTTTTCACCTTTTTAACCGGTGATATTCCGGCCATCTTATCAAATTCAGGCCCGCCATGTATTACTTTATTAAGAATGATGATACGCGGGACAAAAGGTATATTCCATCCTTCAGGATAGGCATAGGATGGATCCAGCTCAAGGATTTCCCTGTCGATGAAATAACGGTTAAGATGCGATTCATCATGGTATACAGCTATTATCCCCTTCTCCAGATCATCAGTTACCCATCGATCGCACTCCTCCGACATTTGAACAAATGCCGATGTTCTTCCCCCGAAAAATGCTCCCATGTAATACCTGTACTTCACGTATTTGTGGGGGATCATGGCTTTGGAGGCAGGATCTCTTTCATAAGGAAACCAGAAGTGATGTTTATTGAAATACCCCGTATGTATAACACCTGCCAGACCAGATATGTAATTGTCGGGGAATATCTCTTCGTTCACGGGTGCTGTAAAAATCAGGTTGGAATTGAAAAAATATACATAATCATAATCTCTGAGCCTGTCGGCTATTGAACTAAACATCCTGAAGCGAAGCAGAGAATCGGTCGGGAAGCCTTCAGGTTTTTTATATATAACCGTGATGTTGCCGGAATTTACAATGGAACTGCTGTCGGTGAAAACAAAATAGTGTTTATCATGCATGGTAAGGAGATACCCGGTTGAACTCCTGTAGAAGTTATCCCAGAAGATCTGATATTTTCCCGTGCATATATAGATGATTGCGATCCTTTTAATATCTGATTCCGTTTTTCTGCCGGTGTTCATACTGTTCATAAGTTATTTTTCAAGAATCCGTTTATAAGTAACTTTCTTCCCTTCAGATGAAATATTATTATAAGGTCACTTATAATAAATGACACCAGCATGGCATAAGGGAGTGCAGTATACAGATGAGTTTCTCTCAGCAGCAGTGTGATCACCACCATTAAAACAGCAATTGCGATGTCGGCATATGTGCGTACCCATGGATTTTTCCCGGCGATAACGAACTGGCCGAGTATCATATTGACAGCTGAGAATATTACTGTTATGAGGATTATCCTGTAGGGTATCGCTGCCGTCAGCGGATCGAGATTATATGCCAGAAGTATGAATTTTTCAAAGATCAGGCCTGCAAAAGCAAGAGAAAAACATACTAATAATACAGTTGCCAGGCTTAATTTACTGACTTTACGTTTATCGTTCTGATTATTTCCCCCGGCAATAATTGGCAGGACAACCCTTGAGATTTGCACCGGAAAGAATTGTATCAATGTCATGATCTGCCTGCAGACAAAGACTATACCCAGAGCAACGGCCCCGTTTGCTTCAGCAAAGATCAGCTTATTTGTGAGCCATGTGGCGAAACTGATGAATAATGACGCTGTGAAAACAGGCATGCCTATATTCAGTATTTTCCGTATTATCATGGGCGAAAATTTGAACCGGATACGGAGGTTATATTGTTTCAGGTTTTTCCTGATAAAATACTGATTGGTTAGTACACCCAGAATACTTGATACAATATACCCTGTCAGTAAACCGGCAACACCAAAACGTGTTGCAAGAGGTAAAATCAGTGATATTGATATCATCCCTTTCAGGGCATCTGTTTTAACCAGATCCTTATATGCTTCAAATCCTATCAGGATTCCGACCTGCAACATGTCGAACGTCATCGAGAAGGTCCATACAATGACAACTGCCAGGCTAAGTGATCTGCTTAAAGCATCGAGGTATATCTCGGGGAAAAAATATGCGGAGGTAAGACCAGCTGTTAATCCGACCACTGCAAGCACTGAAGCCGATAGCATATAGGTATTCCCAATGAGAAGTCCTGCAAGGTTAGGGTACTTTGAACGGAATCTGGAGGTCAGGGCTGTGGAAGAAATATTCTGCCCCAGCAGACCGAAGCTCGCCAGCAGAAGAACAACACTCTGTATCACAGAAAAGTGGCCCATGCTGCTTTCACCCAGTTTTCTGGTGATAAACACCAGTGTCAGAAAATTCAGTCCCTGTGAAAGAATCGCCGATATAGTGCTGAGAAATAGCGCATTATAGAAACGCTTGTTTTCAGTCAAAAGGTTTTTTATCCATGAAATACTAAATATTGCTCTCATGCACAGGTCTGTCTCTTAAAAGCATTACGAAAAAAACAAGAACTGAATTGTAGAAAATAAATTGTCCGAAAACCGAGTAACTAAGGAAAATAAGGGCATTATAGAGAAGAGTGAAATAAAAAATAATTGCTCTGAAAAGTGGATCTCCGGGCGTTTTTCTTCTGAAGAAAATATCTATTTTTCTGTAGAAATAACCTGTAAGCATAAAGACGATTATCATTCCGATGTAACCCAGATTCATAACCAGCTCTCCGTAAGTTGGGAACACCTGGTCGCGTGCTCCTTCCCTGTCATATCCTGCATTATAATAATAAGATCCGCTCTTATCACGAAAGGGGGCGCCAAGCACAGGAACGGTTTCAAGGAATGAGGAATGAATAGTAAAGGGAACATCATTGAATTTTTCTTCAATCCTGAACATCGGAGTCATAATATGAGGAGCAACAAAATAAACCTGGATAAATTCTATGAACTTTTCTCCTGTGTTCAGTTCTGTCATAATAGCCTCATTGCTTCTTTTACGCAGGTTCTGAAAGAAGAAGGCAAGGACAATGAAACCAATGCATCCCAGTATGAAATCCCTGAAACGGATCCTGAAATAGCGTGGAATTACAGCGGCGAGGAAGGCAAGGACAGGGAAAACAATATTGTTTCTTGATGGTCCCAGGGACAGGAACACAATAAGCAGGATGAAAATGAATGCTATCAGGGCTTTGCCCCATATACCCGTTTTGATCTTTTCAAGGGCATAGATGCCGAGGATGATTCCGAAAAAGGGAATTACATATTTAAAAAGAATATTCGAGTAGATCCACAATCTTCCCATTTCTTCCTGCACCCCGAAATAGTCTTCCATGAACAGGGTATGGAAATAGTATTTAAAAGAACCATAATAAAATCTTATGAATATCAGAAGAACGATGAGGAGACCCAGGGCAATAAGCCCGTTGTTCCGGAACCTGAATTTTACTTTTTTTTCTTCAAGGATGCTATTCCCGGTATGACGTACAAGATCCCAGCCGGTAACGAAAGAGAGAAAGGCAATGAAGGAGATCAGAGAAGCTTTAAAGATGAGTTTTTGATCAGGCAGTTCAGGCAGTACCCATGGCTGATAGCCGAAAAGCATGATGGTCAGAGGACAAATCACAAGACGGGTGAAAAAGATCAGAAGCATCAGATTGCGGGGCGAGACAAGATTAATAGTGTCAACCTTTATGGATGGTGTCAGAAGGTAGGCACAGGTAAAGATAATTATTGAGAATATCTCGGAAAAGAATTTTATCCTGAATCCCGTAATGAAACCGGCAGCAATGAATATCGATATCAGTGTAATGAATACGACAATCCTTAAAAATGTATTATTCCGGATTCTGAATGAAATCATACTACAGCTACTGCACCCTTGGTTATATGCATATTATTACATATAACCGATTATCATTGAACTACTTAAAAAATGTAATAAATGTTACAAATTCATCCGGAACCATTCAACGGCCTGTTTCAGTCCTTCGGCAACTGTGCATGCAGGAGCATAACCGAGTAATCTGGCAGCTTTTTCAACCGATGCCTGTGAATGAGGAATATCTCCTGCCCTCTCCGGACCATATACAGGCTTGATTTTAAGGATCTCCTGATCGTCCCGGCCGGCATAATCCCTGATCATGTCAAAAAGACGGTTAAGGGTTGTTCTCTCGCCATGTGCAACATTATAAACCTGGTTGAGGGCTGCCGGGTCCTTTGCCAGTGCAGCCAGATGGTTTGCCCTGATAACACTGTCAATATATGTAAAATCGCGTGAATGGTTTCCGTCACCGTTAATAACAGGAGCTTCGTGACGCATAAGCACCGACACAAATTTAGGTATTACAGCAGCATAGGCACCTTCAGGATCCTGCCTGCGTCCGAAGACATTGAAATATCTGAGCCCGATTACCTCAATTCCATAGTTTACAGAAAATACGGTAGCAAACAATTCATCGGCATACTTTGTTATTGCATAGGGTGACAAGGGTTTTCCTATCCTGTCTTCCACTTTGGGTAAATCGGGATGATCGCCATATGTCGATGAACTGGCCGCATAAATAAATCTTTTTACTCCTGCCTCCTTCGAGGCAAAAAGCATCTTTACAAATCCTCCGATGTTCACATCAGTTGCACTTACGGGGTCTTTTATCGATCGTGGCACCGATCCCAGCGCAGCCTGATGAAACACAACATCGGTGTTCCCGACAGCCCTGGCACAATCGTCGTAGTTTCTTATGTCGCCTTCAATCAGTGTAAAATCGGGACTACTGATAAAATCTGATATGTTCTTTCTTTTACCGGTTGAGAAATTGTCGAGACAGACAACCTTATTTCCGGATGCAAGAAGCGATTCAACAAGATTTGAACCTATGAATCCTGCACCTCCTGTAACAAGTACCCTGCAATTTTTTAGTGTCTGTTCCATAAACATGAAAAGTAAAATTACACCTGTTACCGTTCATTGATGTTCTGAGAGGAGCTTTATTTCCTTAATTATGAATTCAGCAGTCTTTCCGTCGCCGTAAAAACCAGGGTAATCAAGTTCTTTTCCGTCATTAATGAATCTGCTGAATTCCTTTGTTATAAGTTCAGGATCTGCGTCAACAAGGACGGCTGTTCCATTCCTGACAAGCTCAATCCATTCCGTTTCCTTACGTAAAACAAGACAGGGTTTTCTGAAGAAATGGGATTCTTTCTGAACACCACCGGAGTCGGTGATGATCATTTTTGCATTCTTCTCCAGCAAGGTCATTTCAAGAAAAGAAACAGGAGGTACGACGGAGATTTTACTGCTTTTCTCCAGGTCTTTGTATAATGAAGGCAGTTTATCTTTCAGAGATCCGGTTGTCCTTGGATGGAGGGGGAGCACCATTCTGACCGAATGTTCCTCCGACAGCGAAATAAGAGTTCTGATAATTGCCTCAAGCCTGGAGATATTGTCGGTATTTGCTTCTCTGTGTATTGTAGCCAGCACATAATTGTCATGTTCAACTGACAAATTTGTCAGAAATGCAGACTTTTTCTTTTCAGCCAGACCGGCAAAAAAGAGGGTATTGTCGAACATTATGTCACCGGTCAGGTAGATCTTGGGATTGTCGATTGTATATGGGGGGCTGTTTTCGGGTTTAAACCCTTCATTCATAAGGTTCTTGAACGCAGCATTTGTGGGTGCAAAAAGAAGTGTTGAGCAATGGTCGCTGACAATCCTGTTTATTTCTTCGGGCATCATCTTGTTGAACGACCGTAATCCTGCTTCGATATGTACAACAGGATAATGGAGCTTTGAAGCGGCTATAGCTCCGGCCAGTGTGGAGTTTGTATCACCGTACAGGATAACGCAGGCAGGATTTTCCTTAAGAAGCACCTCCTCTATCCCTGTGATCATCAGTGATGTTTGTTTCCCATGGCTGGCAGATCCTGCACCAAGGTTGTAGTCAGGCTTGTGTATTTCAAGTTCATCAAAAAACACATCTGACAGTTCCTTATCATAATGCTGGCCTGTGTGAATAGTTATCTCCGTCACACTGTCGGAAAAATGATTCCTGATTGTCCTGCTAATTGCGGAAGCCTTAATTATCTGGGGACGGGCTCCGACTATATTGATCAGTTTTATCTTCTGCATCATTTCATATCTCAGGAAGTCAAAGATAACAAAATTACCATATGGAAAAAGTAACGTTATCGGTGATTTGACTAACTATGAAATTAAGGTTATGAAGCATGGTTTATAAAATGATAAAGAGCACAGGTAATAGAGATAAATTACACTGTGCTCTTATATTTACAGGCTTCAAAAATTTTATTTTGCGTAGTTTACCGCTCTTGTTTCGCGTATTACGGTAATCTTGATCTGTCCGGGATATGTCATTTCATTCTGTATTTTCTTGGCAATATCGAAAGAGAGTCCTTCGGCTTCCTTGTCGGAAACTTTTTCAGCACCAACAATTACACGCAGTTCTCTTCCTGCCTGAATTGCATAGGTTTTGATCACACCCGGATACTGAAGTGCCAGGGACTCAAGTTCCTTGAGCCTTTTTATGTAGGACTCGACAACTTCGCGACGGGCGCCCGGACGGGCTCCGGAGATTGCATCACAAACCTGCACGATTGGTGCAATCAGTGTAGTCATTTCCGTTTCATCGTGATGAGCTCCGATAGCATTGCATACCTCAGGTTTCTCCTTGTATTTTTCAGCCATTTTCATTCCGAGTATTGCATGTGGCAGTTCCGGTTCGTCATCAGGCACCTTTCCGATATCGTGAAGCAATCCGGCTCTTTTTGCAAGCTTGGGGTTCAGTCCGAGTTCAGCGGCCATGATGGAGGCAAGGTTTGCAACCTCACGGGAGTGCATAAGAAGGTTTTGTCCGTATGATGACCGGTATTTCATTTTACCGACAAGCCTGATAAGCTCAGGATGGAGCCCGTGAACACCAAGGTCGATAGCTGTTCTCTTTCCAACTTCGAGGATCTCGTCTTCGACCTGCTTTTTTGTCTTTTCAACAATTTCCTCGATCCTGGCCGGGTGTATCCTTCCGTCTGTTACAAGCTGATGCAGGGCAAGACGGGCTACTTCCCTCCTGACGGGATCGAAGGCTGAGAGCACTATAGCTTCCGGAGTGTCGTCGACTATTATTTCGACGCCGGTTGCAGCTTCCAGGGCCCTGATGTTACGTCCTTCCCTTCCGATTATCCGGCCTTTCATTTCGTCGGAGTCAATATGGAAGACCGTCACTGCATTTTCAATAGCATTTTCTGCAGCTACTCTCTGAATTGTCTGAATGACTATCCTTTTGGCTTCCTTGTTTGCAGTCATTTTAGCTTCATCAAGTATTTCGTTGATGTATGACATTGCACCGGATTTAGCCTCATCCTTTAACGATTCCATCAGATGGTTCTTTGCTTCTTCGGCCGAGAGGCCTGATATAGACTCGAGTTGTTCAACCTGTTGCCGGTGAAATCTGGCAAGCTCCTCATTCTTTTTTTCAATTATCTCAAGCTGTGCATGAAGGTTTTCCCTGATGGCATCGGTTTCATTCCGTTTTCTCTGTGTCTCTTCTATCTTCTGGGAAAGAGTTAATTCTTTCTGTTTAATCCTGTTTTCGGCCTGTGCAATCCTGCTGTTTTTTTCGTTGATAACCTTTTCGTGTTCAGATTTCAGTTGCAGAAAACGCTCTTTGGCCTGAAGGATTTTTTCTTTCTTGATTACCTCGGCTTCGGTTTCGGCTTCACTTATGATTTTCCTGCTCTTGTTCCGCAGAGCGGCTACCCAGACCAGGTATGAGAGTCCGAAACCTGCAACCAGTGCCGTTGCTGTTAGAGTTATCGCAAGCCAGCCCGGTAGTGTTGTTATTAGTTGTATCATATATTTGGTCGTTTAAGTAAATGTTTTAAAAATAAAAAACCCGCAAAGTTCCTCCAGATTTTAAAAAACCCCATGTCTACATGGATGGAGCTGCTAATTCAGTTTGAACTTCCACTGATCCGGTTACCCGGAATCCCGGTATCCCGATGATCGGGACCGGGTGAGGCCTGTCCTTGCCGAACTAAGGCCGGCTCCAAAGTTTTAACTGTTGAGTTTCAAAAATGAATGAAGAAACAATGCGGGCAATTTCCTTTGCTATTTAAAAGAACGCTGTTACTCCTTTATTTCAAGTACTGAGTCGATCTTCTGAATCAGTTCTTTAATGGCATCCGGGAGGTAATCGTTATCAATTTTTTCCTCTTCCTCAGTCAGTTTTATTACATACTGCAGGGCTGCCATTGCAAGAAAATCCTGTACATCCTTATCGGCGTACCGCTGCTTGTACTGCAGCACCTTTTCATTGATCATCCTGGCAGCTTTCCTGATCTTCTCCTCATTTTCCCGTTCCACTTTCAATGGATAATACCTGTCCGCAACATTAACCCTGATCGAAAGCTTATCATCCATCGATATATTCTATCTGTTTAAAAGAGCAACACATCTGTCTATTTCCCGCACCAGTTCATTTATCTTCCTCCTCGCCTCAACAGCATTTTCGCCTTCACCCAACAATGCTCCTGATAATTTAACTCTTTCGTAATTATTTTCCAATTCCCTTATTCTGGCATCCCGCTCCTGAAGCTGCCTTTGCAGTTTTTCATTAGCGGCTTTCAGATCGTCAAATCCGGCCCTGAGGTTATTGTATCTGTAAAACAGTTCGTCAAGCTTTTTGTTCAGAATTCTTAACTCTTCGTAACCCTGACCCGACATGGCTAAATCTTTGTACAAAGTTAGCACAGTTAATCAATTTTTCAAAAAAATAGCACCAAATAGTTGTCAGACACGCCCAGAAGTATAGTTTTGCAGAACTGTATAATCATAAATATTCCTGATAATGCTTTTAATAAAATTACTTCTATTATATACTATATTCTGCAATACACCTGACAACTTTCCTAAAGACAGATCCATTTTTATTTCTCCTGTAAAAATTCCCCTGGCCCTTTCAGCAAATTTTGGTGAGCTCAGATCTGATCATTTTCATTCCGGTGTCGACATCAAGACAGGAGGAGTGACAGGTAAGGAAATTGTGGCTGCTGCCGACGGTTATGTATACCGTATCAGCATCACCCCGGGAGGATTCGGGAAGGCACTTTATCTGAAACATCCGTCAGGTTACTCAACAGTATACGGACATCTTGAAGGCTTCATTCCCGAGATCGATGAGTATGTAAAAAAGAACCAGTACGAAAAAAAAAGCTTCAGTGTATCACTTTTTCCTCCTGCAGGTATGTTCAGGTTCCGTCAGGGGGATCTGGTAGCCTGGTCGGGAAATACAGGGAGTTCATCCGGACCACATCTGCATTATGAGATCAGAAAATCGGATTCTGAGATGCCTGTAAATCCACTGCTGTTCGATTTCGGAACAGGAGATGATATTGCACCTGTAATTGAAAGGCTAGCCGTTTACCCGCTTTCCCGGGGGACAATAATAAACGGAAAGAAAGACGTTCAGAAGCTACCGGTATCGGGCGGACATGGAAATTATTACCTGCCATCAGGAAGAACATTACAGATCAGCGGCCCGGCAGGATTCGGGATCAAAGCCTACGATCTTCTGAACGACAGTTATAACAGATGTGCAGTGTATTCCATCGAGATGAAGATCGACAGTGTAACTATGTACAGGAATCTGTTTGACCAGTTCGCATTCAGTGAAACAAAATATATAAATGCACATATTGACTACCAAACCCTTCTAAAGGAAAAGACTTATTACCAGAAGACATTTGTTCTTCCCAACGATAAGCTGAGTGTATACAACAATTTGAAAGACAGAGGTATATATACCTTTAACGACACTGCCATCCATCATGTGGAAATCATTGTCACAGATGTACACAATAATATTTCCAGGCTTAAATTCACAATAACCGGCAACATTCAACCAGATAGCAATGCCGGAAAAACACACGACGATGGTCTTATACCCATGCCATATAACCGTAATAACCGTTTCAGAGCTGAAAATATAACACTTACCATCCCTGCAGGATCGCTGTATGACACTCTGTTTTTTTCCTACAGCAGCAATGCCGGCACAAAGGAGATGTATTCCGACATACACAATGTTCATAACATTTACACTCCTCTTCACAGAGCTTACTCCCTGTCGATTAAACCCCGAAATATTCCTGAAGGCAGGGAAGACAAACTTCTGATACTGCAGCTTATTAACGGTACAGGCCGTAATTCGATAGGCGGAAGCCTGGCTGACGGTTATGTTACAGCTTCGGCTTCAGTATTTGGATCATTCTGCGTCGGCATCGATACTGTGGCTCCGGTTATCAGCGCCAACGGCCTTAAACCCGGATCCGATCTCAGCGGCCGTAAGGAATTGAGAATAAGGATAACCGATGATCTTTCAGGAATAAACACCTACGAAGGATTTATTGACGGGAAATGGGCACTTTTTGAATATGACCAGAAAAATAACCTGCTCGTTTATAAATTTGACTCCGGGAGGATAATTTCGGATTCAGTTCACTCACTAAGGTTGACAGTTACGGACAAAAAGAATAACGAAAGCATTCTTCACACCGATTTCAGATGGTGAGAACCGATACGCGTATATATTTTTCCGGCTAGTCGTATATCCTGGCCGGATATTTACCATCCCTTATCATCTTCCTTATGCTGTCGACCACAAAAGGTTTGTCTTCACGGTAAGTGACACCAAACCATCTTTCATTGCTCATAAGGACTTTGATCTTTATAGATCCGTTTTTAACAAATTTATCGAGCGAAGTCGGAATATCGAGTTCCGATTTGAGATCCATGCCTTTTTCATTGATAAAATTTCTGAATTCCTCACCCAGAAAATCATAGCAGGAGGGTTTGAATCCGAATAAGTTCATCGAAACTACTTCATTTCCGGTGAATTCCTGAATTAAGCCGTTCTCCGCAACAACCCTTGCACCCCCGTTTGTTTTTTCTATCTGTCTTGTCTCGACAATATTTTCAAGCAGGCCTTTATCATTCACCTTGCACACTCCCCTGTTCACATGTCCGTGGTCAGACAGAGTGTTACCAAGTTTGTATCCTATTATGGAATATGTGTTCTGATCATTGTCGTTTACAAGGAAATCATGAAGTATCTTATATGATTCCATACCATAATAATCATCGGAGTTTATCACTCCGAACGGTTCCTTGATTTTATCCCTTGTAACAAGTATAGCATGGCTTGTACCCCATGGTTTTGACCTGTCGGGAGTTACTTTCACTCCTTCCGGAAGATTTGTTATTTCCTGAAATACGTAGTCGACTTCAATCCTGTTTTTTAGTTTCTCCACAAACCTTTGCTTTACCTGGTCTTCAATATCACGCCGTATTACAAAGACAATCCTGCCGAATCCTGCACGTATGGCATCATATATTGAGTAATCAATAATTGTTTCGCCTGCAGGGCCGACTTCATCGAGTTGCTTGTTACCGCCGTAACGGCTTCCCATCCCTGCTGCCAGGACTAAGAGTGTAGGTTTCATAATAATTGTTTTTACCGTTGTGAACTATTTTTACGAACTTTTCAAAAACCTCAATACTGGTTTCTGATTTTCTTAATTCGTATTTTTGAATATTACAATGATAATTAAAATATCCATATTTTTATAATTCACTGAAAAATATTGAGCATGAAATTCAAGCTTGAAATCTGTGTCGATTCCTTTGAGTCGGCACTTAATGCCCAGAGTGCAGGTGCCGACAGAATAGAACTGTGTGACAATCTGACCGAAGGCGGGACAACACCTTCGGCAGGACTCATTTCCTCGGTAAGGGAAAATCTTTCAATTGGATTAAATGTTATAATAAGGCCACGTGGCGGTGATTTTTTGTACAGCGATGCCGAATTTGATATTATGCGAAGAGATATTGAGATGTGCGGCGAAAACGGAGTTGACGGTGTGGTATTTGGTTTGCTCCTTGCCGATGGCACTATTGATGTGGACCGGACAGGCAGACTGGCGGAATTTGCACACCCGATGGAAATTACTTTCCACCGGGCCTTTGACGTTTCATGCCACGCAGAAGAAAGCCTTGAAAATATAATTTTGACCGGGGCAACCCGTCTTCTCACTTCCGGACAACGGAAAAAGGCCGCTGAGGGATCTGATGTTATCGCCAGGCTGGTGGAAATTGCTGACGGAAGAATAATTATTATGCCCGGAGGAGGTCTTGATGAATCGAATATAGCCGGTGTTGCACTCAGGACAAAAGCCACTGAATTCCATCTTACCGCCCGGTCAGAAACTGAAAGTTCAATGATCTTCAGAAATTCCGGTATACACATGGGCAGCGATATAAATAACAATGAATACCTCAGAAAAATTGCAGATACGGAAAGGATCAAAAAGATAATCAGCATACTCAAAATGATCTGAAGCATTTTGTAATAACTCCCGGATTTTTATCTTTGTGAAATTCAGACAACTGCTTTTTGTCACTTCGTTCTCCCTGCAAGAGCACCAGATTAACTGTGGCTGTTCTCATTAACGGCAGGCAGGAGCTGAAAGAAATAAAGAAAGATATATAAAGAGTAATTAATATAATAGATATGAAAAGAACAACAACAATCATTCTGACAATGCTGCTTACAGGACTGATCATGAATCAGAACTCCAGTGCATGCACTAATTTCATTGTAACAAAAGGAGCATCCGTAAACGGTTCGGTAATGATAACCTACTCGGCTGATTCTCATGTTCTATACGGAGAACTATACTACTGGCCGTCACGCGATTACCCGGAAGGAGCCTGGCTGGAAGTTTACGAATGGGACTCGGGAAGATTTTTAGGGAAGATCAGACAGGTAAGTCACACATACTCCGTTGTCGGAAATATGAACGAGCACCAGTTGTCTATCGGCGAGACAACCTATGGTGGAGTAAGAGGTCTTAACGATCCGGAAGGTATTATTGACTACGGAAGTCTCATTTATATTACACTCCAGAGAGCAAAGAATGCACGGGAAGCCATAAAGATAATGTCGGATCTTGTTTCGGAATACGGTTATGCAAGTTCAGGTGAATCCTTCTCGATTGCCGACCCCAATGAGGCCTGGATCCTGGAAATGATTGGAAAAGGTCCCGGTAACAGGGGAGCCGTATGGGTTGCCCGCCTGATACCTGACGGATATATCTCAGCACATGCCAACCAGGCACGTATTACCACCTTTCCGCTTGCCACAGGAAAAAAAAGCAGCACCTCCATAACATCTAAAGATCTCAGAAGGATCTTTGATCCCGCAGTAACCTGTGTTTATGCACATGATGTCATCGATTTTGCAAGGTCGAAGGACCTTTTTTCTGGTTCTGACGCCGATTTCAGCTTCTCAGACACATTTAATCCGGTTTCCTTCGACGGAGCAAGATTCTGTGAAATGAGAGTATGGGCTTTCTTCAGGGCGGTCAACGGTGATATGGAAAAATATAAAAACTATGCTGCAGGTCACGATCTGAGCACAAGGATGCCGCTATGGATAAAACCCGACAGAAAGATTTCAAACTATGATCTCATGAATTTTATGCGTGACCATCTTGAAGGCACTGAGTTCGATATGAGGAAAGACATCGGAGCAGGGCCGTTCGGACTTCCATACCGCTGGCGTCCGCTCACATGGCAGGTTTCAGGTGATCCCGAGGCAAAAACATACTGTAACGAAAGAGCTACTGCAACCCAGCAGACAGGCTTCGTGTTCGTTGCTGAATCGCGCAGCTGGCTGCCTGATCCTATAGGAGGAATATTCTGGTTTGGAGTCGACGACGCAACAACCACAGTATTCAACCCTGTCTATTGCGGTATCACCGAAATACCCGAGTGTTTCAGGACAGGCAACGGAAACATGGTCACATATTCTCCCACATCGGCCTTCTGGCTTTTCAACCAGGTTGCAAACCAGTGTTATTCAAGATACGACATGATGAGCACCGATGCAATAAATATCCAGAAACAGCTTGAGACAAGGTATATAAAAGAAACATCTGAAACTATTGATAAGGAAGCTCTTAAACTCTATGAAAATGATGTATGGAAGGCAAGAGATTACCTTACTGAATACTCAGTGAATACTGCACAGAATACTTTTTCAGAATGGAAGAAGCTTAGCGAATACCTCCTTGTGAAATATATCGATGGTAACATCAAGAGGGAGAAAGACGGCAAATTCGTCGTCAGTGAAGTGGGATATCCTGCCTCACCCATGCAGCCAGGCTACGATGACAAATGGAAAAAATCGGTGGTTCAGGATACAGGCAGTAAACTGCTTGTACCTGGAGGCGGAGGGCACTGATAATTCATTATTAACCGAATTATTCAATATTTTTGAGTAATGCTTGTTTTAATCTCAATTTTATTTCTACCTTTGCGTCCGATTTTAAGGGAAACACACTGAATACAAAACACTGTACGAGATGAACTTAATGAACATTGTTGAGAAGGAGCTTGAGATAAAGAACGAATTTCCCAGGTTCAACGCAGGAGATACAATAACTGTACATTACAAGATAAAGGAAGGTAATAAGGAGAGGATACAGCAATTCCGCGGAGTCGTTGTTCAGAGGAGCGGTGCAGGCCATACCGCAACATTTACGGTAAGAAAAATGTCAGGAAACATAGGTGTGGAAAGAATCTTTCCGGCCGCCTCTCCGTTTATCGACAAAATTGAAGTTAACAAGTATGGGAAGGTCCGCAGGGCGCGGATTTTCTATATCCGCGATCTTACTGGTAAAAAGGCAAGGATCAAGGAAAAGAAATTCTAAACAAAAAAAGAAGGTGTCTCATGAGGACACCTTTTTTTTCACAGTACACATCAAATCTTATCGATCAGTTCCTGTTTTCTGGTTCTGGCTTCCTCTATAAGCTGGTCTGCCTTTGCATTGGCTTCGTCAGTCAGCTGTGAGGCTTTTTTATCTGCTTCTGCCCTTAGTCTGTCAGCAGCCCTCTCAGCAGCCAGCTTAGCCACAGCACCCCTGGCAGCTGCTTCGTCGACAAGTTTCTGAGCCTGGAGATTGGCTTCTTCTCTTATCTTCCCGGCAGCAGCAACAGCTTCCTCCCTCAGAATCTGCGCTTTGGCTTCAGCTTCTCTTATCAGTTCATCGCCGCGGGCTTCAGCTTCCTGCCTCAATTTTTGTTTTCCTTCGTCGACAATCTCACCGGCAGCACCTTTGACAAGTCCTCCGTCTGAAGCCGGACTTTCCTTTGTAGTTCCGTCCCCAAACACAGGTGTAACGACAGGCTTGCCGAAAACTCCGGTCAGCCTGACATTGATCTTCATAATATCTGCAGGCTTAACAGCAAGACCATAGGAAGTAGCGATCCCCGAAAGATTATCAATGAGGCTGTTCACCGTACCTCCCAGCTCACTTCTGGGAATCTCTGTCTTAATTAAATAGTTCATGGTCTGGTCAAGACCCTGGTCGCCGCTGATATTCATTTTTATATTCCCGACCTTTGTATCAAAAGGGCTCACATATACCCTGCCCTCACTCATTCTGAAGCTTATGTTAAGGTCCCGGAATGTGTTGGTATACTTATCACTTAATTTAAGAAGTTCCTTCATCTTGTCATATGCTACTGATTTAATGAGTGTTATTTCATCTGATTGAAGTTTCCCTCCTCCGGTTATTGTGGATACAAGGGGCATCATATCCGATCCCAGAAGACTGTTGTAAGACAGGCTGACATTGATTTTTCCATCAACATTTTCAGCTGCAGGAGCAAGCTTCTGAATAGTATTGAATGAGGTGAATGCCTGTTTAACACCTATACTCTTCAGATTCAGGTCGGCTTTCATCACAGGCTTCAGAGTGTCGCGCGGATCGTACTCGGCATTAAGGGTGATCATCCCGCCAAGCATGTTCATGCCTGTCTCCCTGAGGCTAAGCACACCATCTCTTACAATAATATGGCCTCTGAAATTGCTCGCTTCAATTTTGTCATAACTGAATTTATCAATAGCAGCATTGAAATCGAAATCGATATTTTCAGGTATCCTGATAAGTACAGGAGAGCTTGTATCGTTTGAAACCGTGGTATCAGAAGGTATCTTTGAGAGAATATCGGAAACATCTGTAAAGCCTGATCGAAGAGCAAGACTGCCCCTGATCGTTTCATCACTGAACAGATATGGAATGTAATTTTCAAGCCTCCCTGATATGCTGAAATCACTTTTTTCTCCAACTTTAATATCTGAATTTGTAAGAGCTGCGAAGGCCGGGGAGAATTCAAAATCGGCTTCGTTTATCGTAACTGATGGAAGATCGGGCATTTCCACAAACATATTTTTTATTGTCATCGATCCTGAAGCGTCAAATCGGTCAAACTGGTTATTTTCAAGCATCGACAGACGACCGGCCATTTGTACCGAAAGATCCAATAGTCCAGAAAGATTTACACTATCGGCAGGCAGGGCATTTTTGAGTGCAGAGAAATCTATCCTGCCTTTCACGGCACCTTTAATGTCAGGATCGCTGACAGGGTTCCTTACAGCAATTTTCATGTCGAACGGATTTCCTGCAAGCTCAAAATGGAAAAGTTCCACATCGGCTGTTGTCCCGTCCGGATCGGTACCATCGACAAAAGCAGATGCATTAATGTTAATGTTGCTGATTCTCTCAGGAAGGTCCGGGTAGCTTATAAGCCCTTCTTGTACCTGCAGATCAATCTTAATGTCAGGCAGGGTGGAATCAGCTTCACTGTAGATACCCCGGGCATTCCCACTCAGGTTAAATTTACCTGAGGCAGCCAGTTCCCGGTAATCCTGCATATATACTGCAGGCACAAGGGAAAGTAATGTTTTAAACGAAGTGTTGGCCGTTGCAAACTCAAGATCTGTAACTATATCTTCACCTGGCATTCCAACCATACCTGAGAAAATCAGTTTCAGGTCATTTACAGACAGATGGTTGTCTCCAAAGAAAAAAATCATGCTGTCGAGGTCAGCATCAAGATCTATTCCTGCATCCACGGCAACTTTGTTCAGGTATGCAATATCTTCCATGATAAAAGAAAGAGCGCCGATATTAAGATCAAGCTGAAGCTTTGTCGTGCTCATGTCCATGTCCCCTGAAAGGTTAAGGTTCATCTCATCAACCATGGCTGACATGTCGGAGCTTTTATCGGTGTAATGAAGCGAACTGTTAGTAATTGCAAATTTTTTCAGCTTTAGTTTAAGTGCCGATGCTGTATCTTCCTCCTCCTCTTCTTCAACAGTTGCAGTGTCTTTTGCTATATCCCAGTTTGCGCTTCCGTCGGTATTAACAAGAGCATTTATCCTTGCCCTGTCGAGTATTAAGGATTTTATTTCGTATCCTGATTTTCTGAACAGGCTGGCCATGTTGAATACAAGGTCAAAAGATTTCAATTCCGCGAGGGTGTCGCCTTCAAATATTCCTGTACCAGCAACTGACAATCCGTCAAGACCGAATGAAAGATTCGGGAAATTCCTTAAGAATCCTATCCGGTAGTCTTCAAAACTGACCCTGGCATTCACCGATTCATTAATGATCTCTTCCACTCCGGTCCTGATCTTTTCTTTGAACAGGGCCGGTATCGTGAACAGGAGAACCAGTATCAGAACCAGCAATCCGCCAGCAATTTTCAATATCCATCCGGCTGCTTTTTTCATAACGGGTAAGTATTTTATGCACTCATTCTATAATAAACGATAAAAATAGATAATTATCATGATATCATAAAAACTGAATCAAGGATGCTCTCTCCTGTCAGATGGACCCATATCAGAGAATCAGATTGCTATGATCAGCCGGCATTTGTAAAAAGTGGATAGCGGGCTAATAAAATTTTTCTATATTTGCACCCGTATCAGGTCCCGTAGCTTAACTGAATAGAGCATCTGACTACGGATCAGAAGGTTGTGGGTTTGAATCCCGCCGGGATCACTAAAAGAGGCCATCCTTAACGGCCTCTTTTTATTTGATTTACGTTTGTTTCTGTAGTAACTTTGTAAATATATCAAGCCAGTACTGACATACAGACTCAAACTATCATGAAAAAGATCCTTACATCGTTATTACTTCTTCTTCTGTTTACCTGCGGGTGCGAGGAAGATAAGGTGAAACTGTCCGATTTCATTACCGGAGAGTGGGATTCTGAGCTGACTGCTATTAATATGGGTTCGGAAGACCAGGTGCTTGTCTATTTTTTCGCTGATTTCCGGATTGATAAAACTTTCGATCTGGATTTCCTGTCATACCCTGAAAAAATTTCAATATTCAGCTTCGACAGTCTGAATTATAGTATCAACACTGAGTTCAATCTTACTATCGACAATCCTATGGAGATTGGTGAAACTGTCGATTTCGATGTGGTTTGGAATCCTGATCTGGATAAGATGGTATGGGTACCTGCTTCCGGATCCGATGACAATGCACCCGTAATAGCATTTACCAGAAGATAGACAGATAATCAGGAGCAGTCATTGCCTGAAAGTGTTTATCTTTATTGGTCTAAAGAGAAAGCAGCCTCTTGACCAATGATCTGCATATCATAACCCTAAATGTCCCCTATCCTCCCGATTATGGAGGAATGATCGACTCATTTCACAGGATTCGTGTACTCAAAAATCTTGGTGCAGGAATACATCTTCATTGTTTTGAGTACGGAAGGGAGCAATCTTCAGAACTCATAAGTCTCTGCAAATCTGTCAGCTATTATAAAAGAAACATGTCTTTTGGAAGACAATTTTCATTAAAACCATTTATAGTAGTCTCAAGGACATCTCCCAAACTGCACAGTAATTTACTGAATGATGATCACCCGATTCTGTTTGATGGTCTTCATACAACAGATCTGCTTTGTCATCCGGACCTTTCAAACAGGATAAAAATTGTCAGAGTCCATAACATTGAACATGAATATTACAATAGCATGTCGAGGCAGGCTGGCAGTTTAATAAGAAATATCTATTTCAATATAGAATCTGCCAGGCTGAAACGATATGAAAGTGTGCTGAAAAATGCAGACATGATCCTTACACTTTCCGGTCATGACCAGCATTACTTCGGAACGGTATACGGAAATGCCGAACTTATATATCCATTCCATCAGTATGATGTACCTGAAAACAAAGAAGGTTCGGGAGATTACCTGCTCTGGCACGGTGACCTGTCGGTAAAGGAGAATTCAATAGTTGCTGAATATCTTGTTGAGAAGATCTTTCCTGAAATACCATGCACTTGCATTATTGCCGGAAAACAACCTTCAGGCTTACTTATCAGGAAAGCCGGAAAGCACAGTAACATACGGATCATTGCGAATCCTTCCGGACCTGTAATGTCGGAACTGATCAGAGATGCTCATATAAACATTCTCATAGCATTATCGACCCATGGAATGAAATTAAAGCTTCTTAATTCACTTTTCGCAGGAAGACACTGTCTTGTTAACAGCAATTTGGTCTTCAGCACCGGCCTGGCTAAAGCCTGTCATGTAAGAGATTCAGCCGAAGATATAATAAGAACTGCAAAACAGCTGATGAAACAACCTTTCGATGCAGAAATGAAGACTGAACGCAGTGCATTGCTTGAACCATTTTCCAACAGGTTCAACGGAATCCGCCTGATGAAACTGATCTTCCCGGTATAAACCTATCCTACTATTTTATTCTTAGGTAGAAATGAAATAACCAGTGTTCCGAAAAGGGCGAGACCGATAAGAACGATAAAACCAGTCATATAATTTCCGCTGATGTCGAACATACGACCTACAAGCATTGGCATTCCGGCTTCTGATATGCCATCTGCCACAAGTACTATTCCCATCACCCTTCCAAGTGTCCTTACGCCAAAAAGATCTCCGGCCATAAGAGGAATGATCATATAATCTCCTCCAAGGCCTATCCCGAATATTACTGCAAAAATATACAGACGGCCCGGAAAGTCCGGAAGCAGAAGAAGTGGTATTGATCCTCCTACCAGCAGGTAAATAAGGATCATAACATATTTTCTGGGCATCAGGTCGGCAAGCCATCCCATGATTACCCTTCCGGCGAGACTCATGAATGCGACAAGTGAAATGATGTTTGCAATCGATGCTTCATCCATGCTCAGGTCCTTAAGGTACAGTTTGAGATGCTGGTTAATACCACCAACGGCACCAATTGAACACATGCTCCCGAAGGCCAGAAAATAGAACCAGGGATTTGTAAGTATTGCTTTTATGGGAACTGCAGGTTCCGGTTTTATAGTAACGTCAGTCCTGGAAGGAGAGTCCTTTACGAACAGGGCAAGGGGAACAGATACCAGAACGATAATTATACCAAGTACTACCAGTGTCATGTTCCATCCTATCGAACTTTCGAGTTTGGCGACCAGTTGGGGGACTATTGTGAAGCCTGTGCCTATGCCAAGATATGCGATACCCATTGCCTTTCCCCGGTTCCTGGTAAACCATCTTGAAATGAGAACCTGGCATGGAAGAGGACCACCGAACACATAGCCGAGTGCTACAAGGACGTATGAAATATAGAAGAGGCTGAGTGACTTCATCATGCTCAGACCAAGGAAGGCTGCAAGTGTCATCAGGGCTCCTGTCATCAGCATCTTCCTGGGGCCATATTTATCAACAATCCAGCCTGCGATAAATCCGAACAGTGGTGCGACAATTATCTTTGCATAAGCGTTTCCTGAGGTTACAATCTGCCTCGACCAACCAAATTCATCAATATAAAAATTATAAAAAAGAGGTAAGCCATAGAGCGCTATACCGACAATGGCAAGGAGTGACAGAAAAGCTGTTATTACAACGAAAATCTGCGATCGGCGCAGATCATGAGAAGTCAGGTCAGTTGAAATTTGTGTCATAATTTAGAGTATCGTATTATTTATCAAATAGTTTTTCCTGCCAATCTTACCATGCTGTAATAGGCACTGCCAAGTAAGGCTGCATTGATACCGAGTCCGGCCTTTTCTATTTTAACGGAAGCTTTACAGTTCTCGAGCGAGTTATCAAAAGCACTTTTCCTGATCATGTTCAGATAGGATTCTCCTGCCTGCGACAATCCTCCGCCGAGGACTATTATTTCAGGGGCAAATATTGAGATCAGATTTGCAAGACCTATCCCTGCCATACGTGCGTTTTCCTTCACAGCTTTTACTGCAGCCGGAATTTTTCTGTAACTCATTTCAAAGACTTCCCTCCCTGTTGTGACATCTCGATGCACATCCGCTTTGCTTCCTGCGATTTCCTTATATCGCCTTACCAGTGCTGCAGCTGAAGCGAAATGTTCATACGAGCCTCTTATCCCTTTGTCACTTAAACCGTTGGTGAAGTTTATTATCATTTGTCCGATCTCTCCTCCAGCATTATTAACACCGCGGTACAATTTCCCGTTTATAATTAAACCTCCTCCTATGCCTGTACGCATTGCTACGAAAACCAGGTTGTTGTAGCCCCGCGCAGTGCCGAACCTGTGCTCGGCAATTGTCATGAGATTTGCGTCATTTTCGACAAATACAGGAAGTCCGGATGCCTTTCCGATAAGTTTTGCCAGAGTTATGTTTTTCCAGCCTTTAATTCCCTGGTCGGGTCCAATAATTACTCCTTTGCTGTGGTCAATAAATCCTTTTGCCGAGATACCGACACTGACAGGATTTATGCCCTGCTCTGCAACCATTTTCCTGATGGTGCTGATCGCCCCTGTCAGCGTGGAAATAACAAGATCTGTGGTCTGATGTTCGGGAAGATCGTGGGAATTCAAAGCAACTAATGTACCTCCATAAGTGACAACTGCAATCCTGATACTGTGTCTTCCTATGTCGGCTCCTATTGCTGCAGTATTTCTTAACATCTACCGAAATGGTTAAAGGTTATAAATATAATATCTTTATAAATTATATCTTGCAATGTTTAAATTTTAGTGTAAAATGGCAGTATCGTCAGGAAAATCCAAGAGCAGAAAGTCCCTGGTAATCATTATGATAATACTTGTGGCAGTTCTTCTGGCAGGGGCAGCATACCTCAGCACACTTTTACCCATTATCACAGGATACGCAGCAAAGAACATGGGGTCAGCTGTATTTATTTCAGGACGGATGCCTGACGAAGTCGATTCAACTGACCTGAATTTCTCGTTTATAAAGTTCACGAGGAACAAGGTTGATTACAGCGACAGCAGCGTAACCAGCAGATTCCTTTGGGGAAGGTCGCGCGCTATCGACAGGGAGGAACTGGGTGTCACTCTTGTACGAAAGAGTAAGGAAAAGGATCTCAGGGCAGTCAAATTTCCGGAACTGCCTCCTCCGCCATACAGCAGAGATTCACTTCAATGGCCAATGGGTGACCAGATCCCCGATACCATTACCGGCATTGACACAGATGCTCTTGATATTATAAGCAAAAAAGTTATAGTTGAAAATGGCTATGGTGGAAATGTTTTTGCTTTCATGGTATTGCACAGGGGCATTCCCGTTGCTGAATCCTATAAGCCTCAGTTCTCGAAAGACACCCGTTTTCTGAGCTGGTCGATGGCTAAAAGTGTATTGAATGCGATGACAGGGGTCCTTGTGCAGGAAGACGGTCTGGATATCTATGCCCCTGCAGGTATCGAAGAATGGATGAATGATGAGAGAAAGAACATTACCCTGAACGATCTTATGCGTATGCAGAGCGGACTTGAATGGAACGAGGATTACGGAAGCAGGTCAGACGTAAATATTATGCTTTTCTGCAGGAACGATATGGCCGGATATGTAAGAAGCAGAAAAGCGGAACACCCCGCAGGCACTTTCTGGTCATATTCCTCGGGCAGCTCCAATGTCGTTAGTTATATCATCAGGGAACACTTCGGGAACGATTCCCTGTACTACACTTTTCCTCATCTCAGGCTTTTCTACAGGATCGGTATCACAGAAGCCGTTTTTGAAACAGATCCTTCAGGAACCCTTATAGGGTCATCTTACCTTTATGCCACAGCACGCGACTATGCCAGGTTTGCACTTCTTTATCAGCAGGATGGCATCTTCAACGGAGAGAGGATACTTCCGGAAGGCTGGGTGGCATACACGCGCGAACCGGTACCTGCCAGCAACGGAGAATACGGATCATTGTTCTGGCTCCATGGCACCGGAGAGGTTCCGTCAGCACCGGAAGATATATTCATGTGTGTCGGACATGACGGCCAGAGGATATTCATTATGCCTTCAAAGGAAATGATAGTTGTCGTTTTGGGTTATTCCCCGCGGGGAACGATAGATTTCGACATGCTGCTCAGCGATATTCTTAAAACGTTATGATGCATATTTAAAATAATTATTTTGTGCCACGATGGTGATAAGGTGCCGGAGGAGAAATTAACATAAATGAAATGAAGGAACGAATCAGGAAGATATTTGAGGCTGAAGCCGAAGCTATCAGGAATATACCTGTTAACGGGAATTTTGAAAAGGCTGTTGAGATAATCCACAAACATGTTCACCTTCTTAAGGGCAAGCTTGTTACATCAGGTATGGGAAAAGCAGGAGAGATAGCAAACAATATGGCAACGACCTTCAGCTCGACAGGCACCCCTGCTGTTTTCCTTCATCCCAGCGAAGCTCAGCATGGAGACCTTGGAATACTTCAGGAAAACGATGTTCTCCTGGCAGTCTCAAACTCGGGCAAGACAAGAGAAATAACTGAGCTCATCGACCTGAAAAATGATCTTTTTCCATCGATCCCGGTAATAGTCCTGACCGGGAACCCTGCCGGAGAACTTACACAGAGAGCTGAATGTCATATTCTTACCGGAGGACCGGAAGAGGTATGTCCCCTGGGCCTCACTCCCACTACTTCCACTACTGTTTTCACCGTAATTGGCGATGCTCTTGTTGTTCTGATGATGGAGAAAATAGGATTTAACGCAGCCGAATACGCAAAAAGACACCACGGAGGTTACCTGGGATCAAAATCAAGGGAAAAATCAGGCAAGGTTAAAGGCTTTCTTCATTGATCTCAGAGAGGATTCTGACAAGAGACTCTTCGAGAATATTTGCATTTTCGACCCATTTCAGTATCCTTTCACTTACTTCGGGGTACCCGGGTGTGCGAAGAGTCACAGTGGATATCGCGTTATCTTTCAGTTCCTGTATATCTTTAAGGACTTTCTCCATGTATATCCTGACAAAACCATCGGTCAGGTAAAAATATCTCTTACGCCTGGCCGCGTAGGTTCTGTAATCAATGATCCTGTACTGCAGAAGGTAGTTCAGTGAATTGCTTACAGAGCTCTTGCTGGAATTAAAGAATGTTACAACCTCCTCAAATGTTTTTTCAGGAGTGTCGGCAAGGGTAAAATAGGCTACTATCCTCCCCTGCATCGGTGTAAGGCCGAACTTTTCAAACACTTTTCCCTTCTCTTCAACCTTATCGCGTATGGCCTGATCTTCTGACATGCATTTTCGGATTTCTGTTTCAGATATATACAAATTTAGTTAAATACTTAATAGTTCTATAACTTTTGAACTAAAAAAACAAATTGAATTATTGTTTGCAGGATTCACTTAAATGAGTAGTTTTGAAAGACTATACGACTTGTTATGAATTATCAGAAGTATTAATCGGATAAGAACAAACACTATGGCAAACGACAACTCTGCAAATGGTATTAACAGGAAAGATTATATTTTTTCAATAACCATTATCGGGATATTTTTCTTTATATTCGGATTTGTCACATGGCTTAACGGGATACTGATCCCGTTCCTCAGAACGGCATGCGAGCTGAATGATTTTCAGGCATATTTTGTGACATTCGCTTTTTATATTGCATATTTTGTGATGGCTTTGCCCTCTTCTGCCGTGCTAAAGAAAACGGGATTCAAGAGCGGGATGTCGGTTGGGCTGTGGATAATGGCGGCAGGTTCTCTTATTTTCATCCCGGCAGCCCTGAGCAGGGCATTCTGGTTGTTTCTTACGGGCTTGTTCGTTATGGGAACGGGACTGGCGCTTCTTCAGACAGCATCCAATCCATATATTACCATTATAGGACCCAGGGAAAGTGCTGCAAAAAGAATCAGTATAATGGGCATTGCAAATAAATTTGCAGGTGCCATAGCGCCAATAATTCTGGCAAGCATCATCATGAAAGATGAGCACATTCTTGAGGAAAGGCTTGCCGCTGCAACTGATGCAATTTCAAAAGCTGCCATTCTCGACGAAATGGCTCAGAAGGTGATAATGCCCTATATTGTGATGTCTGTCATTCTGGTGCTTCTCGGGTTGCTTCTCAAGTTCGCACACCTGCCGGAGGTAGATACGGATTCCGAAGATGAGACTGTTGGTGAGGCAAATGTTAAGAAGACAGCTATCTGGCAGTTTCCACACCTGATTCTTGGAGTGATAGCTCTTTTCTTCTATGTAGGTGTAGAAGTCATTGCCGGCGACAGTATAATAAGGTACGGACAATCACTCGATATTCCTATGAGTTCGGCGAAGTACTATACATCTCTTACCATGCTGGGAATGATACTCGGATATCTGCTTGGAATAATCTTTATCCCCAGATATATAAGGCAGGGCAATGCTCTGCGGATATGCACCATATTAGGTGTTATCTTTTCACTGGGGGCAGTACTTGTTCCCTCAAATCTGGTGTTTACGATACCCTTCGTCGATCTTGTGACCTTTAAACCTCTTGAGCTTGTTCTCCCGCTCACTGTGCTTTTTGTTGCACTGATGGGATTTGCCAACGCTCTGGTATGGCCTGCAATGTGGCCCCTGGCACTGAACAGTCTCGGAAAATTCACCAAGACCGGATCGGCACTTCTGATAATGGCAATTGCGGGAGGTGCACTTATACCGCTTCTATACGGTAAGCTTGCTGATATTTTTTCAACCCAGGCTGCATACTGGCTTTGCCTGCCATGCTACCTGGTAATAATGTTCTACGCTTTCAGAGGTTATAAGATCGGACTGAAAAATGGAGCATGATCTTGAAAAGATATTCGGTCATTTCGTTACCGGTGCAGAATTCCTGGAGGGAGGATTGTACGGAAGCGGACACATTCATGATACATACAGGATACTCACAAAGGGCGGGGAAACCGATGATTTTATCCTTCAAAAGCTTAATAGCAGAATTTTTAAAGACATACCACGTCTCCAGGAAAATATCGAAAGGGTTACTCTTCACCTGAGGAATAAATTAAGAAGCATCCCCGGATCAGATATTAAAAGAGAGTGTCTTACCCTTATCCCCACGACCGGTAATATGAGCTGGCTTAATGACGGGGAGGGTAACTACTGGAGGCTGTACATATTCATAACCCGGCACCGTTCATATAATCTGGTCGATTCAGCCGGAAAAGCATTTGAAGGAGGTAAGGCTATTGGTCGTTTTCAGGCTATGCTTGCGGATCTTCCGGGCAAGCCTTTACATGAAACTATACCGGCTTTTCATGATATAGAAAAACGGCTGGAGACTCTTAAGGAAACCATGAAACGAGACCGGGTGGGAAGGGCAGCCGGTGTTAGGGCTGAAACAGATAAAATTCTAAGTCTTGAAGAAGCAATGAAGATCATTCTGAAGCTTGGAAGAGCTGGAAAGATACCCTTACGGATTACTCACAATGATACAAAATTCAACAATATACTTCTTGATGAGAATGACCGCGCCCTGTGTGTAATAGATCTGGATACCGTTATGCCGGGATATGTACATTACGATTTCGGCGACGCGATACGGACTGCTGCCAACAGGGCCCAGGAAGATGAAAAAGACCTTTCAAAGGTTGGAATGGACATAAATCTTTTTGAAGCCTATGCATCAGGCTACCTTTCCGAAACCAGGGATACCCTAAACGAAACTGAAAAAGAATACCTTGCCTTTTCACCCCTTCTTATCACCTATACCATCGCAGTTCGTTTCCTTACCGACTATATTGACGGAGACAATTATTTCAAGATTCACCATGAACACCATAATCTGCAGAGGGCCAGAGCCCAGCTGCGTCTGGTAGAGAGCATGAATGAACAGTACCATCAGATGCAGGAAATAATAAGGGTTATTCTTTCCCGTTGAATTCAGGACAGTCGAACATTATCTGTTTATTAAATAGCTAAAACATAAGCTATTAGTATCAGGGGTATTACTGCCGGTCGAATTTTTATTTGCATTTATTCTGAGAATAGCTAATTTTGAACCCGAAAAATGAGGAAATTTACTGTCAGTAAATAACATGAGCTGCCGGTCGTTTAAATCTCAAAATAGAAAAGGGTATGGATCTCTCGGGAAAAAGTTATAAGGCTTTTCTGGAACGCAAGACAGCGCTCGAAAAACAATACAGCGCTAAACAGGCAGAAAAGCAGCATTCCAAGGGAAAACTTACTGCCCAGGAACGTATCAGTCTGTTATTCGATCCCGGAACCTTTGAGGAAATAGATGCATTTGTGACCCCGGCATCCAATCCTATAGAATTCGGCAAGGTTGAAAGGACCTATGGAGACGGCGTCATTGTTGGTCACGGCAAAATTAACGGAAGACTCGTTTTTGCATATGCCCAGGATTTTACAATAATGGGAGGATCACTTGGATTCGTACATGCAAAAAAAATTGCCAAGATACAGGAAATGGCCCTCAAGATGGGATCACCCATTATCGGGATGATGGATTCGGGGGGAGCCCGGATACAGGAAGGAGTGGCAAGCCTTAGCGGTTACGCGTCGATATTTCATAATATAATAAGTTCCTCAGGAATCATTCCTCAGATATCGGTCATTATGGGACCGGCTGCGGGAGGAGCAGTATACTCACCGGCACTGACCGACTTTGTCTTCATGGTCAATCACACAAGCTATATGTTCGTCACCGGCCCTAATGTTGTGAAAGAAGTGTTGAATGAAGACGTGACATCCGACAACCTTGGCGGCGCTGAAGTCCACGCTCGTAAAAGCGGTGTGGCCCACATGATTTACGATGACGAGGAAAACACAATAATGGCCCTGAAAAAATTCCTTGCATATCTTCCTTCAAATAACGTTGAGAACCCTCCTGCCCTGCCTGTCGATGATTCAACTCCTGATGTAAATGAAAAGCTGCGCGATATTGTCCCGGATGATCCCAATAAAGCCTACGACGTCAAGGATGTAATAAATCTTATTGCCGACAAAAACAGTTTCTTTGAAACGGCAGAGCTTTTCGCTCCCAACCTGGTTACAGGTTTCGCAAGACTCAGGGGAAAAACTATCGGAATTGTGGCCAATCAGCCAAAGGTACTGGCAGGCGTGCTTGACATTGATTCTTCCACAAAGGGAGCACGTTTTATCAGGTTCTGTGATTCATTCAACATCCCTATCCTCACTCTTGAGGATGTACCAGGTTTTCTGCCGGGCGCCGACCAGGAACATTCAGGGATAATAAGGCACGGAGCAAAATTGCTCTTTGCCTACAGCGAAGCTACCGTTCCAAGGATAACCGTCATTTTGCGCAAAGCATACGGTGGAGCTTTTATCGTCATGAACAGCAAAAGCCTGGGAGGCGATTTCAGCTTTGCATGGCCCACAGCAGAGATTGCTGTTATGGGTCCCGACGGAGCCGTTGCGATACTTTACCGGAAAGAACTTGCCGAAGCGAAAAATCCTGCTGAACTTAAAAAGGAACTGGTCAAAAAATACCGTGACAGGATCGCAAATCCTTTCATCGCTGACGAACTTGGATATATAGATGAAGTAATCGACCCGGCGGTAACACGCAGGAAGATTTTATCAGCATTCAACGCACTAAGCAACAAATGGGTAAAGGTACCATCACGTAAACATGGAAACATTCCATTGTAGGACAACTCAATCCCCAAAGGATTCAGTTGCCTGATACAGGCTGAATATTTTTTAAACCGGATGTGACCGATAGATATATGGAGAAAATGAAGATCAAAAAAATTCTGATAGCCAACAGGGGAGAAATCGCAATCAGGATAATGAAAACAGCCAGGAAACTGAAAATACTGACTGTAGCCGTACGTACTTCAGCCGAACCTAATGCCATGTATCTTTCGCATGCCGACGAAATCTTCGACAATACAGAGTCGGAATCAGAAATCCCTGTGTTCCTCGATATTGAAAAACTCATCTCAATAGCTCTTCAGACATCATCCGATGCCCTTCATCCGGGTTACGGATTCCTTGCTGAAAATGCTTATTTTGCCCAGAAATGTCTCGATAACGGCATCATTTTCATAGGTCCCTCTCCTGATGCGATCTATAAGATGGGAAACAAAACCATTGCCAGAAAACTTGCACTCAGAAGCGGCATACCAATGGCAACAGGAAGCGAAGGTAATATTGCAAATTCGGAGGAGGCAGTATCAATTGCAGAAAAAATCGGCTATCCTGTAATTATCAAGGCTGCTTCGGGAGGAGGAGGCCGTGGAATGAGGATTGTGCGCAAGGCTGAAGAGATGGAGAAAATGTTCACCATAGCAAGCAAGGAAGCGGAAAAAGCGTTCAACGATCCTTCAGTTTTCATCGAGAAATACATTGAGAATCCGAAGCATATAGAATTCCAGATACTTGGCGACAAACATGGAAACATAATACACCTCGGAGAACGTGAGTGTTCTATTCAGAGAAAGCATCAGAAACTGCTGGAAGAGGCGCCCTCCTGTGCACTTGATAAACTACTGAGGAAAAAAATGGGACAAATGGCTGTCAGGATCGCAAAGGCTGTTGATTACTTTTCGGCCGGCACGGTGGAGTTTCTTCTCGATTCAGACAGGAATTTCTACTTTATGGAAATGAACACCCGAATTCAGGTTGAACATCCTGTTACTGAAGTTATTACAGGTATAGACCTTATTGAACAGCAGATAAAAATAGCAAATGGTGAAGAACTGGTTATCAGGCAGGATGATGTTAAGCTCAAAGGCTGGGCTATTGAATGCCGCATTAATGCAGAAGATGTTCAGGCGGGATTTGCTCCCGATCCGGGAAAAATTGAAAAGTTAAACCTTCCTTCCGACAAATACGTCAGAATAGATACCGGAATACAGGAAGGATCAAGCATCGTATCTAGCTACGACTCACTGATAGCCAAACTTATTGTAAGCGGCAAAGACCGTAAGGAAGCCATTAAGAACTGTAAGATGGCCCTCGACAAGGTGTGGATAAAGGGAACAAAGACGACCCTGCCCTTTTTCAGGCTGCTGGTGCGTAATCAGAAGTTTCAGGAAGGTTCCTTCACCACAGCATTCATAGAAAAAGATCTCGACAGGTATTATTACAACAGTGAATATGAGGAGATGCTAGCTGCCTGGCTTACTACAAAGCTATTTGTGGAAGAGAACCTGCAGGAGAAGAATACAGGCTCAGATGATGGTATGAAAGAAGAAATGAGCCCATGGCTTCTGAACAAAAGGATCACACAGTTTTAATCATTACCAGCATGAACGACAGGTTGAAAATAAATAAACTATATACCCTTTCATCGGAGAAGAAAAAATTTGTTTTTAATCTTCCCCTGAAAAGCAGTATCAGAATAGGTAAAAGGGATTATCCTGTACAGCTTAAATCTGATGAAAAGTTTGGCACCTACATTTTATGGAAGAACCGCAAATATCCTGTTGAAATAGTCAGATCGAGGCAGAACAGGTATGAGATTCTATTTAATGACATCAGTTACACCTTTACTGTTGAAACACCTTTTTCGATGAAGAGAATGAAGGTTATCGATTCAGTCAAAGGCAGAAGCGGACAGGAGACTGTCAAGGCTCCGATGCCCGGGAAGATCATCGATGTACTCGTAAGAGAAGGAGCATCCGTTCTGAGAGGAGAGCCGGTGGTCATCCTTGAGGCTATGAAAATGCAGAATGAGATACAATCTCCTGTCAATGGCACTGTAATAAAGATCTCCGCCAGGCCCAACACTAACGTTATGAAGGATGATGTTCTGGCGGAGATAAAAGTAAAATAATATAATCTGATACGTGTACCTTAAAAGGTCCTGGCTGCCTGAAGACCTTTTTTCCTTCTCCCGGAAATCCTGTTTACATATTCAGTATGCGCAAGTCATTTCAGCGGAACCTGGCTCAGGCTCTGGCATAAAAAGTAGTAGAACTTCTTAACGGAAGCAATATTCACTTTTTCGTCAGGTGAATGAGGATATTTGATTGTCGGTCCGAATGAGATCATATCAAGATTAGGATAAACGCCTCCGATAATGGCACATTCCAGACCGGCATGAATGGCTTTAACTTCAGGGTCGACACCAAACAACTTCTTATATACGCCGCTCAGTGTCTTAAGGGCAGGGGAAGCCATGTTGGGTTTCCACCCCGGGTAACCTCCCGACATTGAAATTTTTGCACCTATAAGATGGAAAGCGGCTGCAATCTTCCATGCAGTGGCCTCTTTAGCTGTATCAACTGAACTGCGGCAGAGATTATGCACCTGGAAATTTCCTTCAGCTACTTTGACGATGGCCATATTATTTGATGTTTCAACCAGTCCGGGCATAGCCTGGCTCATCCTCTGTACTCCATTTGGACATACGTATACCGATCGTATTATGCCGTACTGCTCGGCTTTTGAAATAACTTTCGCAGGTTTCCCGCATTTTTTGCATGAAAAGGACAGATCGGGTTCAGTTTCGGCAAATTCAGCCCTGTACATCTTCTGATATCCCTTAACAAATTTCTCAAAATCTTTTTCCTTTGCTGCGGGGACAAGAACCACTGCATGTGATTCACGTGGTATGGCGTTACGCAGGTTTCCTCCGGCTGCTTCTGCGACGCGTAATCCGAAATCTGCCTCTGCCTGCATCAGGAAGCGGAAAAGCAGCTTGTTGGAATTTGCTCTTCCCATGGCAATATCAACGCCTGAATGTCCTCCCTTAAGCCCCTTGACAATAATGTTGTATGGAGTCATCCGAGCCGGAGTCTTCTCTTCCGTGTATTTTTTTGTGGCGCTTACATCTATACCTCCTGCGCAGCCGACACAAATCTCATTTTCATCTTCTGAATCGAGATTCATCAGTATATCACCTTTGAGCAAACCTTTTTTAAGTCCGAATGCACCAGTCATACCTGTTTCCTCGTCAACAGTAAAGAGTGCTTCAAGGGGACCGTGTTTAACACTCTTAGAGGCCAGTATTGCCATCGTTGCTGCAACACCGATACCGTTATCTGATCCCAGTGTTGTGCCATTTGCCTTTACCCATTCACCATCAATGACAGTTTCGATAGGGTCCTTTTCAAAGTCATGCTTTTTGTCGTTGTTTTTCTGGGGAACCATGTCGAGATGTGTCTGAAGGATGACTCCCTGACGTTTTTCCATGCCTTTTGTGGCAGGCTTACGGATAACTACATTGCCGACTTTGTCGACGACAGTATCAAGATTATGGTCTTTGCCGAATTTCACCATGAATTCGACAATGCTCTTTTCTTTTTTTGAAGGACGGGGAATACGTGTTATACCATAGAAATAACCCCAGAGGTCCTTCGGTTCAAGATTCCTTATATCAGTCATTTACAATAGATTTAAATTCAACAATAAGATTTCTAAAAATAACAATATTTTCGGTAAAAAAGAATTTTTGGTTAAATTAGTCTGCTTTAGTGTATTTACATTTGACTTTATAAATTGTAACAAAATCTTAACATTTTAATATTTTCGTGCTGAAGTGAAAGTACTAATTTCACAGCGGCTTTGAAACTGCGAAACATTTTATTTATAGTGCTACTATATAAGGTACTGCTAAAAAATAAAAAGAAATAATCCCCTTACAGGAAAAGCAGGGTGATAACCAAACAGAATGATCTGACGTGAATGTATACCTGATTTTTGTAGTTATTCTCTTTATCCTGGCAATTTCCGATCTTATTGTCGGGATCTCAAATGATGCTGCCAACTTTCTCAATTCGGCAATCGGATCGAAGGTGGCTCCCATGAAAGTGATTCTGAGCATTGCAGGACTGGGGGTTATTGTAGGTGCGACATTCTCAAGCGGGATGATGGAAATAGCCAGGTCAGGAATTTTTCACCCGGGCCAGTTCTTTTTCGCCGAGATCATGGTGATATTCCTGGCAGTGATGATTACGGATGTGATCCTGCTCGACACCTTTAATACTTTCGGATTCCCGACTTCAACAACTGTTTCGATTGTGTTTGAACTACTTGGGGCAGCAGTTGCCGTGTCGCTGATAAAAATTTTCAATTCCACCGACACTCTTTCGGATCTTGGTTCGTACATAAACTCGGCGAAAGCTCTTGCAATAATTGCCGGAATACTTTTGTCGGTAGTTATGGCTTTCACATTCGGGATGATAGTTCAGTTCTTCACCAGGCTTATATTCTCGTTTAACTTTGAGAAGTACATGAAATATTTTGGTGCTCTGTGGGGCGGTCTGGCAATTACGGCTATCATATATTTTATGCTGGTGAAAGGAGCCAAAGGTGCTTCATTTATGACGGAGGAAACCCTTGCCTGGTTTCATGAAAACACTGTAAAACTGCTGATTTACTCATTTATAGCCATTGTAATTATTTTCCAGATCCTGATTTCCTTTTTCAGGGTTAATATTCTGAGGATCATTGTGCTTGTTGGAACCTTTTCACTTGCCATGGCTTTTGCCGGCAACGACCTTGTTAACTTCATCGGTGTGCCGCTTGCAGGTTTTGAATCTTTCAGGATGGCAATTGCAGAACCGGCATTTAATCCTGACACATTTACAATGGGTGCACTTGACTCTCCAGTTAAAACTCCTACCCTTTTTCTGTTAACTGCCGGACTGATAATGGTTGCCACTCTCTTCTTTTCGAAAAAATCAAGAACGGTATCCCAGACTGAGATCAGCCTGGCCAGACAGGATGAAGGGGCAGAGCGATTCAACTCTTCCAGGCTGTCGAGAGAAGTGGTGAGAGGAAGTATAGGTGCCTCCAAATTTTTTGACAGAATCCTGCCCGACAGTGTTGTGAAATTCATTGAAAGCAGGTTCAATCCTGACATCTTCCGCAAAAAGAAAAAGAATAAGAAAGACAGCTCCTCATTCGATCAGCTAAGAGCCTCAGTAAACATGTTCGTTGCAAGTATTCTGATAGCCATAGCCACTTCGCTCAAGCTTCCGCTTTCAACAACATATGTGACCTTTATGGTAGCAATGGGAACATCTCTTTCCGACAGGGCATGGGGACGTGAGAGTGCGGTTTTCAGGATAACAGGCGTTTTCAGCGTTATCGGGGGGTGGTTCCTCACTGCTGTAATTGCCTTCACCGCTTCATTCCTCGTGGCGGTTTTCATTCACTGGGGCGGACTCGTCGCTACTTTTCTGGCTCTTGGTACAGCAATTTTCTTTGTTATCAGAAGCACCTTCATCCACCGCAACCGTATAAAAAAACAAGCAGGAAAAGATGACTTCGACGACAAGGAAACATTGAACGGAGAAAACATCCTGGCTAAATGCGATATATCGCTCAGAAAATTTGTCAGCTCCATACCCGACCTGTACTTCGCGTCACTACTTAATCTGATACGTGAAGACAGAAGAAAAATGAAAAAGACCATCAATAAGATCGAAGTACTTAATCAGAATGCCAAGGAACTCAAATACAATCTTTACCCTACACTGAGGAAACTTGAGGAGGGTTCGGTTGAAAGCGGACATTACTACGTGCAAATCCTCGATTATTTAAGAGAGATTGCTCACTGTCTTAACTATATCGCCGGAAGTATCTTTGAGTATGTCGACAATAACCACCCGCCCCTCATTAAGGAACAGGTAAAGGATCTGCATGATCTCAACAGTTCCGTTAATGCCTTTTATATTGAGGTTCTTGTACTTATCCGCAATCACAGTTACGGGGAACTGGATAAGATGATAGAAGAACAGAGAAAGCTGCTGGAAATGCTTGCAAAAATGAAAAAAAGGCATATCAAATACATAAAATCAGAAATGGTGGGAACAAGGAATACCATGATGTATCTTAACATACTGTCAGAAACAAAGAATCTTCTCCTTTTTACCGTTAATCTGGTAAAATCTCACCGCGATTTCATTATTGAGAGTTCAAAAGAGTCTGTTACTGTTAAAATTTCTTCAAATTAATTTCAACAGTATAATTTCTGTTTTTTCTTTACATTTGTTTTTTTCAAAGAAGAATGACATTCCTTACCCTGATTATTGTCCTCGTTCTGTTATTTGATTTTATAAACGGATTTCACGACTCGGCGAATTCCATTGCATGCGTGGTATCTACCAAGGTACTATCTCCTATTGCCGCTGTTTCCATGGCGGCATTTTTTAATTTCCTTGCATATTTCATCTTCCATCTGAAAGTGGCTTCAACGATTGGGAAAGGTGTAGTCGAAACAGAGGTTATCAATCTCAATGTAATTGGTGCAGCTCTGGTTGCAGCAATAGTCTGGAACCTGTTAACATGGTGGTGGGGACTTCCATCCAGTTCCAGTCATACACTTGTGGGAGGTCTGGTTGGAGCTGCTATTGCAAAATCAGGTATCGGAGCCGTTATTTTCGGAGGTGTGATCAAAATTGTTGTTTTTATTTTCATTGCACCATTGCTGGGATTTGTTGTTTCTTTTCTGATATCAGCACTTGTAATGTGGATTTTCAGAAGAGTCCCTCCTTTCAGGGCCGATAAATTTTTCAGGCGGCTTCAGCTTCTTTCAGCATCGGCATTCAGCCTGGGCCATGGAGGAAATGATGCCCAGAAATCTATGGGTATTATCTGGGTGGCAATGATTATCTCAGGTCTCGTCGATCAGGATGCCTCTCAACCTCCGACATGGGTAGTTCTTTCATGTTATTCGGCTATTGCACTGGGAACTCTTTTCGGAGGATGGAGGATAGTGAAGACAATGGGTCAGAGGATTACAAAACTACGGCCTTTTGAGGGATTCTGTTCTGAAACCGCAGGTGCTGCGACACTCTTCTTTGCCACACACCTCGGAATACCTGTAAGCACAACACATACCATAACCGGTTCAATTATGGGTGTGGGAGCCTTAAAGGGACTCTCTTCAGTGAAATGGGGAGTGACGAGAAAAATATTCTGGGCCTGGATACTTACAATACCTGTATCCGGAATTATAGGTGGATTAATATACCTTATCCTTAGCAGCGTAAATAACATTTAACCAAATGCACAAAATAAATCAATGAACATAGATAAGATTCTGAAATTTTTCGTCCCTAAGGATCATTCATTCTACCCTCTTTTCGAGGAGGCAGCAGCAAATCTGGTAAAAGCCGCCGAAATGCTGGACAAAATGCTTCACACCCCCGATCCTGAGGAACACGAAAGGATGCACAGGGAGATAAAGGAACTGGAACACCAGGGAGATGTAATAACCGACAAGGCATATTTCCAGCTGAACAAATCGTTTATAACACCCTTCGACAGGGAGGATATTCATGAATTGTCGTCAAACATCGACGACGTGGTCGATTCCATCAATGGAGTTGCACGCAGGATCTGTCTGTACAAACCTAAAAAACTTCTTCCGGTATACAAAGAAATGTCGTCGATGATCTGGGAAGCTGCGGTCGAAGTGAGTACAGGTATACATTTTCTCAATGACGCAGCAGCCTACAGGAAAGAGATTACTCAGGCCTGTAACAAGGTTAAGGAAATTGAACACAGGGCAGATGATTATTATTTTGTAGCTGTATCAGAACTTTTTGAAAAAGAAACTAATGCTGCCGAGTTGCTCAAAAACAATAAGATACTTGAAATCCTCGAAAGAGTAGTCGACGAGGAAGAGGATGTGGCTGACACCATCAAATCCATATTAATAAAGATGGCGTAAAGGAGCAGCCCTTTATTCGCTCTTAATCATGGTAAGAACCATCTTGAATGATTCTGCCGCATTGACCGAATGAGGTATATTGGCAGGCATAATGATATTCTGACCTGCTTCAAGAATATGTGATTTCCCTCCGATAATAACCTCAGCCCTGCCGTCAACAACCTGTATCATAGCATCAAAGGGGGCTGTGTGTTCACTTAGTGCTTCTCCCTTCGCAAAAGAGAAAAGGGTAATATTTCCACTTGCTTTTTTTAGCACTGTCTTACTCAGTATACCACCTCCGGAATATTCCACCGAATCGCTGAAACTGAATACTTTGGATTTTTCAAATTCGTTAGTTCCCATATTATTTCGAATTGTTACCGGTGATTATAATCAGCTGCATTATTTTACTCCGGTTTCTGACCTGATGGAAGTTCCAGACCATAACCCTGTCGTTTATCAGCCTGTTTTAGTTTATAGGCAAGAAATATTGAAACGACTCCGCATATTACCAGAATAAAAATAGGGATAGTATAATCATAGTTCATTTCTCCTGCCCGGATAGCTTCAAGATTTTTCCTGTTTGCAAGGTCGAGCAGGGCTCCAATGCCCCAGAAAAAGAGTCCCAGGCCCCAGTTCTGCACTGTAAACATCGAAGCATAGGCTGTTCCCAGCCGGTTCTCAGGGACAATCTTTGCCACGGAAGGCCACATGGCAGCAGGAACAAGGGAAAAAGCTATACCAAGGCTCAGTAGCCCCATATAGGCAAGTATTTTAATACTGAAGAGAGAGAGTGCCAGGTGAGCGAAAATAAGAAGGAGTGATCCCAGTATCATTAACGAAGCGCCATAGCCTTTCTTATCAACAAAATTACCAAATATTGGTGTGAACAAAATTGTTCCAAGTGGTATCAGTGATGCCGTTTTAGGCCCGTTTGTAAACCAGAGCCTGAATGTGTCCTTCAGAAGCCAGATGAATATCAGAAATAAAAATAAAATGATCAGCATTGAAATGTTTTTATTGGCTCTTGTTTTTATGTTTGAAGGCACCATCGAAAATGCTAGTCCGAAAATAAAAAGGACTACAAAAACACTTGAATTTCCTATTGCCTTGCTTCCGAAAAGGATGATGTTACTGTTCGGATCATCGGGTAGAATATAGCTGAAGTTAAACTTGTTTACCAGCATATCAGGTGCATACTGGATAAATGGAAAGACAGCAGCATAAAATGCAACACACAGCAACGCAATATATAAAAATGAGGGATTTGTGGCGAGTTTCACCAGATCATTGAACCTGAACTCTTCTTCCGGAGCTCCGGCAGGAGCAGCTTGTGCTCTTTGTGTATCAAGCCTGCGGTCGAAGAAAGTGTAAATAAAGAAAAGTATCAGAGCCAGTCCCATCAGTGTAGCTGCAAAGTTAACTGCAGGGGAAACAAACCCGTTTGCAATATCTGGAGAAACAGCAATTCCCAGCGCGGAGCCAAGGCGGCCGAAACCAATGTTGATCGCCAGTGCCAGCGCAAGTTCATAACCTTTGAACCATTTCACAGTTGTCTTGGTTACAACTACACAGGTTATTTCCAGACCTGATCCGAACATGATCCTGCCTATTATCATCATTGTAAGGACTGTACGATGGTCTTCCCCGAAGAATCCGGCTGAAGCCAGTGCGGTTATCGCCCCACCAACAGCGGCTAGTCCTCCAAATACAAGTCCGGCAAGCCTTATTCCCCATTTGTCGAGTATGATACCTCCCACAATGATCATCCCGAACATATTCGCAATGGTTGTCAGTCCTATTATCCTTCCGAATTCCTCACTTGTGAAACCCATTTCCGATTCCATTAGGCCCTTGAGGCCTGAAAAGAAATCCTGGAACCAGTAGGTTCCGAACATAAGGGAACTGACAAGAATAAGTACAAACCACCTAAGGGCGTAAGAGTCGCGCAGAGTCTTCTTTTCGTTATTCATTTTGAGCAAGTTTAGGTTTTGTCTGTAAATGTAAAAAAATAATTAATTAAAATTTCTGACATTATAAGCGATATTGAACCAATTCCGGAAAAGTGTGTTATATATGCGAAACATATTGGATTCTTATAATTATAACAGAATTTTCAAGTTAATTAGCATGAAATTTGATAATCAAAATAAAATCAAGAATATGATACGGGCAATCATACTTATATCCTTTATACTGACAACTCTGCCTTCATCTTCCCAGAATGCTAAGGTAAAGTGGTATTCTCTTCAGGAAGCGGAAGCTCTTCTAAATAAGTCACCAAGGCCTCTTTTTATCGATGCTTACACCGACTGGTGCGGATGGTGTAAGAAAATGGACAACGAGACATTCAGCAATTCCGTTATTGCCGAACTGTTGAATACCAAATACTACCCGGTAAAGTTTGATGCAGAGACCAAACAGAAAATCACTTTTCTTGGCAAGGAATTCATCAACGACGGGAGTTACGGCAATGCACATCAGCTTGCAGTAGCGCTTATGAACGGTCAGATGTCATATCCTACCGTAATATTCATGCTCCTGAATGACAATGGCCAGTTTGAAATTGCTCCTCTGCCGGGCTTCAAGCAGGCCAATGAAATGGAAATGCTACTCAGTTATTTTGCCGACAATACCTACAAGACAAAAAGCTGGGATGATTTCCAGAAGGGTTTTGCAAGCAGGATCAGATAGGAATTATCATTTCCCGACAACAAAGTTTCCCGGAAGCTGAATGATCTGTCCAAGCTGGTAGATCATTTTCCGGGAAGTAGCCAAAGTCAGGTCCTCTGTTACGATTTTTACCATTGCAATATCAGGTATGCGGTAGAACAGTTTTTCTACCGGGTCAGGTTCTGTCAGGGATGTCTGACGGGATACCACTACAAGATCTTTGGTCTTTCTCTCAGGGATTATCTCAATATACACGGTTTGTCCTTCCTCTGACGACGGATCTGCCGGACCTGCCGAATCACTGAACTTTATCAGCGGAGTCCTTTTTCCTGAATGTTCCGGTCCGGGAATAAATTGATATGTAAAAGTCCTTTTCTCCCTCACACGTTTCCCGGTAAAAAGTTCAAGATAATCTTTTTCCATCCTGTTCATTTCTTCAATGGCGGCTTCATTCTGTGGGAACACATTGGCTTCACCGGTGAGAATAAGAATCTTGCCTTCCCGGATATCCATCAGTCGTCTGGCTGCTCTCTCCGCGAGCTCTGCTTCAGACAGCTTCCTCTTTTTTTCGACAATATAGGGGACCCTCACAAATTGTGAATCCATTGTCAGTCTGCGATATGCAGTATCAGTTATCGTGATATAGTATTCATCCGATCCCAGGTCATAGGAGCGGAACTGGTCATTATATTCCGCGCCCGGAGATGAGAGTATAGTTTTTTCACTAACAGAGCCCGGGTTCAGATCGAGAATGAGTCCCTCACGACGCAGAGCCAGTTCATTTGTCCGAAGCATTCCGGCTGTCTCGATTACATAGAATTCGGAAGGATCGGCCTCCTCATGCGAAACGATCGAAACTCCGCTGATTCTCCATTTTTCACTTTTCTTGGTTATAACATCTTCAAGACCCAGCAATTCGCCGGCATAACCAGAATAGGGACCAGGGAGCGCTGACTCTTTTTCTGTTTCTATCCTTATGGTGATAACGCTCATGGGAAGTGAATACACAACACTTCCTTCCGTGAGCCCTTCACTTTCATTAAGATGCCTTACTGTAAGCTGAGGGGCTGTGGTTTTCTTTGTCAGCGCACATGAACCTGCAATTCCGGTAATAAGAATAAAAAAGAATATTTTCTGAAATACTTTCATCATAAATAAATATTAGTAAAAATAATTTGCGCTTAATATAACAATAAAACGTAATTAACAGCTTCTTATTCTCTTAAATGCTTCACCCAGGCAGTCGCTTATATCTGAAGCAACAAGAGCCTCCTCCGACCTGTCTGAACATGCAAAATCTCCTGCCAGACCGTGAATATACACTCCGGCAATTGCTGCCTTCAGTGGTTCGTAGCCCTGGGCAAGCAGGGAAAGTATAACTCCGGTGAGTGTATCGCCGCTTCCTGCAGTAGCCATTCCGGGATTACCTGTGGGGTTGAACCAGATATTCCCCTGAGGGTCGCTTACCGAGGTAGAGGCACCTTTAAGTACTACAATGCAGTTATGTCTGGCAGAAAACTCTGCCTGTCGAATCAGACGCTGATATCCGTCGCTTGTTTCCCCTGCCAGGCGGCTGAATTCTCCGGGATGCGGAGTGAGTATTGTAAGCGGCGGAATCATTTCAATCAAATCCCTTTCGGCTGATAATATATTAAGCGCGTCAGCATCAATCACAAGAGGTTTCCGGATTTTCCCCAGAAATTGTCGCAGCGCCCTGGCTGTTTCTTTTCCGACGCTCATTCCGGGACCTACAGCTACAGCTGTAAAGCTCTCAGTATCCGGTATATCCGTGATTATCTTTTCTGAAATACCTGGTAAAGTCATTGCCTCCGGCACAGTAGTCTGGAGTATGGTGTTACCCGAGGAAGGGATGTGGCAGGTCAGCAGCCCGATTCCGGATCGCAAGGCTGCACGCGCCCCGAGCACAACGGCGCCCATTTTTCCATATGATCCTCCGGCCAGCAAACCGTGACCAAAATTGCCTTTGTGAACGAATTTTTTACGTTTTTTAAGAAAAGTCTTTACCAGATAACTATCAGTAAGTGTGAATGGCGTAAATGTTTTACCGATAATTTCCGGATGGAGTCCTATGGAAAGCACTTCCCATACACCTGTGAATTGCTCGTTCTCCGGAAAAAGGAATGACAGCTTGGGAAACTGGAAAGACAGGGTATATGACGCCTGAATAATAGTATCAGGATCGTTAGCGCCGTTATCTTCGCCGAACAGGCCGGACGGCATGTCGACAGACACAACTATGGCTCCCGAACTGTTTATTTTTCTGATTATTCCGGCGGGAAGACCTGTGATCCTGCGGGTTAATCCTGATCCGAAAATAGCATCTATAACTATATCATCGGGGGCAATCTCCGGTATCCGGTTCTCATTGTCAACCGTAATAAAAGGCACTTTTGTTTCTGCGGCCAGTCTCTTTCTGTTATGTATCCAGTCGGCAGATGTTTCCATACCGCTACCTGTAAAAAATACTGACACATCATATCCAGCACATGCCAGCATCCTTGAAAGCGCAATACCGTCGCCGCCATTATTTCCGGGCCCCGAAAAAACAAGTACACGTGAGCCGGTGGAAAATCTCGCGTTGAACCATTCAAATATCTTCCCGGCAGCCCTTTCCATCAGATCTGCTGATGCAATGGGTTCATTAATTATGGTATATTGGTCGATTTCACGTATTTGCCCGCACCTGAAAATTTTCATAGTGATAAAAGTCATTATGATACAAATTTAAACTCTTGCTCATTAATAAAAAAAGATTGATATATTTGTTTCCGTCCGGACCGGGATTGTTATCAACCCCGGTTTTGAGATTAAAGTAAGCATTAAGCAACTGTATCTAATATAAACAAAATAATACTATTATGTTAAAGAACCATCCCAAAGGACTATTTGTAGCCTTCTTTTCAAATATGGGTGAAAGGTTTGGCTTTTACACAATGATGGCCATTCTCGTCCTTTTCCTGCAGGCCAAATACGGACTTTCTGCTGAAAAGGCAGGAGGCATTTACAGCTGGTTTTATTTCAGTATTTATGCTCTTGCCCTTTTAGGAGGAATTCTGGCCGATTCGACCAAGAAATATAAACTTGTCATCCTGGCAGGTATTTTCATAATGTTTGCAGGTTATGTTATCATGGCGGTTCCGGGTATGACACTGACAGTCACCGTAATAGGCCTGATGACGATTGCTCTCGGAAATGGGCTTTTCAAGGGTAACCTGCAGGCTGTTGTCGGACAGATGTATGATGATCCGAAATACTCAAAACTAAGGGATACAGCCTTTATGATATTCTATATGGGTATAAACGTGGGAGCGTTTTTTGCTCCCTTCGCGGCCAACGGAATGAGAAACTGGTGGCTTAAAGTTAACGGTTTTGCCCATGACGGATCCCTCCCTTCGCTTTGTCACCAGTTCAATAACGGAACTCTTGCAGATCCATCAGTTCTTCAGCAGCTTGCCGACAAGGTAAGCCTTTCTGGTCCGGTGACCGACCTGGCTGCATTTTCGAACCAGTATCTGGAAGTTTTCTCAAAAGGATACAATTATGCATTTGGAATTGCTGCTGTAGGTATGGTTATTTCGATGCTCGTATATATCATCTTCAATAAACTTCTGCCCAACAAGGAGGTTAAGACTGCAACGATATCTGCTGAAAGGGTTGACTTTCAGCCTTTGCCCATTATTGCAGCCCTGGCAGCCATAGGCGTTACGGCTTTCGGACTTCATTTCATCAAACAGGTCGGCTGGGCGGCAGGCTTCGCATTTGGACTTTTTGCCGGTTTTGTCACATGGATCTTCATGTCCTCAAGGAAAGAAGAAAGGGCAAGAATTTCAGCTCTTATACTGGTATTTGTTGTGGTTATCTTCTTCTGGATGTCATTCCACCAGAATGGACTGACATTAACTCTCTTCGCCCGTGACTATACAGTTAAACAGGTTGGAATTTTCACAAACCTGTTCTTCACTCTGCCCTCAATGCTGGCAGTTATAGCCTCAATAGCAGGTATTGTAATGCTTTTCTACAGGAACCTGACAAAAAACTCCAAAATAGCAGGAGCTGCATTGTTAATCGTGGGTTTGTGGTTCATCATGTTCTTTACCTATGGCTTTGATCCCACCACCCTGCTTGGCCGCTTCCTGAGACCCTTCGGCCCTCAGAATGCAATTGAACCGGAGGTGTTCCAGTCATTTAATCCGCTGTTCATTGTAGCTCTTACTTTTCCAGTGATGGCTGCATTTTCATGGATGAACAAAAAAGGTATCGAGCCTTCCACACCAAAGAAGATTGGAATAGGTATGATAATAGCTGCACTGGGATTTATCATAATCCTGATAGCATCTGTTGGTGCTCCGTCGCCACAGTCGCTTAACGGCCTCCCTGCAGCTGATGCAGACAGGGTATCACCATACTGGCTCGTGAGCAGCTATCTAGTACTCACCATCGCTGAACTGTTCCTCAGCCCAATGGGACTTTCCTTCGTTTCAAAAGTGGCTCCCTCGAGATTCCAGGGGCTGATGCAGGGAGGATGGCTGCTTGCAACAGCAGTTGGAAATAAATTATTGTTCGTCGGAACCCTTCTGTGGGATAAAGTCCACCTCAGTACCCTGTGGCTTGTGTTCATAGTATGCTGTCTTTTATCAGCAGCATTTATCTTCTCAATTCTCAGGCGTCTGGAAAAAGCATCAGCAAGTTAATTTCCATTATAGTCTGACCTGATAAAGGGGGATCTGCTGAAATGAAACTCAGGGATTCCCCTTTTTAATACCCGGAAATAAGAACCTGAAAGCTCTCTTTAGCAGACCTATTTTTATTTCATTAAGTCAAACAGGCCATCCGATTAATAATTTCAGCCGTTTGTCAATAATGTTTAACATATTGTGATACGGACTCATAAAAATCCTTATTTATTTCTACTTTTGTGGCTTTGAAACCCATTAATGTCTGATTAATATGAAAGTCCTTAAATTCGGAGGATCGTCAGTCGGAACACCTGATAGGATAAGGGAAGTATGGCAGATTGTATCACAGCAGGAACTACCATGTGTTGTTGTGGTATCCGCATTTCAGGATGTGACGGATCAGTTACAGAATATTGCACAACTGGCTGCTGAAGGCGATCCCGAAGCCTGGGATCTCCTCAGGAAGCTTGCTGTGAGACACAGGAGTGCAGCAGAAGATCTGATAGTAGATGAACAGGAAAGAAACAGGGTAATTCATGAGATTGACTGTATAATTGATGAACTGACAGGTGTGTGTACCGGTGTTTTTCTTGTCAAAGAGCTTACCCTGCATTCGCTCGACCTTATTCTTTCTGCAGGTGAAAGATTATCGGCCGGGATAATAACAGGTTATTTCAGGGAGGCATCTTATGCTGATGCCCGTGAATTCATAAGAGCTGAAAAAGGATCAGCAGGCTATAATGTCGATTTTAAAGAGACAAACAGGTTAATATCGGAAAAATTGAAGGACAGATCCGGACTGATGGTAGTACCGGGATTCATAGCATCAGACAAAAGGGGAGAAACTGTGACACTTGGAAGAGGAGGATCGGATTATTCAGCTGCAATTATTGCTGCTGCACTTGGAGCCGGCATACTTGAAATATGGACAGACGTCGACGGCTTCATGACTGCTGATCCCAAAAAAGTAGAGAAAGCCTATACTATCCAAAGCCTGAGTTATTCCGAAGCAATGGAATTATCTCATTTCGGAGCGAGGGTTATATATACTCCCACACTGAGGCCTGTTTACAAGGCAGGTATTCCTGTGCTGGTTAGAAATACATTAAATCCTTCCTCCCGAGGGACACTGATAAACGGTACAGGTCCTTCCCTGGAACGAAGTCCTATAAAAGGCATTTCTTCAGTCGACAATATCGACCTGCTGACACTTCAGGGACCTGCAATGGTTGGAGTAACAGGGACTTCTGCCAGGCTGTTCGGGGCTCTGGCGGGAAAAAATGTCAATGTAATACTTATTACCCAGGCATCTTCTGAGTATTCAATAACCTTTGCCGTAAATCCTTCAGACACAAAAAAAGCATCTGAAGCCATCATCTCAGAGTTCGAAAGAGAGATCATTCAAAATAAAGAGCTTAAAATCGTTACCGAAAAGAATCTGTCAGTAATCGCCATCGTTGGCGAAAAAATGAAAAACACTCCCGGGGTATCGGCTACCCTGTTTAAAGCACTGGGTATAAATGGAATAAATGTTGTAGCCACAGCACAGGGCTCATCCGAGCTTAACATATCGGTAGTTATTAAGAGTGAAAATCTGAGAAAAGCCCTTAACGTAATTCACGACGGATTTTTCCTTTCACTGTATAAGGAAATGAATCTGTTTTTGGCCGGAACAGGTGTCGTAGGTTCGAGCCTCCTGAAACAAATCAGGGATCAGGCTTCTCTGCTGTTCAATGAAAGGCATCTGAAAATCAATCTCCTCGGAATTGCAAATTCCAGGAAAATGCTTATCGATCAGGGAGGCATAAAGATAGAAAACATAAACTCCAGGTTAAGGGATGAAGGAACCAGGACGGATCTTCACCACTTTGTGGACACAATAAAAAAAATGAACCTGAGAAATTCTGTTTTTATCGATTGCACAGCTGACGCAAAAGTCGCATCGGTATACGGTGAATTACTTTCTGACTATATCTCAGTTGTTACAGCCAATAAAATAGCATGCTCGTCTGAATATTCATACTACAGCAAACTAAAGGATACAGCATCGGGCAGGGGTGTCAGATTCATGTATGAGACCACTGTTGGGGCCGGGCTCCCGATAATAAAGACAATTAACGATCTGATTTTAAGCGGTGACAGGATTTACAGGATCGAAGCCGTTCTTTCGGGTACACTGAACTATATTTTCAATGAAATGAACGAGGAGCTTACCCTCAGCAGGGCTATCAGAAAAGCAAAAGATGCAGGCTATTCCGAGCCTGATCCCCGTGTCGATCTGAGTGGAACGGATGTGGTGAGAAAAATCCTTATTCTGGCAAGAGAAGCAGGGTATAATATTGAGCAGAATGATGTTACAGTAGACCGTCTTCTTCCGGAAGAATGTTTCGAAGGAGATCTTAACAATTTTTATTCTAAGGTAGAAGCTTTGGATGATGAGTTTGAACAAAGGAGAAAAGACCTTATCAGAAGAAAAAAACAATGGCATTTTATAGCGACACTCGACAATGGGAAGGCCTGTGCAGGTCTTGTTGAAACAGATAAGGATCATCCTGCATATAATCTCGCCGGCAGCAATAACATTGTCATGCTCACCACCGAAAGGTACCGCGAGCTTCCACTGATAATAAAAGGTTACGGGGCCGGAGCTGATGTTACTGCCGCCGGAATTTTTGCCGACCTGATGAGGGTGATAAATGTGTAGAGATTGTTTATTATGTAGCTTTTCCGGAATTAATGAGAAATATATAGATTGAAAGTAAATAATCTTTGAAAGAAAAAATTAAATACTGTTCCACAAATCTCAGTTCTTCACCTGTAAGTTTCCGGCAGGCTTTGCTTGACGGTCTTGCCCCTGACGGTGGATTATATATGCCGGCTTCAATACCACGGATCTCAGGTCAGAGGATAAATGAATACTGTGGACTGGAATATCATGAGATTGCCACTGACATACTGATGCATTTCCTGGAAGATGAGATTGACAGAGCTGTCATTGAAAAAATATGCCGCAACGCATATAATTTTGAGATCCCTCTCGAGAAGGTGGAAGAAAACAAATACATTATGAGACTGGACAGAGGGCCGACAGCTTCTTTCAAGGATTTTGCAGCCCGCATAATGGCCAGGCTGATGGATCAGTATGCTACCGCGGAAGATCTTCGCCTCACCATTCTGACAGCCACCTCCGGAGATACAGGGAGTGCCGTAGCCAGCGCCTTCAACGGATCAGATAATATCGATGTGGTAATTCTTTATCCCCGCGATGAAATAAGCACTATTCAGCGTAAACAGATGACCACTCTGAATGGCAACATTCATGTTATCGCTATCGACGGAAAATTTGACGATTGTCAGCATCTGGTAAAAAGAGCATTCACAGATAATTCCCTTGAAAATATCAGACTTTCTTCGGCAAATTCCATAAACATCGGCAGACTGATTCCTCAGAGCATTTATTATTTCTATGCATGGTCAAGAATTTGCGGGAGCAGATACAAAAAAGTCTGCTTCAGCATACCCTCAGGAAATTTCGGCAACCTGATGGGAGGACTTATAGCCGCCAGGATGGGTTTGCCCGCAGGCCGATTCATTATATCAACCAACAGCAATGATGAAGTACCGCAATTTATTAAAACCGGAATATATAAACCCGTTTCTCCTTCCATCAACTGTATGTCGAGTGCGATGAATGTGGGACATCCGAGCAACCTTGCCAGAATAATAGCACTATATGGTGGTGTAATGGATGAAAGTGGCATTCTTAAAAAACAACCCCGGATGGACTTGCTGAGAAGGGATATGTGGGCTGCAAGTGTTTCTGAAGAAGAAACACGAAGTACTATTACCGGATGCTACAAAAATCATGGTGTTCTTCTTGAACCTCATGGTGCTGTGGCATGGAAGGGCATGGATAAATACCTTGAAAATACCAGACAGGAGGATCATGCAACAGATATGTTCGTTATTGCCGAAACAGCTCATCCCGCAAAATTTCCTGAAGAATTACGGAAAATAAGCGGCATTGCCCCTGCCCTGCCCGAATCGCTGGCCTCTGTTGAGAATCTGCCTGAATATTTTGTTGATATGAAAAATGAATACGACGCTCTGAAGGATTTTATCCTCAGACTGAAAAAATAAAATAGTGTATGTATATAGTATGTTCTGATCTTGAAGGAGTATTTACACCTGAAATCTGGATAAGTGTAGCCGGTCACACCGGCATAGATGAGCTAAAACTGACAACACGCGACATCAGTGACTATAATATCCTGATGAAGAGAAGGCTTGAAATATTAAGGCAGAATAACCTCACGCTCCACCTGATCCAGCATGTGATATCGAGTCTGAATCCTCTTCCTGGGGCTGCCTCCTTTATAGCTTGGCTTAGGAAGAGAGCCCAGCTGGTAGTGGTTTCAGACACTTTTGTTGAATTTGCAAGTCCCCTGATGGAAAAACTTGGCCACCCTACTCTTTTTTGCAACCATCTGACTGTTGATCATCTGGGCAACATCACCGACTATAACCTGCGTCAGGAAAACGGAAAAATGAAAGTGGTTGAGGCTCTCCAGAACCTCAACTACAGGGTGATTGCGGTGGGTGATTCATACAACGACATCAGCATGATCAGGAAGGCTGACAAAGGACTCCTTTTCAAGCCTCCCAGAAAGGTGACTGATGATAACAGTGATCTTCCTGTGGTTCATTCCTACGATGAGCTTAAAGATTTTATTCTGGAATATATCGATAATGGCTCCTGATAATATTTTATTATTTTTACTCCTGACAGCCTATGGTCGATAACTAAAATATCTGTTCATGATATCAGCAGCAAAAAATAAATTTATCCCGGCCCTGCTGGCTCTTCTGAGAATCGTTACAGGATGGCATTTCCTTTACGAGGGACTTACAAAAATATTCAATCCGGCATGGAGTGCACGGCCCTATCTTGAAGGATCGAGATGGATACTGGGGGACTTTTTCAGGTGGATGGCTTCAGGGGATACAGGCCTGGGAATCATCAATATAGCAAATGAATGGGGACTCACACTGATAGGACTGGCACTTGTACTTGGTCTTTTCACACGGCTGGCATCATGGGCAGGGGTACTGATGCTCGTGTTTTATTATCTGGCGTATCCTCCATTCGGGGGCTACAGTTACGGAGCCATAAACGAGGGCAGCTACCTCGTTGTCAATAAAAACCTGATTGAAATGGTGGTCCTTCTGGTTCTTGCCTTCACCAGGTCGGGTGAGTTTTTTGGTCTCGAAAATATTGTTAAACGCAGGAAAGATAAAACTGACGCTTCACCGGAACCAGAGCCCGTGGTTCACATAGAAAATGCCACCAACAAGAGACGGGAACTGCTGAAAGGACTTGCGGGATTACCTTTTCTTGCAGGATTCAGCACTTTGTTCATCAACGAACTGACACAGCCGCAAGTAGATGGGATTTCAAGCGCCACTCTTCCAAGAGTCACATACAAGAGAGTAAAAGATGTTAAAGTAAAGCTCCCTACAGGCAAACTGGGAGGTATTGAAATGAGCCGTATGATAATGGGATGCAATCTTATAAGCGGTTATGCCCATGCGCGCGATCTGATATATGCAAACACACTTTTTAAAGCATACAATACCGACCAGAAAATACTTGAAACATTCCATCTTGCAGAAATGGCAGGCATTGATGCCACATTCCTTACAAACAATAATTACCCGATATTCCATAAATATCTGAAACTGTACGGAGGCAAAATGAAGAGTATCTGCCAGACATATGTGAAGGCTGATGATTTCTTCGGTGACATTGACCTGGCTATCGGTAACGGAGCAACATTTCTGTACATTCAGGGGGGAGATGCCGACCGCTGGGTCCGGGAAGGAAAAGTCTCAGAGCTAGGCAAGGCAGTCGAATATATTAAGAAAAAAGGTTATACTGCAGGTGTCGGAGGCCATTCCCTGGAAGTGGTAAAGACATGCGAAAGGGAAGGTATTCCTGCCGATTTCTATGTAAAGACCTTTCATCACGACAGATACTGGTCTGCCCATCCCCTTGAAAAAAGGGTAGAGTTCAGTGTTGATGCCAAGAGATACGCCGATCATAATCTCATTCACGACAATATGTTTGATCTGTTCCCGGAACAAACTGCCGGATACATGCTCGAGGTACCAAAACCCTGGATAGCATTTAAGGTTCTTGCCGGCGGAGCGATCCAGCCGAAAGACGGATTCCGACATGCCTTTGAGAATGGAGCTGATTTTATTTGCGTCGGAATGTTCGACTTCCAGGTTGTGGACGACGTGAACACTGCAGGAGAAGTACTTCTTTCTCTGGAAAACAGACAGCGTCCCTGGTATTCCTGACAGTCTACTTCAGTATCTGGGAGGCGTATTTGTCAGCAATATCAGCCTGATCCTTTGCCAGTCCCGTAATCAGAACCATCAGGTCATTCTTCCATGAAAGGAAAACAGTTCCGTTATACCCGTCGTCCACCACATACCTGCTTTCCCCTTCAATGGGTTCCATACCGGCAGAAGACAAATACCGTTTAGCTGAATTTACAGTAAGTTCAGCCGATGGTGACTTCAGAAGGTAAATGCTGAAATTATCGTTTCCGGTCTGATAGTTTGCCCTGAAGGCACGGTTAAGGTATGAATACCCCAGGACACTTTCATTTATATAAGTTTCTTCATTGATTTTTTTGCCTTCACCGGGGAAGAGTGAAAGGACTTCCGGCATCTTCTTCTCTCCTGCCAGCATGCTTTCAACCCTTGATGCAAGTGTTTCAAGTGCCTGGATGGTTTTGGGTTTTTCAGAATAAGTCCTCAGTTTTACGTAATAATTTCCCGTGAAGAAATTTATTACGCCTTCGACCTTATATCCCTGCGCCCCGATATCGAAATAGCTGTATGTAGGAGAACGTTCAGATGCATATATGCCGAAAGCGTTTACAGGATCGCTATGGCGGTATACTTCCAGTTTAATTACATCCTTTCCCTTCTTATATTCAGCCACATGGAGGTCAACAAAACCCAGTGCGAGGTATGTGTCAGCCGCTCCGTTTATAAAATCCCACAGGTTGTCGGGAACAAAGACGGGGTAGTTGGTAATTTTTTTAAATCCTTTTAATTCAGGCAGGATCATTTCCTGTGATAAAACAGGAATCGCCAGAAAAGCCAGGATAATGGCTGCAGTTATCTTTCTATTCATAGATGTATAAACTATATCACATTTTTCAGGTAAGGAACTCAGCAGGTACGGCTGCCAGTCTTGTGACATCCGCTATTTTCTCCCTTATTGCAAAATTACGTGTACAATTTACAGTGCAGGTGTCACAATCTGAACATGGATTTGCACTTATTCCCATATCTGCAAGGAGGGTTTTTGCCATTGAGGGAGCAGCATAGCCGTAGGTGTACATGAATGCTCTCATAAGATCCGGAACAGGCAGGTTTTTCTTACATGAAGGAATACACTCCCTGCATCCGGTACATATAAGTCCCGGTTCCGCCAGACTGGCAAGAAGGTCTGTCTGTTCCGTTGCCGTTATGTTTATGTCGGAAAGAATTTTTGCATTTGCCTCAAGCTGATCGAAGCTTGTCATGCCTGGAATAGTAGTATGAATATCAGGATTTGAAAGTACCCATTTGATAGCGGCAGTGGTATTCATTGGTTTGGTTCTTTCCCTGTCGAGCCATCCGCCGCCGGCAACAGTTTTCATAGCCACTATTCCGATACCTGCTGATGCTGCTTTGCTGACAGCTGCCTTGAGTTCATCAATAAATGCGAGCCTGTAATTATACTGGGTAAGGATAACATCCCAGATATCCGCATTGGCGGCATTAATAACCTGAGGCTCGTTCCGGTGGGTTGTAAATCCAATGAACCTGGCTTTACCTTCTTTCTTAAGCTTAATAACTTCATTAAGAAGAGGCTTATATTCAAGCAACTCGGGATTGCTGACATCGTGAACATACAGAATATCAACATAATCCATCTGCAGTCGTGAAAGGCTTAATTTGAACATCTCCAGAAATTTTTCCGGAGAGGTCTGGTCATTTGGTTTTCCGTCTCTTTCCGTAACAGGCTTAACCTTTGTAGCTATCAGAAAGGAGTCTCTTTTAATATTTTTGAATACGTTTCCGAGCATTGTCTCGTTATTGCCTCCCTGGTAACCATGTGCCGTGTCGAAGAATGTAATTCCTTTGTCGAGTGCAGCAGTAATAAGACCCGGGTTGTCGGATCTCATAACACCAAAGCTGATGACAGGCACTTTCAGACCTGTCTTTCCCAGTGTCCGGTAGATGATATTAGTTTCCTGCTTTAATGCGGCAGCTGTCAGGACAGATGGGGAAACGGCCATAACTCCTGCCCCGGCTATTCCTGTTTTCAGGAATCCTCTTCGTGAGATCTCTTTCTTCATATTTTTCTTATTTTAAATTTCTTATCCGGATTTCAATATTAGTGTTTTTCAATAATTCCTCAATTTTATCTGTATTTGTTTCGCCGAAATGATAAGGATAGAGTATCCGCGGTCTTAATGCCTCTGCAGCATCTGCAACCATTTCGGGAGTCATCGTATAAGGAAGGTTCATGGGCAGGAATGCGATGTCGATGTTTTTCAGGGCTTTCATTTCAGGGATGTTCTCCGTGTCACCAGCAACATAGATCCTTTTATCCCCTATTGTAAGGATGAAGCCGATTCCCGCACCTTTAGGATGATAGGGTTGCCCCTGGACTCTCATATGGACTATATTATAGGCAGGGACGGCTTCGATGCGCACTGTTCCTGCGTTTTTACTGTCACCGGCTTTCATAGCCTGTGCCCATTTTACTGTTTTTGCTGTGTTTTCGCTGGTAAAAAGAAGCGTTCCATCCTTCCGCAGTTTTTCAATAAGGTCGGGATCGAGATGATCATAATGTTCGTGAGTGACAAGTATAAGGTCGGCAGAGGGTTTGCCATCATAGCTGCCCATGCTGCTGACAGGGTCGATATGAATGATAAAACCTTCGAAATCAAACATAAGAGACCCGTGTCCGATAAAGTGTAGTTCAAGGTTCCCTGCCGATGTTTTTATAACATCGTAAGCAGGAGTCTTTTGTGAAAAAGATGTTATTGCCATGGCAGTGCAAAGTAATAAAATTAATACTCTCCCTGATATTTTATTCTTCCTCAACATTAATGGCATTTTCTATTCTGTCCTTATACCCATTACCAGTATATCGTCAATCTGTGGAGAAGTCCCCATCCATTCCTGAAGATTCTTTTCGAGCAGTTCCTTTTGTCTGCTCATGGGATAATCCTGAATATCCAGAAGCAGTCGTTTAAAGTTCTTTTTCATGAATTTTCTTCCATGTGGTCCTCCGAACTGGTCTATATACCCGTCGGAGAACAGATAATAGGATATTCCCTTCTCCAGTTTCCAGTCAAAGAAAATAAAATTTTCATTCATACGTGCCGATATTCCTATTGGCATTTTACTGGCATAGATTGTTTCGAGAATATATTTACCGTTGGTCATAGCACCGTCCTGGGTTTCGGTATATTTCTCAGGATATTTTTTTGTCTCGCTGTCAGACAATCGTCTTACCCTGAAACAGGGATTGTATGCTCCTGAAAATTCTACCCGTTGTTTATCAAAATCAACAACCAGGAGAGCAATATCCATGCCATCCTTGGCTTCGTCTTCGCCTCCAACCTGTTTCAGCGATTCCGTAACGTGCTGACGCAACTGGTTCAGGATGAAATCGGCCCGAGGAGCTGATTCCTTGTCGATTATCTCATCGAGGAATGACATTCCGAGCAGGCTCATGAAAGCTCCAGGCACCCCGTGACCGGTGCAGTCGGCAGCGACAATATAGAGTCTTTCCTCTTTTTTCATCATCCAGTAGAAATCGCCACTCACAATATCTCTGGGTCTGAACAGGATAAAATAGTTCCTGATGTTATCGGCAAGAATTGACTCCGAAGGAAGCAAAGCCATCTGGATCCTGCTTGCATAGTGAATACTTGATTCAAGCTCTTCTTTTTGTTTGACCACAACTGCAGTACGTTCGGCCACAATACCTTCAAGTCTCAGGTTTTCATTTTTGAGCCTCCTGGTATAGGCTTTAATAATACCGAATACTGCAGCAATTGCAGCAATAAAGTAAACCAGGATCATCAGGAAACTGAGGTACCATGGCTTAAGTATCTCAAAATTATACACTGCCTCATCCGATTCGATGTCAGTAGCAGTTCTGGCCTTCACCCTGAAGGTATATTTTCCGAAAGGAAGGTTTGTGTAATCCTTGTAGCTTATCCTGCTCCAGTTCGACCAGTCATCGTCAAAACCGTCGAGCTTGTAGCTGTAGATTATTTCTTCCTCTCCAACCATATAAGGAGTAGTCCAGAAAAAAGATGGTGAATTAAGATTATACCTGTATTCCGGCTGTTTCTGATCTTCATTTGAGCTTACCGGATATCTCATTCCATGTGCACCGTCTTTATAGAAAGTCTCGTTCATTACAAGGGAATCATATCCATGTGAGGAAAAAACAATTCGTGTCAGGAGTGTCTGAACACGGGGCAGCTCTTCATAAAGCTTGGTTTCATCAAGTATATAGATATTCGTTGACTTAGGCATCCAGTAGCGTCCTTCAATTTCAGCTGAAAACATATATTTAAGGCTGGGCAAGACCGATAGAACCCCGCCCTTATTCATAATAATATCATTATCCTTTTTGCTGAAAAGGATGTCATAATATCTTTCCTCATTGGTCGAAATCCAAAGGTCATTGTCAGCTGACATATAGAACCCGTCGATCATTTTACCTTTCGAATATCCTCCTGTGATGTCATCGAAGGAATTCCATACATCTTTTGTTTTATCAAGTTTCAGCAGGCCGCTGTTCGTTGAAAGAATAAAATCTCCTCCTTCATTTCTTAAATAGTTCAAACCTGATTCCGGTATGCCTTTGTCCGGACCGTACCTTATGGCAACGGTATCACCTGCAGGTATCCTGAATAGCCCCTCTGTAAGGTTGCTCAGCACTATCAGGTCGCCGTTATCCAGCTCACCAATGTTGATTACCGTACCCGGGATGTTCCATATAGTGCTTTCTATTTCCCAGTCTCCCGACCTGTAATCCAGGATTCTGATAACCCTGGAATTCAGACCGAAATAAAACCTGTTTTTATTTAATCGTGACTGGTAAACTGTTCTGCAGGGGTCCGATATCAGCGGTATCATTGATGACCTGTTATTACTGTCTATCTTGTAAACTCCGCTGAATGTCGATCCTGCAAGTAAAAAACTATCCGTTGGAAATTTTGCAACATGCAGAGGAAAGATCTGCGAGTTTATGTCATTGAAAAGAGAAAAAGTACGGTTACCGTTAACATCGGAACCGCTCCGGAAAAGCCCCTGATCTGTCGCCACAAAAACAGCTCCGTTAAATCTGCAAAATGAATTCACACTGCCACGTAAGCCTGATTTTTCATCGAATCTGGTAAAAGGCAGATTCACATAAACAGATGATACTGTTCCGGTTGAAGATATCCATATTTCTGAATTTTCTTCATGATCAGCATACATTGCAGTGATTACATTATCCTGCATTTCGATATTATCACTGGTCCAGTGTCCGGTATTAATCCCGTTCCTGTCAAACAGATATACTCCGTCTGAGGTCGTTCCGAATGCCATTTCCCCTGAATGTAACATGGCTCCGGAATAGATATACAGATCTTTCAGTTTTTCTGCAGCTCTTTTTTCTATGAATGAACTGTTGATGGAGCCTGTGGAATAATCATACAGATATATCCCCTGATTCAATGTTGCAACAATTATTTTATTCTCCGAGTATGGAAACAATATCAGGGTGATCTTAAAACCAAAAAAATCACCTCCGGGAAGAAGGCTTATTTTTCCTTCCTCAAGCTGGTAGAGGCCGTGCCGGTTGTTTGTAAGGATTATCCTGCCTCCGATGTAAAATATCCTTTCAAACTGCCGGAAACCGAGTTCACGTAAATCAACGAAACTCAGATTGTCGGTCCCGCTATCGTAAATAACAAGGGCTCCCGGACTCAGCGCATATACTTTTGTACCGACTGTTATCATCGACTTTAATTCGCCAATGCTTCTGTCTATGCCGCCGGGTAATTTATCTATTTCAGGAACGACAGTGAACGAAGATGTTAAATCGCGGGCATCAGCCAGCCTGGATGCCATTGAATAATAGACACGCTGACCTGAAGAATCAGGTTGGATATACCCAAATTCATTAACTCCGCTTACATATACGATACCGTTTTCATCAGTTGTCAATGCCCTGACAGAGGTATAATTATCCGGGTTCAGCTTGATTGTGCTCCACCGGGTTCCGTCGTACCTGATCACTAGATTGTCGTCATTGCCAAAATATACAGCACCGAATTTATCCTTTGTAATGCACCAGTTCTGCTCTGCACCCCTTGTTACCTGCATGCTGTAGCTCTTTGAGACGGGTGTACCGAATCTGAATACCTGGGCTGATAATCCGGATATCAGCATGCTGAACAAAATGATCCCGGCAACTCTTTTCATGGCTTTTGAACCGTTCATGTAAGTAAAATGAATATAAAAATACGAATCTAATTATTTTAATCAAATTTA